>NZ_CP121274.1:2556148-3195185 GCF_029639405.1 Microbacterium proteolyticum
GTACTTGTCGCACAGCGCACGGACACCGGGGAGGTACCCCGGCGGCGGCACGAGCACGCCGTTCGTCCCGACGACCGTCTCGAGGATGATGGCGCCGATGGTCGAGGCGCCCTCCAGGATGATCGTCTGCTCGAGGTGCTCGAGCGCGCGGGCGGTCTCCTCCTCCTCGGATGCCGAGTGGAACGCGGAGCGGTACGCGTACGGGCCGAAGAAGTGCACGACCGACGCGTCGGCGGGCTCGTTCGCCCAGCGCCGCGGGTCGCCGGTCAGCGTGATGGCCGTGGAGGTGTTGCCGTGGTAGCTGCGGTACATCGCGAGCACCTTGCGCTTGCCCGTGACCAGGCGCGCCATGCGGACCGCGTTCTCGTTGGCATCCGCTCCGCCGTTGGTGAAGAACACCTTCGAGAAGCCCTCGGGGGCGACCTCGGCGATGAGCCGCGCGAGCTCGCCGCGCGTGCCGTTGGCCATCGCGGGCTGGATCGTGGCGAGATCGCCGGCCTGGCGCTGGATGGCCTCGACGAGGTCGGGGTGCTGGTGCCCGAGGTTCAGGTTCACCAGCTGCGACGAGAAGTCGAGGTAGCTGTTTCCGGCGTAGTCCCAGAACGTCGCGCCCTCGCCACCGGCGACCGGCAGCGGGTCGATGAGCGCCTGGGCGCTCCACGAGTGGAAGACGTGGGCGCGGTCGTTCGCGCGGACCTGCGCGTCGGCGGCGAGGTCGGGGGAGGTGAGGGTCATGATCGTTCCTTTCCGGATGCCGCGGGTCAGTGGTTGCTGGGGAAGCCGAGGCTGATCTGGCTCTCGCTCGGGTCGGGCCAGCGGGTCGTGACGACCTTGCTGCGCGTGTAGAAGTGGATCGATTCGGGGCCGTAGATGTGCGAGTCGCCGAAGAGCGAGTTGCGCCATCCGCCGAACGAGAACGCGCCGACCGGGACCGGGATCGGGACGTTCACGCCGACCATGCCGACCTCGATGTCGAACTCGAACTGGCGGGCGGTGCCGCCGTCGCGCGTGAACACCGCCGTGCCGTTGGCGAAGGGGCTGGAGTTGATCAGCTCCACGGCCTCGTCGTACGTCTTCACGCGGACGACCGAGAGCACGGGTCCGAAGATCTCGTCGTCGTACACCTTCATGCCGGGGGCGACGCGGTCCACGAGCGAGACGCCGACGAAGAAGCCGTCGCCCTCGAACTGCTGCGTCGTGCCGTCGACGACGACCTCGGCACCTTCGGCTGCGGCTCCCGTGACGTAGGAGGCGACCTTGTCGCGGTGCTCGCGCGTGATGAGCGGACCCATCTCGCTCGCGGCATCCGTGCCCGGGCCGATCTTCAGGCCCTCGATGCGGGATGCCACCTTCTCTACCAGCGCGTCGGCGACGTCGTCGCCCACCGCCACCAGCACCGACACGGCCATGCAGCGCTCGCCGGCGGAGCCGTACGCGGCCGAGACGGCGGCGTCGGCGGCGGAGTCGAGGTCGGCGTCGGGCAGGACCACCATGTGGTTCTTGGCGCCGCCGAGGGCCTGCACGCGCTTGCCGTTCTCGGCGGCACGCGAGTAGATGGACTTCGCGATCGGCGTCGAGCCGACGAAGCTCACCGCGCGGACGTCGGGGGAGTCGAGCAGGGCGTCGACCGCGACCTTGTCACCGTGCACGACGTTCAGCACACCGGCGGGGAGCCCGGCCTCCTCGAACAGCTTCGCGAGGAAGAGCGACGCCGACGGGTCCTTCTCGCTCGGCTTCAGCACGACGGTGTTGCCGCACGCGATCGCCGAGGCGGTCATCCACAGCGGCACCATGACGGGGAAGTTGAACGGCGTGATCGCCGCGACCACGCCGACCGGCTGCTTGACGGAGTGCACGTCGACGCCGCGGCTGACCTGTTCGGCGTGCTCACCCTTGAGGAGGTGCACGAGGCCGGCGGCGAACTCGACGTTCTCGATGCCGCGGCTGATCTCGCCCTTGGCATCCGAGAGCACCTTGCCGTGCTCGGCCGTGATGATGGCGGCGAGCTCGTCGGTGCGCTCGACGAGCAGGTGGCGCAGGCGGAAGAACACGTCGGCGCGCTTGATGAGGCTCGTCGCCCGCCACGCGGGGAGGGCGGCCTTGGCGACGGCGATCGCCTCGTCGACCTCGGCCGTGGAGGCGAACGCGACCTGCGCCTGGACGCGACCGGTGGCGGGGTCGAACACGTCGCCCGTCCGCTCCGCGGCACCGCGGGCTTCGCCGTTGATGTGGTGGTGGATGACGGTCATGCGGATCCTCCTGTGTCATCGGCCATCCGGACAGATCGACCGGGAGCGCCGTAGGGTGTTCACTGCCGATTCTGCGCCACGAAGAGGGGAATGCGCCCATGGCTGATCGTCGCGAAGACGAGCGCTCCCGGACAGATCGTCCGGATGCCGTCGAGGTGACCGTCGACCGGGGGCTCCCCACACTCGCCGAGGTTCTCGACTCGCCCGCGCTCGCCGTCGGAGCCCCCGAGGTGCTGGTCGGCGGAGCCGCCCTGTCGGTGCCCGTGCGGTGGGTGCACGTGTCCGACAGTCCCGGAGTCGCGCGCCTGCTGGAGGGCGGGGAACTGCTGCTGACGACCGCGTCCGCCTGGCCCTCGGAACCCGTGGACCTCCGCGCCCTCGTGTACGAGTTCGTGCGCGCGGGGCTCGTCGGGATCGTCATCGAGCTGGGCGCCCACTACCGCTACCTCCCCGCCGTGGTGGTCGAGGCGGCCGCCGGCGCGGGACTCCCGCTGATCGCGCTGCACCGCGAGATCAAGTTCGTCAGCGTCACCGAAGAGGTGCACCGGCGGATCATCGACGACCAGACGGCGGCGCTGCGGGCGCGCGACGAGGTGCGGACGCTCTTCACCTCGCTCGCACTGCGCGGCGCGCCCGCCGACTACGTCGTGGAACGCCTCGCCCACACGCTCCGCGCTCCCGTCGTGCTGGAGTCGCTCGCGCACGAAGTGATCGTGGCCGAACTCGCGGATGCCGACCCCGCTGTGCTCCACGACTGGCAGGAGCGGTCGCGTCGGTTCGGCGACGACGGCGACGACGGCCGGTCCGTCGTGCCGGTGGAGGCGCGCGGTATCCGCTGGGCGACGCTGGTGGCGCTCGCCGGTCCCGGGCATCCCGCCGGACGACGGGCGGTGCTCGAACAGGGAGCCACGGCCCTCGCCCTCGGGCGCCTGGCCGACCCCGAAGGAGAGGACTGGGCGCGCCTTGGCCGTCGCCGGCTCATGGATGCGCTGCTGGGCGGCCGGTACGGCTCGGCCGACGAGGTGACGGCGCTCCTCGGTGCGGCGCGCCTCGATCTGCCCGGGGCGGCGCTCTTCGGTCTCGCGGCCGACGGCGCGACCGCCGCCGACGTGGAGGCGGCGGCGATCGAGCTCGGCGGACGCGCCCTGTGCGGCACCCCGCGCGGGGCGGGCGAGCGCGCGGAGGGATGGATGCCGGTCCTCCTCGCCGTGCCCGCTCCCACGACCTTCGCGGGCGGGGCGGCCGAACGCTTCCGGGCGCGCCTGCGCGGTGAGGAGCGGGATCCCCGCCTCGCCGTCGGTCCGCGCGTCGACGGCGGCGCGGGCGCTGCCGCGGTGCCCCGGCTGCTGGACTCGCTCGAGCAGGCGCTCGATCTCGCCGACGTGGGCGACCTGCCCGAGGGGGCGGTGCACTGGGTCGTGCGGCATCCGCTCCTCCGCTTCGTGTCGTCGCTGCGGGGCGACCACCGGCTCCTCGAACACAGCGAGGACCTGCTGGCACCCGTCCTCGCCGCCCCACCCGCCCGTCGACGCGATCTGCTCGCGGCGCTGGGGGCGATCGTCGCCCACCCGGGCAACCGCACGGCGGCGGCCGCCGCGGCGCACGTGTCGAGGTCGGTGTTCTACCAGCGGCTCGATCTCGCCGAGCGCGTGCTGGGCGTGGATCTGGACGACGGCGAGGTGCTGGCAGCGCTGCACCTCGCTCTCGTGGTGCATCGCGCACATCGCTCGCCGGACGGCCCCGCAACGCGCTGACGGCCGCCCGAGTCGCCCGCTACGATGACCGGAACGGGCGGGGGAGTGGGAATGAGGGAGTGGTCGACGCGTCTGCGTCGTGCGCGGATGCGGGTGGCCGCGTTCGCCGCGGCCGCGGGACTTCTGATCGCGGGGGCGATCACGGCGCCCGCCGCATCGGCGGCGACGCTGCCGGGGTGGCTGTCGACCAGCGGGTCGACGATCGTCACCTCGACCGGCGCCCCGTACACGATCAAGGCCGTCGCCTGGTTCGGCATGGAGACCTCGAACTGCGCGCCGCACGGTCTGTGGTCGATCTCGCTCGACGAGGGGCTGACGAGCATCGCCGCGATGGGGTTCACCACCCTGCGCCTGCCGTTCTCGAACGAGTGCCTCGCGGCGAAGCAGACCAACTCCATCAACGCCAACGCCAACCCCGGGCTCGCCGGTCTCACGCCGCTGCGACTCCTGGACACCGTGATCGCCCGAGCCAAGGCCCACGGGCTCTCGGTGATCCTCGACCGTCACCGCCCGGACTCGGGGGCGCAGAGCGAGCTCTGGTACACCGCGCAGTACTCGGAGAAGCGGTGGATCGACGACTGGACGATGCTCGCCGCGCGGTACAAGGGCGACTCCACCGTCATCGGCGTCGATCTGCACAACGAGCCCCACGGCCCCGCGTGCTGGAACTGCGGTGATCCCGCCCGCGACTGGCGAGCCGCGGCGACGCGCGCGGGCAACGCCGTGCTCGCGGTGAACCCCCGGCTGCTCATCATCGTCGAGGGCGTGGAGCGGCAGAACGATGGCACCAGCACCTGGTGGGGCGGCGGTCTGAAGGATGTCCGCTCCGCCCCGGTCACGCTGTCGGTGAAGAACCGCGTCGTCTACTCGCCCCACGACTACCCGGCCTCGGTGTACGCGCAGAAGTGGTTCACCGCCCCCGGGTACCCCGCGAACCTGCCGGCGCTGTGGGATGCCAACTGGGGGTACCTCGCGAAGGAGAACATCGCGCCCGTCCTTCTCGGCGAGTTCGGCACCAAGCTCGAGACCGCGAGCGACAAGGCGTGGCTGACCGCGCTCGTCGACTACCTCGCGCAGCGGAAGATCAGCTACGCATACTGGTCGTTCAACCCCAACAGCGGCGACACCGGCGGCCTGGTCGCCGACGACTGGCGTACCCCGCAGACCGCGAAGCTCGCCGCGCTGAGGCCCATCCTCACGCCCGTGCCGCAGCCGACTCCGACCGCGACGCCGAAACCGTCGGCCACGGCGACGCCGAAACCCACCGCGACCGCGACGCCGAAACCGACGGCCACCGCGACGCCCAAACCCACGGCGACCGCGACGCCGAAGCCCACGGCGCCCGCGACGCCGAAACCGACGGCCACCGCGACGCCCAAACCCACGGCGACCGCGACGCCGAAACCGACGGCCACCGCGACGCCGAAACCCACCGCGACGCCGAAGCCGACCGCGAGCACCGCGTCGGCCGCGGTCACGGCGACCTGGATCCCCCAGAGCGCGTGGGGCGAGGGGTACGTCAGCGAACTGACGGTGACCGCGGCGACGCCCGTGGCCGGGTGGACGGTGTCGTGGGAGTCTCCCGGCGCCACCGCCGTGACGAACACGTGGGGCATGACGTGCCTCCTCCGCTCCTCGACGGTCACGTGTCGGGGCGAGGGATGGGCGGGATCCCTCGCGTCGGGGCAGACGGTCCGGGTGGGGCTGCAGATGGCCGCGACCGCGGCTCCGGCCGCTCCGCCGCTGAGCGTCTCCGCGAACTGATCGCCGCGCGGGCGGCATCCATATCTCGCCCATAGGTCGCCCAGGGCGGCCGTTAGGAGTGCGGTGCCTACGATGCGGCGGTGACCGCCACCCTGAGCATTCCGCAGACCCCGCTCGCTCGGCCCGCCGCGACGTCTCGTCCGCGTGGCCGCGCGTGGCCGTGGGGGCTCGCGGCGGTCGGCCTCGTGGCGCTGGTCCTCACCGCGTGGCAGGTGTGGGACGGCGCGCCGTCCGCGTACTACGCCTCGATCGCCCTGTCGATGAGCCAGTCGTGGTCGAACTTCTTCTTCGGCGCCATGGACCCCTCCGGCACGGTCACGCTCGACAAGATCCCGGGCTCGTTCTGGGTGCCGGCGCTCTTCGTCCGGGTCTTCGGGTACTCGACGTGGGCGGTGATCCTCCCCAATGCCCTCGCCGCCGTCGGCGCGGCGCTGATCACCGCCGTCGCGGCCCGACGTCTGGCCGGGGTGCGCGCGGGGCTGCTGGCGGGGGCGATCGTGGCGGTCACCCCGATCTTCGTGGCGGTCTCGCGGTCGAACCAGCCCGAGTCGTTCTTCGTCCTGGGACTGTCGATCACGGCATGGGCGGCCATCCGCGCGATCCAGCAGCGCAGTTTCGGCTGGCTCGTCGTGGCCGGCGCGGCGATCGGTCTGTCGTTCCAGTTCTACATGCTGGAGGCGTGGGCGGTGTGGCCGGCGCTGGCCGCCGCCTACCTCGCCACCGCGCAGTCGTGGGCGCGTCGCATCGGGCACCTCCTCGTCGCGGGCGCCGTCAGCGTGGTCGCGTCGCTGTGGTGGGTGGCGATCGTGGCGCTGATCCCCGCGGGCAGCCGCCCGTACATCGGCAGCACGCTCGGCGACGACCCGTGGGAGATGGTCTTCGGATACAACGGGCTGGGGCGTTTCGGCGCCACGAGCGACAGTTCCGCCTACGAGTCGTTCACCCCGCCGTTCTCGGGGGATCCCGGGGTGTTCCGCCTGTTCAACGCGCAGCTGGCCGGTCAGATCGCGTGGCTGATCCCCGCGGCGATCGTGGCGCTGGTGGTGCTGTGGCTCCTCCGCTTCCCCCGTCCGCTCGCCCTCCTTCTCACGGTGTGGCTCGCCACGTTCGGCGCGATGTTCTCCGTCGTCGCGGGCATGCACCAGTTCTATACGTCCGCCCTCGCCGTCCCCCTCGCTCTCGCGGTGGCGACCGCGCTCGCGTGGAGCGCCCGCGCAGGAAAAGCCTGGCCCGCGGTGGCGATTCTCGCGTCCGCGGCGGTCACTGCGGTGGGCATCGCGTTCTCGGTCGGCGGGTACAGCATCCCCGTCGCGATCGTGCAGGCTCTCATCGGGGTCGTCGCCATCGTGCTGCTGCTCTCGCGCCATCGCGCGCGGATGGTGACGACCGCCGCGATGGTCGTCGGGCTGCTCCTGACCCCGGCGGTGTGGTCGGCCGTGACGATCGCGCACCCCAACTCGATCAACCCGGTGGCCGGAGGGGTGTCGGAGATGGCATCCGGGTTCGGTGGCCGGGGCGGAACTGCCGGCGGCGCGCAGACGGGTGGCGCGGGCGGGTTCGCCGGCGCCCCGGGCGGCGCCCCGGGGGCCGGGGGAGCGGGCGGGATGGCCGCGCCCAACGGCGGCGCGGGAGCACAGGACGGGACGCGGGACGGTCGCGGCGCTCGCTCCGGATCCGGGACGACGGGCGGCCAGGGCGCGACCGGCGGCGCGCCGGGCGGGACCGGCGGGTTCACGGCCGGGGCGGGCGGCTTCGGCGGCGATCAGACCGCGCTGCTGTCATGGCTCGAGCAGAATCGCGGCGGCGCGACGTACCTCGCGGCCACCTTCGGCGCGCAGAGCGCCGCGCAGCTCATCGTCGCCTCGGACGGCGAGGCCGTGCTCCCGATCGGCGGATTCAACGGAACGGATGCCGCGCCGACCCTCGACCGGTTCATCTCGCTGGTCGAGAGCGGGCAGCTGCGCTACGTCATCGCCGGACAGGATCGTGTGGGCGGCCCCGGGGGAGCGTCGGTCGGTGCGGGCGACTCGTCGACCGGTACCGTGTCGGCTCAGATCCGCTCGTGGGTGGAGCAGAACTGCACGACGGCGGCCGACGCCCCGAGCACCGTGTACGTCTGCGGAACGGTCGCGGGCGGCTCCGGAGCGTAGCGGCGGCCGAAGTGGAGCGGCGGCCGCTCAGAGGTCGCGGGAGAGGAACGCCACGCCCGCCTCACGGAACGTGCGGGCGCCGGGGGCGTTGACGTGGTGCCGGCCGGGGATGTCGACGAACTCGCCCTGCGGGAGGAGACCCGCCAGGCGCGCGGACTGGTCGTGGATCGGATCCTCGGTGCCGGTGGCGATGAGCACCGGCTGCGGCGGGGGCGACGCGGGGTCCGGATCGGTCTGCCCGAGCCGCATGCCCTCCGCGATGGCGACGAGGGCGCGCAGGTCGTTGCCGGGCACGCGCTCGGCGAGCGACATGTAGCGCTGGGTGGTGGCATCCTGAACCGGCTCGCCGTGATCGAGGAAGGCCCGCGCCTGGTCGACCTGGAGTCGCGCGAGGGGACGACCGTCGGGGATGCCGCCGAGCACCGCCCGCTCGACGTGCTCGGGGGCATCAACCGCGAGCTGCCAGCCCACGCGGCCGCCGAGGGAGTACCCGAGGTAGCGCACCTGGTCGACGAGGTAGGTGTCCAGCACCGCGACGAGGTCGGCGACGAGCGCGTCCATCCGGTACGACGCGGCGTCGTGGGGCTTCTCGCTCAGACCGTGGCCGCGCTGATCGACCGCGAGCACCCGGAATCCCGCCCGGAGGAGGTCGCGCACCCAGCCGGTGTTGACCCAGTTGTCCCGCGTCGACGACCCGAAGCCGTGGACGCACAGCACCGGCGGCGCGTCGTGGTCGCCCCACGAGTACGTCGCGAGGCGGATGTTGTCGCCCACGATCACGAACTGCGCGGGGGGGACCTCGGTGAGCGCGGGCACGGCATCCATTCCGCCGATCCTGGCACAGCGGGGCGTCCCTCGCCCGAATGTGGTCATAGTGGTCGCATGGGGTATTCGCGCGCCGAGTTGGAGTCGTTCCGGGATGCCACGATCCCCGACCTCACGGGGCCGGGACTGCGGCTGCTGTTCGTCGGGATCAATCCGGGCCTGTGGACGGCGGCGACCGGGACGCCGTTCTCCCGCCCCGGCAACCGGTTCTGGCCCGCGCTGGTCGAGGCGGGGATCCTGCCGCGTCTGCCCGCCTACACCGGCCCCCTGGATGCCGCCGACCGCGCGATGATCTTCGCGGCGGGCGTGGGCGTGAGCAATCTCGTGGCCCGGGCGACGGCGCGCGCCGACGAGCTCGACCGTGACGAACTCCGTGCGGGAGCAAAGGCGCTGGAGGCGCGCGTGGCGGCGCTCTCGCCGCGCGCGGTCGCGGTCGTCGGGCTCACCGCCTACCGCCAGGGCTTCGACCGCGCCGCGGCCGTCGCCGGCCGGCAGGACGAGAGCATCGGGGGAGTGCCGACGTGGGTGCTGCCCAACCCCAGCGGGCTGAACGCCCACGACACCGTCGCGTCCCTGGCGCGGGCGTACGCGGCGCCCGCGCGGGCCGCGGGCATCCTCCCCGCGTGACGGTTCCTCCCCAGGGGAGAACGCCGGCGACGTGTCCGGGCCCGCGGGTAGGGTGACGGCGGCGGAAGGAGACGCGCATGATCGTGGAGTTCGAGGGAGAAGTCTTCCGGTGGGCGGCGCGGCTCGACAGCGACTGGTACTTCGCCGCGCTGCCGCTCGACCTCAGCGAGGCCGTGCGCGAGACCCAGACGTACCGGCGCGGATTCGGCGGCGTCCGGGTCGAGGCCACCATCGGCACGTCGACCTGGCGGACCTCGGTGTTCCCGCAGTCCGACGGCGCGTACGTCCTGCCGCTCAAGCGCGCGGTCCGCGACCGCGAGGGCATCGAGCCCGACGCGATCGTCCTGGTCCGGCTGTCCGTCCTCGACGCGTGACCCCGTGCTCGGGGTCGCTCTCGCGGTCTTCGCGGCGATCTCCGTCGCTCTCGCGGTCGTCGACGTCCGTCGTCATCGACTGCCCCATGCGCTCGTCCTGCCCGGCCTCGCGCTCGGTCTGACGCTGCTGACGTCGGCGGCGTTCGTCGCCGGCGAGGCCGACCGCGCGCCGGGGGTGTGGGGCGGAGCGGCATCCGCGTTCCTCCTCGGCCTCGCGCTCCATCTCGCCCGGCCCGGCGACTTCGGCGGCGGAGACGCGACACTGGCGGCGCTCGTCGGCGCGCACCTCGGCTGGTTCGGCGCGGAGGCCGTCGGGGCGGGGCTCGTGCTCGGGTTCGCGTGCGGGGGAGCCGCCGCCGCGGGCGCACTGCTCGCCGGCGCACGGCGCGCCGAGATCGCGTTCGGTCCGCCGCTGCTGCTCGGGACGTGGTGGGTGCTGCTGGGCGAGGTGACCTGAGCCCGTGCCCGGCCCCTGCCTTTCCGCGATCCTCGACCCCCGGTCAACCCCGCACCGCGAATCCGCGGAGCCCGCATAGCCTGGGGAGATGGCTGACCTCCTTCGTCGTGTCACCGCGTGGGCGCTGCAGCGGCGTCTCGTCCGCGCCTACCTCGTCTACTCGGGGCGGCGCGGACCGATGCTCGCCGACAGCGTGACCTACCGCACCCTCTTCAGCGTGTTCGCCGGCGTGTTCATCGGATTCTCGTTCGCGGCTCTGTGGCTCGCGGGCAATCCCGACGGCCTCGCCGCCCTGGTGCGGTCGGTCGACAGTGTCATTCCCGGCCTCGTCGGCCCCGGCGGTCTCATCGACGTCGACAAGATCGAGGCCCCCGCCGGCTTCACGGTCGCCGGGATCCTCGGATCCATCGGTCTGCTCGGCGCGGCCATCGGCGCCGTCGGGTCGCTCCGCTCGGCCCTGCGGCAGATCGCCGACGTCACCACCGAGGACACGCTGATCGTCTGGGTGCTGCTGCGCAACCTCGCACTCGCGATCGGGATCGGCGTGGCGCTCGCCGCGGCCGCGGCCGTGACGTTCCTCGCCACCGCGGGCCTCACGGTGGTGCGCGACTGGCTCGGCATCTCGGCGGACTCGTGGATCTCCGGCATCCTGACCTGGCTCATCTCCACCGTGGTCGTGCTCGCCCTCGACACGGCGGTCGTCGCGGTGGCGTTCGCTGTGCTGTCGGGCCTTCGGGTGCGGCGTGCGACGCTGCTCCGCGGCGCGCTGCTCGGCGGCATCGGGCTCGTCGCGCTGCAGCAGCTGTCGGGACTCTTCGTCGGAGGCGCCGGCAGCAATCCGCTCCTGGTGACCTTCGCGGCCCTCATCGCACTGCTGCTGTGGCTGAACCTCTCCAGCCAGGTGATCCTGCTGGCCGGCGCGTACGTGACCGTGGGGCACGAAGAGGACGAGGACCGGGTGCGCGCGAAGTATGCCGCGACGACGCTCGTGCAGTTCCGCGTCCAACGCGCCGAGCGGGCCGTGCAGGCGGCCGTCGGCGAACTGGATGCCGCCCGCGAGGCGGACGCGAAGGAGCGGGAGACGATCGCGAAGAGTACCGCTCGCGGGTGATCGGGCCGGACGCGTCTAGGGTGGCCACATGACCGAGCGCACCGTCGCGTACACCGCCGATGCGATCCGCGCGGCGGAGGCGCCTCTCCTCGCCGCCGGACGCCCGCTCATGCGCGAGGCGGCGCGGGCCCTGGCCGCCGTCGTCGCCGACGAACTCGCCCGCACACCCGGCCCGGTCCTCGTCCTGGCCGGGTCCGGTGACAACGGCGGCGACGCGCTCTTCGCCGCCGCGGATATCGCCCGCGCGGGCACCCGCGTCGACGTCGTGCTCACCCGGGACCGCGTGCATCGCGAGGCGCTCGACACGGCCCTCGCGGCGGGCGCTCGGCTGCGGGACGCGTCCGAGATCTGCGCGTCCGATCCCGACCACGTCCTGGTGCTCGACGGCATCCTCGGCATCGGGGCCTCCGCCGATCCGCGGCTGCGGGGCACCGCGCGCGCGGTCGTCGAGGCCCTGCTGCCGGCGGTGGTCGCGGGGCGGGTGCGGGTCGTGGCCGTGGACGTCCCCAGCGGACTCCACCCCGACTCGGGCGAAGCGGATGCCGCCGTCCTCCCCGCCGAGACCACGGTGACGTTCGGCGCGGTCAAGGCGGGTCTGCTCCGCGGGTACGGCCCCCGCCTCTCCGGCCGCCTCGTGCTGGTCGACCTCGGACTCGAGCCGCAGCTGCGGCGCGTGCACCCCGCGATCACGGCGGCCGTGCCGGTCGTGCGGCGCTCCTCGCCCGAGCGGGCCTAGCGCCGCGCGACGTGGGGCGGTCGGGCCGGCCGCTTCCCGCCGGGGCGCCGTTCAGCGCGCGTAGCGCTCCACGAACGTGCGGAGGATCCGTCCGGTGGCCGTCACCGGGGAGCGCCGGACGGCGGCGAGGGTGAGGTCGAGTTCGTCCGCCGCGAAGTACCCGTACGACGCGTACGCGTGGATGCGCGTGACGATGCCGTCCAGATCGAGCTCGGGGTGGAACTGCGTGGCGTAGACGTTCTCTCCGACGCGGAACATCTGGACGGGGCACGTGGGGGAGGAGGCGAGGAGCGTCGCCGTGGCCGGTAGGGCCGAGATCGCCTCCTTGTGTCCGACGAAGGCGGGGAAGGTCGGGGGGAGGCCGGCGAGGAGCGGATCGGTGCGCCCGGCTTCGGTCAGCGACACGTCCACGACGCTGATCGGCTCCGAGTGGACGCCGTCGATCGGCGCGCCCAGGTGGGTGCCGAGGGTACCGACGCCGTAGCAGGCGCCCAGGAACGGCGCGTCGCGGGCGACGACCTCGTCGACGAGCGCCGCCATCTCGGCTTCGACCCGCCGCTGCACCGCGGACTTCTCGTCCCACGGGTCGGAGGCGTTGAACGGGCTTCCGCCCACCAGGATGCCCGCGACGTCGTCGAGGTCGAACTCGGGCAGGGGCTCGCGCTCGAGCCGGACGCGCCGCAACCGCTCGGGCGGGAGGCCGGTGAAACGGAGGAAGAGCGCGTACTCCTCGTCGGCGGGGACGTCCTGCGCGCGGGTCGCGAGGAGCACGAAGGGCTTGTCGCCGGGGAGGTCCGCGCTCGTCACCCGAGCGAGTCTAGGGGAGGGGTGTCAAGGCGCGGGCCGCGGCGAAGGGGCCGGTCTACGCTGGGGCCATGGCTATTGCACGACTGACCGGAGGCCCGCTCGACGGGCAGGTGATCCCGCTCGAGAACGAGTCCGACGACTCGCTGATCCTTCCCTACAGCGAAGGGCAGCTCGTCTACCGCCGGGACGGCGGCCTCGAGCACACCGGCGATTCCGACGGACCCACGCAGGCCGTCTTCGCCTACGTCGAAGAGACCGAGGACATCAACCCGGACGCCGACGGACGCGACGATTGAGCAAGAGCGCGCCGGGTTCGTCGTCGGTCGAGATCGAGTCGAAGTACGACGTCGACACCGACACGCCCCTCCCGGACTGGTCGGGGGTTCCCGGCGTCGCCCGCGTGGGTGAGGCCGAGCCGCGCGACCTCGACGCGCGGTACGTCGACACCGCCGGAGCCGACCTGGCGCGCAACGGCGTCGCCGTGCGCCGTCGGCAGGGCGGCCCCGACGAGGGGTGGCACATCAAGGCCCCCGCCGAGGGCGGTCGCTCCGAGACGCAGTGGCCGCTCGGCGACCTCGGCGATCCCGACGCCGATCCGGTCGTACCCGACGAGATCCAGGATGCCGTGGCGGCGTGGGCGCGAGGACCGTTCCTGCCGCTCGCCCGCGTCCGCAACCACCGCACCGCCTACGCCCTGCTCGACGCCGAGGGCGGGGTCGTCGCGGAGTTCGTCGACGACCGCGTCCGCGCCCGGGACGAACGCCGCGGCGTGGAGTCCGCCTGGCGGGAGTGGGAGGTCGAGCTCGGCCCCGCCGGTCCCGCAGACCAGGCGGGTCGCGCGGCGCTGTTCACGGCGGTGGATGCCGCCGTCTTCGCCGCCGGCGGCCGGCCCGCGGCATCCGGGTCGAAGCTGGCCCGCGCACTCGGCCACTGACCGCTCGAGAACGACGAAAGCCCGCCCGGCGAACCGGGCGGGCTTTCGTCGTTCTGAGGATCAGAGGTTGATCATGTGGCCGACGAGGCCGTGGAAGGCCTCCTGCAGGCCCTCCGAGAGCGTCGGGTGCGTGTGGACGTTGCGGGCCGCCTCGAGGGCGGTGAGGTCCCACTTCTGCGCCAGCGTCAGCTCGGGCAGGAGCTCGGACACGTCGGGGCCGATGAGGTGGCCGCCGATGAGTTCGAGCGTCTCGGCGTCGGCGACGAGCTTGACGAAGCCGACGGGCTCGCCGAGGCCGTTCGCCTTGCCGTTGGCCGAGAAGGGGAACTTCGCGACCTTGATGTCGTGACCGGCGTCGCGGGCCTGCTGCTCCGTGAGGCCGAAGGAGGCGACCTGCGGGTTGCAGAAGGTGGCGCGGGGCATGTTGCGGTAGTCCCCGAGGGTCTGCGTCTCGGCGCCCGCGATGGTCTCGGCCGCGACCACGCCCTGCGCCTCGGCGACGTGCGCGAGCTGCAGCTTGGCGGTGACGTCGCCGATCGCGTAGATGTGCGGGACGTTCGTGCGCATGTGGTCGTCGATGTCGATCGCGCCGCGCTCGGTGAGCTTCACGCCCGTGTTCTCCAGACCGAACCCGTCGACCTTGGGGGCGAAGCCGATCGACATGAGCACGCGGTCGGTGTCGATGGAGCCCTGCGCACCGTCCTTGCCGGTGTACGTGACGGTGACCTTGTCGCCGTGGTCGGTGACCGACTCGACCTTCGTGGAGGTGAGGATGTCGACGCCGTAGCCCTTGTACTGCTTCTGGATCTCCTTGGAGACCTCGGCGTCCTCGTTCGGGAGGGCACGGTCGAGGAACTCGATGATCGTGACCTTCACGCCGTAGTTCGTCAGGACGTACGCGAACTCCATGCCGATCGCGCCGGCGCCGACGATGACGATCGAGCCGGGGAGGTCGCGGGTGAGGATCTGCTCCTCGTAGGTCACGACGTTCTCGGAGAGGGTCACACCGGGGAGGAGGCGCACCGTGGAGCCGGTGCCGATGATGACGTTGTCGAAGGTGACCTGCTCCTTCGAGCCGTCCGCCTTGGTCACATCCAGCGTGTGCGCGTCGACGAAGTGTCCGCGGCCCTCGTATTCGGTGACCTTGTTCTTCTTCATCAGGTAGTGGATGCCCTTGACGTGGCCGGCCGCGACCGAGCGCGAGCGGTCGAAGGCCTTGCCGAAGTCGAAGTGCACGTCGCCGGAGATGCCGAACAGGTCGGCCTTCGCGTGGAACGTGTGGGCGAGGTCGGCGTTGCGCAGCAGCGCCTTGGAGGGGATGCAGCCGACGTTGAGGCACACACCGCCCCAGTACTTCTCTTCGATGACCGCGACCGACAGCCCCAGCTGCGCGCCGCGCACGGCTGCGACGTACCCGCCGGGACCCGCACCAAGAATGACCAGATCGTAATGAGGCATGCTCTCAGCCTATCGTCCGGCGGTCCCCGCGGAGCCGCTTCCCGTGGAGCCTCGGCGGCCACGGACGACGAACAGCCAGACCACGAGTCCCACGACGACGAGGAGGGCCACGGCCAGCAGGATCCACGGCAGGGGAGAGGCCTCCGAGGCGTTCTCGGTCGGGGCGCTCGTGGCCGTCACCGTGACCGTGGGCTCGGGCGTCGGCGTCGCCGACGGGGTCGCGGTGGGGGTGGCCGTCGGGGTCGGGGTCGGGGCGGCCGGCACGGTGAACGAGAAGGTCCCGTCGATGGGGTGGCCGTCGCTGGAGACGACGCGCCACACGACGGTCACGGCGCCGGACGCCGTTCCCGCCAGACCCTGGGTGACGACCGTGCCCGACACCGTCGGCGCCCCGTCGGTGAGAGAGGTGCCGGCGGCATCCGTCACCTGGATCACAGTCGCGCCCTCGGAATCGAGGATGTCGGCGCTGTAGCTCAGGGTGATCTGCGCCGGCAGGGCGTCCAGCACCGCGTCCGCGGACGGATCGGAGGACACCAGTTCGTCGTGCGCGAAGGCCGGGGATGCCGGGACGAGAAGCGCCGCGAGCGCGACGGCGGCCGCGGCGAGGACGGCGGGCAGAGTGCGCCGACGCGGCGCGGAGGTCGTGGTCACGCCCCCGACCCTAGCGAGATCGTCCGGGCGAGACCTGACAACGGGCGTCGCCGACGGATGACGCGCGGGGTGACCTGGACTCGACAGGGCCGACCCGGGGTGGATAGGTTCGAGTGTCCCCCGTCGCACCGAGCCGCTACCCGAAAGCGGTCCGCACCGTCGACGTGGGAAGAACACATACATTCCATGGCCTGTGCGAGGGTCGAACGGCCACTCCGGCTCGGAGTCGGTCGACTATGGTGGAAATGAAGGAGAAGCCGTGGACGAGACCCGCAGATTCGAGCGCGACGACATCCGCCGCGCCGCGGACGCCTCCGCGTCCGACCGCTCGAACGACACGACGCAGACGTTCGGTCACGATGCCGACCTGTCGTTCGTCCCCTTCGGCGCCGACCTCAACGAGGCCGAGCTCGAGGCCATCGAGGCGCTGCCCTCGGGTGCCGCGCTCCTGATCGTCCGCTCCGGTCCCACGACGGGTGCGCGCTACCTGCTCGACACCGATGTGACGACCGTGGGTCGCCATCCCGAGGCCGACATCTTCTTCGACGACGTCACCGTCTCGCGTCGTCACGCCGAGATCACCCGGGCGGGATCCGCCTTCGAGATCGTCGACCAGCGCTCGCTCAACGGCAGCTACGTCAACGGGGAGCGCGTCGACCGCTCCGCGCTGGTGAACGGCGCCGAGGTGCGCATCGGCAAGTTCCGTCTGAACTTCTTCGGTTCGCCCGTCGACCTCCCGTCGGCAGAGCACTGATGGCGGCAGCCCCCGCCCGCGGTCGGACGGCGGCCTCGGGGCTGTTGAGCATCGGACAGGTCCTCGCGCGGCTCACCCCCGAGTTCCCCGCGCTGTCCTCCAGCAAACTGCGGTTCCTCGAAGTGCAGGGGATCGTCTCCCCGACGCGCACCGACTCCGGCTACCGCAAATTCTCGCCGGCCGACCTCGAGCGCCTGCGTCTCGCGCTCACGCTGCAGCGCGACCACTATCTTCCGCTCGCCGTCATCCGCGAGTACCTCGCCGACGTCGACGCGGGCCGCAACCCCGCACCCCCGACCGCGATCGCGTCGATGACGAACGCCCCGCGACGCTATCGCCGCGACGAGCTGCTCTCGGCCGCGGGGGCTGCGCCCCAGCTCCTGAACGACGCCATCAGCACCGGCGTGATCACCGGGGCCGAGACCTATCCCGAGCAGACCGTGTCGCTGCTGCGTACGCTCGTCGCCCTCGACCGGCACGGCATCGAGCCGCGCCACGTCCGCTCGCTCCGGCAGAGTGCCGAGCGCGAGGCGGCGCTCGTCGAATCCGCCCTCTCCGCGTTGCTGCGGCGACCGGATGCGGCATCCCGCGCGCGCGCGAGCGAGCTCGCGCCCGAGCTGGCGGCGCGTCTGGACGAGGTCCGGACCCTGTTCGTGCGCGAAGCGATCGACCGGATCCTGTCCTGATCGCGACACGCCGACCTCCGCGCGTCGGATGTCGTTGCCGGGGGACCCTGGCTGATCTAGCGTGGAAGCAACGAGCCGATGAGGAGGAACGCGAGCATGAACGCTGGCGACGCACTCGGTGAACCACGGTTCGCCACCGATCTCCTCTTCACCGACGGTCTTCCCGAGATGGACGACGACACGGGCTACCGCGGCGCGGTGGCTGCCCGGGCCGCCGGCATCACCTACCGCCAGCTCGACTACTGGGCCCGCACCGAACTCGTGGTCCCGACCGTCCGCGGAGCGAGCGGTTCCGGCTCGCAGCGGCTGTACGGTTTCCGCGACATCCTCGTCCTGAAGCTCGTCAAGCGTCTGCTCGACACGGGCATCTCGCTGCAGCAGATCCGCACCGCGGTCGATCAGCTCCGCGCGGCCGGCATCCGCGATCTCGCGGGCACGACGCTGATGAGCGACGGCGCGTCGGTCTACCTCTGCACGTCGAACGACGAGGTCATCGACCTCGTGAGCCGTGGCCAGGGCGTCTTCGGCATCGCCGTCGGCAAGGTGCTGCGCGAGGTCGAGTCGACGCTCGTCGACTTCGAGAAGGCGCAGCCCGACACCGTCGACGAACTCGCAGCCCGTCGCGCCGCCCGCACCGCCTGACAGCCCCCCTTACGAAAGATCTCCGGATGCCTCGGCATCCGGGGGTCTTTCGTTTCCTCAGGCTTGACCCCTCACGCGCGCGGCGCTACGCCTGCGGAGCGTCGGACGCCACGGGGATGCGGCCGGTGCGGACGATGCGGTCCAGCAGGGCGTCGAAGTCGGCGGCCAGCTCCTGCGCGGAGTCGCCGGGCCAGACGTGCAGCGGCTTGGCCGCTCCCTGCGCCTGCTGCAGCGACGTGCGCTCGGGAAGCTGCGGGTTCAGCACGAGCGGCCCGAACATGTCGCGCAGCTCCTTGATGCGGAACTGGTGCTCGATCGACTGCGGACGCACGCGGTTGACCACGACGCCGAGCGGCTGGAGGCGCGGGGAGAGGCCGCGACGGATCTCCTCGATGGCGCGCAGGGCGCGGTCGGCGGCGGCGACCGAGAAGAGGCCCGGCTCGGTCACGACGATGACGCGATCGCTGGCAGCCCACGCCGTGCGGGTCAGCGCGTTCAGCGACGGCGCGCAGTCGATCAGCACGAGGTCGTACTCGGACTCGATCGTCGCGAGGGCCTCCTCGAGCTTCCAGACGTCGCGCACGCTCGGGTGCGGACCGTCGAAGTTGATGGCGGACGGGCTGCCGATGAGCACGTCGATCGTGCCGGGGTGGACCTTCGCCCATCCGCTGGAGGTGATCGCCTGACGGACGACCTTCTCCTTGGGGTTGGCCAGGACGTCGGCGATGTT
Organism: Microbacterium proteolyticum; assembly: GCF_029639405.1. Taxonomy (NCBI): domain Bacteria; kingdom Bacillati; phylum Actinomycetota; class Actinomycetes; order Micrococcales; family Microbacteriaceae; genus Microbacterium; species Microbacterium proteolyticum. The sequence goes on from NZ_CP121274.1 coordinate 2,574,858, forward strand.
CAGCCGGCCGGCGACCTGGATGTCCATACCGGTGGACACATCGGACTGCGGGTCGAGGTCGACGACGAGAGTGCGAACGCCACGTGCGAAGGCGGCGGAGGCCAGCCCGAGCGTCACGGTCGTCTTGCCGACCCCGCCTTTCAATGAGCTGACGGAGAGTACGTGCACGAGCGTCTACGTTACCTTCCCCTAGGCTGTGAGCACATTCAGCTCCGCCGCATTGACGTGAGGGTGTGCATGTTCTCGAAAATCCTGGTCGCCAATCGCGGAGAGATCGCCATCCGCGCGTTCCGCGCCGCCTACGAGGTGGGAGCCCGCACCGTCGCGGTCTACCCCTACGAGGATCGCGCGTCGCTGCACCGACTGAAAGCCGACGAGGCGTACCAGATCGGGGAGCGCGGGCACCCGGTGCGCGCCTATCTCGACGTCGATGAGATCATCCGCGTCGCCCGCGAGTGCGGGGCGGATGCCATCTACCCCGGCTACGGATTCCTGTCGGAGAACCCCGAGCTGGCCGAGAAGGCTGCCGCGCACGGCATCACCTTCATCGGCCCGCCGGCCGACGTGCTCTCGATGGCCGGCAACAAGGTGACGGCGAAGGAGCACGCCGTCGCCGCCGAAGTGCCGGTGCTGCGCTCGACGCCGGCCTCCGACGACGTGGACGCGCTCGTCGCCCAGGCGGACGAGATCGGGTTCCCGCTGTTCGCGAAGGCCGTGGCCGGCGGCGGCGGGCGCGGCATGCGCCGCGTGGAGTCCCTCGGCGAACTCGCTCCGGCCCTGGCCGAGGCGATGCGCGAGGCGCAGAGCGCGTTCGGCGACCCGCGGATGTTCCTCGAGCAGGCCGTGCAGCGTCCGCGTCACGTCGAGGTGCAGATCTTGGCGGATGCCACGGGCGAGACGGTCCATCTCTTCGAGCGGGACTGCTCGGTGCAGCGCCGTCACCAGAAGGTGATCGAGATCGCGCCGGCCCCGAACCTCGACGACACCGTGCGCGCAGACCTGCACCGGTACGCCGTCGCGTTCGCGCGCTCGATCGGCTACCAGAACGCCGGCACCGTGGAGTTCCTGCTCGAGACGGCGGGACCCCGGGCGGGCGAGGTCGTCTTCATCGAGATGAACCCGCGCATCCAGGTCGAGCACACCGTGACCGAGGAGGTCACGGACGTGGATCTCGTCCAGTCGCAGATGCGCATCGCCGCGGGGCAGACGCTCGCCGACCTCCAGCTCACGCAGGACCAGATCCGCCTCCGTGGTGCCGCGCTGCAGTGCCGCATCACGACGGAGGACCCGACGCAGGGCTTCCGTCCCGACACGGGCAAGATCACGACCTACCGCTCGCCGGGCGGCGCCGGTGTGCGCCTGGACGGCGGCACCACCGCGGCGGGGTCGCAGATCAGCCCCCACTTCGACTCCATGCTGTCCAAGCTCACGTGCCGCGGACGCGACTTCCCGGCCGCGGTCGCCCGCGCCCGTCGCGCGCTCGCGGAGTTCCGCATCCGCGGCGTCTCGACGAACATCCCGTTCCTGCAGGCGGTGCTGGACGACCCCGCATTCGTCGCTGGCGACCTGAGCACGTCCTTCATCGACGAGCGCCCCGAGCTGCTCCGCGGCCGCGAATCGAAGGACCGCGGCACGAAGGTGCTGTCGTGGCTCGTCGACACCACGGTCAACCGTCCCAACGGCGACAACCCGCTCTCCGTCGAGCCGGGCAGCAAGCTCCCCGTCATCGATCTCGCCGCCCCGGCTCCCGCCGGCTCGCGTCAGCGCCTCCAGGAGCTGGGTCCCGCGGGCTTCGCGCGGGCGCTGCGCGAGCAGACCGCCCTCGCCGTCACCGAGACGACGTTCCGCGACGCGCACCAGTCGCTCCTCGCGACGCGCGTGCGCACGCGCGACCTCGCGCGGGTCGCCCCCTACGTGGCCCGGCTCACCCCGCAGCTGCTGTCCGTGGAGGCGTGGGGTGGGGCGACCTACGACGTCGCCCTCCGTTTCCTCGGCGAAGACCCGTGGGAACGTCTCGACGTGCTCCGTCAGGCTCTGCCGAACGTGGCCATCCAGATGCTCCTGCGCGGACGCAACACCGTCGGCTACACCCCGTACCCGACGGAGGTGACGGACGCGTTCGTCGCCGAGGCCGCGGCATCCGGGATCGACATCTTCCGGATCTTCGACGCGCTCAACGACGTCTCGCAGATGCGTCCCGCAATCGACGCGGTCCTGGCCACCGGCACCGCCGTCACCGAGGTCGCCGTCTGCTACACCGGCGACCTGCTCGACCCGGGCGAAGACCTCTACACGCTCGACTACTACCTGCGCCTGGCCGAGCAGATCGTCGAGGCGGGTGCGCACATCCTCGCGGTCAAGGACATGGCGGGTCTCCTGCGTCCTGCGGCGGCGGCCCGCCTGGTGACGGCTCTGCGCGAGCGGTTCGACGTGCCCGTGCACGTCCACACGCACGACACCGCCGGCGGTCAGCTCGCGACCCTGCTGGCCGCCTCGGCGGCGGGGGCGGATGCCGTGGACGCCGCGGCCGCGCCCATGTCGGGCACCACGAGTCAGCCGTCCCTGTCGGCTCTCGTCGCCGCTCTCGCGCACACCGAGCGCGACACCGGTCTCGATCTCGCCGCGGTGTCCGACCTCGAGCCGTACTGGGAGGCGGTGCGCCACCTGTACCGCCCGTTCGAATCGGGTCTGCCCGGCCCCACCGGTCGCGTGTACCACCACGAGATCCCGGGCGGGCAGCTCTCGAACCTTCGGCAGCAGGCCATCGCGCTCGGTCTCGCCGACGACTTCGAGCTCATCGAGGACATGTACGCGGCGGCGAACCGCATCCTCGGTCGCGTCCCGAAGGTCACCCCCTCGTCCAAGGTCGTGGGCGACCTCGCGCTTCACCTGGCCGCGGTGAAGGCCGACCCGGACGACTTCGAGCGCAACCCGGAGAAGTACGACGTCCCCGATTCGGTGGTGTCGTTCATGGCGGGCGAGCTGGGCGACCTTCCCGGCGGCTGGCCCGAGCCATTCCGCTCGAAGGTGCTCGCCGGTCGCGACGTGAAGCCCGGTGTCACACCGCTCACGCCCGAGGACACCGCGGCCCTCGCCGGCGACGCGGCGACGCGACGCGCCCGCCTGAACGCGCTGCTGTTCCCCGCTCCGACCCGCACGTTCCTCGAGACGCGGGCGGCGTACGGCGACCTCAGCGTGCTCGACACGGCCGACTACCTCTACGGCCTCCGTGCCGGCGAGGAGCACACGGTCGAGATCGAGCGCGGCGTGCAGTTGTTCGTCGGTCTCGAAGCCATCGGCGACGCGGACGACAAGGGCATGCGCACCGTCATGACCACCCTGAACGGCCAGCTGCGGCCGGTGTTCGTGCGGGACCGCTCGATCGACGTGCAGGCGCGCCAGGCCGAGAAGGCCGACACGTCCAAGCCCGGCCAGGTGGCCGCCCCGTTCTCCGGTGTGGTCACCCTGAAGGCCGCCGCGGGCGACCGTGTCGCCGCCGGGCAGGCGGTCGCCTCGATCGAGGCCATGAAGATGGAGGCGGCGATCACGAGCCCGGTCGACGGCGTCGTCGAGCGACTCACGGTCGCGCCCACGCAGCAGGTGGAAGCGGGCGACCTTTTGCTCGTCGTCCGTCCCTCGCAGTAGCCTGAAAGGGGGCGCTGTTCGCGCCCTCTTTTTCTTTGGAGACGGCAGTGACCCCCGACCGCACCGACGAGACCCCCGACGACGGCGCCGAACACGGTGTCCTCGACGACAGCGGAAACCTCGACACCACCAGCATCAGCATCCTCGGCGAGCACATCGCACAGGTCAACGTCGACCTCCCGGTGTCCGACGACGACGACGTCGACGACGACGTCGTCGAGGACGAGATGCCGGTCATCGACCCCGAGTCCCGCGCCTTCGAGGTCGTCGGCATCGTGCATGTGCCCGACGCCGACGAGCTCCCGCTTCTCACGCACGTTCCCGACCCCGAGGTCGCCGCCCCCGCAGATGACTCGGAGCTCGGGGAACCGCCGACCGGCGACATCGTCCTCGAGCCGCACGAGGGCCCCGCGGACGACGCCGAGGTCCACGAGGCCGAGATCGTCCACGATGACGACGTCGCAGCCGAGGACGAAGCCTCGGTCGAGCCTCTCCCCGTGCGCGCGGAGGCGGATGCCGAGGCCGAGGACGCCTCGGGCGTCACGCCGGCGGAGGAGGATGCCGTCGAGGTGCTCTCCGCGGACGGAGTCGACGACGACCTCGACGCCGCCGAAGAGGAGCCGATCGCCGCCGAGCCGGAGCCCGCCGTCGCGGACGCGGACGACGCCCCGGAGGTCGCCGCCGTCGACGAACCCCATGACCTCGCGGAGGCCGACGACGCCGGAGAGGCGATCGAATCGCCGACCGCGCGCGAGACGGACGCGGGGCGCGAGCAGCAGGCCGAGACCCGTGACGACGAGCCCGGCGCCTCCGTCGTCGCGGAGCCCGCGACCGAGCCGGAGCCGGCCGCCGAGCCCGTCGCGCTGCACGAGCCGGAGTCGGCGGTGGAGCACGAGAGCGCCCTCGCCTCGGAGCCGGTCACCGCGGAGCCCGAGCCCGAGCCCGTCGCCGTCGATTCGGAGGCCGCTTCCCCGGCCGCCACCGACGAGGGAGTCGCCTCCGCGCCGTCCACCGGGCCCGTGCCCCGTACCCGCGCCGAACTGGCCGCCACGGGAGTGATCGGCACCGTTCCCCTCACGCGTCGAGAGGTGCACCAGGCCGACGAGGCCGCGCGCGTCGGCCGCGTCCACGCCACCGAGCGAGTGCGCACGCCGGGTGCCGACGTCACGCTGGCCTCCAAGCGCCTCGGCGAGATCGACGACACGCGCGAGAGCCCCGACCTCCTCACTGCCGACCGTCTCCTCGACCCGCGCCAGATCGCCCGGCCCGAGCCCGAGGGGCTGTGGCAGCAGCTGGTGTACTCGGTGTCGCGCCACCGCATCAACCTCGGTGACGGCCGTCGCGCCCGTGCCCGCAAGGACCTCGACCGTCGGATCGGCGCGCCGCTGGCGGGCGAGGCCCGTTTCGTCCCGGTCCTGTCGCGCAAGGGCGGCGTGGGGAAGACCACGGTCACCTCGCTCCTGGGCATGGCCCTCGCCGACGCGCGCGACGACCGTGTGATCGCCGTGGACGCCAACCCCGACCGCGGTACCCTCGCCGACCGTGTCGGCCGCGCCAACGGCCGTACCGTACGTGATCTCGTGCGCGCCCACGACGAGGTCGAGGGCTACAGCGACGTGTCGTCGATCGTCGCCCGCGACTCGACGCGTCTGGACGTCCTGGCATCCGATTCCGATCCCCGCGTCTCCGAGGCGTTCAGCGACGAGGACTACCGCCGGGTCGCCGACGTCGCCGCTCACTACTACTCGATCGTGCTCACGGACACCGGCACGGGAATCGTCCACTCCGTCATGGAGGCGACGCTCGAACTCGCCGACTCGCTGGTCGTGGTGGCAGGGTTGTCCGTCGACGAGGCCCGCCTCGCCTCCGAGACGCTCACCTGGCTGGAGACCAACGGGTACGCCGAGCGCGTGCGCGGCGCCGTCGTCGTGCTCAACAACGCCCGACCGGGCGTCCCGCTCGTGCGCGAGAGCGAGCTCGAGGCGCACTTCCGCAGCCGCGTGCGCGCCGTCATCCGGATGCCGTACGACAGCCATGTCGCCGCCGGGAGCGCGATCGCCTTCCGCGATCTGCAGCCGGCGACGCGGCAGGCCGCGCGCGAACTCGCCGCTGCCGTGGTGGAGGGACTCCGGACCCCGGCGGCCGTGGCATGACCGTCCGTCCCATCCGTCTCTTCGGCGACCCCGTCCTGCGCGCGCCCAGTGCGCCGATCGAGACGATCGACGACGGCATCCGGGCCCTCGTCCGCGACCTGGTCGACACGGTCGAGCCTCCGGGGCGCGCCGGTGTCGCCGCCCCGCAGATCGGTGTCGGCCTCCGGGCGTTCAGCTACAACATCGACGGCGACATCGGCTACGTGCTGAACCCCGTCCTCGTCGAGACGCGCGGCGAGCCGGAGCTGGTGGGGGAGGGATGCCTCTCCGTCCCCGGCATCTGGCACGAAGCCCTGCGCTACCCGTGGGCGAAGGTCGTCGGCATCGACCTCGACGGTGACGAGGTCGTGCTCGAGGGCGAGGGTCTCCTCGCTCAAGCGTTGCAGCACGAAACCGACCACCTGGACGGCAAGCTCTACCTTTCGCGCCTGCCGGCCGAGAGCCGGCGGGAAGCGATGCGGCAGATCCGCGAGAGCGACTGGTTCTGACGCGTCTCCCCGACAACGGAACGGCCCGGCTCCTGTGAGGAGCCGGGCCGTTCCGTGTTTCGCGTCAGGGCAGCGAGACGTTCGTGGTGTTGATCGGCACCGCGTAGATGTCTTCGATCGCGTCGGCGAAGTCGGAGACGATGACGTTGCGCTTGATGCTCATCTTCGGCGTGAGGTGACCGCTCGCCTCCGTCCACTCCGTGGGGAGGATCGTGAACTTGCGGATCGACTCCGCACGGGAGACCCGCGTGTTCGCCCGATCGATCGCCCCCTGCACCTCGGCGCGCACCTTCTCGTTCGTCGCCGCGTCGGCGAGCGACAGGTCGGCCGGGAGCCCGTTGTTCGCGAGCCAGGTCGGCAGCATCTCGGGGTCGAGGGTCACGAGCGCGGAGATGAACGGCTTGTGGTCACCCACGACGACGACCTGACCGACGATCGGGTTGGCGCGGATGGGGTCCTCGAGCGCGGCGGGGGCGACGTTCTTGCCGCCGGCCGTGACGATGATCTCCTTCTTGCGGCCCGTGATCGAGAGGAAGCCGTCGGCGTCGAACGCGCCGATGTCGCCGGTCTTGAACCATTCGCCGTCGAACGCCTCGGCGGTGGCCTCGGGGTTGCGCCAGTATTCGGCGAACACGTTGATGCCGCGCACCTGGATCTCGCCGTCGTCCGCGAGGCGTACTCCCACGCCCGGCAGGACGGGGCCTACGGTGCCGATCTTCGACTTCGTCGCCAGGTTCACGGTCGCGGGAGCCGTCGTCTCGGTGAGGCCGTAGCCCTCGAGGATCACCACGCCGAGACTGCGGAAGAAGTGGCCCAGTCGCGGGCCGAGGGGGGCCGAGCCCGAGACGGCGTAGACGATGCGCCCGCCCATGGCGGCGCGGAGCTTCGAGTACACCAGCCGGTCGAACAGGGCGAACTTGATCTTCAGCAGGAGGGGGATCGACTTGCCCTGTTGCTCGCGCTCGGAATGCTCGATGGCCGCCGCAGCGGCGGCGCGGAAGATCTTGCCCTTGCCGCCGGCTTCGGCCTTCTGCTCCGCCGAGTTGTAGACCTTCTCGAACACGCGCGGAACGGCCAGGAGGAACGTCGGCTGGAAGGATCCGAGCGCGGGGAGCAGCTGCTTGGTGTCGGGCTGGTGGCCCGTCTTCACGCCGGCGTGCACGTTCAGCAGGGAGATGAAGCGGGCGAACACGTGCGCGGTGGTGATGAACAGCAGAGTGGAGGCGCCGGGCGTCTCGACGACCTCGTGCAGCGCCTTGGCGGAGTTGCGGGCGAGCTCGACGAAGTTGCCGTGCGTGAGGACGCAGCCCTTCGGGCGACCGGTCGAGCCCGAGGTGTAGATCAGCGTCGCGATGTCGGAGCTGTTGGCGATCGCGCGGCGGCGGGCGATCTCGGCATCCTCGACGTCTTTCCCGCGCGAGACGAGCGCATCGAGGTCTCCGGCGTGCATTGCCCACACCTCGCGCACCAGCGGGAGGTCGCTGCGCACCTCGTCGAGGCGCTGCGCGTGTTCGGGGGACTCCACGATCGCGGCAGTCGCGCCGGAGTCGGAGAGGATCCACGAGATCTGCGTGGGCGAGCTCGTCTCGTACACGGGCACCATGACGGCGCCGGCGTAGAAGAGCGCGAAGTCCACGAGCGTCCAGTCGTAGGTCGTGCGCGCGATGAACCCCACCTTCTCGCCGGGTTGGATGCCTGCGGCGACGAAACCCTTCGCGAGGGCGACGACCTGATGCTCGAAGTCGCGGGCGGAGACGTCGCGCCAGCCGGAGCCGTCGGGAACGGCGAACAGCGCCCGGTCGGGCGTCGCCGCCACCCGGTCGGCGAGCAGGTCGGACGCGTTCGCGGACGGGTCGGCGGGAACGACGGGAGGAAGGTCGAACTGGATCACGGCAACTCCTTTGTGTACCGGAAAGAAGGTCGATCGGTCCGACGAGTCTAGTCGTACGTCGCCGCCGCCCCCGGCGGCCCCGGCGGTGTCGGCGCGGTTCCGCGCTGATGACTAGACTGCTGCGGGCCGAGCCGCGGGGCTTGCCGGGAGGGGAGCGCGGTGCGCAACATCGGTATCGACATCGGCGGCACGAAGATCGCCGGGGGAGTGGTCGACGAGGACGGCACGATCGTCGAGAAGCTCCGGGTGGACACCCCGATCGATCCCGCCGCGCTCGTGGATGCCGTCGTCGACATGGCCGATCACCTCCGTCGCTCGTACGAGGTGCACGCCATCGGCGTCGCCGCGGCCGGGTTCATCAGCCGCGACCGCAGCACCGTCATCTACGCCCCGAACATCGACTGGCGCGACGAGCCGTTGCGCGCCCGCCTCGAGGGGCGCCTGGACACGCCGGTGACGATCGAGAACGACGCCAACGCCGCCGGGTGGGGCGAGTACCGCTTCGGTGCCGGTCAGGGCGTCCGCGACATGGTCATGCTCACCATGGGCACCGGCGTCGGCGGGGCCGTCGTCTCCGACGGCGAGCTGTTCCGCGGCGGCCACGGCATCGGCGCCGAGCTCGGCCACCTGCGCTTCGTCCGCGGCGGGCACCCGTGCGGATGCGGGCAGAACGGATGCCTCGAGCAGTACGCCTCCGGCCGCGCGCTGCAGCGCGAGGCCAACGCGATCGCCGACGAGGGCGGCATCGGAGCGGCACTGGCCGCCGTCCGTGCGGAGAAGGGGGCGATCCCGGGGCCCGCGGTCTCACGCCTGGTGCTCGCCGGCGACGCCGGTGCGCTCGAGGCGCTGCGGCGCGTGGCGACGGCCCTCGGCGAGGCGTGCGGTGGTTTCCAGGCGGTCCTCGACCCCGAGCTGTTCGTGATCGGCGGGGGAGTGGCGCAGCTGGGCGCCGATCTGCTCGTGCCGGTGAAGCTCGCGTACGAGACCTCTCTCCCGGGGTACGGTGAACGTCCGGTGGCGGAATTCACGATCGCGCGGCTGGGCAACGACGCCGGTCTCATCGGGGTCGCCGACCTCGCCGGGAAGGAGCGCTGACGATGTTCTACTGGCTCATGAAGTACGTGGTCATCGGACCGGTCATCAAGGCCGTGTTCCGTCCGTGGATCGTGGGCCGACGGAACATCCCCGGCGACGGCGCGGCGATCCTCGCCAGCAACCACCTGTCGTTCTCGGACTCGATCTTCCTCCCGCTCATGATCGACCGGCGCATGGCCTTCCTCGCCAAGAGCGACTACTTCACGGGGCGCGGTCTCAAGGGCTGGGCGACGCGCCTGTTCTTCACGGCCACGGGGCAGCTTCCGATCGACCGCTCGGGCGGCAAGGCCTCCGAGGCCTCCCTGAACACGGGCCTCGGCGTCCTCGGCCGCGGCGAGCTCCTCGGGATCTACCCCGAGGGCACCCGCAGCCCCGACGGCACCCTGTACCGCGGACGCACAGGGATCGCGCGCATGGCGCTCGAAGCGCGCGTGCCCGTCATCCCCGTCGTGATGGTCGACACCGGTGCGGTCATGCCGATCGGCCAGCGCCTGCCGCGCGTCGGGCGGGTGGGGATCGTCATCGGCGAACCACTCGACTTCTCGCGGTTCGAGGGGATGGAGAGCGATCGCTACATCCTCCGCTCGGTCACGGACGAGATCATGGTGGCCCTCCAACGGCTCGGCGAGCAGCGGTACGAGGACGTGTACGCCTCCACGGTGAAGGACCGTCTGGCCAGTGCGCAGGCGGCGAAGGCGCCGTCGGCCCGCCACTAGACTTCAGGGGTGAATCAGCAGCTCCACGACCTCGACCACTGGCGGACCCTGCCCATCAAGCAGCAGCCCCAGTGGTATGACGAGGCCGCGGTGGCCGCGGCATCCGCCGAACTGGCCACCCTTCCGCCGCTCGTCTTCGCCGGCGAAGTCGACATCCTCCGCGACCGTCTGGCCCGGGCCGCCGCCGGTCAGGCCTTCCTCCTCCAGGGCGGTGATTGCGCCGAGACCTTCGCCGGTGCCACCGCGGAGCAGATCCGCAACCGCATCAAGACCGTTCTGCAGATGGCGGTCGTCCTCACCTACGGCGCGTCGATGCCCGTGGTGAAGATGGGCCGGATGGCGGGGCAGTTCGCCAAGCCCCGCTCCAGCGACACCGAGACCCGCGGCGACGTGACCCTCCCCGCCTACCGCGGCGACATCGTCAACGGGTACGACTTCACCGAGGAGTCCCGCAAGGCCGATCCCGCGCGCCTGCTGAAGGGGTACCACACCGCCGCTTCGACGCTGAACCTGATCCGCGCGTTCACGCAGGGCGGCTTCGCCGACCTCCGCGAGGTCCACAGCTGGAACAAGGGCTTCGCGTCCAATCCCGCCAACCAGGCGTACGAGAGCATGGCGGCCGAGATCGACCGTGCGATCAAGTTCATGGAGGCCGCCGGCGCGGACTTCGACGAGCTGACGCGCGTGGAGTTCTACACCGGCCACGAGGGTCTGCTCATGGACTACGAGCGCCCGATGACCCGCATCGACTCGCGTACGGGCCTGGCGTACAACACCTCGTCGCACTTCCAGTGGATCGGCGAGCGCACCCGCGAGCTCGACGGCGCGCACGTCGACTACTTCTCGAAGATCCGCAACCCCATCGGGGTCAAGCTGGGCCCGACGACGACGCCCGAGACGGCGCTTGCCCTCATCGACAAGCTCGACCCCGAGCGCGAGCCCGGTCGGCTCACGTTCATCACGCGCATGGGCGCGGGCAAGATCCGCGACGCCCTTCCGCCGCTGCTCGAGGCCGTGCGCGCGTCGGGCGCGACGCCCCTGTGGGTCACCGACCCGATGCACGGCAACGGCATCACCACGCCGACGGGGTACAAGACGCGGCGCTTCGACGACGTCGTCGACGAGGTGCGCGGGTTCTTCGAGGCGCACCGCTCCGTGGGCACGCACCCCGGTGGCATCCATGTCGAACTCACCGGAGACGACGTCACCGAGTGCCTCGGCGGCTCGGAGCAGATCGACGAGGCCACCCTCGCGACGCGCTACGAGAGCCTGTGCGATCCGCGTCTGAACCACCGTCAGAGCCTCGAGCTCGCGTTCCTCGTGGCCGAGGAGCTCGAGAACCGCTGACCCGGCTGCACGACAGACGCCCCCGATCCGTGTGATCGGGGGCGTCTCTCGTGCGGTGAGGGCTACAGCGTGGGCGTCAGCGTGACGGTGCTGCCCTGTGGCGCGTTCGTTCCCGCCTTGGGGTTGGTCGAACGGACCTTGTAGATGTCCCAGTACTTGAAGCCGAGGGGGAGCGTGCCGTCGTCGATCCCGGCGTTGACCTCGAAGCCCAGGCCTTGCAGCGTGGTGACGGCCTCGCGGATCGTCATCCCGACGACGTTCTCGGGGATCTGCACCGGTCGGGGCCCGATCGACACGCGGAGGGTGACGGTGTCATTCGGGCGCCAGTTGCCGCCACCGTCGCGATCGCCGATGCCGATGACCGTGCCCGACGGAACGGAGTTGCTGTACTCCTCGGACGTGGTGGTCTGCAGCTGCGCGTCGCTCATCGCCCGCTCGGCCTGCGCGGTGGTGAGCCCCACCACGTCGGGGATCGGGCCCAGCGACGTCACGAGCGCGGCCGCATCGCCCTCGAGCACGGTGCAGCCCTGGGTGCAGTCGATCGCGTCGCCACCGGCGCGCGGGGTGATGCTGACCCCGAGTACGGTTCCCGCCCCCGCGTCCGTGAACTCCGACGTCGTGCCGGACACTCCGATGTAGGCCGACTCGAGGATGCCGTTGACCTCGTCCGTCCCCTTGCCGGCGAGGGCGGGCAGGTCGTGCGAGGCCGGGCCGATCGAGACGAAGACCGTGACCACGGTGCCCTTGTCGAGCCGGACGTCGACCTCGGGGTCGGACCCGACCGTGGTGCCCGCCGGAATCTCCCGATCGTTGACCTCCTGCGCCTGGGCGCCGAGCTGCTCCTGGGTGAGCAGGGCCTCGGCCTGGGCGAAGCTCATCCGTGAGACGTCGGGCACCGCCACGAGCGACCCGGGTCCCGACCCGAACCACCATCCGGCGGTCGCGGCGCCGGCGGCGAGCATCAGCACGAGCGCGAAGAGCCAGATGCCGCGCGTGGTGCGGCGACGCGTGCGCTGGCTCAAGCGCGTGGCGTTGTCGACGTCGTCGTGCGGGGTGGACGGCACGACCGCGGTCTGCGGCAGCACCTTGGTCAGTTCGCGGGATTCCTCGGCGCTGGCCGCCACGGTGCCGACGGCGACGGCCCGCGCCACCTGCGGCGCGAGGCCCAACTCCTTCTCGATGTCGCGCAGACGGGCGAGCATCGCCCCCGCGTCGAGCGGGCGCTCGGCGGGCTCGCGCTCGGTGGCCCACAGGACCAGCTCGTCGAGCTGCTCGGGGACTCCCGGGTTCTTCGCGCTCGGGCGCGGAACCGAGTCCGTGGCGTGCTGATAGGCGATCTGCATCGGCTGCTCGCCCTTGTAGGGCTGCTCGCCGACGAGCATCTCGTAGAGCACGATGCCGAGCGAGTAGATGTCGCTGCGGGCGTCCGCCGTGCCGCGCGTGACGAGCTCGGGCGCCAGATACGCGATCGTGCCCATCAGCTGCGCACCGCTGGCGGTGTTGGCGGTGGTGGCGCGGGCGAGTCCGAAGTCGCCGATCTTGATCCGGCCGTCCTCGGCCAGCAGGACGTTCTCGGGCTTGACGTCGCGGTGGACGATGCCGGCGCGATGCGCGGCCGCGAGGCCCGACAGGATGGCATCCATGATCGTCAGGGTCTGATCGACCGTGAGGCGTTTGTGCTCGCGCAGGAGCTCGCGCAGTGTGATCCCGGGCAGGTACTCCATGACGAGGTACGCCATGTCGCCGTCCTGGCCCTGGTCGAAGACGTTGACGACGTGCGGGTCGGACAGTCGCGCAGCCGACCGCGCCTCCTGGATGAAGCGGCTCTGGAACACGGTGTCGTCGCTGAGATGGCCGTGCATGACCTTCAGCGCGACCCGGCGCTCGAGGCGCAGGTCGGTCGCGACGTACACGGTCGCCATGCCGCCGCGCGCGATGCGCGCGCGCACCCGGTACCGGCCGTCGACGAGACGGCCGATCAGCGGGTCGGCCTGCTGACTCGTGCTCACGGGTCGAGTCTACGGAGCGCCCCCTGGGAGCACGGGGAGCGGCTCACCTTCGCATCAGCCGAGAACCGCGATCCAGGTGGTCGCCGGGGACTCCCACTGCGCGTAGCGATCGGGGTACGCCGAGATCTGCACCGCCTGCGCGGCGTCGGCGTAGGCCATGCCCTCCCATCCGGGGATGTCGAGCAGGCCGCGGGTCGCCGAGCCGTTGGGGTCGCCCGCGCCGCCGTAGAAGACGCGCGTCGCGCGTTCGCGGTCGAGGATCTGATCGGGCGCTCCCCAGCCGCTGCTCGGTCGCTGCTGGAAAAGACCCAGCGAGTCGCGGTCGCCCCAGTCGAGGTTGCGGAGCCACGATTCCTGCATGGCGGTGCCGAGGGCGATCGCGATGCCGCGGTCCGACACGCCCAGCTCCCGGCCGATGCGGATGATGAGCCGGGCGTTGTCCGCCTGTTCGGCGTCGAGGCCGGGCGCCGTCGCCGGACCCGCGGATGCCGCGACCCCGGTCGCCGCGGCGGATCCGGCCGAGGGGATCTGGAGCGTCTCGCCCGGGTAGATGATCGACGCGCGGGTCAGGCCGTTCGCCGCCAGGACCGCGTCGATGGAGACGCCGTTGGCGGCGGCGATGGCCGACACGGTGTCGCCGGGGCGCACCTCGTGCGTGCGCCCGCTCGGCGCGGGAGCAGGGGGTGCCTCCGTCGTCGCCGCCGGGGGAGTCGCCGGTGCGGCGGGGACGAGCGCGAGCACCTGTCCCGGCCGGATGATGCTGCCCGCCTCGAGGCCGTTCGCCGCGAGGACGGCGGCGGTGTCCAGCCCGTGCGCGCGGGCGATCGCCCAGACGGTGTCGCCGGGCTGCACGGTGTACGACACCGGGGGTGCTGCGCTCGCGCGGACGGGGGAGCCGAGCGTCGCGGGTGCGGGGGGCACGGCGGACAGGGCGGGCGCCGGCGGGGCGGCGTGCGCCGCGTTCTCGCCGGAGAGGGCGAGCGCGATCGTGCCGGCCACGGCTGCGGGCCAGACGGTCAGGCCGCGCGGGCGCGCGGACAGGGGAGGGAGTCGTCGCATGGTGGGGGATCCGTTCTTCCGACTGCCCGCCACCGTCGCACGCGACGTGACGGATGTCAACGCATGAGGTTGTTGTGACGGGTGTGACGGATGCGGTTCGCGTGCTCGTTCCCGAGCCGGGATGAGATAGTGGCAGGGTGACCGACACGCCCCGCTTCGCGACCGAATGGCTGACCCTTCCCGACCTCGTCGAGGTGCTCGGGGAGCCTCTCGGGCGCGTCCGCCGACTGCTGGACGACAACTACCTGGTGGGCACGCGACGCGACGGCGTCCTGCGGGTGCCGGCGGTGTTCATCGTCGACGGTCGCCCGCTGCCGTCGCTGCGCGGCACGATCATCGTGCTCCACGACGTCGGGTTCGACGCCGACGAGACCATCGACTGGCTCTTCACGCCGGAGGAGACCATCGGAGTCGCCCCGATCGAGGCGCTCCTGGCCGGACGCAAGAGCGAAGTGCGCCGCGTGGCGGCCGCGCTGGCCTGAGCCCGATCCGTCGACCGCGTCAGGACGTGCGACGCGTCGCGGCGCGGGCGAGTTCCCGGAGCTCCGCGACGGCTTCCCGGCCCAGGTGCGCTCCGTCGAGAGCGCCTTCGGCCTGACGCTCGTACTCGACGATGAGCTGCTCGGTGCGTTCGAGCGCACCCGTGTCGACGATCGTCTGCTGCAGGTCGCTGATGCGCCCGGCATCCAGGGTCCTGTCGCCGAGCAGGGCGTCGAGCTCCGCGCGGCGCTCGACGGACAGCGCCTGGCGGGCGTACGCGACGAGGACGGTGCGCTTGCCTTCGCGCAGATCGTCGCCCGAGGGCTTGCCGGTCACCGCGCTGTCGCCGAACACTCCGAGCACGTCGTCGCGCAGCTGGAACGCCATGCCGATGTCGTGCCCGAAGCGTCCGAGCGCGTCGAGCTGGGCGTCGTCCGCGCCCGCGAGAGCGGCTCCGATCTGCAGCGGTTTCTGGATGCTGTAACGCGCCGACTTGTAGGACGCGACGCGCAGCGCGCGATCGGCGTGGTCGTCGTCGTCGTGGACGGCGTACGCGGACTCCTCCGCGACGTCGAGGAACTGCCCGATCGTGACATCCCGACGCATGTCCGCGTACTGGCGCCGGGTCGCCGGGGCCGTGGCGAGGTCGGCGAGGGATTCCTCGAGCAGGTCGTCGCTCCACGCGACGAGCAGGTCGCCCAGAAGGATCGCCGCGGAACGGCCGAATGCCTCGGGATCGCCGGCCCAGTGCGCGTCGACATGCGCGGCCTGCAGGGCCCGATGGGCCGCGGGCTGTCCGCGCCGCGTGTCCGAATTGTCGATCAGGTCGTCGTGGACGAGGGCCGCCGCCTGGAACACCTCGAGGGCCGCCGCGACCCCGACGGCGGCGGTGTCCGGAGCCGTCGGGGCGCCCGCGGCGACCTCGTCGACGGCACGCCGTCCGGTCAGCAGGAAGCGGGCGCGCAGACGCTTGCCGCCCCGCAGGGAAGCGGCCCCGGCACGGGCCATCTTCTCGGCCTCGGACCCCAGCGCGGAGGCGTACGATATCTGTTCAGACACGAACTTGTCGAGTCGCTGAGAAACGGCTTCGATCGGTTCCGGGGAGGTCGACACGGGCCTAGCCTAGTGATCCACGCCCCGCGTAGAATCGAACGTACTGAGCAATAGAGGGGGACGCATGCCACTCTCCGAACAGGAGCAGCGTCTGCTGGACGAGATGGAACGCCATCTCATGAGTAACGACGCCGACGTCGTCACCGCTCCGAGTCGCGCGCTCAGCTATCGCAACATCGTCCTCGGGTCGATCCTCGTGCTCGCCGGTCTCGGCGCCCTCATCGCGGGCGTCTCGATCGGGTTCAACACGGGCGTCCTCGGTATCGCGGTGGGTGTGGTCGGCTTCCTGGTGATGGTCGGCGGCGTGGTCTTCGCCGTCACCCCCACGCGCAGCTCCTCGCGACTCCCGTCAGCCCGCGCCGCCTCGGGTGCGCGTGCCCCCCGCGCGTCGGGTGCCTCCTTCATGGATCGCATGAACGATCGGTGGGACCGCCGCAACGAAGGGCGCTGACCCTCCTCCTCGCTTCACCTGAACACCGGCTCTTCGGAGCCGGTGTTTTTTTGCGTCCGCGGTGACCGCCGCGAGCGGCGTGAGAATCGCTCCCTTTCCCTCCACTCGGGGGCCCGCTCGTGTCGCGCGCGGTCGGATGCCGCGGATCGACGCGGATGTCGGACCCCGCCGTTGAGCGGGGGAAGACCCTACACGTCACGGATTCCCCGCGGAAGACCCGCATTCTGATGGCGAAGTGGAGGCCAGTGGAGTAAAGTGGGGGAAACTTCGCAGGCCGGACGAAGGGGGTGGACGCCCGAATGCTGCTCGGCACGCACACTCCCAAGCTCGACGACAAAGGGCGCGTCATCCTGCCCGCGAAGTTCCGTGACGATCTCGGAGCCGGAGTGGTGATCACCCGGGGGCAGGACCGCTGCCTCTACGTGTTCAGCACCGAGGAGTTCGAGCGCGTGCACGAGCGGATCCGCGAGGCGCCGCTCAGCAACAAGCAGGCCCGCGACTTCCTGCGCATGTTCCTCTCCGGGGCCAGTGCGGAGAAGCCCGACGGGCAGAACCGCATCACCGTCCCCCCGGCGCTGCGCGCGTACGCCGGCCTCGATCGGGAACTGGTCGTCACCGGTGTCGGCGCCCACGCCGAGATCTGGGACGCCACGGCCTGGAACGCCTACGCCGAGAGCAACGAAGAGACCTACGCCGAGATGGAGCAGGAGGTGATCCCGGGACTGTTCTGATCGCGGGCTGTGATTCCCAGCCGCACGCCCTGACGCACTTCCCCGGCGCCAGGTCGAGCGGATGGGGATCAGAGCCCGCGACCTCCCCCCGTCATCATGGACATCCGCGACATTCACACCCCCGTCCTGCTCGAGCGCTGCGCCGAGCTGCTCGGCCCGGCCCTCCAGCGCGAGGGAGCCGTCTTCGTCGATGCCACCCTCGGCATGGGCGGCCACTCCGAAGCGTTCCTCGAGCGGTTCCCGACCGCGCGTCTGATCGGTCTGGACCGCGACACCGACGCCCTGCGCATCGCGGGGGAGCGCCTGGCCCGGTTCGAAGGCCGTACGACGTTCGTGCACACCGTCTACGACGGCATCGCGGATGCCGTGGCCTCGGCGGGCGTCGACAAGGTCGACGGCATCCTGTTCGACCTGGGAGTGTCCTCGCTCCAGCTCGACGAAGCCGCGCGCGGGTTCGCCTACGCGCAGGACGCCCCGCTGGACATGCGCATGGACCAGACCTCCGGCGTCACCGCCGCCGAGGTGCTCGCGACGTACGGCGAGGGCGACCTCCGCCGCATCTTCGAGCGCTACGGAGAAGAGAAGCTGGCGGGCCGCTACGCCCGCGCGATCATCGCCGCGCGGCAGCAGGCGCCGCTGGAGCGTTCGGGCCAGTTGGTCGACGTGCTCCAGGCGGCGACGCCGGCCGCGGTGCTGCGGGAACGGCATCCCGCCAAGCGCGTCTTCCAGGCCCTGCGTATCGAGGTCAACGCCGAACTGTCGGTGCTCGAACGCGCGATCCCCGCGGCCCTGAGCGTCCTCGGCGTCGGGGGGCGCATCGTCGTGCTGTCCTACCAGTCGCTCGAGGACCGCCTGGTCAAGCGGGTGTTCGCCGAAGCGTCGGCATCCACCGCTCCCCGCGGCCTGCCGGTCGAACTCCCCGAGCACGCCCCCAAGTTCCGGCTGCTCGTGCGCGGCGCCGAACTCGCCGGCGACGAAGAACGCGCCGCCAACCCGCGTGCCACCCCCGTGCGTCTGCGTGCGGCCGAGAGGATCCAGGAGGACGCATGAGCGCTCCCCAGACCATCGACGCGGCGTTCCTCCCGGAGTTCCCCGTCCCCGTCCGCGAGCCCCGACGGCTCCACGCGGTCGACGCGCCCGCGCGTCGACGTGTGCCGCGACGCGCCTTCGGCGTCATCGCGGTGCTCGGGGCGGTCCTGATCGCGCTCGTGCAGATGGGTCTGTCGATCCTCACCACGCAGAGCTCGTTCGAGATCTCGTCGCTCACCCAGCAGCAGCGGGACCTCACGTACCAGAAGCAGATCCTCTACGACGAGGTCGCCGGGCTGAACTCGCCCCAGTACCTCGCCGCGAACGCCGCCGCGCTCGGGATGGTGATCGACGAGACGCCGACCTACCTGCGACTGAGCGACGGTGCCGTCATCGGCGCCGGCAAGCCCGCCGAGGGCGCCTCCTCCGTGGATGCCATCGGTCGCGGGTCCGTTCGCAACGCCCTGATCGCGGGGGTCCCCCTCGTGACCGACCCGCAGCAGGCCGCGGGGCCCGCCACCGACGCCACGACCACCGCTGACGCGGCCACCGATGCGACGGCTCCGGCGACCGGTTCCGCGACACCCCCGCCGATCAGCGACGGTCTGCCGACGCCCGCGACACGATAAGCCCATGACGACGACGCTTTCCCGCTCTCCGCGACGTCGCACGGTGGTGGCCCTCTCGGTCGTGCTGATCGTGCTCATCGCCTTCGTCGTCCGACTGGTCGACATCCAGGTCGTGAACGCCCGCGAGCACGTGGACGAATCGCTGGCCATGGGCCTGCAGAACTCCCGCGTCGAGTACGCCTCGCGGGGATCCATCGTCGACGAGAACGGCGTCACGCTCGCGTCGAGCGTGCACCGCTACGACGTCCAGGTCGACCCGATGCTCGCCGCTCAGGGGCTCGTCTCCCGTGACGACGACGGCACGACCCGCGTCGAGGCCACATGGTCCGACCTGGCCGCGAAGATCGCCGACATCCTCGGTGAGGATCCCGCCACGGTCGAGAAGGTCGTGACGGATGCCGTGGCCGTCGACCCCGCCTCGCGCTACGCGATCATCGCGAAGGACGTCTCCACCGAGCAGTACCGAGGTCTCGCCGACCTCGGGCTGCCGTTCCTGGTGTTCCCCCCCAAGGCGGGTCGGGTGTACCCCGACGGGGCGGTCGGCGGCAACCTGCTCGGGTTCGTCGGCGGCGACGGACAGGCGCTCGCCGGGCTCGAACTCGCCGACGATTCCTGCCTTGCCTCCCAGGACGGCAAGGTCGTGTTCCAGCAGGGCCGCGACGGCGTCGTGCTGCCCGGAACCGAAGTGCAGACCGAGCCCGCCGTCGACGGCGGAACCCTCAAGCTCACGATCGACCGCGACCTGCAGTGGTACATGGGCCAGCTCATCGCCGAGCAGGTGCAGAACACCGGGGCGGTCCGCGGCGCGATCACCGTCGTCGAGGCCAAGACGGGCAAGGTCCGGGCCCTCGCCGAGTACCCGACCGTCGACCCCAACGACCCGACCGCGACTCCCGAGGACGAGCGCGGCAGCTGGACGTTCACCGATCCCGTCGAGCCGGGCTCGACGTTCAAGGCGCTCACCGCGGCGATCGGACTGGACAGCGGGTCGTTCGCCGAGGGGACCACCGTCACGGCATCCTCGAGCGAGACGCTCCGCGGCGGTGCCCGGGTC
The DNA here is from genome assembly GCF_029639405.1 of Microbacterium proteolyticum. Taxonomy (NCBI): domain Bacteria; kingdom Bacillati; phylum Actinomycetota; class Actinomycetes; order Micrococcales; family Microbacteriaceae; genus Microbacterium; species Microbacterium proteolyticum. The sequence goes on from NZ_CP121274.1 coordinate 2,594,748, forward strand.
ACCGACGCCTTCGCGCACGGCGCGAACAACTACACCCTGACGGGCGTGCTCATCGACTCTTCGAACGTCGGCATCTCCAAGTTCGCCGAGATGATCCCCGCCCAGACGCGCTTCGACTACCTGCAGAAGTTCGGCATCGGCTCGACCACGGCGATCGACTTCCCGGGCGAGTCCGCCGGCATCCTGCATCCCGTGGGCGACTGGGGCGACCAGACGTTCTACAACACCGCGTTCGGTCAGGGCCTCGCCGTGACGATCCCGCAGCTCGTCAGCGCCTACCAGACGATCGCGAACGGGGGAGTGCGCGTGCCGCTCTCGCTCGTGGAGAGCTGCACGGCCGCGGACGGCACCGTCACCGACGTGCCCTCGACCGAGGGCCAGCGCGTCGTGTCGGCCGACACCGCCACGAAGGTGTCGCAGATGCTCGAGAACGTCGCGACGCAGGGCACCCTCGCCTCGCAGGTGAGCATCCCCGGGTACCGCGTCGCGATCAAGACCGGTACCGGTGAGAAGACCGACCCCGCCACCGGTGCCTACAAGCCCGACGCCTACTTCACCACCATGATCGGCTTCGCGCCCGCCGACGACCCGCAGTACATCGTCTCGGTCAACCTCGACGAACCGCGGACGGTAAAGTCGTCTGCGGCCACGGCCCCCGCCTTCCAGAAGGCACTCACCCAGGTGCTCAAGAACTACCGGGTGATCCCGTCCGGAACCACTTCCCCCGAACTGCCCAAGTTCGGCTGACACGCCGGATGCCGGTCTCCTCCCGACACGGAAAGGGCGTCCGTACACAGCAATGATCTCCACCAGCCTCTCCCACATCGCCTCCGTGCTCGGCGGCCGCCTCGTGCTCCGCGGCGACGACACCCCCGAGACCACCGTCAGCGGACTTATCGACACCGATTCGCGGCTCATCGAACCCGGCGGGATCTTCGTCGCCAAGCCCGGCGAGACCACCGACGGCCACCTCTTCGTCCCCGCCGCGATCGAGCGGGGCGCGGTGCTGGCCCTGGTCGAACGCGAGCTCGACCAGCCGGTCAGCCAGGTCGTCGTGCCGGATGTCGTCGAGGCCCTGGGCGAGCTCGCCCGCGACGTCGTCGCGCGCGTGCGCGCCACCGGGAACCTCCGCATCGTCGGCATCACCGGCTCCAACGGCAAGACGACGACGAAGAACCTCCTCGCGCGCATCCTCGAGGACGAGGGCTCCACCGTCGCTCCGCGCGCCTCGTTCAACAACGAGGTCGGCGCGCCGTTGACGATGCTGCGCGTCACCGACGACACGCGCTTCCTCGTGAGCGAGTTCGGTGCGAGCGCTCCGGGCGCCATCGCCCGCCTCGCCGGTCTCGTCACCCCCGATATCGGGGTGGTGCTCATGGTGGGCATGGCGCACGCCGGCGGCTTCGGCGGGATCGAATCGACCTTCCACGCCAAGAGCGAACTCGTGCGCGCGACCCGCGAGGGCGGCCTCGCCGTGCTCAACGCGGATGATCCGCGCGTCGCCGCGATGGAGCCCCTCGCCCGCGAACGCGGCCAGGAGGTGCGCTGGTTCGGTCGGGGCGAGCGGGCTCAGGTGCGCGCCCTCGACGTCGAGGTCTCGGCATCCGGCACGCGCGCTCAGCTGGTCGTCGACGGCGAGGAGCACACCCTCGAGCTGCGGGTACTGGGCGAGCACCACGTCATGAACGCCCTCGCCGCGATCGCCGCCGCCACGGCGCTGGGCGTCACGGCGGAGGAAGCGATCGCGCGCCTGTCGACCGTCGAGCTCGCCGAGCGGTGGCGCATGCAGCCCCTCGGGTCCGAGCGCGTGCGCATCATCAACGACGCCTACAACGCCAGCCCCGACTCGATGTCCGCGGCTCTGCGCACGCTCGCCCAGATCACCGGACCCGATGAGCGCACGGTCGCGGTGCTCGGCGCGATGAGCGAGCTCGGCGAGTACGCCGACGAGGAGCACGACCGCGTCGGGCTGCTGGCGGTGCGCCTGCGCATTCAGCGGATCGTCGTCATCGGCCAGGATGCGCGCCGCATGTACCTCGAGGCGATCGCCCAGGGATCCTGGGACGGCGAGGCCGTCTTCTTCCCGGATGCCGACTCGGCCTACGACTATCTCCGGAACGAGCTCCGCGACGGCGATCGCGTGCTGGTGAAGTCCTCCAACTCCGCCGGGCTCCGGTTCCTCGGCGACCGTCTGGGAGAATCGTTCGCGTGAGATCACTTCTGACATCGGCGGGGATCTCTCTGGCCTTCACGCTCTTCCTCACTCCGGTGTTCCTGCGGGGCTTCCGGAAGTGGGGCTGGGGACAGGTCATCCGCACGCCCGAGAACGTGCACAACCCCTCGCACGGGGCCAAGCGTGGAACGCCCACGATGGGCGGCACGATCTTCATCCTCGGCACCATCATCGGCTACCTCATCGGGGCGTACGCGGGCAACAACCCGCCGACCGTGTCGGGCCTGCTGGTGCTGTGGCTCATGCTGGGCTTCGGAGTCGTCGGATTCATCGACGACTACATGAAGGTCCGGTTCCAGAACAGCCTGGGGCTCTCGGGGTGGCGCAAGATCGCCGGGCAGGTCATCGTCACCGTCCCGTTCGCGATCGTCGCCCTCAACTTCCCCAACGCCTTCGGGCAGACGCCCGCGTCGCAGTACGTCTCGATCTTCCGTGACATCCAGGTGCTCTCGCTCTTCGCGCTGGGTCCGATCGTCGGATGGCTGCTGTACCTGGCGTGGATCTCGCTCATCGGCACCGCGACATCCAATTCGGTCAACGTCGCCGACGGACTCGACGGCCTCGCCGCCGGCTCGGGCATCTTCGTCGTGGGCGCCTACAGCCTCATGGCCTTCTGGCAGAACAAGCAGATGTGCGCCGATGTGCTCGAACCCGCCGTCCAGGCCGGATGCTATGCCGTCCGCGACCCGTTCGACCTCGCGATCGTCTCGGCCTCGTTCGTCGGCGCGCTCGTCGGGTTCCTATGGTGGAACGCTCCCAAGGCGAGGGTCTTCATGGGCGACTGCGGCTCGATGGCGATCGGCGGCGTGATCGCCGCGATGGCGATCCTCACCCGCACCGAACTGCTGCTCGTCCTCATCGCCGGTGTGTACGTGATCGCCTCCGGATCGGTGATCCTCCAGCGCATCTACTTCAAGATCACGCGCGGGAAGCGGCTCTTCCTCATGAGTCCGCTGCACCACCACCTCGAGATGCGCGGGTGGCCCGAGGTGACGATCGTCGTGCGCATGTGGATCATCGCGGGCCTGCTGGCCGTGTCGGGCGTCGGCTTCTTCTACGTCGAATGGCTGGCCCGGGTATGAGCGCCGAGCGGGTGGCATCCCTGCACAGCTGGTACGCCGAGTGGCGGGGCCTGAAGGTCGCCGTGCTGGGCCTGTCGGTGACCGGTTTCTCCGCCGCCGACACGCTCGCGGAGCTCGGCGCTGACGTTCTCGTCGTCACCGAGAGGGCCGACCCGGAGTACGCGCGCCTGCTGCCCGTCATCGGTGCGGAACTGCACGTGGGTCCGCTGGACACCGTGCCGGACGCGCTCGCGGGCTTCGCTCCCGACGTCGTCCTCGCCTCGCCCGGCTTCCCCCCGTCGCACCCGCTCATCGTCTGGGCGCAGGAGAGCGGCATCCCTGTGTGGGGCGACGTCGAGCTGGCGTGGCGCGTGCGCGACAAGGTCGTGCGGCCCGACGGGCGTCCGGCGGACTGGGTCCTGATCACGGGGACCAACGGCAAGACCACGACCACGCGGTTGACGGCCGAGATGCTCGTCGCCGGTGGGCTGCGGGCGGTCCCGGTCGGCAACATCGGCACGCCCGTGCTCGACGCGATCCGCGACCCCGCGGGGTTCGACGTGCTCGTCGTGGAGCTCTCGAGCCATCAGCTCTGGTACCTCAACCTCCAGTCCGGGCCCGAGGCGCTGTCGCCGCACGCCGCGGTCTGCCTCAACCTCGCCGACGATCACCTCGAGTGGCACGGCAGCTTCGCGGCGTACCGCGACGCCAAGGCCGGCGTGTACGCCCGCACGCGCGTCGCCTGCGTCTACAACAAGGCCGACGTCGCCACCCGCGAGATGGTCGAAGAGGCCGAGGTCGTGGAAGGGGCGCGAGCCATCGGGTTCGACCTCGGCGTCCCGGGTCCGAGCGACCTCGGCGTCGTCGACGGCATCCTGGTCGACCGCGCATTCCTCGAGGAGCGTGCGACCTCGGCGCTCGAACTGACGACGGTCGCGGACCTCGCCGAGCAGGGGCTCTCCGCCCCGCACGTCGTGTCGAACATCCTCGCGGCGTCCGCGCTCGCCCGATCCCTGGGGGTGGCTCCCGCCGACATCCACGACGCCCTGGACCGCTTCCGGCTGGACCCCCACCGCATCCAGGTCGTCGCGGCGCATCGCGGTGTCACGTGGGTCGACGACTCCAAGGCGACGAACCCGCACGCCGCGGGGTCGTCGCTCGCGGCGTACCCCGGTGCGGTGTGGGTCGTCGGCGGGCTGCTGAAGGGCGTCGACGTCGCCGACCTCGTGCGGGCGCGCGGGGCGGGTACGCGCGCCGCGATCGTGATCGGCACGGAGCGGGGCGAGATCGTCGCCGCGTTCGAGCGACACGCGCCCGCGGTTCCGCTGTTCGAGGTGGACCACACCGAGACTGAAGACGTCATGGCACGGGTCGTCGAACTGGCGGCCGACGTGGCCCGGGACGGAGACACCGTGCTCCTGGCTCCCGCGGCGGCGTCGTTCGATCAGTTCGCCTCCTACTCCGACCGCGGCGAGCGTTTCGCTCGGGCGGTGCGGGAGTGGATCGCGGGCCAGGACGAGGGATCGGCCCGAACGTAGGACGAGGGGAACACCGCGTGACCACCACCGCACCCCCGCCCCGTCAGGCCCCCGAGGACGAACCCGCCCGCAGGGGACTGGCCGCCCGCGTCTCCCTCGGGAGGGCGTTCCAGCCGGTGCCCAGCGAGTTCCTGCTCATCGCCTCCGCGGCGCTGCTGCTCACCGGATTCGGACTGGTGATGGTGCTGTCCGCGACCTCCGCCCTCGACGGAGGTCAGAACCCTTTCGACCACGTCCTCAAGCAGGGCATCTTCGCCGTCGTCGGCATCCCGCTCATGTTCGTCCTCAGCCGCGCGCCGATGCAGTTCTGGAAACGCATCGCCTGGCCGACGCTGATCCTGGCCACGATGTTCCAGCTGCTGGTGTACGTCCCCGGGCTCGGCATCGCCTCGTACGGAAACCGCAACTGGGTGCAGATCGCCGGGTTCCAGTTCCAGCCGGCCGAGTTCCTCAAGCTGGCCCTGGCGTTGTGGATGGGCGCGGTGCTCTATCGCAAGCGCCGCCTGCTGACCTCGTGGAAGCACGTGTTCATCCCCGTCGTGCCCGTCGCGGTGCTCGTCATCGGCACCGTGCTCGGTGGGAAAGACCTCGGCACCGTGATGATCCTCGTGCTCGTGGTGCTGGGAGCGCTGTTCTTCGCGGGGATCAAGCTGCGCATGTTCATCGTCCCCGCGGTGCTGTCGGTCGTCGTGGTCCTCGCCTCCGCGTTCGGCAGCGAGAACCGCATGGCGCGCATCGCCAGCCTCTTCGACCCGGACGACGCCTCCTGCTACTACACGTCCTGCTACCAGTCGCTCCATGGCGTGTGGGGTCTGGCCAGCGGGGGAGTGCTGGGCCTGGGCCTGGGCAACTCGAAAGAGAAGTACGACTGGCTTCCCGCGGCCGCGAACGACTACATCTTCGCGATCATCGGCGAGGAGCTCGGGCTCATCGGATGCCTCGTCGTGCTGACCCTGTTCGCGTTGTTCGCCGTCGGCGCGTTCCACATCATCCGTCGCACCGACGACTCCTTCGTCCGGATCGTGGCCGGCGCGATCACGCTGTGGATCGTCGGCCAGGCTCTGGTGAACATCGGCGTGGTCCTGCGCATCTTCCCGGTGTTGGGCGTCCCCCTGCCGTTCATGTCGCAGGGCGGTACGTCGCTGCTGTCCGTGCTCATCGCGTGCGGTGTGCTGCTCTCGTGCGCCCGGACGCTGCCCGACCGCCGCGCGATGCCGACGCCCCCGGCGCGGACGCCCGCGCGGCGCCGCCGCTGAGTTCTGCGCCGCCGGTGCGGTGCGACCGGTGGCGTCCCGCTGGTTAGGGTCGAAGGGTGACGACCACGCTTCTGGCCGGCGGCGGTACCGCCGGCCATGTGAACCCCCTGCTCGCCGTGGCCGACGGACTCCGCGCCCGTGATCCCGACGGCGAGGTGCTCGTGCTCGGCACCCGCGAGGGGCTCGAGGCGCGCCTCGTCCCGTTGCGCGGGTACGAGCTCCTCTTCGTCGACAAGGTGCCGTTCCCGCGCCGCCCCGATCGCGCGGCCGCGGCGTTCCCCTCCCGCTTCCGTCGCGCCATCGCACAGGTGCGGCGCGTCATCCGCGAGCGCGGCGTCGACGCCGTCGTCGGATTCGGCGGGTACGCGTCGGCGCCGGCGTACGTGGCGGCGCGCTGGGAGCGCATCCCGTTCGTCGTGCACGAGGCCAACGCGCGCCCCGGGCTCGCGAACGTGCTGGGCGCCCGGGCGGCGGCCGGGGTGGGCGTGGCGTTCGAGGGGACGCCGTTGCGCGGCGCGCGCGTCGTCGGCATGCCGCTCCGCCGCGAGATCGTCGACCTCGACCGCGCTGCCCGGCGTGGCGAGGCGGCCGCGCACTTCGGACTGGATGCCACGGCCCCCACGCTCCTCGTCTTCGGCGGGTCGCTCGGGGCGCAGCGCCTGAACGAGGCGTTCGGCGGTGCGTGGCGCGATGTGCTCGACGCCGGCTGGCAGCTGCTGCACGTCACCGGCGAGAAGTCCGACCTCGCCGATCCGGGCGCGCCCGGCTACGCGCTCGTGCGCTACGTCGACCGCATGGATCTCGCGTTCGCCCTCGCGGATTTCATCGTGTCCCGTTCGGGCGCGGCCACGGTGAGCGAGATCAGTGCCCTCGGGATCCCCGCCGTCTACGTGCCGTACGCGGTCGGCAACGGCGAGCAGAGCCTGAACGCCGCGGCCGCCGTCCGGGCGGGCGCCGCACGCCTCATCCCCGACGCAGAGTTCACCGCCGACCGCGTCCGGGCCGAGATCGTCCCGCTCCTCCGCGACGGCGACGGGCGGGATGCCATGCGCGCCGCTGCGGCGCGGACGGGGACGCGCGCGGGCACCGAGAACGTCATCGCCCTCCTCGACGCCGCCCTCGCCCGCTGACCCTCGCCCGCCGGCCCCGCCGCATCCGGGACGCCGGCCGCGGAGGCCCTGACCCCCGGGCGCGCCGGGGCCGAGCCGTCGCCCACGCGACGTAGGATCGCAAGGTCATGATCAGACCCGACCTGAGCCTCCCCATCCCCGAGTCCATCACCTCCGCGCACTTCATCGGAGTGGGCGGCTCGGGCATGTCCGGCCTCGCGCGCATGTTCCTCGACCGCGGCATCCGGGTCTCCGGCTCCGACCGCGCCGACAGTGCGGCGTTGCGCGATCTCGCCGCCCGCGGCGCGACGGTCCACGTCGGTCACGACGCCGCCCACCTCGGCGACGCCGACACGGTCGTGCACACCGGCGCCATCTGGCCCGAGAACCCCGAGTTCGTCACGGCGAAGCAGCGCGGACTCCACGTCATCCACCGCTCGCAGGCGCTGCACTGGCTCATCGGCGGGCGTCGCCTCGTCTCGGTCGCGGGCGCGCACGGCAAGACCACCTCGACCGGCATGATCGTGACCGCGCTGCGCGCGCTCGACGCCGACCCGACGTTCGTCAACGGCGGGGTCATCGCCGACCTCGGCGCCTCCAGCGGCACCGGCTCCGACGAGCTGTTCGTCATCGAGGCCGACGAGTCCGACGGCACCTTCCTGCTGTACGACACCTCCGTGGCGCTCATCACGAACGTCGACCCCGACCACCTCGATCACTACGGCTCGCGCGAAGCCTTCGACGCCGCGTTCGCCCGCTTCGCCGACGCGGCCCGCGAAGCGGTCGTCATCTCGGCCGACGACGCCGGTGCTCGGGCGGTGCGCGAACGCATCACCCACCCGAACGTCGTCACCTTCGGCGAGGATGCCGCGGCCGACGTGCGGCTGACCGACGTCCGCACCGACGGGCCGGTGTCCTTCACGGTGTCCGCGGGCGAGGAGAGCGCCGACGTGCGTCTGCGGGTGCCCGGGGCGCACAACGCGGTGAACGCGGCCGGCGCGGTCGCCGTGCTCACCGTGCTCGGCTACGGTCTCGCGGACGCCGCGAAGGCCGTGGAGGGGTTCGGCGGCACCGTCCGCCGCTTCGAACTGCACGGTGTCCAGCGCGGGGTGAGCGTCTACGACGACTACGCCCACCATCCCACCGAGGTCGCGGCGGCCCTCTCCGCGGCGCGGACGGTCGTCGGTGACGGGCGCATCATCGCGATCCAGCAGCCGCACACGTACTCCCGCACGCAGGAGATGTACCGCGAGTTCGCCGAGGTGCTCGAGTCCCTCGCGGACCACACGGTCATGCTCGACGTGTACGGCGCGCGCGAAGACCCCGTGCCGGGCGTGACGGGGGAGCTCGTCAGCGGCGCGTTCGCCGATCCCGCGCACGTGCACTACGTGCCCGACTGGCAGAGCGCCGCGGAGTACACCGCGGCCATCGCCCGACCCGGCGACTACGTCATCACCCTCGGGTGCGGCAACGTGTACCAGATCATCCCGCAGGTGCTCGAGGCGCTTTCCCGCACCGAGGCCGCGGCGGTCTGAGCCGTGCGCCGGCCCTCGCCCCTGCCCCCGAACCCCGGGTCGTCGTCGGGCGCTCCCCGCGATCCCGAGCCTTCGGCGCCGGCCGGTCGTGAGACGCGTGAGGCGGAGGTCGTCGCGCTGCCCCTGCCGCCCGCGGGCGGCGAGTCCGAGCCGGATGCCGGGGAGCTGGGGCTCCGCGACGTGTGGCGCGCGTCGCGTGCGCGTCGTCGCGCGCTGCGCGCGGAGGTCCGCCGCTTCACCGTGCGCCAGCGCCGCCGTCGTCGGGTGTGGATCGGCGTCGGCATCGCCTTCGTGGTGATGGTCCTGGGGACCGCGGGCGCCGCCTACAGCCCGCTCTTCGCGGTCGAACGGGTCGACGTCGTGGGCACGTCCCAGTTGGATGCCGCGACGGTCGCGGACGCTCTGAGCAGTCAGGTCGGTACGCCGCTGGCGATGGTGGACGACAGCGCCGTGAAGGCGGCGCTGGTGCGCTTCCCGCTCGTGGAGTCGTACACCCTCGAGGCGCGACCACCCCACGATCTCGTCGTCCGGATCGTCGAGCGCACCCCCGTCGGAGTCGTTCAGACGCCCGCGGGCTACACCCTCGTGGATGCCGCCGGGGTCGTGCTGTCGACCACTCCGACCGCGCCGGACGGCCAGCCGGTGATCGATGCGGCGGGCGGGACGGATGCGGAGCCGTTCCACGCCGTCGGACGCGTCATGCGCGCTCTGCCCGACGGCATCCGTTCGCAGGTGACGGCGGTGTCCGCGACCACCCCCGACGATGTGACGCTGACCCTCGGAGCCACGGGCACGAAGGTCGTGTGGGGGAGCGCCGACCGCTCCGCCGAGAAGGCGCGCGTGCTCGACCTGCTGATGCAGAAGAGCCCGCCCGATCGCACCAAGGAGTACGACGTCACGTCTCCCGAGGCGGGCGTGCTCCGCTGATCCGCGGCGCGATAATCCGACACGCCGCGTGTCGGGCGGGTTGGGCCGGTGCGTCCGCCTACCTTCGAGCTAAGGAATTGCATACCGGGCAATTCTTTAACCCTCAACATGAGGTTTAGAGTTTCAGGTTCGGGGATAACGGAGGCCGGCATGAGCCAGAACCAGAACTACCTCGCCGTCATCAAGGTCGTCGGTGTGGGCGGAGGCGGCGTCAACGCCGTCAACCGCATGATCGAGCTCGGCCTGCGCGGCGTGGAGTTCATCGCGATCAACACCGATGCGCAGGCGCTGCTGATGAGCGACGCCGACGTCAAGCTCGACGTCGGCCGCGAGCTCACGCGGGGCCTCGGCGCCGGTGCGGATCCCGAGGTCGGCCGCCGCGCGGCCGAGGACCACGCCGAGGAGATCGAGGAGGCGCTGCGCGGCGCTGACATGGTCTTCGTGACCGCGGGCGAGGGCGGCGGAACCGGCACGGGCGGCGCGCCCGTCGTGGCGAAGATCGCCAAGTCGATCGGCGCCCTGACCATCGGTGTCGTCACCAAGCCGTTCTCGTTCGAGGGCCGACGCCGGCAGAGCCAGGCCGAGGCCGGTGTCGGGCGTCTGAAGGAAGAGGTCGACACCCTCATCGTGGTGCCGAACGACCGCCTGCTGGAGATCAGCGACCGCGGCATCTCGATGATCGAGGCCTTCGCCACGGCCGACCAGGTGCTCCTGGCCGGTGTGCAGGGCATCACCGACCTCATCACCACCCCCGGTCTCATCAACCTCGACTTCGCCGACGTCAAGTCGGTCATGCAGGGCGCGGGCTCCGCGCTCATGGGCATCGGCTCGGCGCGCGGCGCCGACCGGGCGATCAAGGCCGCGGAGCTCGCCGTCGAGTCGCCGCTCCTCGAAGCCTCCATCGAGGGAGCGCACGGTGTCCTGCTGTCGATCCAGGGCGGATCGAACCTCGGCATCTTCGAGATCAACGACGCCGCCCAGCTGGTGAAGGAGGCCGCGCACCCCGAGGCCAACATCATCTTCGGAACGGTCATCGACGACACGCTCGGCGACGAGGTGCGTGTCACGGTCATCGCGGCCGGTTTCGACGGTGGCGAGCCGTCGCTGCGCATCGATCCCGTCGGCGCCCAGCGTCCCGTCGCCGCACCGGCCGTCCCGGCGATCCCCGCCGACGACGTCGCGCGCGACCTCGACGCCGCCGAGGAGCAGAAGGCCCAGGCCCCCGAGCGCAAGCCCGAGCCGGCCCCCGTGGCCGCACGCGTGCCCGACACGTCGTACGACTCCGGCTTCGCGGACGACGACCTGGACGTGCCCGACTTCCTCAAGTGAGCACGAACGGCTGACGCAGCGGGTCCGGTCTCCACCGGGCCCGCTGCGTCGTCGAAGGAGTACCCATGGACACCGCCCTCGCCGACCGCCTGGCATCCGTCGACGCGCGCATCGTCGACGCGGCCCGAGACGCCGGTCGCGATCCCGCCGAGATCACGCGCATCGTCGTCACCAAGTTCCATCCGGCGTCGCTCATCACCGACCTGTACGCCCTGGGCGTGCGCGACATCGGCGAGAACCGCCAGCAGGAGCTGACGGCCAAACACCGCGAACTCGGGGCCCTCGAGGGTCTCCGCTGGCATTTCATCGGCCAGGCTCAGACCAACAAGGCCCGTGCCGTCCGCGCCGCCGCCGACGTGGTCCACTCCGTCGACCGGCCGCGCATCGCGGACGCCCTGGATGCCGCCGGCGACGGCGCCGTCCTCGACGTGCTGCTGCAGGTGAATCTGACGGACGATCCCGGCCGCGGCGGTGTCGTTCCCGCCGAGGCGGAGGCCCTGGCCGCCCACGTCGCCTCGCTCGGAACGCTCCGGCTCCGTGGTGTCATGGCGGTCGCGCCGCTGGACGAGGAACCCGCGCCGGCGTTCGCGCGGCTCCGCGCCTGCGCGGACGAGGTCCGGCGTGTCGTCCCCGACGCGACGTGGATCTCCGCCGGGATGACGGGGGATTTCCCGGAAGCCGTCGCGATGGGCGCGACACACCTGCGGATCGGCTCCGCAATCACGGGTCCGCGCCCCGCGCGCGACTAGCCTCGAAACAGACGAGCGAACGGAGGATGCGATGTCGAACCCGCTCAAGAAGACGATGGTGTACCTGGGCCTCGCCGACGAGGAGGAGACCTATGAGGAGACCGCTCCGCAGCCGGTCGCGCGCAAGCAGCCCGCGGCTGTCGAGAAGGCCGCTCCGGTGACGCCGCTCCACCGCCCGGCCGTGGTGCGTCAGCCCGCCGCCGGCCCGGTGAGCGAGATCCTCACCGTGCACCCCAAGCAGTACCGCGACGCGCAGACGATCGCCGAGAACTTCCGCGAGGGGATCCCGGTCATCATCAACCTGTCGCAGATGAGCGATGCCGACGCGCGTCGCCTGATCGATTTCGCGAGCGGCCTGTCGCTCGGTCTGTACGGACGCATCGAGCGGGTCACGAGCAAGGTCTTCCTGCTCTCGCCCGAGAACATCGCCGTGTCCGGCGACGGTGCGATCGCGCAGGCCGACCCCGAGGCCGCGCCCTTCGCGTCCCAGTAATCGATCGTGGCCGTCCTGAGCCTGGTCGGCTCCATCCTCAGCGCGCTCCTGTTCATCTACATCGTTCTGCTGCTGGCGCGTCTCGTGCTGGAGTACATCCCGATGTTCAACCGTGAATGGCGTCCCCGCGGCGCCATGCTGGTGGTGGCCGAGATCGTCTACACCGTCACCGACCCGCCGATCCGACTCCTTCGGCGTGTGATCCCTCCGCTTCGCATCGGCGGGATCGCGATCGATTTCGCGTTCGCGATCACGATGTTCGCTTGCTTCCTGCTGCTCAGCGTCACGCGGTCGCTCGCGGCACTCTGACCCCTGCACAGCCGTCGCCCTTCGACACTGGAGAAGGGCGACGGCTATGCTGTTCCGAAGCGGTGTGCCCCGGTGCGACACCCCCCAGTTCCGATTCAGAGCTCTCGAAAGAGGAAACACCATGGCACTGACCCCCGATGACGTCGTCACCAAGCAGTTCCAGCACGTGCGCTTCAAGGAGGGCTTCGACCCCGACGAGGTCGACGACTTCCTCGACGAGATCGTCGTCGAATGGCGCAAGACGATCGCTGAGAACGAAGAGCTGAAGGCCAAGCTCGCGGCGTTCGAGTCCGGTGAGGCAGCCCCCGCGGCTCCCGCCGCCGAGGCGCCCCAGGCCGAGGAGCCCGTCGTCACCGAGGTGCCGGCCCCCGCTCCGGCCGCGGCTCCCGCCGCCGAGTCCGACGCGGCACCCGCCGCCCAGAGCGCCGGAATCATCGAGCTGGCCCAGCGTCTGCACGACGAGCACGTCGCCGAGGGCAAGGCCCAGCGCGACCAGCTCATCTCCGAGGCTCAGGCCCAGGCGGCATCCATCGTCGCCGAGGCCGAGAAGCAGGGCCGCGAAGAGCGCGCCCGCCTCGAGAAGGAGCGCACCACGCTCGAGGGTCGCATCACCGAGCTCCGCAACTTCGAGCGCGACTACCGCTCGCAGCTGCGTTCCTACATCGAGGGTCAGCTCCGCGACCTCGACACGGCCGGTTCGTCGTCGGGCTCCACGCCCGTGTCGGCGATCGGTCTGTAGGCCGACTCTTTGCGCAGTCGATCTCCTCTGCGTTCGGCGGCGGCCGGCGCCCTCGTCGCGATTCTCGCGGCGGTGGTGCTGGCCGCCGACCAGTTGGCGAAGACGATCGCCATCGACAATCTCCCCCCGGAGCGTGTCGTGCCGGTGATCGGCGAAGCGCTGCAGTTCTACCTGGTTCGAAACCCGGGGGCGGCGTTCTCCCTCGGTGAGAGCGTGACCTGGATCTTCACGATCGCGCTCGCGGTCGTCGCGGTCATCATCGTCTTCCTCGCCGTGACGCGCGTGCGGTCCCGTCTGTGGGCGATCGTGCTCGGGTTGCTGCTCGGCGGTGTCCTCGGAAACCTCACCGACCGCCTCCTGCGCGAGCCCGGGTTCCCCGTCGGCCACGTGGTCGACTTCATCTCGACGCCGTGGATGATGCCCGCGATCTACAACGTCGCCGACGTGTTCATCGTGTCGATGATGATCTCCGTCGCGCTGCTGGTGCTGTTCGGTCTCCGCCTGGATGGCACCCGCGAGACCCGCGCATCGCGCGCGTCCGCCGCCGCATCCGACGACGCGGTCGAGACGTCCGGCGAATCCGGCGTCCGCTGACATGGACTCGCGGAGTCTTCCCGTCCCGGACGGGCTCGAGGGGGCGCGCGTCGACCAGGCCCTCGCCAAGATGCTGGGCTTCTCGCGCACGTTCGCGGCCGAGGTGGCCGACGCCGGCGGAGTGACCGTCGACGGGCGCACGGTCGGTCGATCCGATCGGTTGCGCGCGGGCACGTGGCTGAGCGTCGAGTGGGAGCCCAAGCGCGACCCGGAAGTGGTCCCCGTCGCCGTGCCGGACCTCGGCATCGTGTGGGACGACGACGACATCGTCGTCGTCGACAAGCCGTCCGGGGTCGCCGCGCATCCGTCGGTGGGGTGGGAGGGGCCGACCGTCCTCGGTGCATTGGCCGCCGCGGGATTCCGGATCGCCACGAGCGGTGCCGCCGAGCGGCGGGGAATCGTCCACCGCCTCGACGTGGGCACGAGCGGTCTCATGGTCGTGGCCAAGACCGAGCGGGCCTACACGGTGTTGAAGGCGGCCTTCAAGGACCGGACCGTCGACAAGATCTACCACGCCGTCGTCCAGGGGCACCCCGATCCGCTCGCCGGAACGATCGACGCCCCGATCGGGCGGCATCCGCATCATTCGTGGAAGTTCGCCGTGACCCCCGACGGCAAGGACTCCGTCACCCACTACGAGACCCTCGAGGCGTTCCCGCGGGCGTCGTTGCTGGAGATCCACCTCGAGACGGGACGGACGCACCAGATCCGCGTCCACATGGCTGCTCACCGGCATCCGTGCGCGGGCGACCCGCTGTACGGTGCCGATCCCACGCTGTCGGCCCGGCTCGGTCTCACGCGCCAGTGGCTGCACGCCCACCGGCTCGCCTTCGCCCACCCGGCGACGGGGGAGTGGGCGAGCTTCGAGTCGCCCTACCCGGCCGATCTGCAGCACGCCCTCGACGTGCTGCGCGACGGCGCCTGAGGCGACGGGTCAGCGGCCGCCCTCGAACCTGGCCGGTCCGGGCGTGAGCGCCGCGCGCACGCGCGCCGCCATCTCGGCATCCAGTATCCGGTCGATCTCCGCGACGGGATGCCACCCGACCTCGGTCATCTCGCCGTCCACGGGCTCGGGCTCGCCGTCGACCCAGGTGCACGCGAACGTCAGGTCGAGGTAGTCGCTCCGGTCGCCGTTGGCGTAGGTGACGCGGGGGATCTGATGCACCCAGGCGAGCCGCTCGACACGGATGCGGACACCCGCCTCCTCCTCGGCCTCGCGGACCGCGGCGTCGGCGGGTTCCTCGCCGGGATCGACGATGCCGGTGACGGGCGTGAGCCGGCCCGTGTCGCTGCGGCGGCCCAGGAGGAGCTCGTCCCCCCGGACGACGACGGCGGTCACTCCCACCAGCGGCAGGGGCATCGTGCCGACGTGGCGGCGCAGTTCCAGGACGAAGTCGGGAGTGGGCACGCGCCCACGCTAACCCAGGCCGATGTCGGGGGAGGAACGTACACTCGACGGGTGGCAGCAGACTCCTTCGTTCACCTTCACGTGCACAGCGAGTACTCCATGCTCGATGGGGCCGCGCGCATCGGACCCATGGTGCAGGAGGCCGTGAAACTGGGCATGCCGGCGATCGCGGTGACCGATCACGGCAACACCTTCGCCGCCTACGAGTTCTACAAGACGGCGAAGGATGCCGGTATCAAGCCGATCATCGGCATCGAGGCCTACGTGACTCCCGGCACCCATCGCTCCGACAAGTCGCGCGTGCGGTGGGGGACGCCCGAGCAGCAGAGCGACGACGTATCCGGTTCCGGCGCGTACACGCACATGACGCTGCTGTCCGAGACCACCGAGGGCATGCACAACCTGTTCCGGCTGTCGTCGCGGTCGAGCATGGAGGGCTACTACTTCAAGCCCCGCATGGACCGCGAGCTGCTGCAGACGTACAGCAAGGGCCTCATCGCGACGACCGGGTGTCCCTCGGGCGAGGTCCAGACGCGCCTGCGCCTGGGGCAGTACGACGCGGCCAAGGCGGCCGCCGCCGAGTTCCAGGACATCTTCGGCAAAGACAACTATTTCGCCGAGATCATGGACCACGGTCTGTCGATCGAGCGCCGCATCATGTCGGATCTGCTGCGGCTCGCCAAAGAGCTCGACATCCCGCTCCTGGGCACGAACGACCTCCACTACACGCACCAGCACGACGCCACGAGTCATGCGGCTCTGCTGTGCGTGCAGTCCGGCTCGACGCTCGACGACCCCAAGCGCTTCAAGTTCGACGGCGACGGCTACTACGTCAAGTCCGCCGCCGAGATGCGGCAGGTGTTCCGCGACAACCCCGAAGCGTGCGACAACACGCTGCTGATCGCCGAGCGATGCGACGTCGAGTTCAACACCTCGGCCAACTACATGCCCCGCTTCCCGGTCCCCGACGGCGAGACCGAAGACAGCTGGATGATCAAGGAGGTCGAGACCGGGCTCCACGACCGGTACCCGGGCGGCATCCCCGACGAGGTTCGCAAGCAGGCCGAGTACGAGACCGGCGTCATCCTCCAGATGGGGTTCCCGGGATACTTCCTCGTCGTCGCCGACTTCATCAACTGGGCCAAGGACCACGGCATCCGCGTGGGACCGGGCCGCGGTTCGGGCGCCGGCTCGATGGTCGCGTACGCGATGAAGATCACCGACCTCGACCCGCTGCAGCACGGCCTCATCTTCGAGCGATTCCTGAACCCCGACCGCGTGTCGATGCCCGACTTCGACGTCGACTTCGACGACCGTCGTCGCGGCGAGGTCATCCAGTACGTGACCGAGAAGTACGGCGACGAACGCGTCGCGCAGATCGTCACATACGGCACGATCAAGGCCAAGCAGGCGCTCAAGGACGCGGGCCGCGTCCTGGGGTTCCCGTTCAGCATGGGCGACAAGCTCACCAAGGCCATGCCGCCCGCGGTGATGGGCAAGGACATGCCGCTGGACGGCATGTTCAACCCCGAGCACCCGCGGTACAAGGAGGCGAGCGAGTTCCGCACGCTGATCGAGACCGACCCCGAGGCCAAGACGGTGTTCGACACCGCCCTGGGACTCGAGAACCTCAAGCGCCAGTGGGGTGTGCACGCCGCCGGCGTCATCATGTCGAGCGAGCCTCTGATCGACATCATCCCGATCATGCGCCGCGAGCAGGACGGCCAGATCGTCACGCAGTTCGACTACCCCGCGTGCGAGTCCCTCGGGCTCATCAAGATGGACTTCCTGGGGCTGCGCAACCTCACGATCATCAACGACGCGCTCGACAACATCGAGGCGAACCGCGGACACCCCCTCGTGCTGGAAGACCTCGACCTCGACGACGCGGCATCCTACGAACTCCTCGCGCGCGGCGACACGCTCGGCGTCTTCCAGCTCGACGGCGGACCCATGCGGTCGCTGCTGCGCCTCATGCGCCCCGACAACTTCGAGGACATCTCGGCGGTCCTGGCGCTCTACCGTCCCGGCCCGATGGGCGTGAACTCGCACATCAACTACGCGCTGCGCAAGAACAAGCAGCAGGAGATCGAGCCGATCCACCCCGAGCTGGAAGAGCCGCTCGCCGACATCCTGGACACCACGTACGGCCTGATCGTCTACCAGGAGCAGGTCATGGCCGTGGCCCAGCGGGTCGCCGGCTACACCCTCGGTCAAGCCGACCTCCTCCGGCGCGCGATGGGCAAGAAGAAGAAGAGCGAGCTCGATAAGCAGAAAGAGATCTTCTTCGGCGGCATGACCGAGCGCGGCTTCGGCGACGTGGCGCAGCAGACGCTGTGGAAGGTGCTCGAGTCGTTCGCCGACTACGCCTTCAACAAGGCACACACCGCCGCCTACGGTCTGGTGTCGTACTGGACGGCGTATCTGAAGGCCCACTATCCCGCCGAGTACATGGCCGCCCTGCTCACGAGCGTCGGCGATTCCAAGGACAAGATGGCGGTGTACCTCAACGAGTGCCGCCGCATGGGCATCAAGGTGCTCCCGCCCGATGTGAACGAATCGATCCGGTTCTTCGCTGCCGTCGGCGAAGACATCCGCTTCGGTCTGGGCGCCGTCCGCAACGTCGGCACCAACGTCGTCGACGGGATCGTCGCGGCGCGTCAGGATGCCAAGTACACCTCGTTCCACGACTTCCTGTCCAAGGTGCCGCTGCACGTGGCCAACAAGCGCACGGTGGAATCCCTCATCAAGGCGGGGGCGTTCGACTCGCTCGGGTCCACGCGCCGCGCGCTCGTCGAGATCCACGAGGACGCCTGCGAAGGGGCCGTGCTCGACAAGCGCCGCGAGGCGAACGGCGAGGTGGGCTTCGATTTCGACTCGCTGTGGGACGAGCCGCAGCAGGACGCGAAGGTCCCCGAACGTCCGGAGTGGACCAAGAAGGACAAGCTGGCGTTCGAGCGGGAGATGTTGGGGCTCTACGTCTCGGACCACCCGCTGGCCGGGCTCGAGGTGCCCCTCGCCAAGCACGCGTCGACGTCGATCCATGACCTGCTCGCCTCCGACGACGTGCAGGACGGTGACCAGGTCACCGTCGCGGGTCTGCTCACCAGCGTCCAGCACCGCGTCGCGAAGCAGAGCGGCAACCCCTATGGCATGGTCACCGTAGAGGACTTCAACGGCGAGGTGACCGTGATGTTCATGGGCAAGACCTACGCCGAGTTCGCTCCCGTGCTGCAGGCGGACTCGATTCTCGTCGTCCGCGGCCGCGTGTCGCGTCGCGACGACGGTCTGAACCTCCACGCGCAGTCGGCGTTCGTCCCCGACCTCGAGGGCTTCGACGCGATGAGCGGTCTTACACTGGTCGTCCCCGAGCAGCGGGCGAACGAAACGCTCGTCGGCGAACTCGCCCAGATGCTGCGTCGGCACGCCGGCGACACGGAGGTGACTCTCAAGCTCCACAAAGGTGGCACCGCCAAGGTCTTCGAGGTGCCCATGCCGGTGCGGGTGACCGCTGATCTCTTCGGAGAGCTCAAGGGCCTGCTCGGCCCGAACTGCCTGGGCTGACGCCCCGGCCGTGCTGTCAACCCGGGGTCCTCCCCGGGACGACGCGGCCAGTCTCACAGTGACGACGGGTGCCGAGGCACCCGAACGAAAGGACCATCGTGACCGATCGCTACGACGACCTGTCCGCGCACGACGCGGGCTCGGCGGCGGAGGACGACTCCGTGTACCAAGAGAACGGCCACGCTCCCGCGGTCGCCCCGGATGCCGCGGACGAGCCGCGGAGCGCGCGCCCCACCGCCGACACCGGTGAGGTCGACCGCGACGTGGACGACGACGCGCCCTCTGGGCAGCAGGTGGGTGCACGCACGCACGTCAACGCCCGCCGCTCGACGCACACCGAGCTGCCCGACGCCGACGAGCACACCGCACACGCTCCGCGCGACGCGTCCGCACCGGCCGACACCGCACCGCAGTACGGCGTCGGCCCCTTCTCGATCCGCGAGATCGCTCTGCTCGGGATCTGGGCCGTGATCTTCCTCGTCTCCTTCTTCCCGACCAACAACCTGCCCGCGAACGTCCGCGTCCTCGGCGGCGGCGACAACGTCTGGCTGTCCGGCGTGTGGTGGATCCCCACGGTCGCCCTCCCGACGATCGCGGTGGGGCTGCTGGTGCTCCGCCGGCTGTCTCCCCAAGGCATCCGACGGGTCGGGTCGTTGGGGATCGACCAGTTCGCTTCGGTGGCCTTCTCGGTCGCCGCTCTCGTGTGGGTCGCGTGGGTCTGGGACGCCGTGTCCGTGGCGGCCGAGACCGGCCTCTGGACCCGCACCTGGGTCGTCTGGGTCGGTGCCGTGTTCGCGCTGGCCGGTGTCGTCCTCACGGTCTTCGCGCCGATCATCCCGCCGTTCGAGCAGGACTTCCAGGAGCGTCCCGACGCGCCCGCGCACCGCAACGCCCGCCCGGTCCGGGGGGTGGCGAAGCGTCCGGCGCGTCCTCGCCCGGTGCGGACGCCGTCGGCGCCCGCTCCCGCTCCCGCTCCCGAGGGTCACGAGGCGAAGGACGACCACGGCCCCGTGCCCGGGAGCTACACGGGATCGACCGACCTTCCGCGCACCGACGCCGAGCCGGCGACCTCCGTGTTCCCGACGCACGGCGACAACCACGACACCGACGTGATCGGTGCGGAGGCATCCCCGGCATCCGCCGATCGCCCGCGCGAGCACGAGGCCGCTCCGCGGCACCCGCAGCCCCAGGCGTTCTGGGCGCTGGCCCCCGAGGAGCGCGACGTCGTCGACGACTACGGCACCCCGATCTTCCGCGTCGGTCCCACGGCGTGGGCTCTCGTGATCGAGGACCGCGGTGAGACGTTCGTCGTCCGCCACGACGACGGACGCATCGGATACCTGCACGACGTCACCGGCATCACGCGCGGCTGATCACCGTCTGCGAGCCGCCCGCCGCACGGCGGGCGGCTCGCCTTCGGGCGGTAGCCTGGAGGAATGCTCCGCACCATCGATCTGCGCGGTCGCGCGCTCTCGCCGGCCGAGTTCCTCGCCGTGGTTCCCCGTGCCGACGCGGCCCGTGATGAGGCGCTCGCGACGGCGGCGCGCATCGTCGAGGACGTCGCCCGCCGGGGCGAAGAGGCCCTCCGCGAGCAGGCCGAGACGTTCGACCGCGTCAGCGGTCACGCCATCGCCGTGCCCGCCGCGCACCTCGACGAGGCCCTCGCCGATCTGGATCCCGGCATCCGCGCCGCCCTGGATGAGGCGATCCGTCGCGTGCGCGCCGCGTCCGCCGCGCAGGTCCCCGCGCCCGTGGTCACCGAGATCGGCCCCGGGGCGCGGGTCACGCAGCGCTGGCAGCCGGTGCGGCGTGTCGGTCTCTACGTCCCGGGCGGCAAGGCCGTCTACCCGTCCAGCGTCGTGATGAACGTCGTGCCCGCCCAGGTCGCCGGCGTGCGCGAGGTGGCGCTCGCTTCGCCGCCGCAGTCCGAGTTCGGCGGTCGCGTCCACCCCGTGATCCTGGCCGCGGCGAAGCTGCTCGGGGTCAGCGAGGTCTACGCGATGGGTGGGGCCGGCGCGATCGGCGCGTTCGCCTGGGGGGTCCCGTCGCTGGATCTGCACCCGGTGGACGTGGTGACCGGTCCCGGCAACAACTTCGTCGCGTCGGCGAAGCGGGCCGTGGCCGGACGCGTGGGCACGGACTCGGAGGCCGGCGCGACCGAGATCCTCATCGTGGCCGACGGGACGGCCGACGCCGCACTGGTCGCCGCAGACCTCGTCAGTCAGGCCGAGCACGACGAGCAGGCCTCGGCCGTCCTCGTCACCGATTCCGCCGACCTCGCCGAGGCCGTCCGCGCCGCGCTCGAGCCCCGTGTCGCCGGTACCCGCCACACCGAGCGGGTCCGGGCGGCCTTCGGCGGGCCGCAGTCGGCGATCGTGCTGGTCGACGACATCGCCCAGGCCACCGAGTTCAGCAACGCCTACGCGCCCGAGCACCTCGAACTGCACCTGGCCGACCCGCGCCCCGAGGAGTACGTCAACGCCGGCGCGGTGTTCGTCGGCCCGTACACGCCCGTCAGCCTCGGCGACTACCTCGCCGGCAGCAATCACGTGCTGCCCACCGGCGGGCAGGCCCGCTACGGTGCGGGTCTCTCGGCCGCCACCTTCCTCCGGCCGCAGCAGGTCGTCGAGTACGACCGGGCCGCCCTGGAGGCGGTGCACGAGTCCATCGTCACCCTCGCCGAGGCCGAGGCCCTGCCCGCGCACGGCGAGGCCGTCACGGCGCGCTTCGCCGACTGATCGAGGTCTCCCATGCATTGCCCGTTCTGTCGCAACCCCGATTCCCGCGTCATCGACTCCCGTACGAGCGATGACGGGCTCAGCATCCGTCGGCGCCGGCAGTGTCCGAAGTGCGGCGGCCGATTCTCCACCGTCGAGACCGCGAGCCTGAACGTGATCAAGCGGTCCGGCGTCGTCGAGCCCTTCAGCCGCGAGAAGGTCATGTCGGGCGTCCGGAAGGCGTGCCAGGGGCGGCCGGTGACGGATGCCGATCTCGCCATGCTCGCGCAGCAGGTCGAGGAGGCGATCCGGCAGACGGGGTCGTCGCAGATCGAGGCCAACGAGATCGGCCTGTCGATCCTGGGGCCGTTGCGGGAGCTCGACGAGGTGGCGTTCCTCCGTTTCGCGAGCGTGTACCAGGCGTTCGAGTCGCTGGACGACTTCGACGCGGCCATCGCCCAGCTGCGCGCCGACCACGCCTCCCGGCCGACGGTCGAGCCCGCGGCGCTCGACGACGTCCAGTAGCCTGGCGGGGATGTATCCCCTTCTCTTCCGCTCGGTCCTGAGCCGCCTCGATCCCGAGTTCGCGCACCACCTCGGTGCTCTCGTCATCCGCGCGGCGGGCGTGGGTCCGGTGGCATCCGCGGTCCGGACCGCGACGGCGGCCGACCCGTCTCAGCGCGTGCGGGCTCTGGGCCTGACCTTCGAGTCGCCTTTCGGCGTGGCCGCGGGGTTCGACAAGAACGTGACGATGGTGCGCGGTCTCCGCGCCCTGGGGTTCGGGCACGTCGAGGTGGGGACGATCACGGCCCTGCCGCAGCCGGGCAATCCGAAGCCGCGCCTGTTCCGCCTGGTCGCCGACCGGGCCGTGATCAACCGCATGGGATTCAACAACGAAGGTGCCGACGTCGCCGCACGCCGTCTACGGGCTCTCCGCCGATCGCGTCGGCGTCCGGTGATCGGTGTCAACATCGGCAAGAGCCGGGCGGTGGCGGTCGAGGATGCCACGACCGACTACGTCCGGAGTGCGCGCCTGCTCGCACCGCTCGCCGACTACCTCGTCGTCAACGTCTCGTCGCCGAACACCCCGGGTCTTCGCGGGCTGCAGGCGGTGGAGACGCTGCGGCCCTTGCTGACCGCGGTGCTCGAGGCCGCCGGCGCCACCCCCCTCCTGGTGAAGATCGCTCCCGACCTCGCCGACGACGAGGTGGGCGACATCGCCCGACTCGCCGTGGACGTGGGTCTGTCGGGGATCATCGCCACCAACACGACCATCGCCCGGGACGGGCTGCGGACGCCGGCCTCGACGGTCGAGGCGGCCGGTGCCGGCGGGCTGTCGGGCGCGCCGTTGAAGCAGCGCGCCCTCGAGGTCCTGGATCTCGTCCGCGCGGCGGTCCCGGCGGACTTCGTCGTGATCTCGGCCGGGGGAGTGGAGACCGCCTCCGACGTCCGTGAGCGTCTCGCCCACGGGGCGACCCTGGTCCAGGGCTACACCGCGTTCCTCTACCGCGGCCCCCTGTGGGCGCGGCAGATCAACCGCGGGCTCGCCGCTCGCGGCTGACTCGCACGGTCGGCCGCAGCGGACGCGCGGTGCGCGGGTCGTAGCCCCCGCCTCGGTGCGGAATACGACGACGGCGGCGCGCCCCGAAGGACACGCCGCCGTCGAAGAGTCGCGGTCAGGCCGGGTACTGGCCCCGCTTGACCTGAGCCTTGGGCAGGCGCATGAACCGCATCTGCACGGTGCGCATGGCCGAGTACCAGCCGAGACCCTTCTCGAGTCGGTCCTCGCCGAACTTCGCCTTGGCCGCCCGCTTCACGCGGATCGAGGTGATGATCATGTCGCCGATGACGAAGAGGATGAAGATCCACAGCGCCACGAACGACCAGTACTGGAAGAAACCGTTCGGCACGAGCGTCAGCACGATGACGAGGATCATGAAGGGCATCACGCCCTCGCCGAGGTGCCACCCGGCGTCGACGAAGTCGCGCGCGAAGCGGCGCTGCGGACCCTTGTCGCGGACCGGGAGGTAGCGCTCGTCGCCGGCGGCCATGCCGACGCGGGCCTTCTCGCGCTGCGCGGCCAGGTCGGCGCGGGCGCGGGCCTTCGCCTCCTTGGTGTCGGCCACGAGGGGACGCTTGCGCGCGGCCTCCTGCTCGGCCCGAGACGGTGTCGCGCGCCCCTTGCCCGCGGCGGTCGCATCCGACGCGACGGGGGTGTCGTTGGGGACGGGGGCGGGGGACTTGGCCACGGATAACCTCGAGAGCTCACTGGATCGGAGATTTAAGATTACCCGCATGACCCCTGACCTGTCCCGGCAGGATGCCGTACGCGCCACCGCGTCCGACGGCATCCCCGCAGCCCTCGCCGACCTCGGTGCGCTGGTGCGCATCCCCTCCATCGCCTGGCCCGCGTTCGACCAGTCGGGGGTGGCCCGCAGCGCCGAGGCGGTCGCCGAGCTGCTCCGCGGCACGGGTGTGTTCGAGCGGGTCGATGTGGCGCGCGCCGCGATCGCCGGCGCCGACGAACTCGGACAGCCCGCGGTCCTGGCATCCCGTCCGGCCCGCAACGGCCGCCCCACCGTCCTCCTGTACGCCCACCACGACGTCCAGCCGCCGGGCGACGAGGCGCTCTGGGACTCGCCCCCGTTCGAGCCCACGGTCCGCGACGGCCGTCTCTACGGACGCGGAGCCGCCGACGACAAGGCCGGCATCATGGTGCACGTCGGCGCGATCCGCGCCCTCGCCGATGCTCTCGGCGACGACCTCGACCTCGGCATCGCCGTGTTCATCGAGGGAGAGGAGGAGTACGGCTCCCGCTCCTTCGCGCAGTTCCTCGCGGACCACGCCGACGTCCTCCGCTCCGACGTCATCGTCGTGGCCGACTCGGGGAACTGGGACGACCGCACCCCCGGCCTGACGGTGTCGCTGCGCGGGAACGCGCGGTTCACCCTCACCGTCCGTACTCTCGCGCACGCGTCCCACTCCGGGATGATGGGCGGCGCGGTTCCGGATGCCATGCTCGCCACGGTCAAGCTCCTCGCGACGCTGTGGGACGACGAGGGCGCGGTCGCGGTCGAGGGCCTCGCCGTGCGCGACGCCGAGACGCCGGAGTACGACGAGGCGACCCTGCGCGCGGAATCCGGGCTGCTCGACGGTGTGTCGCCGATCGGCCGCGACAGCATCCTCAGCCGGATCTGGAACAAGCCCTCCATCACCATCACGGGATGGGATGCCACGCCCGTGGAGGCCGCGTCGAACACCCTGGCGCCCGAGACCCGTGTCGTCATCAGCGCGCGCGTCGCGCCCGGACAGCCGGCGGCGGAAGCGTTCGCCGCGATCGAGGCGCACCTACGTGCCCACGCGCCCTTCGGCGCGCAGCTGGAGTTCACGGACGTGGACTGCGGCGACGCGTTCCTGGTCGATACCGGGGGATGGGCCGTCGAGGACGCTCGCGCCGCCTTCGCCGACGGGTACGGCGTCGGCGCGGTCGACGTCGGCATCGGCGGATCGATCCCGTTCATCGCCGACCTCGTGCGGGAGTTCCCCGGCGCGCAGATCCTGGTGACCGGTGTCGAGGACCCGCACGCCCGTGCCCACAGCCCGAACGAGTCGCTGCACCTCGAGACGTTCCGCAACGCGCTGGTCTCCGAGGCCCTGCTACTGGAACGTCTGAACCGCCGCACCGTCTGATCGGCTCCGCGGGGACGAGGCGGGCGTAGAATCGACTCGTCCCCGCGACCGAACGACCCGAAGGGCCACGCCATGACCGACACGACACTGTCGTCCGACGCCGTCACCCGCGAGCACGGAGTCGCCCTGACCGACGCCGCCGCCGACAAGGTGAAGAGCCTCCTGTCCCAGGAAGGACGCGACGATCTGCGACTGCGCGTCGCCGTGCAGCCGGGCGGATGCTCGGGCCTGATCTACCAGCTCTACTTCGACGAGCGCTACCTCGACGGCGACAAGGTCGCCGACTTCGACGGTGTCGAGGTCATCGTCGACGACATGAGCGTCCCGTACCTCGACGGTGCGAGCATCGACTTCAAGGACACGATCTCGGAGCAGGGCTTCACGATCGACAACCCCAACGCGCAGGGCTCCTGCGCGTGCGGCGACAGCTTCCACTGAGCCGCGCCACGTCGCTCCGGCGCCGAATTCGACGACCCCCGGGAACCGCGGATCACACCGCGAAAACCGGGGGTTTTCGATGCTTCGGTGCTGGACGATTGGCCAGAGAACCGTAAGAGGTTGCTCTAGACTGTCGAGAGCAACATCCACGACCCGGAAAGGTGCACTGTGCCCTCCAAACGTCGCCTTCGTTGGGCAGCCGTCCCCGTCGGGATCGCTTCCGTCGCACTTCTTTCGGGCTGCACCACGTCGCAGCTGCACGGATTCCTCCCGGGGTTCGTCGATGACGGGACGCCTGCGACGAACCACACCGACATGGTCGCCGGTCTGTGGGTGAACTCGTGGATCGTGCTGCTCGCGGTCGGCGTCATCACGTGGGGCCTGATGCTGTGGGCCGTCATCGCCTACCGCCGTCGCAAGGGCCAGTCCGGCCTGCCGGTGCAGCTGCGCTACAACATGCCGGTCGAGATCTTCTACACGGTCGTGCCGCTGATCCTCGTCATCGGGTTCTTCGCGTTCACCGCTCGTGACCAGAACACCCTCGAGACCCAGTACGACAACCCCGACGTGTCCATCACCGCCTACGGCAAGCAGTGGGCGTGGGACTTCCAGTACAACGGCACCCGCGAGGACAACTCCGACGCCGTGTACTCGATGGGCGTCCAGGCCAAGGCGACGGGCGACGGATACGACCTGCAAGACGTCCCGACGCTCTACCTCCCCGTCAACAAGACGGTGAAGATCGACCTGCGCTCGCGCGACGTCATCCACTCGTTCTGGATCATCGACTTCCTCTACAAGAAGGACATGTACCTCGGCCGCGAGAACGAATGGTCGTTCACGCCGACGCGCGAGGGCACGTACGAAGGCAAGTGCGCCGAGC
Organism: Microbacterium proteolyticum; assembly: GCF_029639405.1. Taxonomy (NCBI): domain Bacteria; kingdom Bacillati; phylum Actinomycetota; class Actinomycetes; order Micrococcales; family Microbacteriaceae; genus Microbacterium; species Microbacterium proteolyticum. The sequence continues at coordinate 2,621,320 of NZ_CP121274.1, forward strand.
TCTGCGGCGAGTACCACTCCGCGATGCTCTTCAACGTCAAGGTCGTCAGCGAGGCCGAGTACGAGGCGTATCTCGACTCGCTGCGCGAGGCCGGCGATGTCGGCGACATCAGCGATCTGTCCCGCCTGCAGAACCTCAACACGGCCGGCGCCGAAGGGAACAAGTGATCATGGCCACGACGCTTCCGCTCCAGGGAACGGGTCCTTCGCGCCCCACGACCCTTCCGCCCCGCCAGGCTGCGCTGCTGAGCGGCACCCGCGTCGAGGAGAAGGGCAACCTGGTCGTCAAGTGGATCACCTCCACCGACCACAAGACGATCGGGTACATGTACCTCATCTCGTCGGTGCTCTTCTTCATGCTCGGCGGCGTGATGGCGCTCATCATCCGTGCCGAACTGTTCGAGCCCGGGATGCAGATCATCCCCACCAAGGAGCAGTACAACCAGCTGTTCACGATGCACGGCACGATCATGCTGCTGATGTTCGCGACGCCGCTGTTCGCCGGTTTCGCCAACGCGCTGCTCCCATTGCAGATCGGTGCTCCCGACGTCGCCTTCCCGCGTCTGAACGCCTTCGCGTTCTGGCTCTTCCTCTTCGGCTCCACGATCGCGGTGTCGGGCTTCCTCACCCCGCAGGGCGCCGCCGGCTTCGGCTGGTTCGCGTATCAGCCATTGGCGAATGCGAGCTTCTCTCCGGGTGTCGGAGGCAACCTCTGGATGCTGGGTCTGGGCATCAGCGGCTTCGGTACGATCCTCGGCGCCGTGAACTTCATCACCACGGTCCTCACCATGCGCGCGCCGGGCATGACCATGTGGCGCATGCCGATCTTCTCGTGGAACACGCTGATCACGAGCATCCTGATCCTCCTGGCGTTCCCGGTCCTCGCGGCCGCCATTTTCGCCGCCGCCGCCGACCGCGTGCTCGGCGCTCAGATCTACAACCCCGAGAACGGCGGCGTGCTGCTGTGGCAGCACCTCTTCTGGTTCTTCGGTCACCCCGAGGTGTACATCATCGCCCTGCCGTTCTTCGGCATCGTCTCCGAGATCTTCCCGGTGTTCAGCCGCAAGCCGATCTTCGGATACAAGACGCTCGTCTACGCGACGATCGCGATCGCGGCCCTGTCCGTCGCGGTGTGGGCGCACCACATGTACGTCACGGGCGGCGTCCTCCTCCCGTTCTTCGCCCTCATGACGATGCTCATCGCGGTGCCCACCGGCGTGAAGATCTTCAACTGGATCGGAACCCTCTGGCGCGGATCCGTGACCTTCGAGACCCCGATGGTCTTCGCCCTCGGCTTCCTCGTCTCGTTCGTCTTCGGTGGCCTCACCGGCGTCATCCTGGCTTCGCCGCCGCTGGACTTCCACCTGTCGGACTCGTACTTCGTCGTCGCGCACTTCCACTACGTCGTCTTCGGCACGGTCGTGTTCGCGATGTTCGCCGGCTTCTACTTCTGGTGGCCGAAGTGGACCGGGAAGATGCTCAACGAGCGCCTCGGCATGGTCCACTTCTGGATGCTGTTCATCGGCTTCCACATGACGTTCCTCATCCAGCACTGGCTGGGTGTGGACGGCATGGTCCGTCGCTACGCCGACTACGCCGCCGCGGACGGGTTCACCTGGGGCAACCAGCTGTCCACCGTGGGATCGATGATCCTGGGCGCCTCGATGATCCCGTTCCTCCTGAACGTCTGGATCACGGCTCGCAAGGCGCCGCGCGTGACGGTGGACGACCCGTGGGGCTACGGCGCCTCGCTGGAGTGGGCGACGTCCTGCCCGCCCCCGCGCCACAACTTCACGTCGATCCCGCGCATCCGCAGCGAGCGTCCCGCGTTCGACCTGAACCACCCCGAGGCCGGCATCCCGGTCGGTGTGGGCCCCGCGAAGGATGCCCCCGACGCGCCTGTCGTCGACGCCGCAGCTGGAGAGGTCAAGTAACCCATGCGTACCAATGTCGGACTCTGGTGGCTGCTCACGGGCTTCGCGTTCTTCATCGGCATCGTCTACGCGGTGTGGAACGTCATCAGCCACGGCTCCGTGGAGTGGGTGGGCACGGTTGCGCTGATCTTCATGGGCTTGATGAGCGCCATGATCGCGTTCTACATCAGCCGTGTCGTCAAGGCGCAGCGCGGCGAGCTCCCCGAGGACTCGCTGACCGCGGACATCGACGACGGTGACCCCGAGATGGGCGAGTTCAGCCCCTGGTCCTGGTGGCCCATCGTCCTCGCGGGCTCGGCGGCCATCGCCGTGATCGGCCTGGCGGTCGGCAGCTGGCTCGTGCCCGTCGCCTTCGCCATCTTCGCGATCGCCATCGTCGGCTGGGTGTACGAGTACTACCGCGGGTACTTCGCGCGCTGATCTCGTGCCCCTCCGGTTGAACACCGCGGCCGTCTCCGACGCCGGCGCCCACCGTCCCACCAATCAGGACGCCGCTTTCGCGGCATCCTGGGGTGCGGCGGTGGCCGACGGCGTGGGGGGCGGCCCTTCCGGCGATCTCGCCTCGGCGGCGCTGGTCCACCGTCTCGTGGCCACCCGCGGCACCGGTCTCGACGCCGACGGTCTGCTCGTCCGCATCCGCGAGGCCAACTGGGACATCCGCGCCCACGTGGAGCGCGACCCGGCCCTCCAGGGGATGGCTACGACCTTCACCGGCGTCTTCCTCGGCGTCGAGTCCGAACTGCTGCTCGCCCACACCGGTGACTCCCGCGCATATCTGCTCCGGGACGGCGAGTTCACGCGTCAGACGCGCGACGACTCCTACGTGCAGGCGCTCGTCGACCACGGCATCATCTCTCCGGAGGCGGCTGCGGCGCATCCGCGTCGCAATATCATCACGGCGTCGCTCGGGGGCTCGGAGGGCGACGTGGTGTCGGTGGCGTCCCACGCGCCGCGACCGGGCGACCGTTGGGTGCTCTGCAGCGACGGACTCACCGACTACGTCCCGGAGGGCGACGTCGCCCGTCTCGTCGCCGGCGCCGAAGATCCCCGTTCTGCTGCGGCGTCGGCGGTCGCGCTGGCGCTCGAGGCCGGTACGCGCGACAACGTCACGGTCGTGGTGTGCGACGTCGTCGACGACGACTTCCCGCCGAGCGAACCGGTCTTCTTCGGGTCGGCGGCGCGCTGGTTCACGGAAGACATCGAGACCGCCTGACCCGGCGACGTCCACGAATGCCCTGACGGGGGCGACGGCCGCCGGTCCGCCCGGGCGGCGGACACCCGGCCCCGGGCTTCAGGCGGGCCGTTTCCCGTGTCCGCCGCGGACGACCATGACGGTGGGATCGAAGACCCGCTCGAGCGCTCCTCCATCGTTCTCGAACGGCTGGCCCTCGCGCACCCAGTACTCGTACCCGCCGATCATCTCGCGGACCGCATAGCCGAGGCGGGCGAACTCGAGCGCCCCCTTCTGCCCGGCGTTGCAGCCCGGGCTCCAGCAGTACACGACCACGGGCACGCCACGGTCGAGTTCGAGGGGCGCACGCTCGGCGATGTCCCGGTACGGCATGTGAATCGCGCCGGTGATGCGTCCGTGCGCCCACGCCTCGTCTCCGCGCACGTCGACGAGGACGAACACGTCTCCCGCCTTCTGCGCGGCGTACACGTCGGAGGGATCGGTCTCGAAAGCCAGCCGGTTCGAGAAGTAGGTGTGCGCGTCGGTCATGCCCCCACGCTAGATCCCGGGTGCGCTCGGGGGAGAGGGGGAGGGATGCCAGACGCCGATCGCTTTCTGCCACTCCACCGTCCCCGTTAGCGCCCCGATGAAACGACGAAACCCCGGTGCCGAGGCACCGGGGTTTCGTGGACGATCTACGCGCTCTTGTCGCCGTCCGGGCCGAGACCCTTCGGGGCGGGGAACTCAACCTCGACACGCTCGCCGACCGCGTTGTGAGGGCGACCCTCGGCGTCGGCACGAGCATCGGCGCCGGCGATCTCGTCGGCCTCCTCGTGATCGATGTGATCGAGCTCGTGGTGCTGGTGGGCCACCGCGGCATCGAGCTCAGCCTGCGTGAGCGGGGTGAGCCGATCCTCGAAGAACCAGCGCGACACGGAGGCGCGGAAGTTCTGCAGAGCCGAGATCTGACCCTTGGCGTTGGGGCGCACCACCAGGGGCTCGTAGGTCTCGTTGTCGACCAGCTTCCAGCGCTCGTACTCGTCGACGGGCTGGTGCACCTCGATGTACTCGCCACCGGGAAGGCGGACGATGCGACCCGACTCGTACCCGTGCAGCGCGATCTCGCGATCCTTCTTCTGCAGCGCGATGCAGACGCGCTTCGTGACGAAGTAGGCGACGATCGGCCCGAGGATCAGCAGCGCCTGCAGGGCGTGGATGACACCTTCCATCGTGAGGTGGAAGTGCGTCGCCATGATGTCGGACGAGGCTGCCGCCCACATGACCGCGTAGAACGTCACACCGGCGGCGCCGATGGCGGTCCGGGTGGCGGCGTTCCGGGGACGCTGGGCGATGTGGTGCTCGCGCTTGTCGCCGGTGATCCACGCCTCGATGAAGGGGTAGATCAGCACGAGAACGATGAACAGACCGAGGACGCCGACCGGGATGATGATGTTCCACGACCAGGTGCGGTCCCAGAGCACGAACTCGAGGTGCGGCGGGATGAGGCGCAGCATTCCGTCGGCGAAGCCGATGTACCAGTCGGGCTGAGTACCGGCCGACACCGGCGACGGGTCGTAGGGGCCGTAGTTCCAGATGGGGTTGATCGTCACGAGCGCAGCGATCAGGACGATCACACCGAACGTGATGAAGAAGAACCCGCCCATCTTGGACGCGTACACGGGCAGGATCGGGTAGCCCACGACGTTGCTGTTCGTCCGGGCCGGGCCGGCGAACTGCGTGTGCTTGTTGATGATCATGAGCATCAGGTGCACGGCGAGCAGCGCGACGAGGATCGCCGGCAGCAGCAGGATGTGCAGCGTGTACAGGCGGCCGACGATCGCGGTACCGGGGAACTCGCCACCGAAGAGGAGGAACGAGGTCCACGTGCCGATCACGGGCAGACCCTTGATCATGCCGTCGATGATGCGCAGACCGTTGCCCGAGAGCAGGTCGTCCGGGAGCGAGTATCCGGTGAAGCCCTCGGCCATGGCGAGGATGAACAGGATGAAGCCGACCACCCAGTTGAGCTCGCGCGGCTTGCGGAACGCGCCGGTGAAGAACACGCGGAGCATGTGCACGCCGATGCCGGCCACGAACACCAGAGCCGCCCAGTGGTGGATCTGACGGACGAGCAGGCCACCGCGGAGGTCGAACGAGATGTGCAGCGCCGACTCCATCGCCGCGGACATCGCGATGCCGCGCATGGGCTCGTACGCACCGTTGTAGTGCGTCTCGACCATGGAGGCCTGGAAGAAGAACGTCAGGAACGTTCCCGACAGCAGGACGACGACGAAGCTCCACAGAGCGATCTCACCGAGCATGAACGACCAGTGGTCGGGGAAGATCTTGCGACCGAGCTCTTTGACGATGCCCGAGATGCTGGTGCGCTCGTCGAGGTAGTTCGCCGCGGCGCCGACGAAGCGGCCACCGAGAGGCTTGCCCTGCAGGTCTGCCTTGGGCGGACCCGAATAGACCGCCGGTTCGGTGGTGATGTTCTCCGCGGGGTGGGTGGCGGTGCTCATGAGCGCTCCCAGAAGCTGGGGCCGACGGGCTCTTCGAAGTCACTTTGCGCGACGAGGTAACCCTCGGCGTCGACGGTGATGGGGAGCTGCGGCAGGGGACGGGCAGCCGGGCCGAAGATGACGGCCGCTCCGTTGGCGACGTCGAACTGCGACTGGTGGCAGGGGCACAGGAGGTGGTGGGTCTGCTGCTCGTAGAGCGCGACGGGGCAGCCGACGTGCGTGCAGACCTTGGAGTAGGCGACGATGCCGTCGTACGTCCAGTCCAGGCGGTTGGTCTCGGGGTTGAGCGACTCGGGCTGCAGACGCATCAGGAGAACGATGGCCTTGGCCTTCTCTTCGAGGTAGCCCTCGTCGTGGCCGACTCCGGCGAGCTCTTCCGGAATGACGTGGAAGGCCGAGCCGAGCGTGACGTCGGCGGCGCGGATCGGACGGCCCGACGGGTCGTGCGCGAGGCGCATGCCGCCCTTCCACATCGTGTGGCTGAGGAGCTTCACCGGATCGGCATCCTGCGGAGCGAGGCCGCGGAACAGGGTGATCCCGGGGATGACCGAGGCGAGGAGCGCCGCGAACATCGAGTTGCGGATGATCTCGCGACGCCCGAAGCCCGAGTCCTTCTCGGCCTCGACGAAGACGTTGACCGCACCCTCACGGGTGGCGTCACGGCCACGGGTCGCGTGGCGGTCCTCGATGTGCTCCTTGTCGGACATGACGGCCTTGGACCAGTGGATGGCGCCGATGCCGATCGCGAGCAGCGCGAAGGCGATGCCCAGACCGATGAACAGGTTGTTGTTCCGGATGTCGACCAGGGCGCCCGACTCGATCGGGAAGATCATGTAGGCGATGCTCGCCCAGATGCTCGCCGCGACGGAGAAGTAGAACAGCGTGTAGACCGTGCGTACCGCACGCTTCATCGCCTGCGGGTCCTGATCGGTCATGCGCTGGCGGTGCCCCGGGAGACCGGGGTTCTGCACGGGGTCGGGAACCGCGACGGCGAGCCCGGAGCCGGGCTTCCATGAAGCCCTCTCGTGCTCGAGTGCGTCTTCCTCGTGTGCCATGGTGCTCCTCGTACGTTTACGTAATGTCGATGACGACGATCAGTTGGACTTCGCCGTGATCCACACGGTGAGCGCGATGAGCGCTCCGATGCCGAAGATCCAGATGAACAGACCCTCGGAGACCGGACCGAGCGATCCGAGCGCGAAGCCGCCGGGGGACTCGGACTTCTGAAGGAACATCAGGTACGAGATGACGTCGCGCTTGTCTTCGGGGGTCAGATTGAGGTCGTTGAAGACCGGCATGTTCTGCGGGCCCGTGACCATCGCCGCATACATGTTGAGCGGAGTGACCGTGTGCAGGTCGGGCGCCCACTTGCCCTCGGTGAGCGCGCCACCGGCGCCGGCCACGTTGTGGCACATGGCGCAGTTGATGCGGAAGAGCTCGGCACCGTGCGACACGTCGCCCTGGCCGTCGAGGATCTCGTCTGACGGGTAGGTGGGGCCGGGGGCCGCGGACTGCACGTAGGCGGCGATCGCGTTGACCTGCTCCTCGGTGAACTGCACCGGCTTGACCGGAGCCTGCGGGCCCTGCGCCTGCAGCGGCATGCGGCCGGTCGACACCTGGAAGTGCACCGCGAGCTCGCCGACGCCGAACAGCGACGGGCCCTGCTGGCTGCCCTCGAGATCGAGCCCGTGGCAGGTGGCGCAGTTGGCCTGGAAGAGCTTCTTGCCCTCCTCGACCGTGCTGGCCGAGTTGGACGCGCTCGTGGGGGTGTCGGTGGCGGCCATCGCGGCCGACGCGCCGGCGTAGATGCCACCCGTCAGCAGCAGACCGATTCCGATCAGCGCGGCGGCGGCCAGGGGGCTGCGGCGTCCGTTCGAGCGACGCGGCTTCTTCTCTCGTGCCATGTGAGGTACAGCTCTCTTACTTCAGGAAGTAGATGACGAAGAACAGCGCGATCCAGACGACGTCGACGAAGTGCCAGTAGTACGACACGACGATCGAGGTGGTCATCTCTTTGCGGCCGAAGTTCTTCACGGCGTACGCGCGGCCGATCACGAGGAGGAAGGCGATGAGGCCACCCGTCACGTGCAGGGCGTGGAAGCCGGTGGTCAGGTAGAAGGCCGAAGCGTAGGGGTTGGCGCTGATCGGCATGCCTTCGGTCACCAGCGTCGCGTACTCCCACACCTGGCCGGACACGAAGACCGCGCCGAGGATGAAGGTGAGGTAGAACCACTCCACCATTCCCCAGCGCTTCCAGAAGCTGTTCGACTTGACCGTGTACGGCTGGTACCGCTCGGCGGCGAACACGCCCATCTGGCACGTGACCGAGGACATCACGAGGATGAACGTGTTCACGGCAGCGAAGGGGACGTTCAGCAGCTGCGTCTCTTCGGCCCACAGGGGCGCGGACGTGCTGCGCAGTGTGAAGTAGATCGCGAACAGGCCCGCGAAGAACATGACCTCGCTGCCCAGCCACACGATGGTGCCGACGGCGACCGGATCGGGTCGCTTCACGGCGCGCACGGCCTGGGAATACGTCGCTGGTGTCGTCACCATCCCATTATGCGCGATCCGACGCAGCGATATTCCCATCTCCAGCCTGAGATATTCCATCATCGAGACTTAGGGAAGCCTAAGAATCCGCAAGGAATCCCCGGTGCGGAACGGGTTCCCGCCCGGCTCCGAACGACCTCGTCCGACACGCCGCGTGTGGAAGGATCATGGCATGGCGGAACGCTTCACCTGGCCCGATCTGCTCACCACCCTGCTGCAGGGCCGCGACCTCAGTGTCTCGGAGTCGACGTGGGCGATGCGGCGTGTCATGGCGGGGGAGGCCACGCCCTCGCAACTGGCCGGATTCCTCGTCGCGCTGCGGGCGAAGGGCGAGACGGTCGAGGAGATCGTCGGCTTCCGCGACGCCATCCTCGAGGCGGCGGTTCCGCTTCCCGTGCGCGCGGAGGTCCTCGACATCGTCGGTACCGGCGGCGACCGTTTCGGCACGGTCAACGTCTCCACGATGGCGGCCGTGGTGGCGGCGGCATCCGGAGTCCCCGTGGTCAAGCACGGCAACCGGGCCGCGAGCTCGGCATCCGGCTCCTCCGACGTGCTTTCTGCTCTGGGGATCGCTCTGACGCTCGATCCCGAGGCTGTCGCCGCGACGCTCGAACGCACCGGGATCACCTTCGCGTTCGCTGCCGCTTTTCACCCGGGCTTCCGCCACGCCGCGGCGACGCGCTCGGAGCTCGGCGTGCCGACGGTGTTCAACTTCCTCGGTCCGCTCTGCAACCCCGCGCGCGCCGAAGCCAACGCGGTCGGCGTCGCGCACCTGGACCGCGTCCCCCTGATCACCGGCGTCTTCCGGACACGCGGCGCGACCGCGCTGGTGTTCCGCGGCGACGACGGCCTCGACGAGCTGACCACGACCGGGCACAGCCGGGTGTGGGAGATCAGCCGCGGTGACGTGCACGAGCACGATCTGGATCCCCGGGATCTCGGCATCCCCCTCGCCGACATCGACGACCTCCTCGGCGGTTCGCCCGACCACAACGCCGAGGTCGTGCGCCGCACGCTCGCCGGCGAGACCGGCCCGGTCCGCGACATCGTGCTGCTGAACGCGGCGGCGGGGCTCGTGTCCTACCGGTTGTTCCAGGATGCCGCCGAGGTGCAGCGTCCGATCCTGGAGCGTCTCGCCGAGGCGATGTCCGACGCGTCCGCCGCGGTCGACGACGGCCGCGCGCTCGCGAAGCTCGACGACTGGGTCGCCGCGACCCGCGAGTTGGCGGGCTGAGCATGCACCCGCTCGACGCGCTCACCGAAATCGCGTATCTGCTCGAGCGGGAGAGGTCGTCGCGCTACAAGTCGAAGGCGTTCCGCACAGCGGCCGCGGCCATCGAAGGACTGAGCGACGAGGAGTTGCGCGATCCCGGGCTGCGTCGGCGTCCGGGGATCGGGGACTCCACGTTCGCGGTGATCCGGGAGGCGCTGGGCGGCGGTGTGCCGGAGCGGTTGGCGACGCTCCGCGCGGAGGCGGGCCTCGGCGGTGGGGGAGAACTGCGGTCGGCGCTCCGGGGTGACCTGCACAGCCACAGCGACTGGTCCGACGGCCTGACACCGATCGAGCCGATGGTCGAGGCGGCGCGGAGGCTCGGTCACGAGTATCTGGCCCTCACCGACCACTCGCCGCGGCTGACGGTGGCGAACGGTCTGTCGCCCGAGCGGCTTCGCTCGCAGATCGAGGTCGTCCGCGGGTTCTCCGGCGACGGGTTCACCCTCCTGACCGGCATCGAGGTCGACATCCTGGACGACGGTGCCCTCGACCAGGAGGACGCTCTCCTGCGCGAACTCGATGTGGTCGTGGCATCCGTGCACTCGAAGCTGCGTATGGAGGGCGGCCCGATGACGCGCCGGCTGGTGGCCGCTGCGGGTGACCCGCGCGTCGACGTGCTCGGCCACGTCACGGGACGCCTCGTCGAGGGAGCGCGCGGCACCCGGCCGCCGTCGGAGTTCGACGCGCGGGAGGTGTTCGCGGCGTGCGCGGCATCCGGTGTGGCGGTCGAGATCAATTCGCGTCCCGAACGTCAGGACCCGCCCGACGACCTGCTCGCCCTGGCGCTGTCGGAGGGGTGCCTGTTCTCGATCGACTCGGATGCGCACGCCCCGGGGCAGCTGTCGCTGCTCGACTACGGCGCGGTCCGCGCGGAGGCGGCGGGCGTCCCGGCCGAGCGGATCATCACGACGTGGCCCCTGCCCCGGCTGCGGGACTGGCTCGCCCGCGACCGCTGAGCCGCGCTCAGGCGCGCAGGGCGGCCAGTGCCCGGGTCATCGACGTGCCGAGGTTCCAGCGCGCGGCGAGCTCGGTGGCGGCTTCCGCGCGGTCGTCGTCCACCGCGATGCGGTCGTCGGCGGGCGCGAGATCGAGGTCGCGGACGACTCCGACGACGGTCGGCGCGGCGTCGAGATAGTCCGCGGCGGCCAGGATCTTGGCCCGCTGTGCGGGGGTGCCGACCGTGCCCTCCGCGGCGGCGGAGCGGATGCCGTCGAGGTCGTCGGCCGCGGCCAGGAGCGCGGCCGCGGACTTCTCGCCGATGCCCGGTACCCCGGGCAGGCCGTCGGAGGGGTCGCCGCGCAGCGCCGCGAAGTCGGCGTACTGAGCCGCGCGGATGCCGTATCGGGCCTGCACGGCCGCGTCGTCGATGATCTCGAGGTTGCTCATTCCCCGGGCCGTATAGATCACCCGGATGCCACGGTCGTCGTCGACGAGTTGGAAGAGGTCGCGGTCGCCGGTGACGATGTCGACGGGCACGTCGGCGCGCGTGGCGAGCGTGCCGATGACGTCGTCGGCCTCGTGCTCGGCGGCTCCGACGATCGCGAGGCCGAGCGTCTCGAGGGTCTCGCGGATGAGGGGGATCTGTGCGGTCAACGCCGCCGGGACCTCCTCGACGTCGGGTCCGCCCTCGACGGTCTCCACGACCCGGTGGGCTTTGTACGTCGGGAGGAGATCGACACGCCATTCCGGTCGCCAGTCGTCGTCCCAGCAGGCGACGAGCCGTGTCGGCTCATACGTCGTCACGAGCTTCGCGATGATGTCGAGAAGCCCCCGTACCGCGTTGACGGAGGTGCCGTCGTCGGCCTTCACCTTGTCGGGCACGCCGTAGAACGCGCGGAAGTACAGCGAGGCGGTGTCGAGCAGGAGCAGCTTTTCCGGACGGGATGCCATGTGCTCAGGGTAGTGATGCCGGGTCGCGGCATCGCATCCCTCTTTCGCGGGCGACCCGCCCAATAGGCTCGCAGGCATGTCCGGATCGGTGTCGCCGCTCTCCATCCTCGGCGTGCGCTGGGCGGAGTTCCCGCGCTGGAATCTCCGACCGAGTCCGTGGCGCCGCATCGGGCGCAGCCTTCCGCCGACGCGGCGGATCCTCGATTGGACCGTGGATGGCATCCCCCTCCGGGAGATCGTCCTCTTCCCGGAAGGTGTGACGATCGACGAGGTCACGTTCATGAGCGACGACCTCCACGGGGAGCGCTATGTCATCGGGAGCTTGCGCGCGCTCCTCGGCGAGGACGTCTCCGGAATGGACCCGTGGGTGTCCTTCATCGACGACCGTGTGGCCGTGTTGTTCTGTCCGCAGTGCGGCGATCTCGCGTGCGGGGCTCTGAGCGTCGACGTGCGCGTCGACGGCGAGGTCGTCGAGTGGCGCGACATCGGATATCAGATTGGTCTCGGGGACGAGCGCGTGACGTCCGCCACCCCGCCCGCCACGCTCCGTTTCGACCGCGCGCAGTACGAGACGACCGTGCGCACGCTGCTCGCCGTGTGGACTGCCTAGAGTGTCGGGGGTGTCCTTCGGTGTCCGGCCCCTCCGCCCCTCCGCCTCCGCTCCGTGCCCGTGCGGGCGCGCGGCGTTCGGTGAGTGCTGCGGCCCGCTCCTCGACGGCGCCGCGGCGCCCTCGGCCGAGCGACTGATGAGATCGCGCTACACCGCGTTCGCGGTCGGCGACGCCGACCACCTCGCGCGGACGTGGCATCCCCGCACCCGTCCGGAGGACATCGACCTCGACGACACGGTCTGGGAGGGGCTCGTGATCGACGAGGCCGTCGAGGACGGGGATGCCGCGACGGTGGCGTTCGCGGCATCGTGGCGGCGCGCGGGCGAGCGGGGCGTGCTGTCGGAGCGGAGCAGATTCATCCGGCGCGGGGGCCGCTGGGTGTACGTCGACGGCGACGTCGCCTGAGCCGTCAAGCCCGGCATCCGTGTCGGAGGCGGTGCGTAGGCTCGCGGCTGGAACCCGATGAGAGGACACGCATGATCCCCGATGCGCTTCGTGACCTGCTCGAGAATCCGAACTACGGCGCCCTGGGCACCGTCCGTCCCGACGGAACGGTGCAGGTCAACCCCATGTGGTTCGAGTTCGACGGCGAGCACGTGCTGTTCACGCACACCACCACGCGGCAGAAGTACCGCAACCTGCAGGCGAATCCATCGATGAGCTTCATGGTCTTCGACCCCGATCAGCCGTACCGCTACATCGAGGTGCGCGGGCGGCTCGTGGACGAGGTCGCCGATCCCGAGGGGGCGTTCTACGTCCGCCTCGGTCAGCGCTACGGCAACGCGGGGCAGCAGCCCCCGCCCGATCGCGCGAACCGCGTGATCCTGAAGATGTCGGTCGAGAAAGTCGGAGGACAGTGACATGGAACGCATCGTGATCATCGGAGGACACGGCAAGGTCGCCCTGCACCTGGCGGGTCTTCTCGCCGAGCGCGGCGACGAGGCGGTGTCGGTGGTGCGCAACCCCGACCACCGCGCCGACGTCGAAGCCGCGGGCGGGCAGCCGCTCGTGCTCGACGTCGAGAAGGCGGACGTCGACGAGATGGCCGCCGCCTTCGACGGCGCGGACGCCGTCGTGTGGTCCGCCGGCGCCGGCGGCGGTTCCGCCGAGCGGACGTACGCGGTCGACCGCGACGCCGCGCAGCGCGCCGTCGACGCGGCCGCGAAGGCGGGCGTGCGCCGGTTCGTGATGGTGTCGTGGATCGGGTCGACGCCGGACCACGGCATCCCGGAAGACGACCCGTTCTTCGCCTACGCCGACGCCAAGCTCCAGGCCGACGACCACCTTCGGGCCAGCGACCTGGACTGGACGATCCTCGGACCCGGGACCCTGACACTCGACCCGCCCACCGGTCGTATCACGACCGCCCCGCAGGGAAAGGGCGAGGTCGGTCGCGCCGACGTCGCCGCCGTCGTCGCGGCGAGCCTCGTGCAGTCGGCGACCATCGGGCGGTTCATCCGCTTCGGTGCGGGCGACACCCTCATCGCTGAAGCACTCGTATCCGACTCCGAAGGAGCATCCGCATGACCGATCTCACCGCCCGCGCCGAGACCCTCGCGTCTCTCCACCACGCCCCCGAGATCCTGCGCGTCGTCAACGTGTGGGACGTCGTCTCGGCGCGCGCGATCGCCGAGCTGCCGCAGACCCGGGCGCTCGCGACCGCCGGCCACTCGATCGCCGCGACCTTCGGCTACGAGGACGGCGAGAACATCCCGCTCGACCTCATGCTCGACATGGTCGGGCGCATTGTCGCGGCCGTCGACGTTCCGGTCTCCGCCGATCTCGACGCCGGGTTCGGCGACCCGGGCGAGACCGTGCGCCGCGCGATCGGCGTCGGCGTCGTCGGTGCCAACGTCGAGGACCGTCTCCGGCCGCTCGCGGACTCCGTCGCCGCGGTCGAGGCGATCGTCGCCGCGGGTGCGGCCGAGGGCGTGCCCTTCGTCCTCAACGCGCGCACCGACGCCGTTCTGAAGGGCGGCGATCGTCCCCTCGACGAGAAGCTCGAGGATGCCATCGCCCGCGGCCGCGCGTACCTCGACGCCGGCGCCACGACCGTGTTCGTCCCGGGCCTCCTAGACGCGGACGCGACGCGTCGCCTGGTCGAGGGCATCGGCGAACGCAAGGTGAGCGTGATCGGCGTGCCCGGCGCACTGACCGCCGCCGAGTACGAGGCGCTCGGGGTGGCGCGGATCTCCTACGGACCGCAGACGCAGCGCGTCGCACTCACCGCCCTGCAGGACCTGGCGATCGACCTCTACGGCTCGGGCGTCATCCCGTCCACGGTGCGCGCCCTGAACTGAGCCGCATCAGTCGTCGTCCTCGGCGTCGTCATCGGGGTCGTCCACGACCACGATGACGCCGTCGGGGATGGGGTCGCCGAGCAACGGCTCGGCGGCGAGAGTGAGATCCACGGTCGCGCGCAGCAGCCCGCCCATCGTGGGGGACCGCAGCAGCTGCATCTGATCGAGCTCGCCCAGCGGCGCGATCGCGGCGATCTGCCACGCGCGTTCGAGGGGCGCCTCCGACAACTCGACGTCGGGGTCCCACCGGGCCACCCCGAATTCGCGCGCGCGGCCGAGGACGCGGCGCACGATGCGTTCGGCTTCCTCCAGGAGCGGCGCGAGGTCGTCGTTCCACTCGAGGTCGGGAAGCGGACGCACCTCGGCCCGGGGATACGGGGCGTCGTCGAGCCACTCGACGATCTCGAACCTCTCCGCTCCGCGGGCGACAATCGACATCTGTCCGGCCTGCGGCACGACGTGGCTGAGGCGCGCCATCGTCCCGAACGCGAAGCGCTGGTCGCCGCCGCCGGTCTCGACACCGCGCTCGATCAGGACGACGCCGAACTCGGGATCGACCTCGTCCAGCAGCATCCCCAGCATGACGAGGTAGCGCTCCTCGAAGATCCGCAGCGCCAGGGGGGTGTGCGGGAAGAGGACGGCTCCCAACGGGAACATCGCGGTACCCATGGCACCAGTCAACCAGCGCTGCGGGCGACGAGGGCCGTCTCCGCGGTGTTCACGCCGGCTCGTCCCGCAGGCTCTCGTGGATGCGGTGGAGATCCATCAGCAGCGAGCCGATCAGCACCCAGTGCTCGGTCGAGGGGGTGCGGATCTGCAGGGGCCGGGTGAGGGCCGGCTCCTCCGCGATCGGCGCGGGCTCGGTGTTCGGATCGAGCGAGAACTCGAGGCGGACGTCGTGGGCCGCCCGGTGCAACTGCTCCGCGATCGCGCGCACCGACGGGTCATCGGTGATCGACGGGGTGTATCCGTCGTACACCGCCCGCGTCATCCCCACCGTCTGCGTGACGACGGGGGTAAATCGGTCGAGGCGCGCCTGCATCTCCGCGAGGTCGGCGCGGTGGCGGGAACTGCGCGGGTTGAGCGAAAGCGAATCGGCGCCGTCGCGGATCGCCTCGGCCGCGGCATCCCGGACCGGGCGCAGGAGGCGCGCTTCCAGGAGGAGACCTTCCAGCGACTCGCGGCTCTGCGGGGTCTCCAGGGCGTCGGCGAGACGTTCGAGGGCTGCGGCGAGCTCGCGCCCGAGGACGTCGAGCTTCTCGCGCGCCGGGGGGACGAGGACCGGGGGGACGAGGGCGGTGTTCACCAGGATGCCGATGACCGCACCGATCACCGTCTCCAGCACGCGGTCGAGGGCGTAGTTCGGGGTCGCCGTCCCGAGTGCCAGGACGAGCACCGCGCTGATCGCGACCTGGTTGGTCGCGCCCGGTGACATCCGCAGCGCCCACGCCACGCCGAGGGACACTGCGCCGGCCAGCAGGATCACCCAGGTGGGGGACCCGAGCGCGATGCCGAGGAGGGAGGCGATGACGACGCCGACGATCACGCCGACGCTGCGCTCGACGGCGCGGGCGAAGGACTGATTGATGCTTGGCTGCACGACCAGGACGGCGGCGATCGCCGCGAAGATCGGGGGCGGTCCGGGGACGAGCGCGCCCGCCGCGATCCAGGCCGCGATCATCGCGACCGCGGACTTCGCGACCTGCAGGAACGGTCCCCGCCGCGCAGCCCGGAAACTCAGGCTTTCACGCGGAAGTCGGAGCGGGAATCGCATGAATCGAGAGTAGGCCGAGGGCGCCGTCACTTCGGCCGGTCCAGCATGGCATCCGCGTTCTCGGCGACCCACGCCATCAGCGGCAGCATGCGCTCCATGAGGTCCTGTCCGAGATCGGTCAGGGCGTACTCGACACGCGGGGGCACCTCGGGATACGCGGTGCGGCGGACCAGGCCGTCGCCCTCGAGGGTCTTCAGAGTGCTCGCGAGCATCTTCTCGCTGATGCCGGTGACGTTCCGGCGCAGTTCGCCCCACCGCTGCGTCCCGTCCGAGAGTCCGACGAGGACGAGGACCCCCCACTTGCCCATCACGTGGTCGAGCACCGTTCGGGTGGGGCACCCGTCCGAGAACACGTCAGGACGTTCGGCGCGCAGATCCGCAAGACTCACCATCACGTGAGTACCTAACCGGAAAGTGGGTACCCGCATTCCGGAATGCGTCCCGTCCGGCCACGTTGGCTTCGGCGTACCGACCGAAAGGACACTCCCATGACCCTCCTCGTCTCCGCCGCCTCCGGGCACCTCGGCCGCCTCGTGATCGACGCGCTGCTCGCGCGCGGTGTCGCGGCATCCGACCTCGTCGCCGGCGTCCGCACCCCCGCCAAGGCCGGCGACCTCGCCGCGCGCGGCATCCGCGTCGTCGAGTTCGACTACGCCCGACCCGACACGCTGACCGCGGGCCTGGAGGGTGTGACCGGCGTACTGCTCATCTCGGGGACCGATGTCGACCGCGTCGCGGGGCACCGCAACGTCGTGGAGGCCGTGCGCGCCGCCGGTATCGACCGCCTCGTCTACACGAGCGCGCCGCGCGTCGACGAGATCGACTACGCCCTCGGCGCCGACCACCTCGCCACCGAGCGCGCGATCGCCGAGGCGGGCCTGGATGCCACGATCCTCCGCAACAACTGGTACACGGAGAACTACCTCGACTCCGTCGCGCGCGCGGCGGAGTCCGGCGTGATCGTCGCCGCGGTCGGTGACGCGCGCGTTGCGAGCGCCAGCCGTCGCGACTACGCCGAGGCGGCCGCTGTGGCCCTCACCACCGATGAGTTCCGCGGCCGGACCCTGGAGCTCGCCGGCGACGTCGCCTGGACGTACGACGAGCTGGCCGCCGCGGCCGCAGAGGTGCTCGGCCGTGAGGTCGTCTACCAGCCGGTGACGCTGGAGCAGCTCACGGCGGGACTCGAGCAGGCGGGCCTGGATGCCGGGACCGCGGCGTTCGTCGCCGGCATCGACGACGCGATCGCCCGCGGCGCGCTGTCGCAGACCGACGGCACTCTGGCCCGCGTGATCGGCCGCCCGACCACCCCGCTCGTCGCCGGCTTGCGCGCCCGCTGACGCGCGCCGGGGGCGTGAGTCGCCAGGAAGTGTCGCCTGAGCCGTGCTCGAAGCGACGAATCTTGGCGACTCACGCGTTTGCGCGAGCGGAGCGAGCGCCCGTCCGCTTCCGCTCGCGCATCGCGAGGAACAGCGGGAAGGTGAACGCAAAGGCGGTGAGGCCGGACAGGACGACGTACAGCCACGCGTGCCGCATGCCCTGGCGTCGCCCCTCGACGAGGATGAAGATGCTGCCGGCGACCGCGACGACGAGCAGGTCGACGGTGATCGATGACACGGCCGGGCCGCTGGAGACCAGATCGCCGAGGAAGTCGACCATCTGCACGATCGCGAAGACGTTGAAGGTCCACGTTCCGACGAGCCCGAGGATCGACAGTACGAGGAACGCGACCGACAGCGGTGTCCAGTGCTTGAGGAGGTCAGCCATGCGCCGATCCTGGCGGTTGCGCGCTCCGTGATCCAGCCCCGTCCCGATGTCGCCGCCGCGCAGTAGCGTCGAGGAATGGATGCCACCCGCGCCACGGCTCTGCTCGATGAGCTCGAGCGCGCCGTCGACCGGCGACTGCGACATCTGACGGCCGACGCGGAGAGCCTCCGGCACGACCGGGCGGATGCCACGGCGGACGACGAGCACGATCCCGAGGGCTCCACGCTGTCGGGGGAGTGGGCGCAGGTCGACGCGCTGGCCCGCGCGTCGGTCGCGGAGCGCGACGAGATCCGCGCGGCGCGGGAGCGCGTGGCATCCGGGACCTTCGGGGTGTGCGAGGTGTGCGGGCGGCCGATCGCCGACGCGCGCCTGGAGGCCCGGCCGACGGCACGGCGCTGCATCGTCTGCGCGACCTGAGTCCCGGTCGCCGCCGTAGGCTCGGAGGGTGGAACCGCTGCTAATCGTCCTGCTCTTCGCCAACGCCGTCTTCAACGCGGTCGTGTGGCCCCGGTTCTACCCGCGGATCGCGAAGGATCCCCGCGCCCGGGATGCCGCCGGCAAGCCCACGGCGTTCCTCGTGGTGCACACGGTGCTGATCGCCATCGCCCTGGTGCTGGCGCTCGCATCGGTGATCGCCGCGATCGCGGCCCTGGTCTCCTAGGCCGTCGCGCGCGCGGGCTCTGTAGAATGGGGGCGCGGGTTCGCCCGCCGCACCTCGTGCATCTACCTACCGGACCGGCAAGGCGGCACCGCCCCACGCCCCGGAGATCCCCATGCACCACCCCGTCCCGTCCACTGCGCCGCGCCCCCTGATCCACCACACGGGTTTCTGGTACTTCCCCGTCGCCTTCATCGCGCGTCTGCCGTTCGCGATGATGACGGTCGGTGTCCTGGCGCTGGTCGTCTCGGTGCGCGGGTCGGTCGCGCTCGGCGGGCTCACCTCTGCGGCGGTCGGCATCGGCGTCGTCATCGCCGGGCCCGTGCTCGGCGATCTCGCCGACCGGTTCGGGCAGTCGCGGGTGCTGGTGCCGACGGGGCTCGCCAACGGCATCCTGCTCGCGCTCTTCCCCGTGGTCGTGGGGTCTCTCGCCGCTGACTCCCTCGTGCTCGCGAGCGCCGTCGCGATCGGTCTCACCGGCCCGCAGACCGCGGCGATGTCGCGCAGCCGCGTCATGGCGCTCATCGGCGCGCGGATCGAGGCCGACCGGCGCGAGCGCACCTTCTCGCGGGCGATGGCATACGAGTCGGCGGCCGACGAGACGGCGTTCGTGATCGGACCCTTCGTCGTGGGCGTGCTCGCCGCGGTCGTGGCGCCGTGGGCGCCGATCGTTGCGGCCGCCGCGCTGAGCTTCGTCTTCGTGACCGCGTTCGCGCTGCACCCCACGGGTCGCGTGGTCCCCGTCGCCTCCGAGCGCGGCACGATGGCTCCCGCCCGCGAGCTGCTCCGGCCGCGGATGCTCATGCTCGTCGCCGCGGTCTTCGGCGTCGGCGCGTTCTTCGGTTCGACGCTGACGTCGCTGACGGCGTTCATGGAGGCCCGAGGGGCGCCCGAGGCCGGGGCTCTGCTGTACGGCGTCATGGGCGTCGGCTCCGCGGTGCTCGCCCTGGCGGTGGCGGTGCTGCCCGCCCGCTTCTCGCTGCGGTGGCGGCTCGTGGCGTTCGCGATCCTCCTCTTCGCCTCGGCGGGCGCGTACTCGGTGGGCGGTTCGGTGCTGACCGTCACGGTCGTGCTGTGCCTCATGGGCATCGGCGTCGGACCCTCGCTCGTGACGCTCTTCAGCCTCGCCGGGCACCGCGCGCCGGCGGGGCGCACGGCGACCACGATGACGTTGCTCGCCTCGGCCCTCACGCTCGCGCAGGCGCTGTCGTCCGCGGTCACCGGCGCCGTCGCCGAGCGCGCCTCGGTCGAGTCGGCGATGCTGATCCCCGCGGGTGCGGCGCTCCTCGTGCTCGCCATGGCCGCGGTCAACCTCGTTCACGCTCGACGGTGGGATGCCGCCGGCCCGTCGTCGATCGGGTAGAACCGCCGCAGGACCCACCGCTGGCCGAAGGTCCAGACGGTGGTGACGGCGAGGTAGAGGGCCGCCGCGAGCGGCACGAAGATCGCCACGAGCGCGGTGCTGAAGGGCAGCACCGCGGTCATCACGACCACCGACCTCGGCGTGGCCGGGTCGTACGGGGGTCGCAGGAATCGCCGTGTCAGTTCACCCGCGCCGGCGATGATCGCGACGATGAGCCCGAAGAGGGCGAAAGTCAGGGCATCCGCCGATCCGCCGGTGAGCGCGGTCAGCAGACTCGACCCGAGCGGAACGCCCGCGAGATTTTCGGTGAGCAGGCCGTTCGCGTGCCCCGCGACCGTGGGGTGCAGGAACACGGCGTACAGCAGTCCGACGACCGGCGCCTGGGCGAGCACCGGCAGGCAGCCGGCGAACGGCGACACGCCCGCGTCGCGGTAGAGCTGCATCGTCTCCCGTTGCAGGCGTTCCGGGTTCTTCCCCCACCTCTCGCGGAGTGAGCGCAGGCGCGGAGCCAGTCGCGCGCGGTCGCGTTCGGCGCGGGCCTGCGACACCCCCACGGGGATGAGTGCGGCGCGGACGACGAGGGTGACGAGGACGACCGCCAGCGCGGCGGCTGCGGCTCCGGCGGCGGGGGAGAGGAGGACGGTGAGGGCCAGCAGGCCCCGCGTGGTCAGGTCGAGCAGGGCCGCCAGCGGCGGCAGGGCGAAGAGGTCCAAAGAAGTATCCGTTCGTGGGAGCGATCTGGGAGCGATCGGCCACGAAGGGATGCCGAGGCGGCGCCGTCGAGGGCGCCGGGCGGTCTACGCGGCCGTTGCCGCGCGTCCGGGAGCTCGCGGGCGCGGGTGGCCGGCGGCGTCGGGATCGCTCTGCGCGAGCGGAGCGGAGGGATCGATGGGGCGTGTCGGTCGCGCCGGCGGGGCGTCCGCCAGGAGGCGGAACACGAGGACGGCGACGGCGACGGTCAGCACGACGGCGGCCGCCAGCGCCAGGGCCAGCAGCGGCGCGGGGGAGGCGCCTCCGTCGGGGGTGAGCGCGACCTCTGCGGCGACGAGCAGCAGGTTCAGAGCGGTCAGGAACGACGCGATCATCCCGTGCCCCCTCTCCTCGGTCGAGCCCTCACGCTACCAGCGGGTCGGTGGCTACGCTGTCGGGCATGACGACTCTCGTGATCACCGTGGTGGGCGACGACCGCGCCGGGCTCGTGGCATCCCTCGCCGACATCGTCAACGCGCACGGCGGAAACTGGGAGACCAGCGAGCTGGCGGAACTCGCGGGTGCCTTCGCCGGGATCGTCGAGGTCTCGGTGGCCGCCGAGCGCTCCGACGACCTGCGCGCGGCGCTCGAGGCGGCGGCGGGCACCCTCCGGGTCACGGTGCACGGTCCGGCTGCGGTCCCCGCGATGGCGGCGCGCACCGTCGCGTTGACGGTGATGGGCAACGACCGCCCGGGCATCGTGCGGGAGATCACGGGGGCGCTGAGCGCCCGCGGGGCCAGCATCGACCGGATGTCCACTCAAACCACGGATGCCGCGATGGCGGGCGGTCGGCTGTTCGAGGCCTCGCTGACCGCGACGCTCGTCGACGGGGGCGGGGTCGACGAACTGGTGGAGGACCTTCAGAACCTCGCGGCCGAGATCCAGGTCGACGTCACGCTCACCGACTGACCCGCGCGCGGGCCGCGATCGCGGCGACCGTGCGCCAGCCGACCAGGAACAGCGCCAGGGTGATCGCGGCGACGACGACGAACGCCACGGCCACACCCTGGCCGCTCACCGCGCGCAGCAGCATCCCGGCCACCAGCGTCACACCCCACACCGGCAGGCCGGTCCGCAGCGGTGCGAGCGGGCGTCGCCAGCCGAGGCTCACGGCCCACCCGAGGAGCAGGCCGACGACGAACGGCCACGCGGTGGTCGCCAGGCCTGCGCCCGCGGGACCCAGCACGTCGCCGTCGTGCGTCGCCCGGCCGATCGCGGCGAACACGACGACGAGAACGATGTCGAGGATCAGGGCGAACAGGACGGGGCGGCGAGCGGTCACGTTCCCATCCTCGCAGCACCGCGGGTAGCGTGAGCCCGATGACGACGCGACTGCTGCTCCTCGCGGACACGCACGTCCCGAAGCGGGCGCGCAGCCTTCCGGAGGCCGTGCGCCGAGCGGCATCCGAGGTCGACCTCGTCGTGCACGCCGGCGATTGGGTGACCGCCACGGTGCTCGACGAGCTCGAGTCCCTCGCCCCTGTCGTGGGTGTGTGGGGGAACAATGACGGCGCCGACCTCCGGGCGCGGCTGCCCGAAGTGGCCCGGGCGGAGGTCGACGGGGTCCGCATGGCGGTGGCCCACGAGACCGGTCCGGCCGCGGGACGGGAGAAACGGATGGATGCCGCGTTCCCCTCCGTGGATCTGCTGGTGTTCGGTCACAGCCACATCCCGTGGGACACCGTCACGCCCGCCGGGATGCGGTTGGTCAATCCCGGGTCGCCGACAGACCGCCGCCGCCAGCCGGCGTGCACCATGATGATGCTCGCTCTGGCTGACGGCGGGGTCCGCTCCCTCGACGTCGTCGAGGTGGAGCGGGACTGACTGCGGGTCAGATGCGCCGCGCGGCCGACGTCATCGGGCACTCGAACGGATCGCGGGCGGCGAGCCCGACGCGGTTGAGGTACGCGATGACGATGCCGTACGACTGGAACAGCGTCGTCTCGACGTAGGGGACCTGCAGCGTCTCGCAGTGCTCGCGCACGATCTCGCGCGCACGGCTCAGGTACGGCCGCGGCATGTTCGGGAACAGGTGGTGCTCGATCTGGTAGTTCAGACCGCCCATGAGCCACGTGGCCCACCAGCCGCCGGAGATGTTGCGGGAGGTGCGCACCTGCTTGCTGAAGAAGTCGAGCTTCGCACCCGGGGCGATGACGGCCATGCCCTTGTGGTTCGGGGCGAAGGATGCGCCCATGTACACGCCGAACACTGCGAGCTGCACGCCGAGGAAGGCGAACGCCATCCCGAGGGGCAGGAAGATGAACACGGGAGCGACGAAGACCGCCATCCGGAGGGCGATGAGGCCCAGTTCGGTCCAGCGACCCTTGACCTCGCCGCGGGAGACGAGGTGGCGGATGGCCAGCACGTGGAGGTTCAGGCCCTCGAGCGTGAGGAGGGGGAAGAACAGCCAGCCCTGCCGCTGCGTGATCCACCGCTGGATGCCGCGTGCCTTGGCGGCATCCTCGTCGAGGAACGAGATCGTGTCGATCTCGATGTCGGGGTCCTTGCCGACGCGGTTGGGGTTCGCGTGATGGCGCGTGTGCTTCGTGGCCCACCACGACTGGCTCATGCCGACGATGCCGTTGCCGATCCACAGCGCCAGGCGGTCGTTCGCCCGGCCGGACGCGAAGATCTGGCGGTGGTTGGCCTCGTGGGCGAGGAAGGCGACCTGGGTGAACAGGATGCCGAGTGCTGCGGCGATGAGCAACTGGAACCAGCTGTCGCCGAGGAGCACGAAACCGGTGATCGCTCCGCCGAATCCGAGGACGACGGCGGCGCCGACGAGCGCGTAGAAGACGGGGGTGCGGGCGAGGAGCCCGCTTTCGCGAACGACCTGGGACAGCTCTGTGTAGGCCTTCGCGATCGGGGGGAATTCGGTGGTGCCGGAATAGGTCTGACGAACGGGGCCGAGACGGGACTCGACGATGGTGGAGGCGATGAAGAAGCTCCTCGGGAGTGGTGACCGTAGTCGGGAGCCGGGGCGGCTACCCGGGCTGCGGCCCACACTACGGCGGGGCGTATGGGCTCACCGGAATACGAGTGCATCCTCGGCATACTCACCGGAACCGGTCATCTTCCCGACACCCCTCCTGCACCGCAAGAAACCCGGGCGCAGACGCGGCGAAGGCCGGGAAGCCGCCGAAGCGACCCTCCCGGCCTTCGCTGAGGAGCGTGAGCTCAGAGGGGGCGAATGTTCGCCGCCTGCATGCCCTTGGGGCCCTGCTCGGCGTCGAATTCGACCTTCTGTGCTTCCTGCAGCTCCTTGAAGCCATTGCCCTGGATCGCGCTGAAGTGCGCGAACAGGTCGGCCGAGCCGTCGTCGGGTGCGATGAACCCGTAGCCCTTCTCGGAGTTGAACCATTTCACGGTGCCAGTGGCCATCGTGTTCTTCCTTTTTCTTTTCGGGCCGCGATTACGGCCGGGTGCGCCGCTCCGACGCATGCGGAGCGGACGGGGACGCCGCGCGACCGGGAGGGTCGTGCGAACGTGTTGGGCGTCGACGGCGGCGCGGGCCGCGTCGACGGAGTCGTGGATGCCGAGGTCTTCACCGAGCGGTCCCTGGGCTTCGAAGCCCACGGGGACGGCGCCGACGAAACCGGCGTACGCCGAATCGACCGTCGCGACGAACACGTCGAGATCGGCCTGGCGCCACGACAGGGGCAGGGGGAGAAAAGCAGACACGCGGACTTTCCGCGGCCGACGGGAGACCGGATGGTCGCACCCGAATGGGCCGCGCGGAGATGAGGGGGGACTCGCATCGATAACGGCTCGGTGCCGTGCGCCCGGCATCTCAGCGATGAGGCGGACGTCGATGAAGCAGGTCCCAGAACGAATACTCAACGGTACCACGGAAGGGTCGGCGCGCACAGACCCGGCGAGATCAGACTCTCGACACGGCGTCAACCGGTGGCGGGCGGTGGTCCGAGCGAGTGGGCTGAACACCTCCCCGAGAGAAGGAGGACACCATGTCCGACACCGCTTCCGAGCTGGACAAGCTGAACGAACTGCTCCCGAAGTTCCGCTTCGCGATGGTCACCACGCGGGCGGAGGAGGGTGATCTCCACGCCCACCCGCTCACGGTGCAGGAGTCGGAGTCCGACGGCGACCTGTGGTTCATCGTCGGCACGCACGCCTCGGCGGTGGAGCACGTCCGACGCGACCCGAAGGTCGGCCTGTCGTTCAGTTCCGACGGCCTGTGGCTGTCGCTCGCGGGCGAAGCGGAGGTGATCGACGATCTGGCGAAACTGAAGGAGCTGTGGTCCACCACCGTCGAAGCCTGGTTCCCCGACGGTCCCGAGTCACCCGGCGTCACTCTGCTGAAGGTCTCCGCCCTGAGCGGCGAGTACTGGGGGAGCGCCGGCGGTCGCATCGCCACGGCGGTGGCCCTGGTGGCATCCAAGGTCACCGGCGAGCGACCGCGCGGCGAGAACGAGAAGTTCGACCTGCCCGCCTGACCGGGCGGACAGGCGCGGCGTCAGCCCCCGGACGGGTTGTCGACGGGGGCGTCGTCGTCGTCGGTGCCGTCGGGGATCTCGGGCAGGTCCGCTGTCTCCAGCTCGTCCGGCTGGTCGGCGGTGTCGGGGGTGCTCTGCGGTGTCGTGTCCATGGCATCCACTCGATCAACGGGCTGCGCTGCGCGCACGACCCTTGCGCGAGAGGGTTCCCTGTGCAGGGCGCAAGCCCCCGAACCGACGCGAGCCGCGCTGGCACCATGACGCCATGGCACGAGCCCCGCTGCGCACCAAGCCCTGCGCCTATTGCGGCAGACCCTTCTCCGATCGCAAGCGCTGGAGCGGGCGCGACCAATGGGACGAGGTCCTCTACTGCTCGCGCGGATGCCGCGCCAGCGCCGCCAAGCAACGGAGACGCGCGTGAGGGCCGCGCTGATCCTCGCGACGCAGCAGTTCGCGGAGCATCCGGCCTTCGCCGACGACGACGTGGAGGAGTTCTTCTTCATCGAGTCCGCTCCGCGATTCGCGAAGCTGCCCTACCACCGGCACAAGATCGTGCTGCTGCTCTCGGCGATGCGGCACACGGCGGCGCGGCTCGAGGCCGAGGGGCGGACGGTCCGACGCATCGCGCTGTCCGACGACCTCACGTTCCGTGCGGGTCTCGACCGTCTCCTGACGGAGCACCGCGTCACCGAGCTCACGTGGATGAGCGACCCCAACCGGCCGGTAGACGAGCGGATCTCGGCGATCTGCGCGGCCCACGGCGTCGAGCCCGAGATCCTCCCGGACGGGCTGTTCCTCACTCCCGAGGAGGAGGTGGACGGATGGTTCGCGGAGCACCCCACGCCGTTGATGGAGGACTTCTACCACTGGCAGC
The DNA here is from genome assembly GCF_029639405.1 of Microbacterium proteolyticum. Lineage (NCBI taxonomy): Bacteria > Bacillati > Actinomycetota > Actinomycetes > Micrococcales > Microbacteriaceae > Microbacterium > Microbacterium proteolyticum. The sequence continues at coordinate 2,647,211 of NZ_CP121274.1, forward strand.
GTCGGCGCACCGGCATCCTGATGGACGGCGGGAAACCCGCCGGGCGCCGCTGGAACTTCGACGCGGACAACCGCAAGCCCCTGCCGAAGAAGGGCGTCGAGATCCCGCCGTTGCCGACGCCCGCGCACGACGACATCACGGCCGCGGTCATCGCCGAGGTCGACGAACGCTTCCCCGACCATCCCGGCGCAGCGACCGAGTTCTGGCTCCCCGTCACCCCCGAGGAGTCGCACGCCTGGCTCGAGGTCTTCGTCGCCGAACGCCTGCACGACTTCGGCCGGTACGAGGACGCCATGAAGGCCGACGAGCCCTTCCTCTTCCACGCGGTCGTCTCCCCGCTGCTGAACATCGGGTTGCTCACCGTCGACGACGTGATCGCCGCCGTCACGCGGACCGATGCGCCGCTGGCATCCGTCGAGGGGTTCGTCCGGCAGGTGATCGGCTGGCGGGAGTACATGCGCGGGATGTACCGGGCGCACCCGGAGCTCGAGCGCGTCAATGCGCTGCACCTCGAGAAGCGCGTGCAGAAGTACTGGTACTCGGGGGAGCGGATGCCGTCCGACCTGCCGGTGCCGGTGCGGACCGTCCTGGAACGCGTGCACCGGTGGGGCTATGCGCACCACATCGAGCGGCTGATGGTGCTGGGCAACTGGTTCCTGCTGCAGGGGTACTCGCCGCGAGAGGTCAACCGCTGGTTCCTGGCACTCTTCGTCGACGCGTACGACTGGGTGATGGTGCCCAACGTCATGGGCATGAGCCAATTCGCCGACGGCGGCTTCGTCGCCACGAAGCCCTACGTCTCGGGCGGGGCGTACCTGCAGAGGATGGGGGCGTGGTGGCCGTCGGCCCAGGCCGCCAAGGACTCGGTCTTCACCGACGCGTACTGGGGGTTCCTCGAACGGCACGAGGACGTCCTCGCCGGCAACCACCGGCTCTCCCTCGCGCTCGCGCAGATGCGCCAGCGGCGCGACGCCGCGGGGTGACCGCGGGCGTCGGTGCCGGGCTCCGGATCAGCGGGCGATCGGGGCAGCCGCCACGCGACTGAGCCCGCCTACCCGCCGAATTCTCCGGAGCCCGGGACGGGTCAGCCCTTCAGCTTGTTCAGCGCCGAGCCCTTGTGCGCGGCGGTGGCGTCGGTCTTCTCCGACTTCACGATGTAGGCCGGCTCGTCCTCGGATGCCGTGAACTTCTGACCGTCGTGCTGGAAGTCCTTCGTCTTCTTCTCCACGACCTCACCCTGGGTGCGCCCCTGCGGGGTGTCCCAACTGACCCGGTCGCCCTTGGACAGATCCTTCGACATGTGCGTTTCCTTCCGTTCGGTCCCGTCATGGTCGCCAGCGGCGGGGTCGTGGAGCCGGGGATTGACAGCCGCGGGACCGTACGCGCTCATGACGAGTTGTGCAATGCCTCGTCCAGCCGGGGCGCCGTGCGTAGCGTCGAAGACGTCCCCGGATTTCCATGTGAGGAGCGCCATGTCCGAGCCCACCACCGCCAACAACGGATCTCCCGTCGCCAGCGACGAGCATTCCCAGAGCGTCGGGGCCGACGGCTCCATCGCCCTGACCGACCACTATCTGATCGAGAAGCTCGCGCAGTTCAATCGCGAGCGCGTGCCCGAGCGCGTGGTGCACGCGAAGGGCGGCGGCGCGTTCGGGACGTTCCGCACCACCGGAGACGTCTCGGCCTACACGCGCGCGGCTCTGTTCCAGCCCGGTGTCGAGACCGAGATGCTCGCGCGCTTCTCCTCGGTCGCGGGCGAGCAGGGGAGCCCGGACACCTGGCGAGACCCGCGCGGGTTCTCGCTGAAGTTCTACACGACCGAGGGCAACTACGACCTCGTCGGCAACAACACCCCGGTCTTCTTCGTGAAGGACGGGATCAAGTTCCCCGACTTCATCCGGTCGCAGAAGCGCCTTCCCGGCAGCCACCTGCGCGACAACACCATGCAGTGGGACTTCTGGACCCTGTCGCCCGAGAGCGCGCACCAGGTCACCTGGCTCATGGGTGACCGTGGCATCCCGGCCTCGTGGCGGCACATGAACGGGTACGGGTCGCACACCTACCAGTGGATCAATGCCGCGGGCGAACGGTTCTGGGTGAAGTACCACTTCCACACCGACCAGGGCCACAAGACCCTGACGCAGGACGAAGCCGACCAGATCGCAGGTCAGGACGCCGACTTCCACATCCGCGACCTCTACGCCGCGATCGAGCGCGCCGAGTTCCCGACGTGGACCCTCAAGGTGCAGATCATGCCGTACGAGGATGCCAAGACCTACCGCTTCAACCCGTTCGACCTCACGAAGGTCTGGCCGCACAGCGACTACCCCGAGATCGAGGTCGGCACGATGGAGCTGAACCGGAACCCCGGCAACTACTTCGCGGAGATCGAGCAGGCGGCCTTCGAGCCGTCGAACTTCGTGCCCGGTATCGACGGCAGCCCCGACAAGATGCTGCAGGCGCGCATCTTCAGCTACGCCGATGCGCACCGCTACCGCGTCGGCACGAACTACCAGCAGCTGCCGGTCAACCGTCCCCACACCGAGGTGCACTCGTACTCGAAGGAGGGCGCGATGCGCTACGAGTACAACCCGCCCGAGGTGCCCGTCTACGCCCCGAACTCGGCCGGCGGACCGGCTGCCGATCCGCGCCGTGCCGGTGACGGCGGGTGGCAGAGCGACGGCGAGCTCGTCCGGTCGGCGGCGACCCTGCACCCCGAGGACGACGACTTCGGCCAGGCGGGGACCCTCGTGCGCGAGGTGATGTCGGCGGAGGCCCGCGACCGGCTGGTGGAGACGATCACCGGGCACGTCGGTGGCGTCACCCGCGCCGAGGTGCGCGACCGGGCCGTGCAGTACTGGAAGAACGTGGATGCCGAGATCGGCGCACGCGTCGAGGCCGGCCTCCCGCCGCTCGAAGACTCGACGGCCCCCGGTGAGCAGCTCAGCGAGCCCAACCCCGACGGCGACCTCGTCGGTCGGGACGTCGCGGGACGCGTCTGATCGACGTTCGGCGGGCCTACTCCGAGTCGGGGTGGCCCGCCGGTGTCGCGTCACCGTGCGGCACCGGGCCGTCGCCGGGCGGCACCGGGATGCGCACGACGGCCTGCACCGGCAGGTGGTCGGACGGCCAGCTGGTTCCCGTCGGACGCGGGTCGATCCCCGTTGCGCGGACGCCGACGTCGGGGGTGGCGAGGATCGCGTCGATGCGGCGAGCGCCCACGCGCGGCTTCCGGTAGTCGTTGAACGTCCCCCACTCGACCGTGCGGCGCGTCGGGGCATACGACCAGGTGTCGACGAGACCGCCGTCGGCGAACATGGCGGCGAGCTCCGCCGACCGGATCGGGGCGTTGACGTCGGCGGTGAAGAGCAGGGGCAACTCCTCCGCGGCGACGAGGTCGGCGAGCCAGCGCGCCGAGCGTCGCCGGGCGCGGCGCGAGAACGCGTCGAAGTGGCTGTTGACGAACACGAACGGCGCGCCCGTCGCGGAGTCGACGAATCGCGCGATGACCGCGATGCGGGGGATCGTGTTGCCCCAGCCCACGGAGCCGTCGAGCGCCGGGGTGTCGGAGAGGGCCACCTGCGTCCAGTCCCGCAGCTCGAGACGGTCGCGGTCGTAGAAGATCGGTGTCCCCTCGCCGTCCCTGTCCTTGCCCCGCCCGTGGCCGATGCGGCCGTACGACGTACCGAGGGAGTTCTGCACCCATCGCGCCTGGTCGGGGCGGGCCTCCTGAGATCCGAGCACGTGCGGCTTGTTCGCGCCGAGGTACACGCGGAGCCGCTCTTTCCGCAGACCCCAGCGGTCCTCCGGAGGCCACGTGAGGCGTTCGAAGCGACGGCGGATGTTGAAGCTCATGACGAGGAGGTCGGGGGCTTCGACGTTCGGGAACAGCACCGCGCCCATCAGCGCCCCACCCTCTGTCGCCGTGCCCACCGCAGCGGCGGGATCTCGCGCGGCCAGTGCGCGAAGACCGTACCCATGCCGCGCGAGAAGCTCTTGGCGAACCGTCGCGGGCGGACCGTCCGCGACGAGACGCGCATCTGCGATCGACCCGGCACGATGCGGATGCGGTGGTGTTCGCCGAGGTGGAACGCGAGGTCGAGATCGTCGTGCAGCTCGGGGTCGAGGTGGACCTCGTCGCGCACCGCGAGCCACGCGGTGCGCCGGAACGCCATGTTCGACCCCCACAGCGGCGCGTGCCCGAGAGCCGGGTACGCGAAGGCCGCGTACGTGCCGAGGAACGCCCACGCCATCGGCCGGCGCCCCCGCGGGGGCCCGTCGTGGAACACCGCACCGGCGGTGACGGCATCCACGTCGGGGTCGGAGAGCGCGGCCGTCATGTACGCGATCCATCCGGGGCCGGGGAGGCTGTCGGCGTCGAGGCGCAGGATCAGCTCGCCTGTCGCGGCGTCATAGCCGGCGGCCGCGGCGGAGGGGATCCCGCGCTCGCCGCAGAACACCACCCGCGCTCCCGCGGCGCGGGCGACGTCGGCGCTGTCATCGGTCGAGGCGTTGTCGACGACGACGATCTCGTCGGCCGGTCGGGTCTGCGCGGCAAGGGCGTCGAGGCACCCGGCGAGGGGCACGGCATCGTCTCGGACGGGGATGACGACCGAGACGGTCGGGGCGGCGAGAGTCATCGCGAGTCACGCTAGCGGCCGCGGCCTCCGGCACGAGGTGCCTTGCGCTCTGCGTACCCTGGATGCCATGGCATCCGTCCTCAACGTCTCGGCGTATCTGTTCACGCGGATCGACGATCCCGCGGCGCTCCGGCCCGTGCTGCGCGACCGCGCCACGGGTGCAGGGTTGCGCGGGACGATCCTGCTGGCCGAGGAGGGCATCAACCTGTTCCTCGCGGGTGAGCCGGACGCTGTGCGGGCCTTCGTCGACGGGCTGCGCGTCGATTTTCCGGCTCTCCACGCGAAGGAGAGCTGGTCGGATGCCGTGCCCTTCGGCCGGCTGCTCGTGAAGGTCAAGCGCGAGATCATCCGCATGGACCGGCCCGAGGTGCGCCCGCAGGACGGTCGTGCGCCCGCCGTGTCGCCGGCGACCCTCCGCCGCTGGCTCGATCGCGGAGCCGACGACGAGGGACGCGAGGTCGTGCTCGTCGACACGCGGAACGCCTTCGAGGTGGACTACGGCACGTTCTCGGGCGCCCGCGACTGGCGCATCGAGCGGTTCACCCAGTTCCCGGATGCCGCGAGCGCCCACCGCGACGAGCTCGACGGCAAGACCGTTGTGAGCTTCTGCACCGGCGGTATCCGGTGCGAGAAGGCGGCCCTGTACCTGCGCGACCAGGGCCTCGACGCGTACCAGCTCGACGGCGGCATCCTCGGCTGGTTCGCCGCCGAGGGGAACGCGCACTGGGACGGCGACTGCTTCGTGTTCGACGAGCGCGAGGCCCTCGACCCGGCGCTGTCCGCCCGCGCGGGCGCCTGATCCATGCTGTGGGATCAGCACGCGTGCGCCGAACTCGTCGAGACCGCTGACCTGACGGAGCTGCACCGTTACCGCCCGGCGGGCGGCGGACTCGTATCGCTGAACGCCGGCTACGCGCCCCACGGCCCCGAGGTCGCGGCATCCATCCTTCGCGCGTTCCGTGCGCAGGTGACCGCGATCGACGGACTGGAGCTCGCCGCGACGGTCGCCGACGTCGACCGGATCGCCGCCGCCGGCGACACCGCCGTCGTCTTCGACCTCGAGGACGCAGCGCCGCTGGGCGGTGACCTCGACGCCGTCGCGACGCTCGTCGCTCAGGGCGTTCGCACGCTCGGCCCGGTCTACAACTACGCGAACGCGGCCGGGGGCGGATGCCTGGATGCCGACGACCCGGGGCTCTCGCGCTGGGGCCGCGACCTCGTCGCCGAACTGAATCTCCGCGGCATGGTTCCGGACGGTTCGCACGTCGGCGCCCGGACCTCGCTCGACATGTGCGCCGTGTCCACGCGGCCCGTCGTCTTCAGCCACTCGTGCATGAAGGCCGTGTGGGACCACCCCCGCAACATCACCGACGACCAGGCGCGCGCGGCCGCCGACACCGGGGGAGTCGTCGGCATCACCGGCGTCGGCATCTTCCTCGGTCCCAACACCCCCACGCTCGAAGCCATGGTGCGCCACATCGAGTACGCCGTCGAGGTCGTCGGCATCCGGCACGTCGGGGTGAGCACAGACTTCTCGTTCGACTGGGAGACGTTCCAGACCACCCTGGCCGAGAGCCCCGCGCTCTACGACGCGAGCTACACCGCGTGGGGCCCGGTCGAATGGATGCCACCCGAGACCTTCGTCGGCCTGGGCGCGGCGCTCCGCGACCGCGGGTGGGACGACACCGACATCGCGGCGGTGCTCGGCGGGAACTTCCGCCGCGTCGCCCTCGAGAGCTGGGAGCCTCAGCCATGACCGAACTGACCGACGGCGCCGTGCTGCGCCCCGCCCGCCCCGGCGACGAGGCCGGGATCCTCGCCTGCATCCAGGCGCTCGCCGACTACGAACGCGAACCGGATGCCGTCGACAACACGGTCGACATGCTCACGGCCACGCTCGTCGGTGACGACCCGCGCGCCTTCGCGTTCGTCGTCGACGGGGGAGACGGCGAGATCCGCGCGATCGCGATCTGGTTCCTCACCTACTCGACCTGGACCGGCAAGCACGGCATCTGGCTCGAAGACCTCTACGTGCACGAGCAGTACCGATCGAACGGGTACGGAGTGGCGCTGCTGTCCGCGCTCGCCGCGGAGTGCCTCGCGCAGGGGTACCCGCGGCTGGAGTGGACGGTGCTCGACTGGAACGAGCCCGCGATCGGGTTCTACCGCGCGCTCGGTGCCGAGGCCATGGAGGAGTGGACGACGCGCCGCGTCACCGGTGCGGCGCTGGAGGCGCTGGCGACGCGACGCTGACGTCAGCGCCGCGCGCGTCGGGCGAGGAACCAGGCGATCCGCGCGACCGCGAGGAGTTTCCGCAGCCGCCCGGGGCGCCGCACGGTGCCGAAGGCCGCACGGTCGGGGGCGTCCGCGAGGTGGCGCTGGAGGGCGCGGAAGCTGTCGATCTGGCGGGTGAGGAGATCGAAATCGACTGCGGCGTGCGCCGTCTCCGCGAGAAGCGAGACGGGGCCGGTCACGAGGGCGATGGCGGGGATGCCGTTCTCCCACAGGGGCTCGCCCTCGCCGAGGTGCACGACCGCACCCGGTCGCACGGGGCGCACCGCGGGGTTCCGCCATTCGGTGCGGACGAGCGCGTCGAACTCGCGGGTCGTGGCGTACAGCAGCTCCGGTTCGGCGGCGTCACCTCCGGCATCCATCGAGGGGTCGTCGTCGCGGCGGTGCTTCGCTCCGAGGTGTTCGATGACGAGTCCCGCCACGGCCGTCAGCCCGCTCGCCGCGGGCGACCACAGCTCGGGATGCGCGTGCAGCCAGGCCGTCGTGGCCTGGCCGTGCGTCGTCACCGCCGGGATGCGGAGGTGCCCGGCCACGAGGACGAACACGATGGTCCGGTCGTGCGGGGTGCCGGCCGCGTCGCGGGCGAGCTCGAGGAGACCGATGAACCCGTTCTCCTCCACGGCGTTGCCGCCGTCGCTGTGCGTGACGACGAGGACGCTCTCGTCGGCGTGCGGGCCCGTGCCCGGCGACACCGCCCAGACGGTGTCCATCGTCGCTCCCGGGTGGCGGGTGGCATCGAGGACGAGCGTCGCGGTCTCACCCCGGCGCGCGGCGGCGACGAGACCGTCGCCCTCGGACTCGGGCACCCAGACGGCGGGGAGACCCTGGTGAGGGCGAGTGAAGGGCAGGTATTGGCCGCGTGCCTCGTGGTCGTCCAGACCCCGCCAGACCGCGACGACGCCGACCACCCCCGCCGCGCGCGCCGCCGTGAGGTCGGTGCCCGCGAGCTCCGACGAGATGACGGGGTTCGCCACGGCGTCGAAAGGGAACCGGCCGTCCCACGAGTCGAGGACGAGGGATGCCGGAGCCTCGACGTTGTCGACCTCGATGACGGCGATGCGACCCGCGGCCGACGCCCAGCGCTTCCGTCGACCCGGGAGCAGGATGAGGGGAGCCGTGACGCCGGATGATCCGGTCTCACCGGAGTACGGCCACGCCGAGGCCACCTCGACGGCGTCACCTTCCACCGTGAGTGACACGGCATCGTCCGCGGCATCCCAGCGCTCGAACGAGTGGGTATCGCGTTCGACCCGGTAGCCGAGCGTGGCGAGCTCGGCGGCGACCTCGTCGGTGAGCGTGCGATGGGCGTCGTTCCCGGAGCGTCGAGGCCCGAGCGCGTTGAGGCGGTCGATGTGTTCCGCGTGCGTCGGCATGTCAGCCGAGGAAGGGACGCAGCTCGACGCGGCGACCGCAGGCGCGCGAACCCTCGATCGCGAGGTCGCGCGCGGTGTCGACATCGGCCGCATCGATGATCCAGAAACCGGCGACCCACTCCGCGGTGTCGTTGACCGGCCCCGGGGTGACCGTCGGCTCCCCGGACCGCGCGTCCACCACCGTCGAGTCGGCGGGGTGGGCGACGCCGGCGGCGAGGACCCACCGCCCCTCCGCGACGAGGCGGTCGTTGAACGCGTCGATCGCCGCACCCTCGTCGTCGGTCGCGGAAGAGCTGCGGTCGTCGATGACGTTGAGAAGGAATCGCATGCGGCCACTGTGACACCGACCTCGGACATGCCGAAAGGGGGCGTGTCACCCGAGGTCGTGCAGCACCGCCTCGGCGGCGCGCTGCCCGGAGATGAGCGCACCCTGGATCGACGCGGTGTCGCGGTGGTCGCCCGCCGCGTATCGCCCGTCGCCCAGGCGGACCGGCCGCCGTAGGTGCAGCGGCGGGTCCTGCGCGGGGAGCGCCGCCGCGAGGTCGTCGCGCCGCAGCAGCCGCCAGGGTCGGGTATCGGTGCCCCACAGCTCCTCGAGGTGCCGGCGGACGTCCGCCTCCGTCGCGGTCGTGGGCATCACGACGGTCGCCTCGACCAGGTGCTGCCCGCGCGGCGCGTAGGTCGGAGCGGTGTTCGTGACGATCGCGGTGTGGACGATCGGTCCTCGGCGCAGCCCGTCCACGCGCAGCGCGCCGTCGTCGTTGTGGCGCTCGTCGGTGGCGAACCACCATGTCTGAAGGCCCCGCGGGCGGGGGAGCGGGACATCCAGACCGGGGGTCAGGCCGGTGGCCAGGACGACGGCGCGGGCGTCGACGGCATCCGCGTTCTCGACATCCACGCGCCACCCTCGACCGTGCGGCCGGGTTGCGGAGACGCGGTGGGCGAGACGGATGCCGGCCCCTGCCCGTCGCGCGGTGTCGGCCAGCTGCGCGGGGAGAGCCCCGATGCCCGCGGCGGGAACACCGGGGGTGCCGAGCGCGAAGCTGCGGACCAGCAGCCGCACGAAGATGTCCGAGGACTCCTGATCGTCGTCGGCGAGCACGCCCGCAAGGAACGGTTCGAGGACGCTTTCGCGCAGGGGTCCGCGCACCCCGGCCCGGTCCCACGCCTCGGCGAGACGGCGATCGGGACCGCGCTTCACCGCGCGCGGACTCGCGAGGACGGGAAGCGCCCATCGCGCGAGGGGCAGCAGGTCGGCGGGGCGTACGAGTCCGCTCCCGAGCGACGCCGGGATCGTCGCCGGGTGGCGGAGGGGATGGGCGATACGGGCCACGCCGTCATCGAGCCGCACCGAGAGGGCCACCGGGAACCGGCGCAGTGCCAGCGCACCGACGTCCACCCACCGCCGCACCGCCGGATACGCGGGGTTCAGCACGTGGAAGCCGCGGTCGAGGCGGAACCCGTCGACGACGTCGGTACGCTCGCGCCCGCCGACGGCGTCCTCCGCCTCGAGGACGACGACGTCGCGTCCCGCCTCGGCCAGCCGTGTCGCGCATCGCAACCCCGCGAGTCCCGCACCGATTACCACGACGTCGTATCCGCTCACGTCTCGAGCCTAGGGAGGGCACGTTGCCGGGAAGCGGGGGTTGCGGCCGCTCAGATGAGCGCCTCGACGGCGTCGGCGAGCTCGGCGACCGGCCGGCGGCCGTCCAGCTCGACCGTCGCCATCCGCCGGAGCGCCGGCTCCACGCCCCGCACGTATCGCCGGATCTCGTCCTGCTGTGCGGACGTCCGACCGTAGGGATTGTCCGTCCGCGTGCGAACTCGCTCGATCAGGACGTCGACGGGAGCACTCAGGAGCACGACCTCATCGAATCGCTCGCGGAACCGGCCCTGATTCTCCGCCGTTCCGCACACGACCACGTCCGGATGACTCTGGAGGAGAGCGGTCATGCGATCTTCGTCCCACGGTCCACCGTTCCCGTCGGTCCATCCGTCGAGGTCGGTCTCGACGGTGCGGTGACCGCGGCGCGCGAGCTCTGCGAGCAGGGTCGACTTGCCCGCGCCCGACATGCCCGTGAGCAGGATCCGCGCCATGTCCTCACGCTATCCGCCGCTAGGGTGGCGGCATGCGTATGCGACCCCGGGGGCGGGGGCTGTCCATCATCGCCGGCGTGATTCTTGTCGGTGTCCTCGCGGGATGCGCCACGCCGGTGGGGAGCGCCGATCCGTCGCCGACACGCAAAGGCCCGCCGCCCGCGTCGGAAGAGGTGCCGGCGACGGTTGCGACCCCCACGGCCGAGGCCGGCGCGATCGCACGCGCCCACACGTGGCTCGACTCCGCCTCGGTGCCCGACGGGGCTGTTCGCGTGGAGGCGGGAGACGTCCCGGCGTTCCACTCCTTCGTGGGCTGGCCGTGCACGCCGGTCGCGACTCTGACGGGGTATTGGCGGATCCCGGATGCCGACGCCGTCGACACCGTGAACTGGCTGGCCGCGAACCCGACTCCCGGTCTGACGGTTCCTTTCATGCCGCAGTACCCGGCCGGGAACACGGGCGAGATGTCGGTGGGGCAGCTTCCGACGCCCGACAGCCAGGAGGGCATCGTGTTCGACGTCATGCGCATCTACGACGGCTCCGTCGTCATCCGCGCCCAGGTCGCCGCACTCGCCGCCGATGCGACGTGCGCCGACCCCGGCTCGGGTTCGCGCTGGGGTGCTCCCGGCCAGGGGTGAGTCAGCGCTCGTTCCCCAACGCCGCGCGCGCAAGGTCCAGCGCCTCCGACGGCGCGACACCGAGGTCGCGCATCGCGCGGGCGAACGCGGCGGCGGCGTCCGCGGCGCGGGCGCGCGTGGCATCCGTCCCCGCCGAGACGAACGTTCCGGCGCGGCCGCGGGTCTCGACGAAACGCGCCTCTTCGAGCTCTTTGTAGACGCGCGCCACGGTGTTCGCGGCGAGGCCGAGGTCGGTCGCGAGGGCGCGCACCGGGGGCAGCCGCGTCCCGGTCGGCAGCTCGCCGCCGTCGATCAGCGCGATGATCTGCGCGCGCACCTGCGCGAACGGCGGTGTGGCGGAGGCGGCGTCGACGCGGATGTCCATGGTGCCGCCACCGTACCAACCGTCGGCGCGCGGGGAACGGGAGAGGGCCCGGATGCCATGGCATCCGGGCCCTCTGTTCGAGACTTACGCGGTCGCGTCCTCGCGCTTGGGCAGCACCCAACCGGGGCGCACGAAGTGGCACGTGTAGCCGTTGGGGATGCGGAGCAGGTAGTCCTGGTGCTCGGGCTCGGCCTCCCAGAAGGGAGCCTCGGGCTCGATCGTGGTGACGACCTTCGCGGGCCAGATGCCCGACGCGTCGACGTCGGCGATGGTGTCGCGCGCGACCCGCTCCTGCTCGGGGGAGAGGGGGAAGATCGCGGAGCGGTAGCTCGTGCCGATGTCGTTGCCCTGACGGTTCAGGGTCGACGGGTCGTGGATCTGGAAGAAGAACGCCAGGATGTCGCGGTACGTCGTCTTGGTGGGGTCGAACACGATCTCGACGGCCTCGGCGTGACCGGGGTGGTTGCGGTAGGTCGCGTGGTCGTTCGATCCGCCGGTGTAGCCGACGCGCGTGTCGAGCACGCCGGGCTGGCGACGGATGAGGTCTTCGACGCCCCAGAAGCAGCCGCCCGCGAGGACGGCGGTCTCGGTGCCGGGGCGGCGGGTGATCTCGCCGGAATCGGTGGGTCCGCTGGTCATGGTGTTGCTCCTTTTGCGGTTGCGGAAGGGGAAGAGGTTCATGAGGCTCGGGTCTCGCGGAACAGGGACAGGAAGTCGCCGTAGCCCTGCTTCTCGAGCTCCGCCACGGGCACGAACCGCAGCGCCGCCGAGTTCATGCAGTATCTCAGCCCGCCGGCCTGGCGCGGGCCGTCGTCGAAGACGTGGCCGAGATGGCTGTCGGCGCCGCTCGAGCGCACCTCGGTGCGCTTCATCCACAGCGTCCGGTCGGTCTTCTCCACGACCGCGGTCGCGTCGATGGGCTTGGTGAAGCTCGGCCAGCCCGACCCGCTGTCGAACTTGTCCGTCGAGGAGAACAGCGGCTGCCCCGACACCACGTCGACGTAGATGCCCTGCTCGTGGTTGTCCCAGTACTCGTTGCGGAACGGCGGCTCCGTCGCGTCGTCCTGCGTGACGGCGAACTGGCGGTCGGTGAGGCGGCCCAGCGCCTCCGACGTCTTGCGGTACTCCGTGGTCACGGTGTGGTCCTTTCGCCTGCGATGCCGGTTCAGGCATCACTGAGGAGAACGCGCGGCCCTGCGGTTTTGGTCCCGTGGGGCTGGGAGCGCGCTGTGAGTTCTCGGGCCTCCCGGATGCCGTGGGCAACCCCCCGATTTGGCAGAGGCGCGCTCGCTACCGTGGCGTCCGACACCCCAGGAGGATTCATGCCCCGCACGATCGTCATCACCGGAGCCAGCGACGGAATCGGCGCGGCCGCCGCTCGGCAGCTGCACGAGATCGGCGAGGAGGTCGTGGTCGTCGGACGCAACCCCGACAAGACCCGTCGTGTCGCCGACGCGCTCGGGGTGCGCTCCTTCACCGCCGACTTCTCCGACCTCGCGCAGGTGCGCGAACTCGCCGAGACGCTGCGTGCCGAGTATCCCCGCATCGACGTCCTCGCCAACAACGCCGGCGGGATCTTCGGCGAGCGCAAGCTCACGGGCGACGGGTACGAGGTCACGTTCCAGGTGAACCACCTCGCGCCGTTCCTGCTGACGAACCTCCTGCGCGAGGTGCTGATCGAGTCTCGGGCGTCGGTGATCCAGACCTCCAGTGCCGCGGCGCGTCTGTTCTCCCGCTTCGACATCGACGACCTGCAGGGCGCACACCGCTACTCCGCGTCACGCGCCTACGGCAACGCCAAGCTCGCGAACGTGCTGTTCACGAAGGAACTGAACCGCCGGTTCGGCGACGCGGGACTTTCCGCGGTCGCCTACCACCCGGGGGTGATCGCCTCGAGCTTCGGGTCCACCGGCAGCGGGTCGTGGAAGTTCCTGTACGGCGGTCCGCTCGCGGAGCGCTTCATGACCTCGACCGACGTCGGCGGTGCCCGCCTGACCTGGCTCGCCCTGGGCAAGCCAGGGGTCGACTGGCAGCCCGGCGGTTTCTACGCCAACAACAAGCCCGCCCGGACGCACCGGCGGGCCGACGACCCCGCGCTGGCCCGGCTGCTGTGGGACCGGAGCGCCGAACTGGTGGGGCTCGCGTCCTGAGAAGCTGTCGGTTTCCTATGCGAAGGCCCAGGATGCCGCTTTCTTGGTGAACCCTGGGAGGCCCCCCGCCACGCTGGGCGCATGACCGCCACCACCACCGTTCCTCTCGGCGTGGACCCCCTCTCTTCGCCGATCCGACGCCCGCGCACGGCCCGCCGGCGCGGTCGCCTCGGCTGGACCCTCGCCGCGACCGCGCTGATCTGGCTCTCGAGCCTCGCGGTGGTGGCGCTGTGGGTCGCCGGTGGCGGCATCCAAGCCCTTCTCGGTAGGGATGCCGAAACGCTGAACACCCTCGGTCGGCTCTGCGGACTGGTGTCGGCGAACCTGCTGCTCTACCAGGTGCTGCTCATGGCCCGGGTGCCGGTGTTCGAACGCGGCTTCGGCCGTGACAGGATCACCCGGATACACCGGCTCGTCGGCTTCTGGTCCTTCGCGCTGTTCTCGGCGCACATCGTGCTGCAGACCCTCGGCTACGCCGAATCCGCGGCGGTGAATCCGATCGTGCAGCTGTGGGAGTTCGTGTGGGACTACCCGGGCATGCTGCTGGCCACCGCCGGAACGGGCCTGCTCCTCCTGGTCGTCGCGACCTCGATCCGCAAGGCGCGGAAGCGTCTGCGCTACGAGTCGTGGCACCTCCTGCACCTGTACGGCTACCTCGGGGTCGGGCTCGCCGTCCCGCACATGCTGTGGACCGGTGCCGACTTCACCGCCCACCCCCTCGCCACGGTGTACTGGTGGGCGCTGTGGGGCGCGACGGCAGCGGCCGTGCTCGTCTTCCGCGTCGGTCTGCCCCTGCTCCGTTCGCTGCGGCACGGGCTCCGCGTCTCGACGGTCCACCGGGACGGCGACCGCGGTGTCGCCGTCACGATGACCGGGCGGGGCCTGCACCGGATGCCGGTGCGCGCGGGTCAGTTCTTCGTGTGGCGGTTCCTCGACGGCCCCGGCTGGACCCGTGGCCACCCGTTCTCGCTCGCCGCGGCCCCCAACGGGACATCGCTGACGATCGCGGCACGGCTCGTCGGCGACGGCACCTCGCGGCTGGCATCCGTCCGTCCGGGGACGCGCGTCCTCATCGAAGGGCCCTACGGCGAGATGACGGCGGACGAGCGCACCGGGCGCAAGCTCCTCCTCATCGGCGCGGGCGCCGGCGTCGCACCGCTGGTCGCGCTCGCCGAGGGTTCCGCATGGTCTCCGGGTGAGGCGACGCTCCTCGTGCGCGACCACGCGGAGGGCGACGCCCTCCGCCGGGAGGCCATCGGGCGCCTCGAGCGCGACCGAGGCCTGCGCTACGCCGCCCTGGTGGGACCGCGTGCTCCCGGAGCCTCGCCGTGGCTGTCGGCCGGCCACGCCGCGTGGAGCGGCGTCGACCTCCTGCGTTACGTCGCCCCCGACCTCGACCAGTACGACGTCTACCTCTGCGGTCCGGGGGCGTGGATGGATGCCGTGCGCGCCGACCTGCGCCGCGCGGGGGTTCCGTCGGACCGCGTCCACGCCGAGTCGTTCACCGTCTGAGACCTGAGAGGAAGACAGAGATGAAGAAGATCTTCTACGCCGTGATGGCGACGCTCACCGGCCTCGTGCTGCTGTTCAGCTACCGCACGTCGCTCGGCGGCGGCGAGACGGCGGTGGCCCTGCCGGCCACGACCCCTGCGCCCGCCTCGGCCCAGCGCGCCACACCATCGGCGTCGCCCTCCGCCTCCGCGTCGGCGTCGGCCTCGCCGTCGGCCTCGGCCTCCGCGCCGTCGGCCGCCGCCCCGACGCAGGCGGCCCCCGCGTCATCGGGTCTCGCGGACGGCACCTACACCGGCTCGGCCGCGAACACCCGTTTCGGCCCCGTGCAGGTTCAGATCACGGTGTCCGGCGGAGTCGTCACGGACGTGCAGGTCCCCGTCTACCCGTCCGAGAACGGCCGCGACCAGCAGATCAACTCCCGCGCCGTGCCGATCCTCGTGAAGGAGACCCTCGCCGCGCAGTCGGCCGAGATCGACATGGTCTCGGGCGCCACGTACACCAGCACCGGGTACCGGACCTCTCTGCAGGCCGCGCTCGATGAGGCGCACGTATGAGTGCCCTCCCCGCCGTCACGGTCGTCGAGCCGGTCATGGGGACGGTCGTGACCGTGCAGGTCCGCGGGCGTGCGACGACCGACGCCGCGGTTCGTGCGCAGGTCGACACCGCCATCGCCGCGGTCATCGCGCGGATGCGCGACGACGAGAGCGTGTTCTCGACCTACCGCGCCGACTCCGACGTGAGTCTGCTGCGCGACGGCCTCCGCGGGCTCGACGACGTCGACCCCCGCGTGCGCGAGGTCGAGGAGCTGTGCCGCCGTCTCCGGGACGACACCGGCGGCGTCTTCGACGCGTGGTGGCGCGGGTGGTTCGACCC
Organism: Microbacterium proteolyticum; assembly: GCF_029639405.1. Taxonomy (NCBI): domain Bacteria; kingdom Bacillati; phylum Actinomycetota; class Actinomycetes; order Micrococcales; family Microbacteriaceae; genus Microbacterium; species Microbacterium proteolyticum. Next base: position 2,663,150 of record NZ_CP121274.1, read on the forward strand.
CACCGGCGTCGTCAAGGGGTGGTCGGTGGATGCCGCGTCCACCGCGCTCGCCGACGTCCTGTCGCTTCCGGGAGTGGAGGCCGCGGCGGTCAACGTCGGCGGCGACATGCGTCTTCTCCGGGCTCCCGGGAGCGGGCACGTGTGGAACGTCGGCGTCGCCGACCCCGAGGACTCCGCGGGTGTCCTGTCCACCATCGCCCTCGCCGAGGGGGCCGTCGCGACGTCCGGGACGGCCGAGCGCGGGGCTCATCTGATCGACCCGCGGTCCCTGCGGCCGGTGCCCGGTCTCGTCTCGGCGACCGTCGTGGCCGACACCCTCACCGTGGCGGACGTCTGGGCCACGGTCGCGGCCGTCGCGGGCGTCGACGACCTCGAGGCCGTCCGCACCGCGCCGGTCACCTCCGGGATCGTCTGGGCCGACGGACGCGTCCGCCGGTGGGCGGGTGGCATCGAGATCGACCGTTTCCAGAGCCTCGTCGACCCGTCAACGGGCGCGGCGGAGCCGGAGCAGGAAGACCGTGCCTTCGGCTGAGGTGCGTTCGACGGCGATCGTGCCCCCGTGCCGCTCGGTGGCCTCGCGGACCAGCGCCAACCCGAGACCGAATCCCCGGCGACGCCCCGATTCCGCGCCGCGCGCGAACCGCTCGAAGATGCGCCCCTGATCCTCGGGGCGGATGCCCCCACCCGCGTCGATGACCCGGATCTCGACGGTGTCGCCGGCGACACTCGCCGTGACGCGCACGGCGCTGCCGCCGGGGGCGTGGCTCACCGCGTTGTCGATGAGCGCGATGCCCACCCGCGTGAGGGTGACCGTCGGCATGTCGACCCGGAGACCCTCCGGTCCCGCGTCGACCTCGACCGCGACCCCCGCCTCGGCGGCGAGCGGAGCCACCACCGCCTCCGCGGACCGAAGGCCGTCGGCCACGGCCGCGGTCCCGTCCGCGGACGCCGCCCCCTCCGCCGACAGCAGCATGTCGGTGAGGACGTCGTCCATGAGGTCGGCGTCGCGCCGCAGCCGGTCGAGGGTGTCGTCGAGCGGTTCGCCGCGGGCGAGACGCCGCTGCGCGATCTGCACGCGGCTGCTGAGCGCCGTCAGGGGCGTGCGCAGTTCGTGGCTGGCATCCGAGACGAAGGCCCGCTGGCGTCGGAGCGCTTCGTCGAGCGGTCGGACCGACCATCGGGATGCCGCCCACCCCACGACGCCGATCACGGCGACGCCGAGCAGCCCGAGGCCGAGCACCCACGGCAGGACGTCGTCGAAATCGACCACGACGCGATCGCCCGGGAGACCGCCGCGACCCCCGTGGTGGTCGGTCTCCCTCCGCGCGCCGGTCAGCAGCACGCCGACCAGGATCGCCACGCCGATCGTCAGAGCGACCGCGGAGGCGCCCCCGACCAGCAGACCGACCCGTGCCCCCGCCCGCCGGACGACCCGACGGTCCTCCGCGGCGCTCACCGGGCACCGCCCGCGCGGTAGCCGCGTCCTCGGACGGTCTCGACCACGTCCGGGGCGCACTTGCGTCGGAGATAGTGGACGTAGGTGTCGACGGTGGTGACCGCATCGACGGACGAGAAGACGTCACGGGCGATCTGCTCGCGCGAGAACACGTGGTCGGGGCTCGAGGTGAGCAGGTCCAGCAGAGCGTTCTCGGTGGCGGTGAGCGTCACGCGCGCACCGGACGGGGCGTACACCGCCGCGGCATCCGGCACGTACGTCCAGTCCGCCACGGCCCGCCGGCGGCCCTCGGCGCGGAAGCCGCGCAGCAGGGCGCGCAGACGCGCGAGCAGCTCGTCGTAGTCGAACGGTTTGACGAGGTAGTCGTTTGCGCCGGCATCCAGGCCGTCGACGCGATCGGCGACGGAGCCGAGGGCGGTGAGGAGGAGAACCGGGGTGGTGATGCGCGCCGTGCGCAGAGCCTGGACGATGTGCTCCCCGTCGAGTCGGGGGAGCCGTCGGTCCAGGACGATGAGGTCGAACCGTTCGCGCAGGGCTCGGTCGCGCGCGACCACACCGTCGCTCTCGTGCGTGACGTCGTACGCCTCGGCGAGCACCTCGGTGGTCATGGCCGAGATCTCGCCGTCGTCCTCGACGTAGAGCAGGCGGGGCCGTCGGGTGTCCTCGGGGGTGCTCATCGGGCCCCGCTCACGCTCATCGCGCGCTCCGGCGGGGCCGCTCGACGGTCCAGCCCAGCCTCTCCAGGGCGGCGTGCAGCCGATGCGCCTGCGCCCACGCGACCTCGCCGGAGACGTCGGAATAGACGTCGATCGCGAACGGCGGCGGATCGGCGAACTTCGGGATCTCCACCTCGACCCACGCGTGGGGGGCCAACCACACGCGCGGGTGCGACGTGCGGGCATCGTCCACCCCGCCGTCGGCGGCGAAGGCGATCACGTCGAGGGCGTCGATCTTGGTGATGGGCATGTCGACGACGAGGGTCACGGCGTGGAGTCTTTCGGTCATCGGGCACCTCCCGCGTTCATCCTCACACGTCCCGCCCCGCCGGGGGCAGGGACGGGAACGCGCGGCCCCGTCGGTCGCCCGGGGCTACCCTCGATCCATGCCCTCCCCGCGCGACGACCTCCGTACGGTCGTCGAGGACGCGACGGGGGAGATGTTCGCCGACCTGCGCGCACTCCCGGTGGAGGAGGGTGCCCGCGCCGCCGCCGTGCTCATGCTCTTCGGCACGCTGGATGCCGTGCCCGCGGCGCACACCGCCGCGTCCGTGCCCCCCGATCTGGACGTCCTCCTCCTCTCCCGCGCCGACACCCTCCGTGCGCACCCCGGGCAGATCGCGTTCCCCGGCGGCCGGGTCGATCCGGGGGATGCCGGCCCGGTGGACGCGGCGCTCCGAGAGGCGCGGGAGGAGACCGGCCTCGATCCCGCCGGGGTGAACGTCATCGGCACGCTTCCGCGCGTCCCCCTGGCGTACTCGAGGCATCTCGTGACGCCGGTGGTCGCCTGGTGGGATCGGCCCACTCCGGTGCGCGCGGTCGACGCCGCCGAGTCCGCGGCAGTGTTCCGGGCGCCGGTGGCCGATCTGCTCGACCCGGCGCGGCGCGGAACCACCCGGATCCATCGCGATGGCCGCGAGTGGCGCGGGCCCGCGTTCCTCGTCCCGCACGCGACGGGAACCCACGTGGTGTGGGGCTTCACCGCGATGCTCCTCGACGGCCTGTTCGATCGTCTCGGGTGGACCGAACCCTGGGATGCCACGCGGGAGATCGCTCTTCCGGTGCCCGGTCCGGGGACCGCGGCGACTCCACCCCGAGCGTCCGTCTCCTAGCGTTTTCCTCCCGGTTCGTCACGCCGCGCGCGGGTGTCGCCCGGGGTCGCTAGCGTGGGGGTCGTGACTGCTCCCGTTGACCCCACCACCACGTCCGCCTGGACCCGCCTCACGGCCCTCCGCGAGAGCTTCGACCCCGACCTGCGCGGATGGTTCGCCGCAGACCCCAGCCGCGTCGAGAGCCTCACCCGCACCGTGGGAGATCTGCACGTCGACCTCTCGAAGAACCTCGTCACCGCCGAGGTCCTCGACGCTCTGGTCGCGCTCGCCGACGAGACGGGGGTGCGTGAGCGGTTCGCCGAGATGCTCCGTGGCGCGCACCTGAACACGAGCGAGGACCGCGCCGTGCTGCACACGGCTCTGCGTCGCCCCGCCGACGCCACGCCCGCTCTGCACGTCGACGGGCAGGATGTGGACCACGACGTCCAGGCGGTGCTGTCGGCCATGGCGACGTTCGCGGAGCGTGTGCGCAGCGGGGAATGGCAGGGCGTGACGGGAAAGAAGGTCACGCACGTCGTCAACATCGGCATCGGCGGCTCCGACCTCGGTCCGGTGATGGTGTACGAAGCCCTCAAGCCCCTGGCGGATGCCGGCATCCAGGCCCGGTTCGTCAGCAACATCGACCCGACCGACATCGCCGAGAAGACCGCCGACCTCGATCCCGAGACGACGCTGTTCATCGTCGCGTCCAAGACCTTCACCACTCTCGAGACCCTCACGAACGCGCGTCTCGCGCGGGACTGGCTGTGGGCCGGACTCGCGGGTGCGGGCGCCATCGACGACACCGACCAGGCGCGCGTCGACGCCGTCGCGCATCACTTCGTCGCCGTTTCCACCGCGCTCGACAAGGTCGAGGCCTTCGGCATCGACCCGGCCAACGCGTTCGGTTTCTGGGACTGGGTCGGCGGGCGCTACTCCGTCGACTCCGCGATCGGTCTGTCGCTCGCGATCGTCTTCGGCCCGGGGGCCTTCCGCGAACTGCTGAGCGGTTTCCACACCGTGGACGTCCACGTGGCGACCACGCCGGTCGAGCAGAACGTGCCCGTCCTCCTGGGGCTCCTGAACGTCTGGTACACCAACTTCCTCGGCGCGCAGTCGCACGCGGTCCTGCCGTACGCCCAGCAGCTGAGCCGCTTCGCGGCGTACCTCCAGCAGCTCACGATGGAGTCCAACGGCAAGTCGGTGCGCTGGGACGGCTCGCCGGTCACGACCGACACGGGCGAGATCTTCTGGGGCGAGCCCGGCACGAACGGTCAGCACGCCTTCTACCAGCTCATCCACCAGGGCACGCGCCTCATCCCCGCGGACTTCATCGCCTTCGTGAACCCGGCCTATCCGCTCGCCGACGGCGGCCGCGACGTGCACGGTCTGTTCCTCGCGAACTTCCTCGCGCAGACGAAGGCCCTGGCGTTCGGCAAGACCGCCGAAGAGGTCGAGGCCGAGGGCACGACCGGTGCGCTCGTGGCGGCGCGCACGTTCCCCGGCAACCGTCCGACGACGTCGATCTTCGCGCCGGCGCTCACCCCCGCGGTGCTCGGCCAGCTCATCGCGCTGTACGAGCACATCACGTTCACGCAGGGCACCGTGTGGGGCATCAACTCGTTCGACCAGTGGGGCGTCGAGCTCGGCAAGCAGCTCGCTCTGCAGATCGCTCCCGCGATCGAGGGCGACGATGACGCTCTCGCGTCTCAGGATGCCTCGACGGCGGCGCTGCTGCACTACTACCGCGCGCACCGCGCCTGATCCCGGGCGGGCTTCGCCGCCCGGTCGGGGCTGAGGGCTCCGGAGCATCACGTGGCGGGTCGATTCGCGGGAATTTTTCTCGCCGGATCGGCCCGTCTCGTCGTTGGTGGCCGGTCTGCCCTCCCGCTCCGGCGCTCGGGAAGCGCGCGCGTCGCGCCGCTTCCCTGATAAATACCTGATCAGAGGGATAATCGCAGCTCTCGATCCGGGCGCTCGCGCACCCGGTCCGTGCCCCTGCCGCGACCTCCGCGGGTGCGGCCGACTGCGACGGCGGCGTGCACGAGCCTTTCAGGTAACGAATAGATAACGTCCAGAAGAGCACCTCACACTCGGGGTCCTGTGCCGACCCGACGGCACGATTTCGCGCTCGTACCCGACGAGACGCGCCCGATGACGAAAGACTCCTCACGTTTTGCTGCGTTCCGATCTGAAGCTCACCCATGTCAACCGCGCCCGCCGCACCCTCGCCACCGCCGCCACGTGCGCCGGAGTGGCTCTGGGGATCGTCGCTCTGACCGGGGTCGCCGCGGCGGCGCCGCTGTCGCTCCCCGATGCGGCGGCGTCCTCGTTCGCCGCTCCGGCCTTCCGTGCGGCGCAATCCTCCGTCGCGACGTCCCCCACGCTCGAGGGCGTCGTCGGCGACGCCGACGCCGCGCTCACCCGGGCCCAGGCCACGCTCGCGGATGCGGCGACGGTCGAATCCGACATCCAGACGGCCGGTCTGCCGCTCTCCGTCGGAGACGCGTCGGTGGACACCTCGGCGCTGGAGACCGCGACCGATCGTCTGTCGTCCTCGGATCTGCTCCCGGTCGTGCTCGTGCCGGCTCTGAGCCAGAACGCCAGCAGCGAGGCCGAGCGGGTCGCCGAGCGGGTCGCCGTCCTCCGCGGCAGCCTGAACGACGCCGTCGCCGCGAAGGAGGCTGCGGATGCCGCGGCCGAGGCTCAGCGCCAGGCCGAGGCCGCTGCGGCGGCGGAGGCGCAGCGGCAGAAGGAAGCCGCCGAGGCGTTGGCGCGGGTCAACACCCCCGAGGGGGCGAAGGAGTTCGCCCAGTCCTACGCGTCCGAGCAGTACGGGTGGGGTTCCGACCAGTTCTCCTGCCTGGTGTCGCTGTGGACCAAGGAATCCGGGTGGAACTACCAGGCTTACAACTCCAGCGGCGCGACCGGCATCCCGCAGTCCCTTCCCGGGAGCAAGATGGCCACGTTCGGCGACGACTGGCAGACCAACGCCGCGACGCAGATCAAGTGGGGTCTCGACTACATCTCCCGCGGCTACGGCACCCCCTGCAGCGCGTGGGCGCACTCGCAGGCGACCGACTGGTACTGATCGGGAATTCTCAGGCTCGGTTCCTCCTCAGCGATATATCGTTGTGTATCGCTGGACTCATCGGGAGTCCGCTTTTCGGGAGGTCATCATGAGTGGTTCGTTCCTGGGAGACGCCTTCGGCGCCCGCGGTGCCGCCGGGCAAGGCTGGCCGATGTCGAACATCCTCGACGCGATGGAGCAGCTCCGCACGCAGTTCGAGCAGAAGACCTCGGGCGGCTCGCGGATGAACAAGGGCGATGTGCGCTCCGCCGTGCTGTCCCTGCTGCTCGAGCAGCCCATGCACGGGTACCAGATCATCCGTGAGATCGAGGAGCGCAGCGGCGGCTCGTGGAAGCCCAGCCCCGGCTCGGTGTACCCCACGCTGCAGCTGCTCACCGACGAGGGCCTCGTGCGCGCCGAGGAGTCCGGTGGGCGCAAGACGTACTCGCTCACCGAGGAAGGGCGCGCCGCGGCGGGCGACGAGACCACCGAGCGCACCGCTCCGTGGGAGTCGGCGACCACGCGCGACGGCGGCCGGATGACGGCGCTGCCGAAGGCCGGTGTCGAACTGGCGCAGGCGGCGGCCCAGGTTGCCCGCACGGGTGACAAGGAGCAGGTCGCGCAGGCCGTCGAGATCCTCGACGAGGCCCGCCGTAAGCTCTACTCCATCCTCGCCCAGAGCTGAGGGTGCCCGATCCCGACGGCCTTCGTGGGGGCATCGGCATCCCGGAGATCCGATGACCGACGACGCCCTCATGCGCGCCCGCTATCGGCGCATCACGCGGTTCGCCGCGCGCTATCTCGTCCAGGCATGGTGGTATGAGCTGTTCCTGCCGCGGCTCGGCCTCGAGCGGATCTCCGCCCGGGGCCGCACCCGCCGGCTGCAGATCATCGCCCGCCGATTCCACGGACTCGCGATCGACCTCGGCGGCCTGATGATCAAGGTCGGACAGTTCATGTCCTCGCGCCTCGACGTCCTGCCGCCCATCATCACCAAAGAGCTCGAGGGTCTGCAGGACGAGGTGCCGTCGGTGCCGTTCGCCCAGATGCGGGCGCGTGCGGAGGAAGAGCTCGGGATGCCGCTGGAGCGGGCGTTCGCATCGATCGACGAGCGCCCGCTCGCGGCCGCCTCACTGGGGCAGGCGCATCGCGCCGTCCTCACCGACGCGCTGGCCGAGGACACGGGGCTGCGCGATGTGGTCGTCAAGATCCAACGCCCCGGGATCGACCGGATCGTCGACGTCGATCTGCGGGCGCTCCGCAAGGTCGGCGGTTGGTTGAGTCGGGTCGCCCTCGTCCGTGACCGCGTCGACATGCCCGCTCTCGTCGAGGAGTTCGCCGCGACGAGCCTGGAAGAGATCGACTACCTCCACGAGGCGGCGAACTCCGAACGCTTCGCCGAGGACTTCGGCGGCGAAGGGGGAGTGGCCGTCCCGGAGGTGGTCTGGGAGCGCACGACTCGACGGCTGCTGACCCTCCAGGACGTCACGGCGATCAAGATCAACGACGTCGACGCCCTTCGCGCGGCGGGGATCGATCCCGCCGAGGTCGCCCGGCGTTTCGCCGCCGTCATGTTCGACCAGTTGTTCGACGACGGGTTCTTCCACGCCGACCCGCACCCGGGAAACGTCTTCGTGACACCGCTCCCCGGTTCCACGGATGCCGGCTCCCCGGCCTGGCGGTTCACGTTCATCGACTTCGGGATGATGGGCGAGGTGCCGCCGAACCTCCGCAAGGGTCTGCGGCGCGTGCTGATCGCCGCCGCGTCGCGCGACGGAAAGGGTCTCGTCGACGGGATCCGTGACGTCGGCGTCCTGCTCCCCTCGGCCGACACCGTTCAGCTCGAGCGGGCCATGACCCAGCTGTTCTCCCGTTTCGGCGGGATGGGTTTCGCCGAGCTGCAGGAGGTGGACCCGCGGGAGTTCCGTGCCTTCGCCGTCGAGTTCGGTGACGTGGTGCGGGCGCTGCCGTTCCAGCTGCCCGAGAACTTCCTCCTCATCGTCCGGGCGATGTCCCTGACGAGCGGGATGTGCAGCGGGCTCGATCCGGCCTTCAACATCTGGGATGCCGTCGAGCCGTACGCGCAGCGCCTCATCCGCGAGGAGAGCGGGAACACCGTTCAGGCGCTGGCGCGCGAGGCCGCCTCGGTCGCGGCCCTCACCGCGCGTCTGCCGCGGCGCCTCGACGCGCTCATCTCCCGGGTCGAGGAGGGCGGCGTGTCCGCTCAGGTCCCGCGGGTGGAGCGCCGTCTGCGCGACCTCGAGCGCATGATCCGTCGGGTCGTCTCGGCGGTGCTCTTCACGGGGCTCCTCGTGGGCGGCATCCTGCTGCAGGCCGAGCAGGCCGTTTTCGGCACGGTCTTGATGGTGCTGTCGATCGGCCCGGCCGCGCACGCGCTCTTCGCGGGGATCGTCGCACGACGCAGCGGTCGCTGATCGTCGGCCTCCGCTCGCGTCGCGGGGCGCGGCGGGGGCCGAGCCACCCGCTGCCTCGCTGCGCGACGCGCCGATCGCCGAGCCAGTCGCGGCCTCGCTGCGCGCCGCGCCGATCGCCGAGCCAGTCGCGGCCTCGCTGCGCGCCGCGCCGGCCGCCGAGCTCAGCCGCCGCTCCGCTGCGCGCCGCGCCGGCCGCCGACCTCAGCCGCCCACGAGCGCGACGCACGGGCCGAGGAAGACGATCCACGCGGCCGCACTGACGATGAGGACCCCCGTCGAGACCTTCCGGCTGGCCTCGGAGAACATCCCGACGATCGCGGCCAGCCCGATGACGTAGAACGGCCAGAGCGCACCCCAGATGCCCGCGGCGCTCATCAGGGTGATCAACATCAGGGGGAACGCGATCACGTGCGCGACGCACCCGAGACCGACGCCGACGCCCACCCCCGGCCCGCGGCCTGCCGCAGGCGGGGCCGCGGGGGCACCGGATCCGGCCGGCGCTCCGGGCTCCTCCGGCGGAGCGGTGTCCCGAGGCGGCGCGGGAACGACGCCGTCGTCTGTCGCCGCGGGGCCGCCGGGGTGCGCAGGGAAGGCCGCCGGGGGAGGCCACTCCTGTTGCGCGGCAGCGGAGGGCGGCGCGGGCGCGGCATCGGGCGCATCCGGCTGCGCGCCGCGCTCCGGCTCCGGTGTGTCGTCCCGCGGTGAGACGCCGTCCGGTGCCTTCGTCTCCTCCGGGGGAACATCCTCGTGTTCGTCGGGCGCGTCAGGCTGCTGTGGCATCCGTAAGCCTCTCTGGTCGGGGGGAACCGGAAGTGAAATCGCCGCGCCGTGCCATCCACACGAGCCGCGCGATCAGGAGCGGGATCGACACGGCGAGGAACAGTTGCGGGCGGGTCAGCCCCGCCCAGGCCACGTCGTTCCCGCGGACGAACTCGACGCCGAACCGGAAGATCGCGTAGGCCGCGATGAAGAGGGTGAGCGTCTCGCCGGCGGCGATGGGTCGATGACGCAGCCAGAACCACAGAACGCAGAATGCGACGACGTGGAAGGCGATCTCGTACACGAAGCTCGGGTGCAACGGCACTCCCGCGGGCGCACCCACCCGGGCCGCGGCGGCGGGGTCGAGCACGATGCCCCAGTCGCCTCCCGTCGGGGTCCCGGGCTTCTCGGTGAGCAGGCATCCGATGCGGCCGATGGCGAGCGCGAGAGCGACGGCCGGGGCGAAGAGATCGCCGCTGCGGTGGGGATAGCGCACGATGCGCTTGGCGACGTGGACGCCGGCCCATGCGCCGACGAGCGCCGACAGCATCGACGCGTTCCCGCGCGCGAGCTGGTCGACGAGGCTCAGATTCTGGGACGGATCGAGGTGCTGCGCCCACGTGCCCAGGCGGGAGAAGATCGCCGCGCCGACGAGGGCGCCGAGCACCAGGTAGACGATCTGCGGGTCGTCGACTCGGCGCCGACGCTTCTCGATGAGGAACACGATGCCCGCGGCGACGAGCGCGATCATGACCAGCGTCGAATGGGTGTCCCACGGGGGCAGCCACGGCGCGAGATCTTCGAGCAGGGGGAACACGGGCTAGCTCCAGACCCGGACCCACAGGAGCACCCAGAACGGGATGCCGACCACCGCGAGCACCTCGACCGCCCAGAGGTACGCCAGCACCACGCGGGTGTCGCCGAGCTTGCAGCGGGAGCGCAGCAGACCTCCCCGCCGGGCCGCGCGGTACCCCGCGATCGCCACGCCCGCGAAGACGGCGACGGCGACCGGGCCGAGGAGCGCGCTGATCACGGCGATCGTGGTGAAGACGCACAGCCGGAGCGGGTCGAAGCCGCCCGGCGGGGCCGGCACCGACGGATCGCGCTGGTTGAGGTGCAGGAACTCCGACGCGCTCATCGCACCGTCACCGGGATCGGGCGACGACCCGTCGCCGTTGAGAGGCGGGTGCGCGACAGCGGCGCCCACGCCTGCACCGCGCAGAAGGGGGCGCACTGGTGCGCGTCGGTCGTGGCGTTCACCGTGGCCACGTGCACGCAGCACTGGGTCAGGCGCTCCTCGATCATCGTGTTCATGTCCATGAAGGGCTTGACGGTGACGCGCAGCACCCGTTCGCCGAGCATGGAGCGCAGCCGCGCGTGCTGGCCCGGGAGTTTCGAGGCCGCGAGGGTCGCGAGCGTCCCGATGCCCAGGTCGCAGTTGCGGCAGATGTCGCCCCAGATGGATGCCATGGACGGGTGCGACAACGAGGACTGCTCGCTGAGCAGGTCGAGCAACGACGTCTTCACGACCTCGCGGATCGCCTTGTTGACGTTCGAGTCGGCGATGCGGTTCGCCACCAGATCGGGGGAGAGGTCGAGGAACTCCTTGAGCCGCTCATGGCCGATGAGTCCCACGAGCGACTTCCACTCGCCCGAGTCGTCCTTCAGGAAGTACCCCACCGAGCAGCAGTGTGGGTGACTGCACGGCAATGCCGTCAGGTCGCGCCACGTGATGTCGCCGTCGGTCTGCGGTCCGAGGCGCGCGAGGACGCCCGTGTGCGTCAGTCGGTCGTCCGGGTCGATGCCCGAGCCTCGCCCGGAGCCGAAGACCGGCTGGATCGTGACGCCGCCGACGTACGGCGTGTTCTGCGCCCGACGGATGACGGCCCCGATCTCGTCGTCGTTGACGCCGAGGGTCGCGGTCATCGTGAGGGTCGTGAACACCCCGGCGTCAGACAGTCGCTCGAGCGCGCGCTCCTTGAAGCGGCGGATGTCGGCGCCGCGGTGGAAACTCGACGACTCCGCCGACTCGCCGTCGTACTGCAGGTAGATCTCCACGCGCTGCCGGTGCTTCTTCAGAACCTCGACGAACGCGTCGTCCTGGGCGATCCGCAGCCCGTTCGAGTTGATGAGAATGCGCACGACCGGTCGGGCGACGAGGTGCTCGAGCAGCTGCTCCAACCACGGGTACAGCGTCGGTTCGCCCCCGGAGAGCATCAGGACATCGATCCGGTCGTTCTCCTTGGCGAGGCGTGCATCCACCGATGCGAGCACCTCCGCCAGGGGAGCCACGGTGGATGCCGCGGGCCCGGACTCCGCGAAGCAGGTGGGACAGCGCAGGTTGCAGTGGTCGGTGAGGTCCTCCAGCAGGATGCAGGTGTGCTGCGTCTGCATCGCGGGCAGGCCGTCCTGGTACGCCGAGGGCACCGGCGCGAAGTTGCCGGCGACGTCCGGCGTGTGCACCTTCGTCGGTGCCGTCCACTGCTCGAGATAGGTGAGGATCTCCGCGGACTCGTCGTAGAGCGTCCGCACGAGTCCGTGTGTGGCGCATCCGCGCTCCAGCCACACCGTGCCGTCGCGGTCGGCCAGCCACCCCGACAGTCGCTGCACCTGGTCGAGCGGCCGCTCGGGGTCCTCCTCGTGGCACAGCGGGCAGAATGCGTTGACGTATCGATGGATGCGGTAGTCCCGCAGGGGCATTCCGGTTCCGGGGGGAGTCATCCGGACACCCTAGCCATGCCGTCGCGTCGCTCACCAGACCCGTCCACAGCACACTCGCTGTGGAGGAGGGGGCGCGCCGGAGAAGACGGAAGGGCCGCACCGGCATCACCGGTGCGGCCCTTCGCGGGGTGTCGCGGGTCAGTACCACCCGGTCGACTGCGAGTGACCCCAGGCGCCGCACGGGCTGCCGTAGCGACCCGAGATGTAGCCGAGACCCCAGGAGATCTGGGTGGCGGCGTTGGTCTCCCAGTCGGCGCCGGCCGAGCCCATCTTGCTGCCGGGGAGGGCCTGCGGGATGCCGTAGGCGCCGCTGCCGGCGTTGTAGGCGCGGACGTTCCAGCCGGACTCCTTGTTCCACAGCGAGACGAGGCAGGAGAACTGGTCGTCGCCCCACCCGAACCCGGCGAGCATTCCGCGCGCGGTGGCCTGGGCACCCCCGGGGCTGTTGTCCCCCGAACCCCCGCCGGAGGCGGCGACCGGAGCCGAACCGCCCGACGACGACGAGGACGACGATGACGAGGATGCGGCTGCGGCTTCCTGTTCGGCCTTCGCCTGAGCGGCTGCTTCGGCCTCCTGGCGCGCCTTCTCGGCGGCTTCCTCGGCCTGCTTCTCGGCGACGGCGGCGTCAAGGCTGCCTCTCAGCATGGCGACGCGCTCGCTGACGGCCGAGGTGGCGGCGGTCACGCGGTCGGTGAGCTCGGGGAGGAAGGTCGCGGGAAGTGTCTGGGCGTCCCTCAGGCGCTCGGTCGCGGCGGTGAGCTCCGACGTGTCGACGTCGGCGGTCTGCCCGATGTCCAGACCGGATGCCGCGATGTCGTTCTGCACTGCGGTCGCGGCCTCGGACGTGGTGCCGGCGGCGGTCACCGCGGCTCGTGCGGCCACGGCTTCGGGAGCGGCGGCCTCGCTCGGCGCGGAGAAGCTCGCGAGGCGGAAGGAGGCCGACGCCAGATCGTCGGACGGGGTGGCGGATGCCAGGGGAGCGGTGCCGGTGAGAGCGGCGGTGGCGAGCACTCCGACGGCGAGGACGCCGGCGGTCAGTGCAGGGCGGCGACGTGCCCGGCGGGAGGCCAGGCGTCGGTCGCGGCGGTTGGACGAGGGCGTCGAATCAGAGCGCATAAAACCGGTTTCGTGTCAGGAGGACGGCGCGGGTATCGCACGTCCGGTCCGCGAAAAGCGGGCACGAAACGGGGAGCCTGGCACGCCTGTCTGGACGGAACCTGGGCGGAGCGCGGTTTCCGGGGGGAGGAAAAGGGCTGATCCGTGGCTCTTCCACCGCCGGGTCGTGACTCTCGACGGAGTGTCCCGACCCGGTTCGGTTCAGGCGGCGACGACGGGTTCGGAGGGATGCTCCGCGGTCGCCGTGGGCGTGAGCGAACCGCGTGCCCGGCGTCGGAAGAGGAGCGCCGCGAGGAGTGCGCCGCCCGCGAAGAACGCCGCACCCCACGTGAAGGCCGTGGTGTAGCCGGCGACGGCCGCGGGGCCGAGCGCGCCCGGTCCGTCGGCGACGTGGTCGGTGAGATAGGCCGTGGTGGCGGTCGCGGCGATCGTGTTCAGGAGTGCCGTGCCGATCGAGCCGCCGACCTGCTGGCTCGTGTTCACCATCGCGGATGCCACTCCCGCGAAGTGGCGGTCCACGCCGAGTGTGGCGGTCTGCATCGACGCGGGCATGATCGACCCCATCGCGAGGCCCAGCAGGATCAGGCCCGGCAGCACGTCGCTGACGTACACGCTGTCGACGGTGAGGCGGGTCAGGAGCAGCATGCCGCCGGTGCCGAGCAGCATTCCGAGGGGAACCATGACCTTCGCGCCGAGGCGGGGGAACAGGAGGTTCGTGGACAGCTGCGCGGCCAGGACCAGCATGGCGACCATCGGGAGGAATGCGAGTCCGGTCTGGATCGGGCTGAATCCCAGCGTCGCCTGCAGGAAGTAGGTGACGAAGAGGAAGATCCCGAACATGCTCGCGCCCGCGATGAGGATGGACAGGTAGGCCGCGGCACGGTTGCGCTCGGTCAGGATGACCAAGGGGAGCAGGGGGTGTTCCGTCCGACGCTGCCAGAGGACGAAGGCGGTCAGGAGGACGGCGGCGGAGGCGAGCGGGATCCAGCTGAGCGGTGAGTCCCATCCCTCGGTCTCGGCGTTGGCGAACCCGTAGACGACGCCGAACAGACCGGCGGACACGAGGACGGTTCCGGGGAGGTCCAGTCGCGGACGCGGACCGTCGCTCTCCACCCGCCCGACGAACAGGAGCGTGCCGATGATCGCGACGATCGCGAAGACCACGTTGATGTAGAGGTTCCAGCGCCAGTCGAGGCTCTCGGTGAGGAAGCCGCCCAGCAGGAGCCCGACGGCCCCGCCTGCGCCGGCGATCGCACCGAAGACCCCGAACGCGCGGGCGCGCTCCCGCGGGATCGTGAACGTTGTGGTGAGGACCGCGAGCGCGGTCGGAGCCAGCAGCGCGCCGAACACACCCTGCAGAGCGCGCGCGGCCACGAGGACGCCGAAGTCGGGTGCCGCGCCCCCCAGTGCCGAGGCGGCGGCGAAGCCGATGAGTCCGGCGATGAACGTGCGCTTGCGGCCGAAGAGGTCGGAGAGTCGTCCGCCGAGGAGGAGGAGTGATCCGAACGCGAGGGAGTAGGCGGTGACGACCCACTGGCGGTCACCGTCGGAGAAGCCGAGATCGGCTTGAGCGGAGGGGAGGGCGATGTTCACGACGGTCGCGTCGAGCACGACCATCAGCTGGGCGATTCCGACGATGGCCAGTGTCAGCCACCGTCGGCGGGACGGGGTCGCGGGTGCCGCCGTGGTGGGCTGGGCGGCAGGGGAGGAGGTCATGGCGACAACATATACGGAACGAATGAGTTTCGGAAATGAAATGTTCCTGAAACACGTTGTTCCGTAATGACATAGGGTGGGGCGCACCCCGACGTAAGGACGTGCGATGACGACGGCCCCCGATCAGACGGCGACCGACACGCCGCGACTCGGTCGCAAGCGCGACCTCAGCCGCGATCCGGAGATCCTCGAGGCGGCTCTCGACGTGCTCGCGGAGACGGGGTTCGAGCGGATGACGATCGACGAGGTCGCCGCTCGCGCCCGCGCCGGAAAGGCCACGCTCTACCGCCGGTGGCCGTCTAAGTCCGAACTGGTGATCGACGCGGTCGCCTGTATGAAGCGGGGGGCCTACGACCTCTCGTCGCTTCCGGATACGGGCACGTTGCGCGGTGACCTCCTCGCGATGATCAAAGAGCCGTCGATCGCCGACGCGGAGCGCAAGATGCAGGTGATGGCGGGCATCGTGTCGATGCTCTCGAAGTCGCCCGAGCTCGCGGACGTCGCCGAGGAGGCGCTCGTGGCGCCGCGTCGTGCCGCCCACCGCGTGCTCATCGAGCGGGCGATCGCCCGCGGCGAGGTTCCCGCGGACGTCGACATCGACCTCATCGCCTCGGTCGGTTCCGCCATGGTGGCCCACCGCCTGCTGGTGGAGCGCCGGCCCGTCACGCGCGCCTTCCTGGTGTCGGTCGTCGACGCGATCGTGCTGCCCGCGCTCGGCCTGAGCGAGAAGCGCTGACCGGCGGGATGCCGACCCCGCCCCGCGAACGGGGCTCTGATTCTGGTAACCTCGAGTGTCACTCGTGTGGCTCGTTCCGCACGCCCGGCCTCAGGCTCAGTGGCATCGCACGAAAAAACTCCGCTTCGCTTCGGCTCGCGGCATCCGTTCGCCCTCGGGCGGGGGTGCTCCGGCCGGCGGGATTCATCCGGATCGCGTCGTAAGAGTCGAAGCCCGACACCAATCCAACTAGGACAACCCACTACATGACTACCGCAACGACCGCCCCGGCCATCAAGCAGGTCGCGATCAACGACATCGGCTCTGCTGAAGACTTCCTGGCCGCGGTCGAGAAGACCCTGAAGTTCTTCAACGACGGCGACCTCATCGAAGGCACCGTGGTGAAGATCGACCGCGATGAGGTCCTCCTCGACGTCGGTTACAAGACCGAGGGTGTCATCCCCTCGCGCGAGCTTTCGATCAAGCACGACGTCGACCCCAACGAGGTCGTCAACGTCGGCGATCACGTCGAGGCCCTCGTTCTCCAGAAGGAGGACAAGGAAGGCCGTCTCATCCTGTCCAAGAAGCGCGCCCAGTACGAGCGCGCGTGGGGCGACGTCGAGAAGATCAAGGAGAACGACGGTGTGGTCACCGGTTCCGTGATCGAGGTCGTCAAGGGTGGTCTCATCGTCGACATCGGCCTCCGCGGCTTCCTCCCGGCTTCGCTCATCGAGCTCCGCCGCGTGCGCGACCTCACGCCCTACCTGGGGCAGGAGATCGAGGCGAAGATCCTCGAGCTCGACAAGAACCGCAACAACGTCGTGCTCTCCCGCCGCGCCCTGCTCGAGCAGACGCAGTCCGAGTCGCGCACCACGTTCCTCAACAACCTCCACAAGGGCCAGGTCCGCAAGGGCACGGTGTCGTCGATCGTCAACTTCGGTGCGTTCGTCGACCTGGGCGGCGTCGACGGTCTCGTCCACGTCTCCGAGCTGTCGTGGAAGCACATCGAGCACGCGTCCGAGGTCGTCGAGGTGGGCCAGGAGGTCACCGTCGAGATCCTCGAGGTCGACCTCGACCGCGAGCGCGTGTCGCTCTCGCTCAAGGCGACGCAGGAAGACCCGTGGCAGGTCTTCGCCCGTACCCACGCGATCGGTCAGATCGCTCCGGGCAAGGTCACCAAGCTCGTTCCCTTCGGTGCGTTCGTCCGCGTGGCCGACGGCATCGAGGGCCTCGTGCACATCTCCGAGCTGTCGGGCAAGCACGTCGAGCTCGCCGAGCAGGTCGTGTCGGTCGGCGAAGAGGTCTTCGTCAAGATCATCGACATCGACCTCGAGCGTCGCCGCATCTCGCTGTCGCTCAAGCAGGCCAACGAGTCGGTCGACCCCAACGGCACCGAGTTCGACCCGGCCCTGTACGGCATGGTCACCGAGTACGACGAGCGTGGCGAGTACAAGTACCCCGAGGGCTTCGACCCCGAGTCGGGTGCCTGGCTCGAGGGCTTCGACGCTCAGCGCGAGCAGTGGGAGCAGGAGTACGCCGCTGCCCAGGGTCGCTGGGAGGCTCACAAGGCCGCCGTCGCCAAGGCCCTCGAGGCCGAGGCAGCCAACCCGATCGACTCGGGTTCGTTCGGTGGATCCTTCTCGTCCGAGTCGCCCGCCCAGGGCACGCTCGCGGACGACGAGTCCCTCGCCGCACTGCGGGAGAAGCTCAGCGGTCGCTGATCCTCTCGTCCTCACCGAAGGCCGGTACCTCTGCGGAGGTGCCGGCCTTCGGTCGTTCCTGCGCAACCCCCCGACCTCCCGTGACGCGGTTGGGGAGGATGGGCGCATGATCTCTCGACTTCCCCTGCTCCTCGCCATCGCCGGCGCCGCGGTTCTCTTCCTCGCGATCGCGTTCGTGTACGTCCTTGTGATCGGCGCCCTGTTCTTCGGCGGCATCCAGTTCACCGGGGGAGCGGTGGATGCCGCGGCCTTGCTGCCGTGGATCCCCGTCCGAATGTGACCGCCGGAGAGGCCACGACGCCGTCTGAGCTCCGAACACCGAAGTTCCGCGTTTTTCCGCGGTTTCGGAGGTGCGACACGCCCGGGGTGCGCTGTGGATTGGACGGGTCGGCGGGATCCGCGTAAGTTATTACTTGTTCGCCCCACAGGGGAGAGCGGAGCGGCCGAAAGGCCCCGCGTCCTCTCAAGCGGTGAACGAATCCCAAAGCTCGCGCCGATGGTGTAGAGTTTTGGTTCTGGTCTTCGACCGGCTTCCACGACGTTGATCCCTTGGTGGGTCCCACTGTGTGAGGTTGGGTTGGGGGTCGTATAAGGTAGTGAAGTTGCCTCGCGGGTAGGTCGAGAGATCGTTTCTGTGGGTGCGTCCGTTCCTTGAGAACTCAACAGCGTGCACTTGTCAAATGCCAATTTATTCCTCGTCGGTCCGTTTTTGCGGATTGCGAGAAATTCCTTTGGATCAAAGTCCAACCCTTTGGGGTTGGCATCTGGATAGTCAGTTTTGACTTCCTGTTTGGTCAGATTGAACTCGCTTGTCCCGACCTTATTCCGGTTGGGTGGGCATTTTTCTTTTACGGAGAGTTTGATCCTGGCTCAGGATGAACGCTGGCGGCGTGCTTAACACATGCAAGTCGAACGGTGAAGCCAAGCTTGCTTGGTGGATCAGTGGCGAACGGGTGAGTAACACGTGAGCAACCTGCCCTGGACTCTGGGATAAGCGCTGGAAACGGCGTCTAATACTGGATATGAGCTCTCATCGCATGGTGGGGGTTGGAAAGATTTTTCGGTCTGGGATGGGCTCGCGGCCTATCAGCTTGTTGGTGAGGTAATGGCTCACCAAGGCGTCGACGGGTAGCCGGCCTGAGAGGGTGACCGGCCACACTGGGACTGAGACACGGCCCAGACTCCTACGGGAGGCAGCAGTGGGGAATATTGCACAATGGGCGGAAGCCTGATGCAGCAACGCCGCGTGAGGGATGACGGCCTTCGGGTTGTAAACCTCTTTTAGCAGGGAAGAAGCGAGAGTGACGGTACCTGCAGAAAAAGCGCCGGCTAACTACGTGCCAGCAGCCGCGGTAATACGTAGGGCGCAAGCGTTATCCGGAATTATTGGGCGTAAAGAGCTCGTAGGCGGTTTGTCGCGTCTGCTGTGAAATCCCGAGGCTCAACCTCGGGCCTGCAGTGGGTACGGGCAGACTAGAGTGCGGTAGGGGAGATTGGAATTCCTGGTGTAGCGGTGGAATGCGCAGATATCAGGAGGAACACCGATGGCGAAGGCAGATCTCTGGGCCGTAACTGACGCTGAGGAGCGAAAGGGTGGGGAGCAAACAGGCTTAGATACCCTGGTAGTCCACCCCGTAAACGTTGGGAACTAGTTGTGGGGACCATTCCACGGTTTCCGTGACGCAGCTAACGCATTAAGTTCCCCGCCTGGGGAGTACGGCCGCAAGGCTAAAACTCAAAGGAATTGACGGGGACCCGCACAAGCGGCGGAGCATGCGGATTAATTCGATGCAACGCGAAGAACCTTACCAAGGCTTGACATACACCAGAACACCGTAGAAATACGGGACTCTTTGGACACTGGTGAACAGGTGGTGCATGGTTGTCGTCAGCTCGTGTCGTGAGATGTTGGGTTAAGTCCCGCAACGAGCGCAACCCTCGTTCTATGTTGCCAGCACGTAATGGTGGGAACTCATGGGATACTGCCGGGGTCAACTCGGAGGAAGGTGGGGATGACGTCAAATCATCATGCCCCTTATGTCTTGGGCTTCACGCATGCTACAATGGCCGGTACAAAGGGCTGCAATACCGTGAGGTGGAGCGAATCCCAAAAAGCCGGTCCCAGTTCGGATTGAGGTCTGCAACTCGACCTCATGAAGTCGGAGTCGCTAGTAATCGCAGATCAGCAACGCTGCGGTGAATACGTTCCCGGGTCTTGTACACACCGCCCGTCAAGTCATGAAAGTCGGTAACACCTGAAGCCGGTGGCCCAACCCTTGTGGAGGGAGCCGTCGAAGGTGGGATCGGTAATTAGGACTAAGTCGTAACAAGGTAGCCGTACCGGAAGGTGCGGCTGGATCACCTCCTTTCTAAGGAGCATCTGGCACCGTCGGGTTTTCCTGGTGGTGTCCAGGCGCCGGATCGAGACCGAATGTGTCTTGCCGGTTAGCTCATGGGTGGAACATTTGACGAGGTGTCGGGGACGATGGTTCCGGGTCTAGTACGCAGCTTGCTGCAGGAACGGTTCGGGGTTGGAGTGTCTGGCACATGCACGCTGTTGGGTCCTGAGGGGCCGGGCGCTGATCGGGTTTTCGGATCTGGTTGGTGGCTGTTCCTCTAGGGCCTTTTCTGGTGTCACGGTTGTGGCATGCGGGAAGGGTACCGCCCGTACTTTGAGAACTACACAGTGGACGCGAGCATCTTCCATGCAACTCTTCGGGGTTGTGTGGTGTAGATGATCTTAAAGATCATTAGTCAATTTTTTGACGATTCAACTCATGTGATTTCAAGTCTTTAAGAGCAAACGGTGGATGCCTTGGCATCTGGAGCCGAAGAAGGACGTAGCAATCTGCGATAAGCCTCGGGGAACTGATAAGCGAGTTTTGATCCGAGGGTGTCCGAATGGGGAAACCCCGCCAGGGCGCGTGCGTACCTGGTGACTCCCGCCTGAATATATAGGGCGGGTAGAGGGAACGTGGGGAAGTGAAACATCTCAGTACCCACAGGAAGAGAAAGCAACAGCGATTCCGTGAGTAGTGGCGAGCGAAACCGGAAGAGGCTAAACCTAGCGTGTGTGATAGCCGGCAGGCGTTGCATGTTGGGGGTTGTGGGACTTTTCTGATTGTTCTGCCGAGCAGTCGACGTGACAAGAGGGTATAGACGAACGGTTTTGAATGGCCGGTCATAGAGGGTGCGAACCCCGTAGTCGAAATGCCTGTTCTTGGCGTGAAGAGTATCCCAAGTAGCACGGGGCCCGAGAAATCCCGTGTGAATCTGTCAGGACCACCTGATAAGCCTAAATACTCCCAGATGACCGATAGCGGACAAGTACCGTGAGGGAAAGGTGAAAAGTACCCCGGGAGGGGAGTGAAATAGTACCTGAAACCGTTTGCTTACAAACCGTTGGAGCCTCCTTAGTAGGGGTGACAGCGTGCCTTTTGAAGAATGAGCCTGCGAGTTAGCGATACGTGGCGAGGTTAACCCGTGTGGGGTAGCCGTAGCGAAAGCGAGTCTGAATAGGGCGATTCAGTCGCGTGTCCTAGACCCGAAGCGAAGTGATCTATCCATGGCCAGGTTGAAGCGACGGTAAGACGTCGTGGAGGACCGAACCCACTTAGGTTGAAAACTGAGGGGATGAGCTGTGGATAGGGGTGAAAGGCCAATCAAACTTCGTGATAGCTGGTTCTCTCCGAAATGCATTTAGGTGCAGCGTTGCGTGTTTCTTGCCGGAGGTAGAGCTACTGGATGGCCGATGGGCCCTACAAGGTTACTGACGTCAGCCAAACTCCGAATGCCGGTAAGTGAGAGCGCAGCAGTGAGACTGTGGGGGATAAGCTTCATAGTCGAGAGGGAAACAACCCAGACCACCATCTAAGGTCCCTAAGCGCGTGCTAAGTGGGAAAGGATGTGGAGTTGCTTAGACAACCAGGAGGTTGGCTTAGAAGCAGCCACCCTTGAAAGAGTGCGTAATAGCTCACTGGTCAAGTGATTCCGCGCCGACAATGTAACGGGGCTCAAGCACGCCACCGAAGTTGTGGCATTGACATTTTTGGTAGGCCTTCGTGGTCCAGCCGTGTTGATGGGTAGGAGAGCGTCGTGTCGCGAGTGAAGCGGCGGGGTGACCCAGCCGTGGACGCGACACGAGTGAGAATGCAGGCATGAGTAGCGAAAGACGTGTGAGAAACACGTCCTCCGAAAGACCAAGGGTTCCAGGGTCAAGCTAATCTTCCCTGGGTAAGTCGGGACCTAAGGCGAGGCCGACAGGCGTAGTCGATGGACAACGGGTTGATATTCCCGTACCGGCGAAGAACCGCCCAAGCTAATCCAGTGGTGCTAAGAGTCCTAGCATGGAATTTTCCGGATCCCTTCGGGGTGATGGTTGTCTGTGTGAACGCTCGACCCCATGCTGGTGCGGCTAGCGTATTAACAGGTGTGACGCAGGAAGGTAGCCCAAGCCAGGCGATGGTAGTCCTGGTGCAAGTGCGTAGGCCGAGTGATAGGCAAATCCGTCACTCATTAAGGCTGAGACACGATGCGGATAAAAAGTGGGTGATCCTATGCTGCCGAGAAAAGCATCGACGCGAGGTTCTAGCCGCCCGTACCCCAAACCGACTCAGGTGGTCAGGTAGAGAATACCAAGGAGATCGAGAGAATCGTGGTTAAGGAACTCGGCAAAATGCCCCCGTAACTTCGGGAGAAGGGGGGCCATCCACTTATTAGGACTTGCTCCGAAAGGGTGTGGTGGCCGCAGAGACTAGTGGGTAGCGACTGTTTACTAAAAACACAGGTCCGTGCTAAGTCGCAAGACGATGTATACGGACTGACGCCTGCCCGGTGCTGGAAGGTTAAGAGGACCGGTTAGCCGCAAGGCGAAGCTGAGAATTTAAGCCCCAGTAAACGGCGGTGGTAACTATAACCATCCTAAGGTAGCGAAATTCCTTGTCGGGTAAGTTCCGACCTGCACGAATGGCGTAACGACTTCCCAACTGTCTCAACCGCGAACTCGGCGAAATTGCATTACGAGTAAAGATGCTCGTTACGCGCAGCAGGACGGAAAGACCCCGTGACCTTTACTACAGCTTGGTATTGGTGTTCGGTGTGGCTTGTGTAGGATAGGTGGGAGACTGTGAAGCGGACACGCCAGTGTTCGTGGAGTCATTGTTGAAATACCACTCTGGTCACTCTGGATATCTAACTTAGGACCGTGATCCGGTTCAGGGACAGTGCCTGGTGGGTAGTTTAACTGGGGCGGTTGCCTCCCAAAATGTAACGGAGGCGCCCAAAGGTTCCCTCAACCTGGTTGGCAATCAGGTGGCGAGTGTAAGTGCACAAGGGAGCTTGACTGTGAGACTGACAGGTCGAGCAGGGACGAAAGTCGGGACTAGTGATCCGGCAGTGGCTTGTGGAAGCGCTGTCGCTCAACGGATAAAAGGTACCTCGGGGATAACAGGCTGATCTTGCCCAAGAGTCCATATCGACGGCATGGTTTGGCACCTCGATGTCGGCTCGTCGCATCCTGGGGCTGGAGTAGGTCCCAAGGGTTGGGCTGTTCGCCCATTAAAGCGGTACGCGAGCTGGGTTTAGAACGTCGTGAGACAGTTCGGTCCCTATCCGCTGCGCGCGTAGGAAGTTTGAGAGGATCTGACCCTAGTACGAGAGGACCGGGTTGGACGAACCTCTGGTGTGTCAGTTGTTCCGCCAGGAGCACCGCTGATTAGCTACGTTCGGGATGGATAACCGCTGAAAGCATCTAAGCGGGAAGCCGGCCTCAAGATGAGACTTCCATACCATTTATGGTGAGAGGCTCCCAGCCAGACTACTGGGTTGATAGGCCGGATGTGGAAGCGTAGTAATACGTGAAGCTGACCGGTACTAATAAGCCGATGACTTGATAACACACCGTTTTTGGTGCTTGCGTCCACTGAGTGGTTCTCGATGTACGGTCGGGAACACGACAATGACATGATCGTTGTTGGTTTTTGAAACATCAATAGTGTTTCGGCGGCCATAGCGAGAGGGAAACGCCCGGTTACATTCCGAACCCGGAAGCTAAGCCTCTCAGCGCCGATGGTACTGCAGGGGGGACCCTGTGGGAGAGTAGGACACCGCCGGACTTCTTCTAAGACGAAATGGCCACCCAACGCTGGGTGGCCATTTCGCATATACGGACACATTTGCTTTCAGGCGTCGATCGACCCTCCGCGGAGGGGAGATCGACGCCTTTTTGCGTTCGCTCTGGGTGCGTGGCGAACGGATAGGGTCGCTACGTGAGCGGCTTCTCAGGACATATCCCTGGAAGTCGGGCGTATCGCCGTCTTCTCGTGGGGCTGTTCTTCGGGGGCGTGGCGACGTTCGCGCAGCTGTACGCGACACAGGCCGTCCTCCCGCAGGTCGCCGTCGACACGGGAAGTGATCCCGCCACGGCCGCGCTCACCGTGTCCGCGTCCACTCTCGGGCTGGCCGTCGCCGTGCTTCCGTGGTCTCTGGTCGCGGACCGCGTCGGGCGGATCCCCGCGATGGCGATCGGTGTGATCGCGGCGACCCTCCTGGGCGCAGCTGCCGCGTTCTCGCAGGACATCTCCGTGCTCCTCGCGCTGCGGCTCCTGGAAGGGGTCGCACTGGGAGCCGTGCCGGCCGTGGCTCTCGCGTACCTGAGCGAAGAGGTGGATCCGCGGCATGTCGCGGCAGCCGCAGGCTCCTACATCGCCGGCACCACCGTGGGCGGACTGAGTGGTCGGCTCGTCTCCGGCCCGATCGGGGAGCTCGCCGGCTGGCGGTGGGGCGTGGCCGCGGTGATCCTCCTCTGCGCGGTGGCTGCGGCGATCTTCCTGACTCTCGTTCCGCCCGCACGGGGATTCGTCCCCGGTCGAGCGCGTGCGCTCCCCGGCCCCACGGTCCTGGCGCGTCTTCGCGTGAATCTCCGTTCACGTGTCCAACTCGCCCTGTACGCCCAGGGGTTCCTTCTCATGGGTGCGTTCGTCGCGGTGTACAACTACCTCGGGTTCCATCTCGCGCAGCCCCCGTTCTCCCTTGCCCCCGCTGTCGTGACGCTGCTGTTCCTCGCCTACCTCGCCGGGACGGTGTCGTCGCCCCGCGCGGGCGCGGTGGCCGTGCGACGCGGACGGTTTCCGGTCCTCGAAGCCTCCATCGGCATTACCGCGGCCGGTGCGGTTCTGATGGCGGTGCCATCGACTTTCGTCGTCATCCTCGGGCTCGTCGTGTTCACGGCGGGGTTCTTCGCCGCGCATGCCGTGGCATCCGGGTGGACTCCGGTCGCGGCGGTGCCCGAGGCGCGCGCGCAGGCGTCTTCGCTGTATTACCTCGGCTACTACGGCGGGTCCAGTCTGTTCGGCTGGCTGCTCGGCCTCGCCTTCAGCACGGTCGGGTGGACGTGGTTCATCGGCGCCGTCGTCGGCATGTGTGCGATCTCGGCCGCCGTCGCGTGGGTGGCTCTGCGTCCCGGTGGTGATCGGTGAGGCGAGGTTCTGCCGACTCCGGGTCAATCCCTCACCACGATGTCGTTCATGACGACTACCGTCGGTACGACGACATGAGGAGGTCGCGAGTGGACGACGCCGACGAGCTGACGACAGCACGGACGCCGGAGGACGGTATCGACAGCAGCGCCACGGGCGACGATGCCGGGGAGCCGGTCGCTGAGATCAGCTACGACGAACAGCGCTATCCGGCCCGCCCTCGACGTCTGCGTCCGCGCGAGCAGTTCCGGGGTGGCACGCTGCGGCGCTTCCTCACGGATCCCCGTAATGCGAACGGCGCAAATCCGTCGTACGTCGAATGGCTCGTGCGGCAGTCGATGCTGAAGGATGCCGACGTGCTGAGCCGACAGTTGTCGGGGCAGCCCTCGATGTGGCGGAACCCCTATGCGCGCCCCGACGCGCGTCGCGCGATCGAGTCCACCGACGTGTGGTTCACGGCCTACCCGATCTCGCTCATGGCGCGCCCGGGGGAGTCCTTCCTCGACGCTCTGGGCGACGAGGCGCTGTGGGAGGCGTTCGAGTGGGTCGGGATCAACGGCATCCATACCGGTCCGGTCAAGCGCGCGGGTGGAATCAGCGGGTGGCAGGAGACGCCCAGCGTCGACGGACACTTCGACCGCATCAGCACGCAGATCGACCCGGAATTCGGTGACGAGAACGCCTTCCGTCGCATCGCCGACATGGCCGACGCGCACGGCGGAAGCGTGATCGACGACATCGTGCCGGGACACACCGGCAAGGGCGCCGACTTCCGGCTGGCGGAGATGGCCTACAAGGACTACCCCGGGATCTACCACATGGTCGAGATTCCGCGCGAGGACTGGGGGCTCTTGCCCGAGGTGCCCGCGGGCCGCGACTCGGTCAACCTCGACGCCGAGACGGAGCGCGAGCTCAGCGCCCGGGGCTACATCATCGGCGAGCTCCAGCGCGTCATCTTCTTCACTCCCGGGGTCAAGGAGACGAACTGGAGTGCCACCGCGCCCGTTGTCGGCACGGACGGACTCGAGCGCCGCTGGGTGTACCTCCACTACTTCAAGGAGGGTCAGCCCTCGATCAACTGGCTGGACCCCACCTTCGCCGGTATGCGCCTGGTGATCGGTGACGCGCTCCACTCACTGGGCGATCTCGGCACCAGCGCGCTGCGCCTGGACGCGAACGGGTTCCTCGGCGTCGAGAAGAGCGCGGAGGGGCTGCCGGCGTGGTCGGAGGGCCACCCGCTCTCGCACGCCGCGAACCACATCATCGCGGGCATGGTGCGCAAGGTCGGCGGCTTCACGTTCCAGGAGCTGAACCTGACGATGGAGGACATCCGGGACACCGGAGCCGTCGGGGCCGATCTGTCGTACGACTTCGTGACGCGCCCCGGGTACCACCACGCCCTCGCGACGGCGAACACCGAGTTCCTGCGGCTCGCGCTCACGACGGCGCTCGAGACCGGCGTCGAGCCCGTGCAACTGGTCCACGGCATGCAGAACCACGACGAGCTGACGTACGAGCTGGTGCACTGGGCCACGACGCACCGCGACACCGTCTACCCGTTCCGCCACGGCGAGTCGACCGGCGGGGAGATCGCGGAGACCGTGCGGGCCGAACTCACGCAGGCCCTCACCGTCGACGCCGACTACAACCTCGTCTTCACGCAGAACGGCATCGCCTGCACGACGGCGTCCCTGATCGCCGCGACGCAGGGCAAGGCCACCCTCGACGACATCACCGAAGCCGACGTCCCCGCGATCCGCGACGCTCACCTGCTGCTGGCGAAGTACAACTCGTGGCAGCCCGGTGTCTTCGCGCTCTCGGGGTGGGACCTCACCGGGTCGCTCACCGTTCCCGCCGACGAGGTGCGTCACCTGATCTCCTCCGGTGACACCCGGTGGATCGAGCGCGGAGCGCACGATCTGCTCGACGTGGCACCCGATGCGTCCACTTCCGCCTCGGGGATGCCTCGCGCGCGGTCGCTCTACGGATCGCTCGCCCGGCAGCAGGCCGATCCCGACTCCTTCCTCGCCGGTCTCCGCGACATCCTGCGGATCCGCAGCGAGAACGAGATCGCCGTGGCATCCCAGGTCGACATCCCGCAGGTCGGGCACCCCAGCATGCTCGTGATGGTGCACCGGCTGGACGGCGGCGACCGCCGCCTCGAGGATGCGCCGCTGCAGATCACCGTGCTCAACTTCTCCGGCGAGAGCATCGAGGGCACGGTGCGTTCGGAGTGGCTCGTTCCTCAGAGCACAGCCGTGGATGCCGCGACGGGCGACGTCGTCGGCCGGGTCGATGAGCTGCAGAGCTTCGCGCTCGAGCTGGGCCCGTACGCCGGGCTCTTCCTCCGGCTGCAGGGGCCCGACACCGTGGAGGACTAGCGGACGGTCGTGTCGGAGGTCGTGCGTACGCTTCGGCGTGTGAACGAATCGGTCCGATGTCTCGTGCCCGGATGCGGCGACGCCGTCGCGCCGGACGCGCCGCTCGGTCTGTGCGGTGAGCACCTGATGACCGCGGCGGAGTGGGTCGGCCGCCGTGACGGCGTCGCCGATGTCCTGCCCACGCCGTGTCTCCTCTGCGGCTCACGGTTGGGTGTCCGCTGGCCGAGCGGCTGGCTGTGCGCCGTGTGCGAATGGCGGCACGGCGAGCCCGTGGACGGCGAGCTGCCCCCGCCCCGGGTCGACGTGGTCTACTACCTGCGTTTCCGTGATCGCGTGAAGATCGGTACGAGCGCCCGGCCGCGGCAGCGTCTGCGGGCGATCCGTCACGACGAGCTCCTCGCATTCGAACGGGGCGACCGGTCGGTGGAAAAGCGGCGCCATGCGCAGTTCGCCGCGGAGCGGTTCG
This sequence comes from Microbacterium proteolyticum, assembly GCF_029639405.1. Taxonomy (NCBI): domain Bacteria; kingdom Bacillati; phylum Actinomycetota; class Actinomycetes; order Micrococcales; family Microbacteriaceae; genus Microbacterium; species Microbacterium proteolyticum. Next base: position 2,690,988 of record NZ_CP121274.1, read on the forward strand.
GCGGATCGGAGTGGTTCGCCCGCACCGACGTCCTCGACGCCCACATCGCCGCCCTCTCCGACGGCGTGGACGATCCCTGGGACCTGTTCGCGCGGTGGACGAGCGAGGCCTTCGCGCGGCAGGGCTGAGCGGCCGCGCGTCACAGGGGACTCAAAGCCCGCGGTCCTAGCGTGATGTCCCCAGCCACAGGGAGGCACTCATGGGTTTCCTCGATCGACTCTTCGGCGGCGGCGAGGACCAGCGTCGCCCGTCGTCGATCCCGACGTCGTCGGCATCCGGGTCCGCGAGCGGTACCCGCGACGCCGAGGGGCGCTACGCCCCGCCGCCCCCGCCCGGCGCCGCCGGCCCGGCATCCGGCCCCGCGGGCGACGACGCACAGGCGCTGGAGCGGTATCGCTACCTCCTGCGGACGGCGCCCCCCGAAACCGTCGAGCAGGTCCACGCCGAGGCGTTCGCCCGGCTGACGCCCGGCCAGAGGCAGCAGGTCCTGCACGAGCTCTCCTCCGGGCTCCCGGCGTCGGAACGACCGGTCGGCGACGACCCGGCCTCGCTGGCCCGCGCGGCGACACGGGCGGAGTACACGCGCCCGGGGTTCATGGAGCGCACGTTCGGTGGACGCTCCTTCGGTGGCGGTGGCGGTGGGGGAGCACCGGGGTTCGGGTCGATGCTCGGCGCCTCGATGCTCGGCACGATCGGCGGATACGTGATCGGGTCCGCGCTGGTCGGAGCGTTGTTCGACCCGGGATACGCCGCCGGCTTCGAGGACGGGGTGGCGGCCGACAGCGGCGATACGGCATCCTTCGACGATCCGGGTGCATCCGACGTCGGGGGATTCGGGGATTTCGGCGGGGATTTCGGCGGAGACTTCGGATTCTGACGCCGCAGCCGCGGGCCGTCCCGCCGCGCGCTCGGGGGCGGAGGGTCGACTCCTCCCGCGTGCCGCGTGGGGGCCGCGCGTGCGGGGGTCCCGCGCGCTAGGGTCGAGGCCATGTCCGGCCCGTCGCCGAGCGAGCGGCTCGGTCTCCACCGCAGCCTGCTGACCAGTCAGCTGCTGCAGGCGGCCGCCACGGTACTCGCGGCCGTGGCGACACTCGTCCTCGGGCAGATCGAGGACGTGACGCTGTTCGTGGCGGGTGCCGGGATGATCTTCGTGTGCGCGGGGATCGTCGTCCTCTCGCCCCGGGATGATCTGCCGTCGTGGCTGATCCTCGTCGCGCCGGTCGTCGACGTCGCCGCGATCGGGCTCATGCGCGAGAGCGCCCCGGTTGCGGGCATCGGACTGCTTTGGGCCTTCCCGGCCATCTGGATCGGCTCGGCCTTCGGGGTTCGCGGGGTCGTGGGCGTGACGGCGACCGTGGCGGCCATCATCGCCTATCAGGCATTCGACGGGTCGCAGCGCGTCGCGGCGTCGACCTTCGTGCTCCCGTTCACGCTCGCCGCGCTGGCGACGATGTCGCACTTCGCAGCCAGGCGGACCCGGGCGCAGCGAGCCCTGCTCGAGAAGCAGTCGGCGGAGCTGCGGCGTTCGCTCGAGCGATCGCGTCGGCAGGAGGACCTGGTCACCGAAGTGCTCGACGCGGTCGACTTCGGCGTCATCCGCATCACCGCGCAGGGCGAGTACTCGGTGAGCAACGAGGCGCACGCGCGGTTGCAGGCCGGCGCCGGATCACTCGGCCCCGCGCCGGCGGTGTACGCCGCAGACGGCATCACCCCGCTCGTCGCGAGCGAGACGCCGTTCGCGCGCGCTCGCGCCGGGGAGGCATTCGAGGGGGAGCTCGTGTGGTTCGGGATGCCGGGCGACGACCGCCGCGCTCTGAACGTGACGGCGCGGCATCTCCCCGCGCGCGACGGCGTCGGTGCGGGCACCGTCGTCGTCTCGCGCGATGTGACGGCCGAGGAACTGGCGCTCCGAGCCCGCGAGGACCTGGTGGCGAGCGTCTCGCACGAGCTGCGCACGCCCCTCACCTCGATCATCGGCTACCTCGAACTCGCCCTCGACGACGATGCCCTGGCGGGCGCGACGCGTGAGCAACTGGAGATCGCCGAGCGCAACGCCACGCGTCTTCGCGAACTCGTGGCCGACATCCTCGCGATGTCGGCGGCCTCCCGGCACGGGGTCGGGTTCGCGCTCGAACCGGCCGCGACCGACGTCGCCGACATCGTCGCGGGTGCCGTCACCTCGGTGGCGCCGCGCGCGGCGGCGCACGGCATCCGGGTGGACGCCTCCGGTGTGCGTTCGTGCCCGGCCGTCGTCGACGCGCACCGTCTGCGGCAGGTCGTCGACAATCTCCTGTCCAACGCCGTGAAGTACAACACCAGCGGCGGGGTCGTGCTCGTCTCCGTCGAGCGCGAGGCCGACACGGTCCTCATCACGGTCGCCGACGACGGGCCCGGAATCTCGCCGAGCGAGCAAGGGCGCATCTTCGAGCGGTTCTTCCGCGCGGACACCGTGCGCAACTCCAGCATCCACGGCAGCGGCCTGGGCCTGGCGATCAGCCGGGACATCGCGCGTGCCCACGGCGGCGACATCACGCTGACGACCGAGCCCGGGGCAGGGTCGGTCTTCACCGTGCATCTTCCGCAGAAGGAAGGAGCGGCGTCATGGTCTTCGACGTCCTGAGCCTGCAGACGGCCTCGTCCCTGGTCATCCTGGTGTCGGCCGTGCTGTACCTGCTCGACACCCTCATGCTGCGCGACGCTCTCCCGGGGCGGCTCTGGGCGACGGCATTCCTCGCCGGGGTCTTCTCCGCGGTGTGCTATCTGGTGTGGGTCTCCGTGCCCGGGGCGTTCGTCGCCCTCGCCCTCGGCAACGGGGCGTTCGTCGCGGCGACGGCGTTCATCTGGCTCGGCAGTGTGGCCTTCAACGGGCGACCGCTGCGGATCCCGCTCATCATCACCGCGGTCGGTCTCGTCATCGTCGTGGTGCTCGCCCTCGTCGACGGGCCTTCGGCGGGCGACTGGGCGGGAGCGGTGCCCCTGTTCCTCGCCAATGCGCTGTTCGCCGTGCTCGGGGCGATCGAGACGCGACGCGGCGCCATCGGACGACGATGGAGCGCGGCGGCTCTGACGACGATCCTGGCCATCGAGGCCGCCTGGTTCTTCGTCCGCACGATCGTGTTCGTGTCCCAGGGGCCGGACAGCCCGGTATTCCTGACCTACTTCGGCACCAGCGTCTCCGCCTTCCTCACGATGTCCCTCGTGGTGGCCGCTGTCGTGGTCACCTCCGTCCTGCGCACGAGCGAATCCGCCCTGCGCGGCAACCCCGAGACGCGCCAGCTCATCGTCGACCGCAACGGAGTCCTGCTCCGCGAGTCGTTCGGTGCGGTCCTCACCATCCTCGTGGCGCGCGCCCGAGCAGCCGGAGAGGACCTGTGCGTCATCGGCATCCGGGTGGACGATCTGCGGCGGGTGGCCACCGCCTTCGGTCCCGAGGAGGCGGAGGAGATGGCGCGGGCGTTCCGCGGCTCCGTGCGGCGGCACGCCCCGACGATGGCACTCGTGGGGGAGACGGACGCGACGGGCCTCTCGGTCGCCTTCTCGACGACGGGGGCCACCGACCATCGACGGATCGTCCGTGTGCTTCACGAGCGGCTCGTCGCCGATCTCTCGGACCTCGGGACCTCCGTCGTGCCGGTGGTGGGGATCGGCGTGGCGCTCGCCTCGGTCGACGGCGCGGACGGTCCGACCCTCGTCGACCGAGCGGATGCGAACGCGAGCCACGCCGCGTCGACGGGCGAGCAGCCGTTCGGCCTCGCGACCGACTGAGGGCGGGGCGATCAGTCCTCGTCGTCCGCGGCCACGAGGGCGTGCACACGGGCGCGGAGCTCACGAGGACGGAACGGCTTCGTGAGGTAGTCGTCGGCGCCGGCCTCACGCGCGAGCCGTTCTTCCGTGGCATCCACTCGGGCGCTCACCATCAGGATGCGCGTCGTGCTGAACTCCCGGATGCGCCGAGCCGTCTCGAAACCGTCGAGTCCGGGCATGCTGACGTCCAGCGTGGTGACCGCGGGGTCGGTGCGTCGGACCGTCTCGATGCCGGTGAGACCGTCGACGGCGGTGTGCACGACGAAGCCCACCGGTTCGAGGGTCGCCGTGAGCAGCGATCGGATGTCGACGTCGTCCTCGATGACGACCACGACGTTCGGATTCGGCATGATGACACTCTCGCCAACCGGTCGGAGGGCGCGGATGCGGCCTTGATCGAATGGTAGACCACCCCGGATGGCACCGGACCCGGGCGTGGCGGCTGTGGCATCCTCGAGGGGTGACCCTCCTCGCGCTGACCGGCGGAATCGCGTCCGGAAAGTCCACGATCTCCCGGATTCTCGCCGAGAAGGGCGCGGTGATCGTGGATGCGGATGCGATCGTCCGCGAGGTGCAGGCGCCCGGTTCGCCGGTGCTCGCCGCGATCGCCGCGGAGTTCGGACCCGAGGTGCTGCGGCCCGACGGATCGCTCGACCGGCCCGCGCTGGGAGCACGCGTCTTCGGTCATCCCGAGCGGCTCGCCGCGCTGAATGCGCTGGTGCACCCCGCGGTGCGGGAGGAGTCGCAGCGGCGATTCCGCGCGGCGCTCTCCGCCGATCCCGGCGCCCTGGTCGTCTACGACGTCCCGCTCCTCGCGGAATCCCGCGGGACCGGCGAATGGGACCTCGTCGTCGTGGCCCACGCTCCGGCCGAGCTGCGCGTGCGGCGGCTCGTCGATCATCGCGGCCTCTCCGAGGCGGAGGCCCGCGCCCGGGTCGCCGCCCAGGCCGGTGACGACGAACGATTGGCGCTCGCGGACGTCGTGATCGACACGGCCGGCGACATGGATGCCACGCGACGCCAGGTCGACGAGCTGTGGGACCGCGTCTCGCGGGACTGAGCCGCCACGGTCCCGCTCCCGGGCGGCGATCCCCTCGGAGAGTCGACGAACGCGTCGCCGGGCGTCGGTCCGTCGAGCACCCCGCTCGCGCATGGCGAACAGCACGCCGGCCCCGATGTCGGAGGCCCCGCCTACGCTGGAATCATGCAGGCCACGCGTTCCGTCCGCCCCTTCGAGGTCATCAGCGAGTACTCCCCGTCCGGTGATCAGCCGCAGGCGATCGCCGACCTGGCCGCGCGGATCAACGCCGGCGAGACCGACGTCGTGCTGCTCGGCGCCACCGGTACCGGAAAGTCGGCGACGACCGCCTGGCTCGTCGAAGCCGTCCAGCGCCCGACGCTCGTCCTGGCCCACAACAAGACGCTCGCGGCCCAGCTGGCCAACGAGTTCCGCGAACTCATGCCCAATAACGCCGTCGAGTACTTCGTCTCGTACTACGACTACTACCAGCCGGAGGCGTACGTCCCGCAGACCGATACGTTCATCGAGAAGGACTCCTCGATCAACGCCGAGGTCGAGCGTCTTCGCCACTCGACGACGAACTCCCTGCTGTCGCGTCGCGACGTCGTCGTGGTGTCCACGGTGTCCTGCATCTACGGCCTCGGCGCGCCCGAGGAGTACCTGCGGGCCATGGTCGCGCTGCAGGTGGGGGAGCGGTACGACCGCGACGCCCTGATCCGCAAGTTCATCGCGATGCAGTACAACCGCAACGACGTCGATTTCTCGCGCGGCAACTTCCGCGTCCGCGGCGACACGATCGAGATCATCCCGGTGTACGAGGAGTACGCGATCCGCATCGAGATGTTCGGTGACGAGATCGAGGCGCTGTACATGCTGCATCCGCTGACGGGAGACGTGGTCCAGAAGATGGATTCCGTGCCGATCTTCCCCGCCTCGCACTACGTCGCCGGGACCGACACCGTGCAGCGCGCGATCGGCACCATCGAGCACGAGCTGGCCGAACGGCTCAAGGAACTCGAGTCGCAGAGCAAGCTCCTCGAGGCGCAGCGGCTGCGGATGCGCACCACGTTCGACCTCGAGATGCTGCAGCAGCTGGGCTTCTGCTCGGGCATCGAGAACTACTCGCGGCACCTCGACGGCCGCAATCCGGGAGATCCGCCGCACACGCTGCTGGACTTCTTCCCCGACGACTTCCTGCTCGTCATCGACGAGTCGCACGTGACCGTCCCGCAGATCGGGGCGATGTACGAGGGCGACGCGTCCCGCAAGCGCACGCTCGTCGAGCACGGCTTCCGTCTGCCGAGCGCGATGGACAACCGCCCGCTGCGCTGGGACGAGTTCAAGAACCGGATCGGGCAGACGGTGTACCTGTCGGCGACGCCCGGGCGCTACGAGATGGGCATCGCCGACGGCGTGGTCGAGCAGATCATCCGCCCGACCGGCCTCGTCGACCCCGAGATCGTCGTGAAGCCCTCGAAGGGACAGATCGACGACCTGCTCGAGCAGATCCGTCTGCGCGTCGAACGCGACGAGCGCGTCCTGGTGACGACACTGACCAAGAAGATGGCGGAGGAGCTCACCGACTTCCTGGGGGAGCACGGTGTGCGCGTGCGGTACCTGCACTCCGACGTCGACACCCTTCGACGCGTGGAACTGCTCACGGAACTCCGGGCCGGCGTGTACGACGTCCTCGTCGGCATCAACCTGCTGCGCGAGGGTCTCGACCTGCCCGAGGTGTCTCTCGTCGCGATCCTGGATGCCGACAAGGAAGGGTTCCTGCGCAGCGGGACCTCCCTCATCCAGACGATCGGTCGCGCCGCCCGCAACGTGTCGGGCGAGGTGCACATGTACGCCGACAAGATGACCGACTCGATGCGGAACGCCATCGAGGAGACCGAGCGACGCCGGGAGAAGCAGATCGCCTACAACACGGCGAACGGCATCGACCCGCAGCCGCTGCGGAAGAAGATCGCCGACATCACCGAGGTGCTTGCGAGAGAGGCCTCCGACACCCGGAGCCTGCTGTCCCGCAACGACAAAGCGGGGAAGGGCAAGTCGCCGACACCGCAGCTGCGCCGCACCGGGATCGCCGCCGAAGGTGCCGATCAGTTGGAGTCGACGATCGCCGACCTCACCCAGCAGATGCTGGCGGCGGCGGGCGAGCTCAAGTTCGAGCTCGCGGGACGCCTGCGCGATGAGGTGCAGGACCTGAAGAAGGAGCTCCGCGCGATGGAGCGCGCCGGCCACGCCTGAGCGGCCGACGGCGGGGGAGCGACGGGACGCGATCATGGAGCAGAGGATCTCGTTGATCACCCTCGGCGTCGCCGATCTTCGACGATCGGTCGCCTTCTACGAGCGCCTCGGCTGGCGACGGTCGCCGAGTTCGGTCGAAGGGGAGGTCGCCTTCTTCGATCTGGGGGGCATGGTCCTCGGGTTGTGGTCGCGGGAGAAGCTCGCGGCCGACTCGACCGTGACCGACGGGCGCGGATGGGGCGGCGTGACCCTGGCCCACAACGTGCGCGAGCCCGACGAGGTGGATGCCGTCCTGACGGAGGCCGTGGCTGCCGGTGCGACGCTCGGCCGGCCGGGCGCCCCGACGGAGTGGGGCGGTTACTCGGGCGTCTTCGTCGATCCGGACGGTCATCCGTGGGAGATCGCGGTCAACCCGGGGTGGCCGCTCGATTCCGATGGAGGACCGCGGCTGCCGTGACGCGACATCGAGCCCGGTGACGAACGCGGCCCCACGGCCGCGCAGCCGTCACGGGCAGTGCAGCCGTCACGGGCAGTGCAGGAGTGGCTTCACGCCCGACCGGTCGACGCTGTGCTCGGACATCGGATGACCGCACAGGGGGCACGGGCGTCCGGTGCGCACCGGTTCGGGCGTCGTCTCGTACGGGCCGACCGAGGCGGGTCCGGCGACGCGGATCAGGCGTGTGTTGATGTACTGGTACCACCCGCCGGCGGCCCGCACGCGTTCGCGCAGCGGGGGCCGGTCGGCATCCTTTTGTGCCATGATCATTAGTGTACTAAGTATTTGAGGAGGGTGCGTGGACGATCCGCTGCGCTTGGAGAATCAGGTGTGCTTCGCGCTCGTCACCGCCGCGCGCAACGTGGTGTCGATCTACCGTCCCGTTCTCGAACCGCTGGGGCTCACTCATCCGCAGTACCTCGTGATGCTGGCGTTGTGGGAGCAGGCGCCCCGGTCGCTGAGCGCCCTCGCCGGCGAGCTCGCGATGGAGCCCGCCACCCTCTCGCCCCTGGTCAAGCGACTCGAAGCGCAGGGGCGGGTGAGGCGCACGCGGCGCGTCGACGACGAGCGGGTCCTCGACATCGACCTCACCGCCGACGGTCGCGCGCTGCGCGAACGGGCGATCGAGGTGCCCGCGCGCATCATGGAGCGCGTCGGCATCGACGAGCGGGCGCTCATCGCACTGCGCGACGGCCTCGCACCGTTCGCGGGGAGATTCGACCCGAACGGCTGAGTCCCCGCATCCAGATCCGGCTCGAGCGGGCGAGGGCGCGACCGCGAGGAAGCCGGGGCCCGCGTGACGCGGACCCGCACCCTCGCACAGATGTGCGCCGGAGGCGAACCCGGGACCGATGTCGGAGGGGGAACCTAGACTTGACGAGTGCCCATCGTTCCTGTCTCGTCTCCCGGAAACACCAGCGGAAAGCTCAGTGTTCGCGGCGCCCGCGTCCACAACCTGAAGAACGTCGACCTCGACATTCCGCGTGATTCGCTCGTGGTCTTCACCGGCCTCTCGGGGTCGGGGAAGTCGAGCCTGGCGTTCGACACGATCTTCGCCGAGGGCCAGCGCCGCTACGTCGAATCTCTGAGCGCGTACGCGCGCCAGTTCCTGGGCCAGGTCGACCGTCCGGACGTCGATTTCATCGAGGGCTTGAGCCCCGCGGTCTCGATCGACCAGAAGTCGACCAACCGCAACCCCCGCTCGACCGTGGGCACGATCACCGAGATCCACGACTACATGCGTCTGCTCTGGGCGCGTATCGGCGTGCCGCACTGCCCCGACTGCGGCGCCCCCATCCAGCGTCAGACGGTGCAGCAGATCGCCGACCAGCTCATGGAGCTGCCCGAGCGGACCCGCTATCAGATCGTCGCGCCCGTGGTGACCCAGAAGAAGGGCGAGTTCGTCGACCTCTTCAAAGAGCTCAGTGCGAAGGGGTACGCGCGCGCCGTCGTCGACGGTGAGCTGGTGCAGCTCGCCGAGCCGCCGACGCTGAAGAAGAGCTACAAACACGACATCGCCGTGGTGGTCGACCGTCTCGTGGCCTCGGGCGACATCCTCAGCCGCGTCACCGACTCCGTGGAGACGGCCCTCGGACTCGCCGGCGGCATCATGCAGGTGAACTTCGTCGACGAAGAGGGGGATGCCGCCTGGCAGTCGTTCTCCGAGAAGCTCGCGTGCCCCAACGGACACCCGCTGCAGCTGACCGAGATCGAGCCGCGGACCTTCTCGTTCAACGCACCGTTCGGCGCCTGCCCGGTGTGCTCGGGCCTCGGTACCCGCATGTCGGTCGATGTCGACCTCATGCTCGGCGACGAAGAACTCTCGATCCGCGACGGGGCGATCCTGCCGTGGACGACGCAGGGCAAGGGCCTCTTCCAGTACTACGAGCGGCTGCTCGAAGGTCTTGCGCGCGACCTGGACTTCTCGCTCGACACGCCGTGGCGCGACCTCTCGAAGGACGTCCAGGACGCGGTGCTCCGCGGTGAGAACTACAAGGTCACCGTCAAGTGGAAGAACCGCTACGGGCGCGAGATGCGGTACTCCTCCGGTTTCGAGGGCGTCGTGCCCTACATCGAGCGTCAGTACCTCCAGGCCGAATCCGACGCGCAACGCCAGCGCTGGTCGGAGTACCTGCGCGAGGTGCCGTGCGCCGTGTGCGACGGCGACCGGCTCAAGCCCGAGGTGCTGGCCGTCCTCGTCGACGGAACCTCGATCGCCGCGGCGTCTCGACTGAGCCTCGCGGACGCCCGCGAGTTCTTCACGAAGCTCACGCTCACCGACCGCGAGGCGACCATCGCCGCGGCCGTCCTGCGCGAGATCCGCGCGCGCTTGGACTTCCTGCTGCAGGTCGGGCTCAACTACCTCAGCCTCGGCCGCGCCGCCGGCACGCTCTCGGGCGGCGAGGCGCAGCGCATCCGTCTCGCGACGCAGATCGGGTCCGGCCTGACCGGCGTGCTGTACGTGCTGGACGAGCCGTCGATCGGTCTGCACCAGCGCGACAACCGCCGTCTGATCCAGACCCTCGAGACCCTTCGCGACCTCGGCAACACCCTCATCGTGGTCGAGCACGACGAAGAGACCATCCACGCGGCCGACTGGGTCGTCGACATCGGACCCCGCGCGGGCGTCGACGGCGGCAACGTGGTGCACTCCGGTCCGCTCGCCCAGCTCCTCGACGACGACCGGTCGCTGACCGGCGCGTACCTCTCGGGTCGGCGGTCGATCGAAGCGCCGAAGAAGCGGCGCAAGATCGACAAGAAGCGTCAGGTCACCGTCGTCGGCGCGCGCGAGAACAACCTGCAGAACGTGACCGTCGACTTCCCGCTGGGGGTGCTGACGGCCGTGACGGGCGTCAGCGGTTCGGGGAAGTCGACGCTGGTCAACGGCATCCTGTACGAAGTCCTCGCGTCCAAGCTCAACGGCGCACGCCGCGTGCCGGGCAAGCACACGCGCGTCACGGGTCTCGACAACCTCGACAAGGTCGTGCACGTCGACCAGGCCCCGATCGGCCGCACGCCGCGCTCGAACCCGGCGACCTACACCGGCGTGTTCGACCGCATCCGGACGCTGTTCAGCGAGACGCCCGAGGCCAAGGTGCGCGGCTACCAGGCCGGGCGCTTCAGCTTCAACGTCAAGGGCGGCCGCTGCGAGGCGTGCTCGGGTGACGGCACGCTCAAGATCGAGATGAACTTCCTCCCCGACGTCTACGTCGACTGCGAGGTTTGCCACGGCAAGCGGTACAACCGCGACACGCTGTCGGTGCACTACAAGGGCAAGAACATCGCCGAGGTGCTCGAGATGCCGATCTCGGAGGCGGCGGAGTTCTTCGAGCCGATCCAGGCGATCCACCGGTACCTCAAGACGCTCGTGGACGTGGGGCTGGGGTACGTGCGTCTGGGCCAGTCGGCGACGACGCTGTCGGGTGGCGAGGCGCAGCGCGTCAAGCTCGCGACCGAGCTCCAGCGGCGCAGCAACGGCCGTTCGATCTACGTGCTCGACGAGCCGACGACGGGTCTGCACTTCGAGGACGTCTCGCTGCTGCTGAAGGTGCTCAACGGCCTGGTCGACAAGGGCAACACCGTGATCGTCATCGAGCACAACCTCGACGTCATCAAGAGCTCGGACTGGGTCATCGACCTCGGCCCCGAGGGCGGTGCCGGTGGCGGAACGATCGTCGCGACCGGAACGCCCGAGCAGGTCGCGGCGGTGTCGGGGAGCCACACGGGAGCCTTCCTCGCGGAACTCCTCGAGACCGGTCGCACCGGCACGCAGCGCAACACCGCCGAGCGCGAGCCGGAACTGGCCCGCGCGGGAGCCTGAGCCGTGGCATCCCGAGAGCGGGTGTCGCACCTGCCCTATCGTCCCAAGGCGGGGGAGATCCCCACCAATCCGGGGGTCTACCGCTTCCGGGATGCCGAAGGGCGGGTGCTCTACGTCGGCAAGGCCAAGAACCTTCGCGCGCGGCTGTCGAACTACTTCGCGCCGCTGTACTCGCTGCACGAGCGCACCCGCCGGATGGTGACGACCGCGGCCTCGGTCGAGTGGACCGTCGTCCCCAGCGACGTCGACTCGCTGCAGCTCGAGTACATGTGGATCAAGGAGTTCGATCCGCCGTTCAACGTCCGCTACCGCGACGACAAGTCGTACCCGTTCATGGCGATCACCCTCGCCGACGAAGCCCCCCGCGTGATCGTCACGCGCAACCCCAAGATCCGCGGGGCCAAGTACTTCGGGCCCTACCCGAAGGTCTGGGCGGTGCACGACACGATCGACCTCATGATCAAGGTCTTCCCGATCCGCACGTGCAGCGACGCGTCGTACAAGAAGGCGATGCAGTCGGGTCGACCGTGCTTCCCGGGGCAGATCGGCCGCTGCGGCGGGCCGTGCTCGATGAAGGTCACGATCGAGGAGCACCGCGCGATCGTCGACGATTTCGTCGCGTTCATGTCGGGCGGCGATCAGAGGTTCACCAAGGCGCTCACGGCTCGCATGATGGAGGCCTCGGCCGCCATGGACTACGAGGCGGCGGCCCGCTACCGCGACAGGCTGCAGGCCATCGACGCCGTCCTCGGCAAGAGCGCCCTGGTCCTGCCGGCCGACACGGACGCCGACCTGTTCGGCATCGCCGAGGACGAGCTCGCGGCGACCGTGCAGCACTTCGTCGTGCGCGGGGGTCGTGTCCGAGGGGTGCGGGCGACCACGATCGAGAAGGAGATCGACATCTCCGGCGCGGATCTGGTCGACCAGGTGCTGCAGCGCACGTACGGAGACGCGGCGCCCGCCGACATCCCCCGGCAGGTACTGGTGCCCGAGCTGCCCGACGACGCCGACCAACTCGAGGCGTGGCTGCGCGACCGGCGGGGGCGGCCGGTGTCGCTGCAGGTCGCGCAGCGAGGGTCGAAGGCCGACCTGCTGAAGACCGCGACGCTCAACGCGCAGCAGGCGCTCATGCTCCACAAGACGCGCCGCACCAGTGACTACGTCGCGCGCTCGCAAGCCCTCACCGACCTGCAGGAGGCCCTCGGACTCGCGGAGGCGCCCCTGCGCATCGAGTGCTACGACGTCTCGCATCTCTCGGGTACCAACGTCGTGGCATCCATGGTGGTCTTCGAGGACGGGCTGCCGCGCAAGGACCAGTACCGCTCGTTCGGCGTCGCCGAGACCACCGACGACACCGACTCGATGTACCAGGTGCTCACGCGCCGGCTGGCCTACCTCGACAGGCCCGAGGACGACGAACGCGAGACCCTGGGCGGCGCGATCGTCGCGGATGCCGAGAGCCCGGAGGCGACGGCCGACGGCGAGGTCGTGACCACGCGCAAGCGCCCGCGTTTCGCCTACCGCCCGCAGCTGCTCGTCGTCGACGGCGGTCAGCCGCAGGTCGCGGCCGCCGCGCGCGCACTGGCGGATGCCGGTCATGAGGAGATCGCCCTGTGCGGCATCGCCAAGCGGCTCGAGGAGGTGTGGCTGCCGGGAGAGGACTACCCGGTCATCCTTCCGCGCACGTCGGAGGCGCTGTACCTGCTGCAGCGGCTCCGCGACGAAGCCCACCGGTTCGCGATCACGCATCAGCGCAAGCGGCGCAAGCGCGACATCTCGAGCGTGCTGTCGGAGGTTCCGGGGCTGGGAGATGCCCGCATCAAGGCTCTGCTCCGGCACTTCGGTTCGGTGACGGCGCTGAAGAACGCCTCGCCCGACGAGATCATGGAGCTGCCCGGCATCGGTCCGACCCTGGCCGAGGCCATTCACACCCGCTTGGCTCGGTAGGCTGGAACCCCGACGAAAGGGCGAATCATGCAGGCGGCACGGGGTGCGCCCGGCGAGGTGCTCATCGTCACCGGGATGTCGGGGGCCGGTCGTTCCACGGTCGCCAACGCCCTGGAGGATCTCGACTGGTACGTCGTCGACAATCTCCCGCCGCGGATGCTGCGTCCGCTCCTCGATCTCACCGAGCGCGCGGGCGGAGCGGTGCCGAAGGTGGCGGTCGTCGTGGACGTCCGGGGGCGTTCGCTGTTCGGCGACCTGCCCGAGGCCATGCGCTCGCTGCAGGCCGACGGGCAGGTCCGCGTGGTCTTCCTGGATGCCTCCGACGCGGTGCTCGTACGCCGGTTCGAGGCCGTGCGGCGTCCGCACCCGCTGCAGGCGGACGGCACGATCCTCGACGGCATCCGTCGCGAGCGCGAGCGGTTGACCCCGTTGCGCGAAGCGGCCGACGTCGTGATCGACACCTCGACGTACAACGTGCATCAGCTCTCGATCCGGACGGTCGAGCTGTTCGGTGAAGAGGGGGCCGCCCGCCACACCGTGACACTGATGAGCTTCGGCTTCAAATACGGACTGCCCACCGATGTCGACCTCGTCGCCGACATGCGGTTCCTCCCGAACCCGTTCTGGAACGAGGAGCTGCGGCCGCTGACCGGCGAGGATCCGTCCGTGCGGGAATACGTGCTCGGCCAGGAGGGCGCGCGGGAGTTCCTCGACGCCTACGCGGCGGCGCTGCGGCCCGTCCTCGCGGGGTACGAGCGCGAGAACAAGCGGCATTCGGTCGTCGCGGTCGGCTGCACCGGCGGCAAGCACCGCTCGGTCGTGATGGCCCGCGAACTGGCCGCGCGCCTCGGCGAGCTGCCCGGCGTCGCGGTCCGTGTGACTCACCGCGACCTCGGCCGCGAGTAGGCTGTACCCTCGTCCCCGCCGCTTCGATAGCCTCACCCCGTGCTGTCCTGAGCGTTGCCCCATCGTCCTGAACCGAGGAGAACCGTGCCGCTGACCGCCGACGTGAAGGCCGAGCTGATCACCGTACGCGACCCGCGTCCGACGGCGCGCGTCGCCGAGCTCACGGCGATCCTGCGCTTCTCGGGTGGCCTGCACTCGATCGCGAACCGCGTGGCGGTCGAGGCCGAGCTGGACTCCGACGTCCTCGCCCGCCGCGTCGCCCGCGACCTCATGGAGCTCTACGGCGTGCGCCCCGAACTGCACCACGTGCAGGGCTCCGGGGGACGCACCGGCGGCCATTTCGCCGTCCGCGTCATCGAGGCCGGCGAGACCCTCGCGCGCCAGACCGGGCTCCTCGATCAGCGTCGCCGTCCGGTGCGGGGCCTCCCCAACAAGCTCACCACCGGGTCGCGCCCCGACCTGAGCGCCATCTGGCGCGGCGCGTTCCTCGCGAGCGGTTCGCTCAGCGACCCGGGCCGTTCCGCAGCCCTGGAGATCTTGTGCCCCTCGTCGGAGGCGGCCATGGCGCTCGTCGGCGCCGGCCACCGCATCGGCATCCCGGCGAAGGCCCGCGAGGTGCGCGGTGTGCCGCGCGTCGTCGTGCGCGACGGCGAGGCGATCCGCGGAGCCCTGTACGAGATGGGAGCCCGCCGCACCGCGGGGGAGTGGGACCAGATGCGCCAGCGCCGCGAGGTGCGCGCGGGCGTGAACCGCCTGGTCAACTTCGACGACGCCAACCTCCGCCGCTCCGCCCAGGCCGCGGTGGCCGCGTGCGCCCGTGTCGAGCGCGCGCTCGAGATCCTCGGCGACGAGGTGCCGGATCACCTGCAGCAGGCCGGCGAGCTGCGCCTGGCGCACCGCGACGCGAGCCTCGACGAGCTCGGCCACCACGCCGATCCGCCGCTGACGAAGGACGCCGTCGCCGGCCGCATCCGCCGCCTCCTGGCGATGGCCGACAAGAAGGCCGAGGCCGAGGGCATCCCCGGCACCGAGTCCGCGGTGCCGGTCGGCGCCGACGACTAGCCCGCACGAGCCCGATCACGAACGGATGCCATGGTCCATGGCATCCGTTTTCGTTATCCCTCGTCATTCGGGGAAGCAACCCCGTGGTCCGTGCGTTGCCGCTCAGTAGGATGAACACGTCACCCTCGCTGCGCCGAGGCTTCGGTGCAGCGCCGATTCGGAAGTAGAGAACATGGCGAAGTACACGCTGCCCGAACTGCCCTACGACTACTCCGCGCTGGAGCCGCACATCAGCGCGACCATCATGGAGCTGCACCACAGCAAGCACCACCAGACGTACGTCAACGGCGCGAACACCACGCTCGACCTCCTCGCCGAGGCGCGCGAGAAGGGCGATTTCGCGAACATCAACCGCCTGCAGAAGGACCTCGCGTTCAACCTCGGCGGTCACACGAATCACTCGATCTTCTGGACGAACCTCTCGCCGAACGGCGGCGACAAGCCCACCGGCGACCTCGAGGCCGCGATCGACGACCAGTTCGGTTCGTTCGACGCCTTCCGTGGCCAGTTCACCGCCGCGGCGCTCGGCGTGCAGGGCTCGGGCTGGGCCGGCCTGTTCTGGGACTCGATCGGTCAGAACCTGATCATCCAGCAGTTCTTCGACCAGCAGGGCCAGATCGTCGCGGGCACCGTCCCGCTGCTGCTCCTGGACGTCTGGGAGCACGCGTACTACCTCGACTACAAGAACGTCCGCGCGGACTACGTGAAGGCGTTCTGGAACATCGCCAACTGGGCCGATGCGCAGGAGCGTTTCGCGGCCGCCCGTGAGAAGACCACGGGTCTGCTGGTACTGTCGTAAACGGCGTGGGCGTCCCGACGGGACACCCCGTCGGGACGCCGTTGTCCGCCAGCGAACACCGCAATCGCGCGCTTCTCGCGCACAACTGATTCAGGAGATATTCCGTGACCGTCAAGATCGGAATCAACGGCTTCGGCCGTATCGGACGCAACTACCTCCGCGCGGCTCTCGCGCAGGGTGCTGACCTGGAAATCGTGGCGGTGAACGACCTCACCGACAACAAGACGCTCGCGCACCTGCTGAAGTACGACTCCGTCGGCGGCGTGCTGTCCGAGGACGTCTCGTACACCGAAGACTCCATCACCGTCGGCGACAAGACCATCAAGGTCTTCGAAGAGCGCGACCCCGCGAACCTCCCCTGGGGCGAGCTGGGTGTCGACATCGTCATCGAGTCGACCGGCCGCTTCACCAAGGCCGAGGACGCCAAGAAGCACGTCGCCGGTGGTGCCAAGAAGGTGCTCATCTCGGCTCCCGCCACGGGTGACGACGCCACGATCGTCATGGGCGTCAACGAAGAGACGTACGACCCCGAGACCGACGTCATCATCTCGAACGCGTCGTGCACCACGAACTGCCTCGCCCCGCTGGCGAAGGTCTTCAACGACGCCTTCGGCATCGAGCGCGGCTTCATGATGACCGCACACGCGTACACCGCCGACCAGAACCTGCAGGACGGCCCGCACGGCGACCTCCGTCGTGCGCGCGGCGCCGCGATCAACATCGTGCCCGCCTCCACCGGTGCCGCCAAGGCCATCGGCCTGGTCCTGCCCGAGCTGAACGGCAAGCTCAGCGGCTCCTCGTACCGCGTGCCGGTTCCCACCGGCTCGATCGTCGACCTCACGATCGTCACCCCCACCGAGGGCCTGACCGTCGACCAGATCAACGCGGTCTACAAGCAGGCCGCCGCCGAGGGTCGCCTCGCCGGCATCCTCGAGTACACCGAGGACCCGATCGTCTCCAGCGACATCCAGGGCAACCCGCACTCGTCGATCTTCGACGCCGAGCTGACCAACGTGTCCGGCAACCTCGTCAAGGTCTCGTCCTGGTACGACAACGAGTGGGGCTACTCCAACCGTCTCGTCGACCTGACCGAGTACGTCGCCGAGCGTCTCTGACCCTCCATGGCTCTGCGCACCCTCGAAACGCTGGGGTCGCTGGCCGGCACGCGCGTCATCGTCCGTTGTGACCTGAACGTCCCCCTGAAGGACGGCGTCATCACGGACGATGGCCGCGTGCGCGCGTCGCTGCCGACTCTCAACGCCCTGATCAACGCCGGCGCCCGCGTCGTCGTGTGCTCGCACCTGGGCCGTCCCGACGGGTCGCCCGACCCGAAGTACTCGCTCGAGCCGGTCGCGCAGCGCCTGTCCGAGCTCCTCGGTCAGCCGGTCGCGTTCGCGCGCGACACGGTCGGCGAGTCCGCCCGCGAGGCCGTCGCCTCGCTCGAGGACGGCGACGTCGCGGTCATCGAGAACCTCCGCTTCAACGCGGGGGAGACCTCGAAGGACGAGGCCGAGCGGCAGGAGTTCGCGCGGCAGCTCGCCGAGCTCGGCGACGCCCTCGTCTCCGACGGCTTCGGTGTGGTACACCGCAAGCAGGCCAGCGTCTACGACCTGGCGCAGATCGTGCCGTCGGCGGCCGGCCTGCTCATCCAGAAGGAGCTCGAGGTCCTGGACCGCCTGACTGAGAACCCCGAACGGCCCTACACGGTCGTCCTCGGCGGCTCGAAGGTCAGCGACAAGCTCGGAGTCATCGAGCACCTGCTCCCGCGCGTGGACAAGCTCCTCGTCGGTGGCGGGATGATGTTCACCTTCCTGGCGGCCGAGGGCAACAAGGTCGGCTCGAGCCTTCTGGAGCAGGACCAGATCGACACCGTGAAGGGCTACCTCGCCACGGCGAAGGAGCGCGGCGTCGAGATCGTCCTCCCCGTGGATGCCGTCGTCGCGGCGTCCTTCTCGGCCGACGCGGAGCACGTCGTCGCGGATGCCGTGGCGCTCGAGGACACCCCGTTCGGCGCCTCGGGTCTGGGCCTGGACATCGGTCCTCGCACGGCGGACCTGTTCGCCGAGGCCATCCGCGATTCGCGCACCGTCTTCTGGAACGGGCCTATGGGCGTGTTCGAGATGGCCGCCTTCGCCGCGGGCACCAAGACCGTCGCGAAGGCGCTCACCGAGGTCGACGGCCTCAGCGTCGTCGGCGGTGGCGATTCGGCGGCCGCCGTACGTCAGCTCGGCTTCACGGACGACCAGTTCGGCCACATCTCCACCGGTGGTGGGGCCAGCCTGGAGTTCCTCGAAGGCAAGAAGCTCCCCGGACTGGAGGTCCTCGGATGGTCCTGAACCGCACCCCCCTCATCGCGGGCAACTGGAAGATGAATCTCGACCACCTGCAGGCGGTCGCGTTCGTCCAGAAGCTGCACTGGACGCTGAAGGACGCGAAGCACGAGAGCGGCAGCGTGGAGGTGGCGGTCTTCCCGCCCTTCACCGACCTGCGCACCGTGCAGACGCTTCTCGACGCCGACAAGATCGAGTTCGCCCTCGGCGGTCAGGACCTCTCGGCCCATGACTCCGGCGCGTACACGGGCGAGATCTCGGGCCAGTTCCTCGCCAAGCTCGACGCGCGCTACGTGATCATCGGTCACTCGGAGCGCCGGCAGTTCCACCACGAGACCGACGAGATCATCGCGGCCAAGACCCAGGCGGCGCTTCGCCACGGCCTGGTCCCGGTCATCTGCGTCGGTGAGACCTCCGAAGACCTCGAGAAGTTCGGCGCCAGCGCCGTTCCCGTGGGTCAGCTCGAGGTCGCGCTCGAGGGCGTGGCATCCGACGCCGACATCGTCGTGGCGTACGAACCGGTCTGGGCCATCGGCTCCGGCCAGGCCGCCACGCCCGACCAGGCGCAGGAGGTCGCGGCGAAGCTGCGTGCCGTCGTCGCCGACAAGCTCGGTGCCGACGCGGCAGCGCGCACACGCATCCTCTACGGCGGTTCGGTGAAGTCGGGCAACATCGCCGGCTTCATGCGCGAGCCCGACGTCGACGGTGCGCTGGTGGGCGGTGCGAGCCTCGTCGTGGACGAGTTCGCGGCGATCATCCGCTACCAGAAGCACGTCGGAGTCTGACCGACTCGGGATGCCCGCGGCCTCGCGCCGCGGGCATCCCGTGTGTCCGGCCGCCTCCCCGTATACTTGACGCTTGTGCGGTCCGATCCGACCGCCGCGAAAGGCTTTCGACAGTGCAGATTCTCGAGTTCGTCCTGCAGGTGTTCCTGGGCGTGACCAGCCTCCTGCTGACCCTGCTCATCCTGCTCCACAAGGGACGTGGAGGCGGCCTCTCCGATATGTTCGGCGGCGGCATGAGCTCGGCTCTCGGCTCGTCGGGCCTCGCCGAACGCAACCTCAACCGATTCACGATCGTCCTGGCCCTGGTGTGGTTCATCACCATCGTCGGTCTCGGTCTCCTCACCAAGTTCGCGGAGCTCTGACATGGCCACTGGCGGCAACGCCATCCGCGGCACGCGCGTCGGCGCGGGCCCGATGGGAGAACAGGACCACGGCTTCCACGCCGATCGCGTCGCAGTCTCGTACTGGGACGCCCTCGGCAACGAGACCGTCCGCTATTTCGCGGCGGGCATCCCCGACGACGAGATCCCCGAGACGATCGACTCCCCGCACTCCGGTCTTCCCGCCGGCCGCGACAAGAACAACCCGCCGGCCCTGGCCAAGACCGAGCCCTACAAGACGCACCTCGCCTACGTGAAGGAGCGCCGTACCGACGAGGAAGCGGCGTCGCTCCTCGACGACGCGCTGCAGCAGCTGCGCGAGCGCCGGGGCCAGTAAGACCTCCCCAACGGAAGAGACCGGATGCCGACGGCATCCGGTCTCTTCCGTTGTCACCGGACCGGGCTGGTCGTCACGATCCTGGTCCACGGCCCGTCCGGGACGTCGCCCTCGTCGACGAACGCCCAGTCGACGCGGTCGTCTTCGCCGTCGAGCTCGCGGAAACCCAGGCAACCGTTGAGCGCGGGGGAGACATCGAGACCGGCGCCGTTGAACCGCGCGTTGTCGGGACGACGATCGTCGGAGCCGAAGACGTACGCGGCGTCGCGATACTCGCCGGGACCGGCGTCCTGGATCTGGCCGTAGCACAGCCGGTCGCCCTTGCGCAGCACCACCCATCGGTTCTTCATCAGGCTGACCGTCGGGTCGGCGACGCCGGCGGCGTACGGCGCCTCCGAAGCCCACGGGATCACCTTCCCGCGCTCGGCGAAACCCACGTCGTCGTTGACGTCGTCGTACGGCAGATCGAGGTAGAAGGGGTTCTCGAGGGGAGTCATCCGCGTCGGGAAGTACCCGTTCTCCGCCGTGCGAGGTTCCGTGCGGCACTGCGTGCCCTCGGACACCCCGTCGCAGCCCCCGTACGAAGCCAGCCATCGCGAGTCGTAGGTCGACAGACGCTGGCTGCCGTCGGACGCGCTCGGGTCGAACACCTCGCCGACCCAGAAGGTCGTCGCCACGATGTCGGTGTGCCACGGGTATCCGGTGTCGGGAAGCGGAGCGGTCGCGGTCGCGGGCGCGCACGCCACGACGCCGGCGGCGACGAGCAGCCCGAGGGCGCCCGCCGCCGCCGTGCGGCGCGTCATCCGGTGACGTCGCTCTCGGTGGGCTGGAAGAGCTCGACCGGACCCTCGGGCGGCGTCGTCGTGTCGGGGGCGACACGGCTGACGCCGGCGACCGGGGAGAGGGGTGGGGCCCCGGCGCTGTCGTAGAGCGCGAGGTCGTCCGTGCGCAGCGTCCCGTTCCCGAAGATCGTCAGCGCGAAGCTGATCCCGTTGTACCCGTCCGGGATCGCCGGCGTCGTCCAGTCGGCCTCGGTCCAGTCGGTCGCCGAGGCGTACCAGGGGCTCGAGGTCCAGTACGACCACGCCCCGGCCGTGGAGCGCAGATACACGGCGAACTGCGTCACGCCGCTGGCGCGGTACCACTCGCGGAGCGTATACGTGCGGCCCGGCGTCACCGTCGGGGCGCACTGGCCCAGATCGAACTGCGGGAGCAGCTTCGCGTCGCCGTCGACGTACCCGGTCATGGTGATCCCGCTCGAGATGGCGCCGCCGTGCGCGGGCGATCCCGTCTCGAAGGCGGGGGTGTTGGTGCCCCAGCCGCCGCGCATCCAGCAGTCCGGCGCCCCCTGCTCCATGCCGGGGTTCACGATGCCGTTGGTCGAACCGGTCGGGGCGGGCACCGACGGCCCGTCGACGAGCGGCTTGGTCGCCCCGCCGATGACGCTGCCGATCGTCTTGACGACGGTGCCGGCAGCCTGCCGCGTCTTCAGCCACGAGACGAACTGCGAGAACACGGTCGGGGTGATGGCGAGATCGCTGCACGCGTCGGCGCAGATGTCGTGGAACGTGTACTGCACCCAGCCACCGCCGTTCTTCTCGGCGTTGGTGACCCCCTGTTTGAGATCGTCGAGCGTCCAGGTCGCATCGACCTGGTCGAGCGCCTTCAGGGCGAACGGAGCCGCGGGCTTGGTGGATTCGGCGTACGCGCAGTCCGGGCACCCGAAGCGACTGCGGATGTCTCCCAGCAGCCGGGCGCTGTTGTAGCCGCAGTCGGCCGCGGCCTTCTCGACGTCGGGGGTGCTGGAGGCGAACGGGTACGCGAAGCTGCGGACCGTGAAGCCCCACGACGTCAGGTTCTTCCGGTCGGTGCAGATCTGCCGCTTCGCCTCGTCGACGCTCACCTGCGCGAGATCGGGGTGGTTCACCGTGTGGCCGCCGATCTCGTGCCCCGCGCTCGCGAGGTTCGTCAGGTCGGCGCGGGTCATGTGTCCGGCCGCGCCGATGAAGCCCGACGGGACGTAGAACGTCGCCTTCATCCCGTTCGCCTTCAGCGCCGGCAGAGCGTTCAGCTGGTTGGCGTTGGCGTCGTCGAACGTGAGACTCACGACCGTGCGCGTGGCCGCCTGAGCGGGGGACGGCGCGACGGCGACGAGACCGGCGAGAGGGATCGCCGCGAGGGCGACGGCGGCGATCGCGAGGCGCAGGCGACGCCGTCGTCGGCTCGGAGTGGGGGGAGCGGGGACCATGCGGGCGGCCTTTCTCGAGAGGGGAAGCCGAGCCGGGGGCGTCGTCATGCGACGGTCACCGACTTGGCGAGATTGCGGGGCTTGTCGACGTTGCGCTGGAGACGCAGAGCCAGCTCGCGGGAGAACAGCTGCAACGGCACGACCGTCTCCAACGGCCCCCAGGACGGGCCGGTGCGCGGCAGCTGGAGCGAGAGGCCCCCCACCCGCAGGGCCCGTTCGCCCACGCGGATCACCCGCCCACCGCGGGCCTCGACCTCGGCGATGTCGACGTCCAGGCGCGGGTCGCCGTCGTCGACGACGAACACCGGGGTCCCGGCATCCACCAGGGCCAACGGGCCGTGCTTCAGCTCGCCCGCGGCGTGATGCTCCGCCCAGCGGTACGAGAGCTCCTTCAGCTTCAGCGCGCCCTCGGCGGCGTACACGAGACCCGCGCCGCGACCGAGGAACAGGAACCCGGAGGCCGTCACCAGGTCGGCGGCGAGATCCGCGGCTCGATCACGCCAGGCGTGCAGGGCGCCCGAGAGGGCGTCGGGCGTCGCGGCCAGCGCGCTCAGGTCGGCGTCGAGGACGGCGGCATCCGCGCGCCCCGACACCGACAGCCCCGACAGGGCCACGCACGCGCCCGTGAGCACCTGCGCCACGAACGTCTTCGTCGCGGCGACACCGATCTCGGGCCCCGCGAGACAATCGATGACGGCGTCCGCTCGACGCGCCAGCGACGACGCGGTGTTGTTGGTGAGGGCCAGCACCGTGCCGTGGCCGGACGGCAGGCCGTCCAGCGCACGCAGCACGTCGGCGGTCTCGCCGGATTGGCTCATCGCCACCACGAGCGTCCGCGGCTCCCACACCTCGTGCGCGGCCTCGCTCGCCGTCAGTGCGCGCGTGGGGATGCGTCCCACCCGCGCGAACACCCCGGCGAGGGCTCGTCCGGCGTGCAGCGACGTGCCGCAGCCGAGGACTGCCACCCGGTCGATCTCCTCCACCGGGGGGAGCCCCAGACGGTTCCACAGGGCGCCGTCGCGGATGCTCGGGGCCAGGGCGTCGAGTACGCGTCGAGCGACCACCGGCTGCTCGTCGATCTCATTGCCCATGTGGTCGTCGTGCCGGCCGCCGCGGGACAGCAGCGCCACCTCGGGAACCGGCCAGAGCCCACGCGGCCGGTCGCTCCCGCCCGAACGGTGCCAGTGCGCGCCGGCCGCGTCGATGTCGACGACGTCGTCGTCTTCGAGCACGCGGAACGCGGACACGAACGGCGCGACCGCGCCGACATCGCTCGCGAGATACACCCCGTCGCCGCCGTCCGCGAGGATCAGTGGCGATCCGTGGGCGGTTCCGGCCAGCGCACCCGTCCGGGAGTCCAACGCGACCACGGCCCACGACCCCACCAGATGGGTCGCCGTGTCGGCGAGCGCCTCACCGAGGTCCATGCCGACGCTCACCGCCTCCTCGAGCAGATGGACGATGACCTCGGTGTCGACGTCGGTCGCGAGACGGTGGCCGGCCGACCGCAGGCGGTCCCGCAGCGCACCCGCGTTCTCGACGATGCCGTTGTGGACCACGAACAGACGGCCCCCGCAATCCTCGAGGGGGTGCGCGTTGCGTTCGCTCACACCGCCGTGGGTGGCCCACCGGGTGTGGCCGATCGCCGCGGTGGTGGCATCCGTGTCCGACTCGACGGCGTCGGCGAGCGCCTCCACGCCGTCGAGGGTGCGCACGTGCATCGCCGTTCCGTCGGGGCGGCGTGCGGCGATGCCCGCGGAATCGTAGCCGCGGTACTCCAGTCGGGCGAGGGCCACGCGCGCGTGTGTCGCCGCGGACGGGCCCCGGAACGCGGTGATGCCGCACATCAGAGCACCCCGCGGAAGGATCGCGTGCCGGCGAGGGGCATGGCGTCGGAGGCGAGGCGCTCGCGGGCGAGCAGGTCGGCGGCGACCCGGAGGATCGTCGTGGTCAGCGACGTCTGCGGCTCGTAGCCGACCAGGTCGTTGGCCTTGGTGTTGTCGGGAACCCGGCGACGCATGTCCTCGAACCCCGGGGCGTAGGCCTGGTCGTAGGGGATGAGCTGGATCTCGCTCCGGCTGTCGAGCGTGCGGACGATCTCGTGGGCGAGGTCCAGGATCGAGATCTCCCGAGCCCCGCCGAGGTTGTACGCCTGCCCGCGTGCGCGCGGGTCGCGTTCGATGCGCACCATGGCGGGCACGACGTCCTCCACCGCCGAGAAGCATCGGGTCTGCTGCCCGTCGCCGAACACGGTCAACGGGTGCCCCCTGAGCGCCTGGCCGACGAGGTTCGGGAAGACCATCCCGTAGCGACCGGTCTGCCGCGGGCCCACGGTGTTGAAGAGTCGGACGATCGCGACGTCGAGGCCCTCCTGATCGCAGTAGGCCTTCGCGAACGCCTCGTCGATGCCCTTCGCGCCGGCGTACGTCCACCGCGAGAGGAGGGGGTCGCCGAGGATGCGGTCGGAGTCCTCCCGCAGGCGGTCGGCGGTGTTCTTGCCGTAGACCTCGCTCGTGGACACCAGGAGCACCGACGCCTGCCGCTCGATCGCCGCGGTGAGGACGTTCTCGGTGCCGTGGATGTTGATGCGCAGGCCGCGCAACGGCTGCTCGACGATGAGCTTCACGCCGACGGCGGCCGCGAGGTGGAACACCCGGTCGCAGGATTCCATGGCCTGGCCGACCGTCTTGGTGTTGAGGATCGAGCCGTGGATCATCTGCAGGCGCGGGTTGTCGGCGACCCCGGCCAGGTTGCGCGCCGACCCGGTGGAGAGGTCGTCGAGGACGGTGACCTCGTCCCCGGCGGCCAGCAGATGCTCGACGAGGTGGCTGCCCACGAAGCCGGCGCCACCGGTGACGAGGGTGCGGTGCGCCGTGCGGTCGCCCGACGGGTAGATCGGGACCCCGCTCACAGCAGCACCCGCCCGGCGATGTCGGAGCTGCGATACGTGCCGTCCAGGACGACGGCGTCGCCGTCGAGCCAGTCCAGATCGGAGTCGTGGTGGCGCGTGTGGACGAGGACGACGTCGGGGTGGAAGGCCGCCGGGTCGGTGAGCGAATCCCGTTCGCGTCCGGAGTCGAGATGGATGTGCGGCGCGTGGGTGTCCACGTACTGCACCTCCGCGCCGGCGTCGATGAGTCCGTCGATGATCTCCAGCGCGGGGGACTCGCGGAGGTCGGCGACGTCGGGCTTGTACGTGACGCCGACGATCAGCACCCGGGCGCCGAGCGTGCCCTTCCCGGCCCGACCGAGGACGTCGCGGACGCGGTCGACCACGCGCCGGGGTCGCGCGGCGATGCGGGTCATCGCTTCGGTGATCACCCCGGCATCCACGTGGAGGGCCTTCAGCTGCCACAGCAGGTAGTGCGGGTCGCACGGGATGCAGTGTCCGCCCACCCCCGGCCCGGGATAGAAGGCCATGAAGCCGTACGGCTTGGTGCTGGCGGCCTCGATCACCTCGGTGACGGGGACGTCGAGCGCCCCGCAGATGTCGGCGAACTCGTTGGCGAGCGCGATGTTCACCGCGCGGAAGGTGTTCTCGAGCAGCTTGGTCATCTCGGCCGTCGCCAGACTCGACACGGGGTGCACGCGCGCGGCGTACCGCGACAGGAGGCGCACGCCCTCCTCCTGGCACTGCGGCGTGGCGCCGCCGACGACACGGGGCACCACCTCCTGCGCGAACCCGACGTTCCCGGGATCGATCCGCTCCGCGCTGAAGGTGACGAAGACGTCCCGGCCGACCTCCAGCCCCCGCTCGCGGAGCGGCTGCTCGACGAGGTCGTGGGTGCAGCCGACGTAGGTCGTGGAGGTCAGCATGATCAGCTGGCCGGGGCGAGCCGCGGCGACGACGGTGGCGCACGCGGCCCGCAGCGGGGCGAGATCGGGGACCTGCTGGTGGTCGACGGGGGTCGGCACGCACACGACGATCGCGGCGGCCCGGGCGAGCTCCGAGACGTCGCTGGTGAGGCGGAACTCCCGCGGCGAGCGGAGGGCGGCTTCGAGGCGGTCGCGGTCGGAGTCGATCAGGTCGGCGCCGCGGGCGGCGATGGTGCGCAGCCGCCGGGGCGAGGCATCCAGCGCCAGGACCCGCGAGCCGCTCGCCCGGTAGGCGAGAGCCGTGGGCAGACCCACGTAGCCGAGTCCCACGATCGCGACCTCGAAGTCGAACGGTGGGGGAGCAGCCGGCTCCGTCGCGGTCGTCGACAGCGGCGCGGTCGCACGGACATCGAGTGTGGACATCGTCATCCTCCAAGGGGGGAGGTCCCGCGACAGGCGGCGACCTGCCGCGTGCAAGGGACGTTCGGGTGATCCGGGGCGGGGCATCCGAACGAGCGTCGGTGCTGATCCGGGGCCCACCCTCCGCCGGGCCCGGGGGAGCGGTCAAGCGATCGCGGCCGATCCTGCGGGATGCCGCGCCCCGCACGCCGGTGTGCGGGAAACCGCAAGCGCGCATGCGGGCCGTGCGGGCGCCGGCGGAGCAGAGAACGCGTACGGTCGTGGCACTGCCCGCCTCCGGACGAAGGGATGCCATGACCCTCGCGCTCGCGCTCCTCGTCGCCGTCTGCACGATCGGGGTCTCCACGCTGGTGTGGGGCACCGTCGCCCTCGGCCGGCTCGCCTGCGAGCGGCGCCCTCGTCCATCGCTGCTCGCACCGTCGATGTACTTCCGGTCGACGGAGGTCGCGGTGCTCATCGCCGCGCACGACGAGGAGCTCGTCATCGCCGACGCGGTGCGCGCCGCCCGGGCCCTCGTGCCGGCTCGGAACGTGTTCGTGGTGTCGGACGGGTCGGGGGACGCGACGGTGGAGCGGGCGCGCGACGCGGGCGCGTCGGCGTGGGACCTCTTCCCGAATCGCGGCAAGGCGGGCGCCATCCGGGCGGGACTCGAGCGCTTCCGGATCCCCGAGCGATTCCCCCTCCTGCTCCTCCTGGATGCCGACTCCCGCCCGCGCCCGGACTACCTGCGCACGGGCCTGCCGCTGTTCACCGACCCGGACGTGGTGGCCGTCGCGGGACGCGCGACGACCGCCGCGGACGCCCCGGCGACTCGCACGGGGCGCCTGCTCACGACCTACCGGGAACGCACGTACGTGTGCACGCAGTACCTCCACAAGTTCGGCCAGGCGGCGCGCGCCGCGGACGCCGTCGCCATCGTGCCCGGCTTCGCGAGCCTGTATCGCACGGACGTGCTGGACCGGATCGACATCGACGCCCCCGGGCTGTCGATCGAGGACTTCAACATGACCTTCGAGGTCCACGCCAAGCGCCTCGGCCGGATCGCCTTCCACCCGGAGTGCGCGATCGCCGAGACGCAGGATCCGGCCGTCCTCCGGGACTATTCGGCCCAGATGCGCCGCTGGAGCCTCGGCTTCTGGCAGACCGTGCGGCGCCACGGCATCCGCCCCGGGCTGTTCTGGACGTCCGTGGGCGTCTTCGCCGCCGAGACCGCCGTCGCGAGCCTGGTGATCGCGGCGGTCGTGCCCGCGCTCGTCGTGGGGGCTCTTGCCGCCCTGGGCGGTCGGCTGTTGAGCGGGACCGCGGCAGGCGTCGCCGAGACCGTGGCCGCGGCGATCCCGACGGTGCCGCTCCTGGTGGGGTTCCTCCTCGTGGACACCGTGATGACGGTCTTCCTGTGCGCGGTCACGCGGCGGCCTCCGCGGGTGTCGATGCTGCTGTTCCCGCTGCTGCGCGTCTGGGACGCGGTGCTGTGCCTGCGGGCCCTGGCCGCCGCTCTCGGGCGGCCGTCGGACGGCCGATGGAAGAGCCCCGACCGCCGGGTGGTCGGGGGCGGGGCGACCGGGCCGGCATTCGGGCCCCCGGCATCCGCTCCTGCGAGGTCAGGCGGAGGCCTCCCCGTGCAGGTGGGCGACGAGCTGCGCGCGTGAACCGACCCCGAGCTTCCGGTAGACGCGCGTCAGACGCAGCTCGACCGACCGCAGGGAGATGAACAGCGTCGCGGCGATCTCGCGATTGCGCAGACCCCGCTGGACCAGGGCGACGACCTCCTGCTCCTCGGGCGAGAGCACGGTGTCGGCGCGAGCGTCGTAGCCGACTCTGCGGAGGACGCGGTACTCATCCGCCGGAACGCACCGCTCGCGAGCCGCGCGCAGGCGCGCGTACTCGTGGGGCGAGTCGTCCGTGCGATAGAGGGCCTGCGCCTCGTCGAAGGCGAGTCGGCCCTCTCGACCCGACCGGCACACGGCGCGGGACCGGGCCACCGCCAGCGTCGTCCACCGGCGGGGACGCGCCGCGAGCGCGACCTCCAGACGCGCCGTCTCAGAACGGGCCTCGACGACCCGATCGCTCAGCCACAGCGCCTCGATCAGGTCGGCGTCGGTCCGCATCAGCGCCGGGTCGTTCCCCGGTCCGGCGGCCCGCGCGGCCTGCAGGCTGCCAACCGCGTCGTCGAAACGTCGCTCCGTCAGAGCGAGACCTCCCTCGATCGCCGCGAAGAAGGGCAGGAGCGTCGGCGTTCCCTCTCTCCGGCACAGTTCCCTGCCGCGGCGCACGAGGTCGTGGGTCGTCGGATCGGACGGGTCGATGGCGGCGGCCTGAGCCAGCAGCAGTGTGCGGGCGGCATCCGGTCCGCGTCCGGGGAGCCATTCGTGTCGCCACGCCGCCACGGCGTGCCGGGCCGCGAGGGGATCGCCTCCCCGTACCTCGGCGGCGACGACGATGCGCAGGAGACGCTCCCGCCACATCGGGGCAGGGCGCGGCATGCTGCTGAGCAGTGTCTCCGTGACGCGCCGGACCTCCGCGTACCGTTCGTCCAGGAGCAGCACGGTCACCGCGAGGCTGGCAAGTTCGATCGGAGCGTCCGGGCTGAGCCCGACCTCGAGGTCGACGGTGTCCGGGAGATCGTCGGGAACCTCCATCCCCATTCCCCGCAGGATCGCGGCCAGCAGCAGTGTCTCCTCAGACACGGCCCCGCGCTCGACGACCGCGGAGACCCGCGCGACCGCCTGCTCCAGCTCCCCGCGGGAGAGGTGCAGACGTGCGCTCTCGCACAGGAGGCGCTCGGTGGAGACGGCGTCGTCCTCCCATTCGACGGATTCGGGGAGGGCGTCGCGCACGACGTGATCGACGCGGGCGCCGGCACGCAGAGCCGCGATCGTCGCCCGCACGCGGACATCCGCCGCGGCCGTGTCGAGTGCGCGATCGAGATAGTGCTGTCCGAGCAGGTCGTGTCCGCCGAGGACGAGGGCGTCGCCCAGCTCGACGAGTCCGCGATCCCGCTGGATCGGGTCCAGCTCACCCCCCAGGGCGCGCTCGGCGAACTCGATCGCGGCGAACGTGTCACCCCCGCGGGACAGTTCGACGGCCGCGGCGAGGAGCGGGAGCCGGTCGCCCGTGGGGTCGAGGAAGCTGGCGTGCCACAGATACGTCGCCGGGTCCTGCCGCCGGTGGTCGCTCGCCGACCGGGCGTGCAGCCGGCGACGCTCGGCGGGGGACAGCGCCGCGTGATGGCGGAGGCGCAGGGCCGGGTCGGAGACGCGCGCGCGGTCGCCGTGCACGCTCACGAGACCGCGGTCGATCAGCTCGTCCAGCTCGATGCCGATCTCGGCGGCCGCCGATCGAAGGTGCTCGTAGTCGTAGAGGGGCCCCATCGAGAGCAGGTCGAGGACGGCCGACACCCGGGGATCCTCGGAGCACCGCGGCATGCTGCGCTGGCGCCGGACCGAGGGACGGACGACGCGCAGAGGCAGCGGCAGCGCGTCGTCGCCGGCCGCCTCGCCGGGAGTCAGCCGGACACGCGCGATCAGCCCGGGGTCACCGCCCGTCGATGCGGCCACGATGTGCGTCACCGCCGGGCTGGTGCCCGCGCCGATCGTCGCGCGAGCGAGCTCGACCGACTCGTCGAAGGAGAGCCGTTCGATGTGGATGTGGGTCACCCCGGCGAAATCGTGGCGCCCCTCCGGCGTGCGCACGGTCGCGATCACGCTGACCCCGGTACCTCGGAGCCGAGCGCACACGAACGCCAGGATGCTGAGGCTCGCGCCGTCCATCTCGTCCAAGTCGTCGATGACCAGTACGCGGGGCTCGTCCTGAACGAGGTGGAGAGTGCGGCTGATCTCCTCCGCCAGCAGGTGTTCCGGCCAATCGCGTCCCCGGGACAGAACCGCGTCGAGGGCGCTGCTCCGCGACCCCGTCAGCCCGGCGGCGAAGGCGGAGACACCCGACAGGGGCCACATCCGTTCGCTCGGACTCACCGCGACGACCGCGGTGTCGTGTCGTCGGGCGATCTCCCTGACGAGGGCCGTCTTGCCCACCCCGGTGTCGCCGACGAACACGCACGCGGCCCCCTCCCGCATGCCGATCATCGCCTCGGCGACCTGGATTTCCCGTTCGCGCCCAAAAAACTGCATCCGAACGCTCCCAACTGCGTCGGTGGACGACGCGGCGGGCGATTCGCCGCATCCGTCCTGGATGCCCCCAGGCCGCCACTGTAAGCAACGGTGCCGGACGAAGACAAGAGGAGATTTTCCCCGTTGACGGCGGAGGGGGCCGCGTGCATCGCACGTGGCCCCCTCGGATTCCCGACAGAAATCCGGTGTCAGTACTCGCGATCGATGAGCTGCGGCGGGACCTGGTCGGCCGCGGCCTCGTCGACGAAGAACGCCGTACGACGGCGGCCCTTGGCCCCGGCAGCGGGGACGCTCTGATAACTCGCACCGGCGAGCGCGAGGCCGAGCGCTGCAGCTTTGTCCGCGCCGGCGATGACCATCCACACGCGCTTGGACGAGTTGATGACCGGACGCGTGAGCGAGATGCGCTCGGGCGGCGGCTTCGGGGAGTCGCGCACCGGTACGGTCGCCCGGTCGGTCACCGAGATCTCGGGCCGGTCGGGGAAGAGCGACGCGATGTGCGCATCCGGACCGACACCGAGGAAGCAGATGTCGAACGACGGCCACGGGCCGGTCTCACTGCGATCCGACGGAGCGAACTGCGCCAGCTCATCGGCGTACGCGATGGCCGCGGAGTCGAGGTCGAGACCGTCGTCGGTCGAAGCGACCGTGTGGATGTTCTCGGCGGGGACGGCCAGAGCGTCCAACAAAGCGGCACGCGCCTGCCGGTCGTTCCGGTCGCCCGAGTCACGGCCCACGAACCGTTCGTCCCCGAACCAGAAGTGCACGAGCGACCAGTCGATGTCCGCAACGCGCGGATCGAGCGCGGCGGCGCGCAGCACGGCGCCGCCCATCGTTCCGCCCGTCAGGCAGATGTGCATGCGCTTGCCCTCGGCCACGCGCTTGACGACCCGGTTGACGAAACGCGTCGCGACGTAGTCGGCGAGGGTCGCGGCATCCTTCTTGATGATGACCTGCTTGGCCGCACCGTTCTCGGTCATCGGGTGCTCAGCTCGTCGAGCGTGCCGAGCAACTCGGTGCACTGGGTGAGGACGCGGCCGTAGAGCACATCGGGGTCGAGGCGACGCAGCTCCTCGGCCAGGCACTCGCGCAGCGTACGGCGCGGGAAGTCGAGTTCGTGCGTCGGCTGCCCCGGCTGGGTGAGCACGGCCACGCCCGGGACCGGGCGCTCCAGCAGCGTGTCGCCGCTCTCGCGGGTCAGGCGCACCGACTTGATGCCGCCGGCCCACTGCTCCTCCGGCAGGTACGTGTACGCGACCGGGGCCTCGAGCTTGAGACCCAGCCACGCCGCGAGGAGAGCGGTGGAGGGGGAGTCGCTCGAACCCGCGACCTCGATGGAGGTCACCGGCTCGTACGGCGGCTGATCGAGCACGGCCGCGAGCTGCTCGCGCCACCGTGTGACGCGGGTCCACGCGAAGTCCGTGTCGCCGGGCGCGTAGTGCTCGCCGAGGTGGGCGACCCACGACGTCGGGTCGGCCTGCGACGACGCGTCGGTGATGCGGCGCTGTGCGATCCGGCCGATCGCGGAAAGTGCGGGATCCTCCGGCGCCTCGGCGGGCCACCAGGCCACGACGGGGGCGTCGGGCAGCAGAAGACCCGTCACGAGACTCTCGGCGTTGGACCC
The DNA here is from genome assembly GCF_029639405.1 of Microbacterium proteolyticum. Taxonomy (NCBI): domain Bacteria; kingdom Bacillati; phylum Actinomycetota; class Actinomycetes; order Micrococcales; family Microbacteriaceae; genus Microbacterium; species Microbacterium proteolyticum. Next base: position 2,723,166 of record NZ_CP121274.1, read on the forward strand.
GGCTGCTCCGTGTGCCCGCAGCACCACGACCTCGCTCGCGCCGGCGTCGCCGCCCACGCGGATCTGGGCGTCGAGGCGCGGCTCTTCGCCCTCGTCGCCGAACAGCACCGCGATCACACGCATCGGGTGCTCGCGCGAGGCGTCGTTCGCGGCCTCGATGACCTCTTCCTCGGCACCGTGACGGGTCACGATGATGAGGGTCAGTACGCGACCGAGGGCGACGGCGCCGCCCTCTTCGCGAACGCTGACGAGCTTCTTCGAGATCGCGCTGACGGTGGTGTCGGGCAGATCGATGATCACGGGCGCCTCCACGTGCGGCCATCGCGGGCGAGGAGTTCGTCGGCGGATGCCGGCCCCCACGACCCGGGTGAATACTGTTCGAGCGGGCCACCCTGAGCCGCCCAGAACTCCTCGATCGGGTCGAGGATCTTCCAGCTGAGCTCGACCTCTTCGTGGCGCGGGAAGAGCGGCGGGTCTCCCAGCAGCACGTCGAGGATGAGCCGTTCGTAGGCCTCGGGGCTGGCCTCGGTGAAGGCGTGGCCGTAACCGAAGTCCATCGTCACGTCGCGCACCTGGGTGCCGTCGCCCGGGACCTTCGAACCGAAGCGGATGGTGACGCCCTCATCGGGCTGCACGCGGATGACGAGCGCGTTCTGCCCCAGTTCCTGGGTCTGGCTGCGCGAGAACAGCTGCTGCGGCGCACGTTTGAACACCACGGCGACCTCGGTGACACGGCGTCCGAGCCGCTTGCCGCTGCGCACGTAGAACGGCACTCCGGACCAGCGGCGCGTGTTGATCTCGAGCTTGATCGCGGCGTAGGTCTCGGTGACCGACTCCGGGTTCATGCCGTCTTCCTCGAGGAAGCCGAGCACCTTCTCGCCGCCCTGCCATCCGCCGGCGTACTGCCCGCGGGCGGTCGCCTCGGCGAGGTTCTCCGGCAGGCGGACGGCCGCGAGCACCTTCTCCTTCTCGGCGCGCAGGTCGGCGGCGTTGAAGCTGATCGGCTCCTCCATCGCCGTGAGGGCGAGGAGTTGCAGCAGGTGGTTCTGGATGACGTCGCGAGCCGCGCCGATCCCGTCGTAGTAGCCCGCGCGACCGCCGACGCCGATGTCCTCGGCCATCGTGATCTGCACGTGGTCGACGTAGTTGCGGTTCCAGATCGGCTCGTACAGCTCGTTGGCGAAACGCAGCGCCAGGATGTTCTGCACGGTCTCTTTGCCGAGGTAGTGGTCGATCCGGAAGATCGAGTCGGCGGGGAACGCGCTCTCGACGACCTCGTTCAGCTCGCGCGCGGAGGCGAGGTCGTGACCGAAGGGCTTCTCGATCACCACACGGCGCCAGCCGGCCGGCTTCTGGTCGCCCTCGCCGACGAGCCCGGACGCCTTGAGCTGCGTCGTGACCAAGGGGAAGGCCTTCGGCGGGATGGAGAGGTAGTACGCGTGGTTGCCCATCGTGCCGCGCTCGACGTCGAGCTTGTCGACGGTCTCACGCAGACGACGGAACGCCTCGGGATCGTCGAACTCGCCCTGGACGAAGCGGATTCCTTCGAGCAGCTCCTGCCACGTCTCCTCGCGGAACTCGGTGCGGGCGTACTGCTTGACCGACTCGTGCACGACCTTCGCGAAGTCCTGGTCCTCCCAGTCGCGACGGGCGAAGCCGACCAGCGCGAATCCGGGGGGCAGGAGGCCGCGGTTGGCGAGGTCGTAGACGGCCGGCATGAGCTTCTTGCGCGACAGGTCTCCTGTCACGCCGAAGATCACCAGCGCGCTGGGACCCGCGATGCGGTTGAGCCGACGATCCTCGGGATCGCGGAGGGGATTGTGACCGGGTGTGATCTCTACGACCATGCTTCTACTGCGCCGCCTCGAAGAGTGAGAGCACCTCGACCTGCGGGTCGGTGAGCGTGAGCGTGACGACGGGGCGGCCGTGGCCCTCCGCCAGCACGCTCGCGTCGCCCGCGGCCTGTGCGTTGATGAGCTGACCGAACGTGAACGGGCGACCGGGGATCTCGAGGTCGACGTCGGTGCGTTCGGTGATCTGGAGGAAGACGCCGGTGGCGGGTCCGCCCTTGTGGTACTGGCCCGTGGAGTGGAGGAACCGGGGTCCCCATCCGAACGTCGTCGGGCGACCGGAATCCGCTGCCACCAGTTCGCGGAGCCCCGCGAGCTGCGGCAGATCGAGCCGGTTCACGTAGGCCTGGATGCTCACGTAACCGTCGGCCGGCACGGACGCCCACAGGGCGTCCAGGACGCTCGCCAGGGTGCCACCGGATGCCAGGGCGGGGTCCGACACGCGAACCTCGACGCCGTCGAACACGAGCGCCGGGGCGGTCTCCTCCGGGCGCGCGTCGAGCAGGCCGCGGGCGGCGACCTTCGCCGACTCCACGTCGGGCTGATCGAACGGGTCGATGCCGAGCAGCCGTCCGGCGATGGCGGTGGCGTACTCCCACACGATGAACTGCGCACCGAGGGAGCCGCTCACCAGGACCTCGCCCTCGTGACGCTCGAACAGGTGGAACGCGTCGGCGTGGTCGACGAACCTCACGACCTGCAGGTCGGCCGGGCGGGACTCCAGTTCGGGCGAGACGGGCAGCAGGACGACGGGGAGGATGCCCGTGCCGTCCTTGCCGGTCGACTCGGCGACGAGCTGCTCGATCCAGTCCGGGAGGCCCGGGAGATGGCTGCCGTCGGTGACGAGGCCGAGCTTGTCGCGGCGCCGCGCGCCGCCGCCCGCGATCGCCGCCGCCAGGACCAGGGCCGGATTCTCGGGGGAGTCGATCGCGACTTCGAGGAGGGTGGCATCCGCTTCGTCGAGCAGGTCGTCGATGTCGACGCCGGCGAGGCCCGCCGGTACGAGGCCGAAGGCGGTGAGCGCCGAATAACGGCCGCCGACGGTGGGGTCGGCGGTGAACACCCGGTAGCCGTCGGCGCGCGCCGCCTGATCGAGCGGCGAGCCGGGGTCGGTGACGACGACGATGCGATCGGCCGGGTCGATGCCCAGGTCGCGGAAGGCGGCCTCGAACGCGCGCTTGGCCGAGTCGGTCTCGATGGTCGAACCGGACTTGCTGGAGACGACCAGGACGGTCTCGCGCAGGCCACCGGCTTCGGCGTCGCCGTCGATCGCCGCGAGCACCTGCCCGGGGGCGGTGGAGTCCAGGATCACCAGCGGCACGCCCGCGGAACGGGCGATCACCTCGGGTGCGAGGGAGGATCCCCCCATTCCGGCCAGGACGACGCGGGTCACGCCCTGCGCGACGAGCTCGTCGCGCAGGGCGGTGATCTCGGGCACGAGCGGGCGCGAGACGGAGACCGCCTGCACCCACCCGAGCCGACGGGATGCCTCTTCCTCGGCCGCGGGACCCCACAGCGTGGGGTCGCCCGCCGTGATGCCGGACGCGACCAGGGAGCCGACCAGATCGGGCAGCTCCGAGTCGACGACCGACTTCACCTGGCCGGTGACCTTGACGGCGAAGGTCACTTCGCGGCCTGGGCGCTTCCGGCCTCGAGCGCCGTGGCGACGGTGTCCTGCAGCTCGTGCCACGAGGCGATGAACTTCTCCACGCCTTCGTCCTCGAGCACCTGGGTCGCGTCGGCGAAGTCGACGCCCGCGGCGGCGAGCTGGTCGAAGACCTCGTGCGCCTCGGCGTAGGCGCCGGTGATGGTGTCACCGGTGATCACGCCGTGGTCGAAGGTCGCCTCGAGCGTCTTCTCGGGCATGGTGTTGACCGTGCCGGGAGCGACGAGCTCGGTGACGTAGAGCGTGTCCGGCAGGGCCGGGTCCTTCACGCCCGTGGAGGCCCACAGGGGGCGCTGGACGGTGGCGCCGGCGGCGAGCAGTTCCTTCGCGCGGTCCTCGGCGAACTTCTGCTCGTAGAGCTCGTACGCCAGACGCGCGTTGGCGAGGCCCGCCTTGCCCTTGAGTGCGGCCGCCTCGTCGGTGCCGATCGCGGCGAGGCGCTTGTCGACCTCGGTGTCCACGCGCGAGACGAAGAAGGACGCGACCGACTGGAGGGTCGAGATGTCGTGCCCGGCCGCGTGGGCCTTCTCGACGCCCGCGAGGTAGGCGTCGATGACCTCGGCGTAGCGCTCGAGGCTGAAGATCAGCGTCACGTTGACGGAGATGCCGGCGCCGATGACCTCGGTGATCGCGGGGAGCCCGGCCTTGGTGGCGGGGATCTTGATCAGCACGTTCGGGCGGTCGACGCGCGCGGACAGATCCTTCGCCTGCGCGACGGTGGCCTCGGTGTCGTGCGCGAGGTCGGGGGAGACCTCGATCGACACGCGGCCGTCGACGCCCCCGGTGGCCTCGAACACGGGCAAGAAGATGTCGCAGGCGTCGCGCACGTCGTCGGTGGTGATCGAGAAGATCGCCTCGTCGACGCCGGCGCCCTGGGCGGCGAGCTCGCGAACCTGGCCCTCGTACGCCTCGCCCTTGGACAGGGCGCCGGCGAAGATCGTCGGGTTCGTGGTGACGCCCGAGACGTTGCGCTTCTCGATGAGTTCGGCGAGGTTGCCGGACTGGATGCGCTGACGGGACAGGTCGTCGAGCCAGATGCTGACGCCCGCGGCGGAAAGCTGTTCGGTGGGAGTGCTCATGTCTGTTCTCCTGGTCTCTTACTTCGCGGCGGCGATCGACTCGTGCGCGGCCGCGACGACGGCCTCGGCGGTGATCCCGAACTTCTGGAAGAGGGTCTTGTAGTCGGCGGAGGCGCCGAAGTGATCGATCGCGACGGAGCGGCCGGCGTCGCCGACGATGCCCGCCCACGTGAGGGCCGAACCGGCCTCGACGGACACGCGTGCCTTCACCGAGGAGGGCAGCACCGACTCGCGGTACGCCTCGTCCTGCTCGGCGAACCACTCGAGCGACGGTGCCGACACGACACGGGCGTGGATGCCTTCGGCGGCCAGCGTCTCGCGCGCCTGGACGGCCAGCTGCACCTCGGAGCCCGTGGCGATGAGGAGGACGTCCGGCTCGCCGTTCGCGGCCTCGGCCAGCACGTAGGCGCCCTTGACGGCGTTCGCCGCGGAGGCGAACTCCTCGCCCGAGGCCTCGCCGGCGCCGCGCTCGAACACCGGGATGTTCTGACGCGTGAGGGCGATGCCCGCGGGACCCTCCGTGCGGCGCAGCATCTCGAGCCAGACCACCGAGGTCTCGTTGGCGTCCGCCGGTCGCACGACGGCGAAGTTCGGGATGGCGCGGAGCGTGGCGAGCTGCTCGATCGGCTGGTGCGTCGGGCCGTCCTCGCCCAGGGCGACGGAGTCGTGCGTCCAGACGAAGATCGTCGGGATGTTCATCAGGGCGGCCAGACGCACCGGCGGGCGCATGTAGTCGCTGAAGATGAGGAACGTGCCGCCGAACGGACGCGTCGGCCCGTGCAGCACGATGCCGTTGAGGATCGCGCCCATCGCGTGCTCGCGGATACCGAAGTGGAGCACCCGGCCGTAGGGGTCGCCCGACCACTCGTGCGTGGACCACGACTCGGGGATGAAGGACTTGGCATCCTTGATCGTGGTCAGGTTCGACTCGGCCAGGTCGGCCGATCCGCCCCAGAGCTCGGGGAGTTCCGCGGCGAGCGCGTTGATGACGGTGCCCGAGGCGGCGCGGGTCGAGACGTCCTTGCCGGCTTCGAAGGCGGGGAGCGCGTCGGCGATGTCGGCGGGGAGCTCGCGGGCCTGCAGGCGGTCCCACAGCTGCTTGCGCTCGGGGTGGGCGGCGGCCCACGCGTCGAACTTCTCCTGCCACGCGGCCTTCTCGGCCTCGCCGCGCTTCACGAGCTCGCGGGTGTGGGCCAGGACGTCGTCGGCGACCGCGAAGTGCTGTTCGGGGTCGAAGCCCAGAACCTCCTTCGTGGCCTTGAGCTCGTCGGCGCCGAGGGCGGAGCCGTGGATCTTGCCGGAGTTCTGCTTGCCGGGGGAGGGCCAGCCGATGATCGTCTTGAGGATGATGAGCGAGGGCTTGCTCGTCTCGCCCTTGGCCGCCTCGATCGCGGAGTGGAGCTCGGCGACGTCCTCGACGTACTGGCCGGTCTTCTTCCAGTCGACGGTCTGGACGTGCCAGCCGTAGGCCTCGTAGCGCTTCTGCACGTCCTCCGTGAAGGCGACGTTGGTGTCGTCCTCGATCGAGATCTGGTTGGAGTCGTAGATCGCGATGAGGTTGCCGAGCTCCTGGTGGCCGGCGAGGGAGGAGGCCTCGCTGGTCACGCCCTCCTGCAGGTCGCCGTCGCCGGCGATGACGTACACGTAGTGGTCGAAGGGGCTCTCGCCGGCGGGCGACTCGGGGTCGAACAGGCCGCGCTCGTAGCGCGCCGCGTAGGCGAAGCCGACCGAGGAGGCCAGGCCCTGACCGAGCGGACCCGTCGTGATCTCGACGCCGTCGGTGTGCCCGTACTCGGGGTGACCGGGGGTGAGCGAGCCCCACGTGCGGAGCGCCTCGAGGTCCTTCAGCTCGAGGCCGAAACCGCCGAGGTAGAGCTGGATGTACTGCGTGAGCGAGGAGTGCCCCACCGAGAGGATGAAGCGGTCGCGGCCGGGCCAGTGCGTGTCGGCCGGGTCGTGGCGCAGGACGCGCTGGTACAGCAGGTAAGCGGCCGGTGCGAGAGACATCGCGGTGCCGGGGTGCCCGTTCCCCACCTTCTCGACGGCGTCCGCCGCCAGAACGCGTGCGGTGTCCACCGCGCGCCGATCGATCTCATCCCATTCGAAGTCCGACAACACGGTGCCTTTCTCGTCACTTTGCGCCCGGGTCACGATCCGACGCCGCACTCGACGCCGTAGGGGCGGGAGTGGGGTGGGGTGGTCGGCGCGGGGCGCGCGTTCATCGCCAGCATAGCGAGAACGCGCCAGCGCCCGAGACTGTTCCCGAGGGGGTCGACAGGCGGCCGGGCGTGTGTACGGGATGCCATAGAATCGGAGGGATACGCACGCTCTACCCCGGGGGACGATGGACATCTCGACGACGTCGCACGTCACTGCGACGACCGATCGGCGCTCTCTCGGACGCACGGTTCGCGCCTACGTCGCGCTGACGAAGCCGCGCGTGCTGGAACTGCTGCTGGTCACGACCGTTCCGGTCATGATCCTCGCCGCGCACGGGCTGCCCGACCTCTGGCTGATCTTCGCCACCGTCATCGGCGGATCGCTCAGCGCCGGTTCGGCGGCGGCTTTCAACATGTACCTCGACCGCGACATCGACGCGCACATGCAGCGCACCGAGAACCGGCCGCTGGTCACCGGCGAGGTGTCGCCCCGCGGCGCCCTCACGTTCGCGTGGACGCTCGCCGCCGTGTCGACGGTGTGGCTGTGGGTTTTCACCAACCCGCTCGCCGCCGCCCTCTCGGCCAGCGCGATCTTCTTCTACGTCGTCATCTACACGATGATCCTCAAGCGCCGCACCGAGCAGAACATCGTGTGGGGCGGCATCGCCGGCTGCTTCCCGGTGCTCATCGGCTGGTCCGCCGTGACCGGTTCGCTCTCCTGGGCGCCGCTCATCCTGTTCGCGCTGGTGTTCCTGTGGACGCCGCCGCACTACTGGCCGCTGTCGATGAAGTACGCCGCCCAGTACGACGAGGTCGATGTCCCGATGCTCGGTGCCACGCGCAGCGGCTCGCAGGTCGGACTCCAGGTCATCCTCTACGCGTGGGCCACCGTCGCGTGCTCGCTGCTGCTGATCCCCGTGGCATCCATGGGTGTGGTCTACAGCGTGTCCGCCCTGGTCTTCGGCGGCTGGTTCGTCTACGAGTCGCACCGCCTGTACTCCCGCGCCGTTCAGGGGGGCGAACCTCGACCGATGCGCGTCTTCCACGCGTCGATCACCTACCTGACGCTGCTCTTCGTGGCCATCGCGGTCGACCCGCTCCTGCCGTTCTGAGTCGCCGGCTCCACGAAGAACGCCCGCCCCCTTTCGGGGAGCGGGCGTTCTTTGTCTTACGGGCCGTGCTCAGGAACGCGGGTGCTCGTCACCCGTGTCGAGCTTCGGCGCGTCGTGCGCCGCCTGCGGCGGGGCGGGGGTGTCGGACGTGGTCTCGACGTCCGCGTCCTCGAGCACGAGGGGCGCGGCGGGGGCGGTCGTCGCGGCGGCGGCGACGGTGGGGGCGGCCGCGAACGGGGCGCTCTCGTCGTCGCTGGTCCAGTCGATCGTCTCGACGGCGACATCGGGGCGCGGACGCGTGGACACCGCGGTGGCGACGGCGAGCGTCGCGACGAGTCCGATGGCACCGGCACCGAGCACCGCGGCGCCGACGATCGCCCAGGACTGGGCGACGTAGACCGTGACGACGGTCGCGTTCGGGTCGTTCAGCACCGCTTGCATCGCGTCGATCTGCTGGAAGACGATGACCAGTCCGCCGATCACGGAGGCCAGGGAAAGCACCAGGAGCACCCAGAACGGGATGCTGGTCACCAGGCGGGGGCGGGTCTGCATGGAAGAACTCCTTCGATCTCCGGGCACGGTCGGCACCGGAGCGTCCACAGTCTCGCACCCATCAGTGCGGGGACTCTGGGCTCTCGATGAAATCCCTATGAACGCGCTAAGGTCAGCGCCGCGCAGCTCCGACGGCGTCGAGCCGATCGACGGAACCGACGGCGACCGGGGCCTTGAGCCGGAGGACGACGACCGTCATGGCCGCGGCGGTGAGGGCGGCCAGGACCATGTGCACGCCGACGGCGAGCTCGGGCAGACCGTTGCGGGCCTGGTACAGGCCGACGGCGATCTGCACCACTTCGACCGCCAGCAGCGCCGTCGCCCAGCGTCGAACGGGCAGCCGCAGGCGCCACGCGAGAACGACGATGGCGAGGGTCAGCACGAACAGGGCGTAGCCGGGCCAGGAGTGCACGTGCTCGAGGACTTCGGCGTCGAAGCCGTTGCGCTGCACCGCCGCCGCGTCGCCCGAGTGGGGGCCGGCGCCGGTGGTGAGGACGCCGAAGACGACGGTGAGGGCGAGCACGCCGGTCGTGGCGTGCACCAGTCCCGCGAACCAGGCGGGCACGACGCGCTCGCGCGGTCCGGCCGGCAGGTACATGAGGGTCAGGAACGCCGCGCACACGGTGACGAGGGCGACCGAGGCGATGTAGTGGAAGCCCACGATGAAGGGGTTCAGGCCCGTGAGCACCGTGATGCCGCCCACGACGGCCTGCGCGACGATCCCGCCGAGCACGACGACCGCGAGGACGAACATCACGCGCCGCTCGTGACGCAGACGCCACATCAGGACGACGACGGCCAGGGCCAGGATGCCGACGACGCCGGTGAGCGTCCGGTTCCCGAACTCGATGATCCCGTGGATCCCCATCTCGGGGGTGTTCACGAGCGAGTCGGGCGTGCAGCGCGGCCAGGTGGGGCAGCCGAGGCCCGAACCGGTCAGTCGGACGGCGCCGCCGGTGCCGATGATAAGCACCTCGGCGACGAACGACAGCCACGCGAAGACACGGATGCGGCGGTCGATGCGGGCCGGCAGCCAGTCGAGGACGCGACGGAGCGCGCGGGGGGACGAAGCGGTGGACATGCGCGCAGCCTCCTGGCGGCGGGGCGCTCGGGCCGGTGCGAGGGGTGCGCGTGCCGTGCCGGGAGCGGGCGTTGCCTGTAGAATCGAAGGGTCTTCCGGTGCAGCGCTCGCGCGTCTCGCACCTCTGACAGTCTAGGCGCGCAGCCAGCGCCTTCGAGCGGGCCCACCAGCGACGTTCCTGTGACTCCGACCGGAGTCCGTCGCGGAATGTTGGGGCGGATGACACCGTTGAGGCCCGAGAAGGAGAGTGACCACCATGTCCGACGTACTCATCGACCGACCAGAGCTCGAAAGCCTGGGGCAATACGAGTTCGGCTGGCACGACACGGATGCCGCGGGCGCCATCGCGCAGCGGGGCATCAATGAAGACGTCGTGCGGGGCATCTCCGCCCTGAAGTCCGAGCCCGAGTGGATGCTGAAGACGCGTCTCAAGGGCTATCAGCTCTTCGGCCGCAAGCCGATGCCCACCTGGGGCGCCGACCTGTCGGAGATCGACTTCGACAACATCAAGTACTTCGTGCGCTCGACCGAGAAGCAGGCGCAGTCGTGGGAGGACCTCCCCGAGGAGATCCGCAACACCTACGAGAAGCTCGGCATCCCCGAGGCGGAGCGTCAGCGCCTCGTCGCCGGCGTCGCCGCGCAGTACGAGTCCGAGGTGGTCTACCACCAGATCCGCGAGGACCTCGAGCAGCAGGGTGTCATCTTCATGGACACCGACACGGCTCTGCGCGAGCACCCCGAGTTCTTCGAGGAGTACTTCGGCACGGTCATCCCGGCCGGCGACAACAAGTTCGCGGCGCTGAACACGGCCGTGTGGTCGGGCGGCTCGTTCGTCTACGTCCCGAAGGGCGTGCACGTCGAGATCCCGCTGCAGGCGTACTTCCGCATCAACACCGAGAACATGGGCCAGTTCGAGCGGACCCTGATCATCGCGGACGAAGACAGCTACGTGCACTACATCGAGGGCTGCACGGCCCCGATCTACAAGAGCGACTCGCTCCACTCGGCCGTGGTCGAGATCATCGTGAAGAAGAACGCACGCGTGCGCTACACGACGATCCAGAACTGGTCGAACAACGTCTACAACCTCGTCACCAAGCGCGCCGTGGCCCACGAGGGCGCGACGATGGAGTGGGTCGACGGCAACATCGGCTCCAAGGTGACGATGAAGTACCCGTCGATCTACCTCATGGGCGAGCACGCCAAGGGCGAGACGCTCTCCGTCGCCTTCGCGGGTCCCGGTCAGCACCAGGATGCCGGCGCGAAGATGATCCACATGGCGCCGTACACGCAGTCCTCGATCGTGTCGAAGTCCATCGCGCGCGGCGGCGGTCGCGCGGGCTACCGCGGCGAGGTTCGCGTGGATGCCAATGCCCACCACTCCGCGAACACCGTGCGGTGCGACGCGCTGCTGGTGGACACCATCTCGCGGTCGGACACGTACCCGGCGATCGACATCCGCGTCGACGACGTGCAGCTCGGCCACGAAGCCACCGTCTCGAAGGTCAGCGAGGAGCAGCTGTTCTACCTGCAGTCCCGCGGTCTGCCCGAGGACGAGGCCATGGCCATGATCGTGCGCGGCTTCATCGAGCCGATCGCCCGCGAGCTGCCCATGGAGTACGCCCTCGAACTGAACAAGCTCATCGAGATGGGCATGGAAGGATCCGTCGGTTAAATGACGACTGCGACCCAGACCCCCGCCGGCACGGCGGAGGGTCACATCGATCCTGCCGCCCTCGTGGCATCCGTCGTTCCCGTCCAGACGCGGTCGGAGCGTCCGACGTCGTTCGACCCGAGCGATTTCGGCACCCCCACCGGCCGCGAGGTCAACTGGAAGCTGAGCCCGGTCGACCGGCTTGCACCACTCTTCGTGGACGAGGCGGGCCCGGAGGGCATCATGCGCGTCGAGGTGAGCGCGCCCGACGCGGTCGAGCAGCTGCGCCTGACGGCGGATCAGGCTCCGCGCGGCGAGCACTTCCGCCCGGAAGACCTCCCGGCAGCGCTGGCGTGGGTGCACGAGCCCGAGGCGCCGCTGCTGCGCATCCCCGCGAACGTCGAGCTCGACGAGCCGATCGTCGTGCGGTTGACCGGCACGGGCGGCCTCGCGCACGCCCATGTCGTCATCGAGGCGCAGCCGAACTCCCGCGGCACCGTGGTGCTGCGGCACGAGGGCAGCGCGCAGCACGCGCAGAACGTCGAGATCCTCGTCCGCGACGGCGCCGAGCTGACGGTCGTGTCGGTGCAGCGCTGGGACGACGACGCGGTCCACGCGGCGTCGCACCAGGCGCGGGTCGACCGCGACGCGAAGCTGACCCACGTGGTGGTGAGCTTCGGCGGCGGCGTCGTCCGCGTGAACCCGTCGGTGGAGCTCGCCGGATCCGGCGCCGAGGGTCGGCTGTACGGCCTGTCGTTCGCCGACGCCGGCCAGCACCTGGAGTCGCAGGTCTACCTGCACCACAAGGGCCCCCACACCGTCGGCGACGTCCTCTACAAGGGCGCGCTGCAGGGTGCGAGCGCCCGCAGCGTCTGGATCGGCGACGTGCTCATCGGATCGGATGCCACCGGCACCGACTCGTACGAGGCGAACCGCAACCTCGTGCTGACCGACGGCGCCCGCGCCGACTCGATCCCGAACCTCGAGATCGAGACCGGCGACATCCAGGGCGCCGGGCACGCGAGCGCGACCGGTCGCTTCGACGACGAGCAGCTCTTCTACCTGCAGGCCCGCGGCATCGCCGAGGACGAGGCGCGGCGTCTCGTCGTGCTCGGGTTCCTCAGCGAGATCGTCCAGCGCATCGGCATCCCCGAGCTCGAGACCGAGCTCATCGAGGCGATCGAGCGCGAGCTGGCTGAGGGAGCCGCGGCGTGAGCGCGTCCCGCGTGTGCGGCCTCAGCGAGCTCGTGCAGGACGAAGCGCGCCGGGTCGAGGTCGACGGCGTCGCCATGGCTGTCGTGCTCGACGGCAACGGCGAGATCCACGCCATCGGCGACGTCTGCACGCACGGCGACATCTCGCTCTCCGACGGTTTCGTCGAGGGCGACACGCTCGAGTGCTGGGCGCACGGATCGGCGTTCTCGCTGAAGACCGGCCACCCCCTGAACCTGCCGGCCTTCGAGCCGGTCCCCGTGTACGAGGTCGTGATCGACGGCGACGACGTGCTCATCGACCCCGCCGTCACCAAGGCGTCGGCCTGACGGCCGCGCCCCCCATCGACTCCCCGAACTACCGAGTAAGGAACACCATGTCTGTCCTCGAGATCCGCGACCTCCACGTGACGGTCGAGACGGATGCCGGCACGACCCCGATCCTCAACGGCGTGACGCTGACGCTGCGCACCGGCGAGACCCACGCCATCATGGGCCCCAACGGGTCCGGCAAGTCGACCCTGGCGTACACGATCGCCGGCCACCCGAAGTACACCGTGACCAGCGGCTCCATCACCCTCGACGGTGAGGACGTCCTCGAGATGAGCGTCGACGAGCGCGCCCGCGCCGGACTCTTCCTCGCGATGCAGTACCCGGTCGAGATCCCCGGCGTCACCGTGACGAACTTCCTCCGCACCGCCAAGACGGCGATCGACGGCGAGGCGCCGGCGATCCGTTCGTGGACCAAGGACGTCAAGGGCGCCATGGAGAACCTGCGGATGGATGCCAAGTTCGCGTCGCGCAACGTCAACGAGGGATTCTCGGGCGGCGAGAAGAAGCGTCATGAGATCCTCCAGCTCGAGCTGCTCAAGCCGAAGATCGCCGTGCTCGACGAGACCGACTCGGGCCTGGACGTCGACGCGCTGAAGATCGTGTCGGAGGGCGTCAACCGCGCCAAGGAGACCACCGACCTCGGCGTGCTGCTCATCACGCACTACACGCGCATCCTCCGCTACATCCGCCCCGACTTCGTCCACGTCGTCGTCAAGGGCCGGATCGTCGAAGAGGGCGGCCCCGAACTCGCCGACCGGCTCGAAGAAGAGGGTTACGACCGCTTCCTCGAGGCCGGTACGCCGGTCGACGCGTAAGATCGTTACATGACCGCAACGCTCGCGCCCGAGAAGTACGACGAGGTCACCGAGGCCCTGAAAGACGTCATGGACCCCGAGCTGGGGATCAACGTCGTCGACCTGGGGCTGATCTACGACCTCGCGTGGGACGACGAGAACGACGCGCTCGTCATCCACATGACCCTCACGTCGGCGGGGTGCCCCCTCACCGACGTGCTCGAGGAGCAGACCGCTCAGGCACTCGACAACGTCGTGGACCGGTTCCGCATCAACTGGGTCTGGATGCCGCCGTGGGGTCCGGAACGGATCACCGACGACGGACGCGACATGATGCGCGCCCTCGGCTTCGCGATCTGAGGACGGGCGGCGACGTCTCGCGGCTCGTGATCGGGTTCTGCGCCCTCGGCTTCGCGATCTGACACTTCTTCGAACGCCCACCCCCTTCGTCGGGGTGGGCGTTCGTGTTTCCCTCTCTGACGCCCGGATTCCCCGGCATCCGGGGCTCTCATTAGGCTTTCGGGATGAGCGTCCCCCCTCTCCAAGCCCTGCCGCTCGAACTGCTGCGTCAGCGTTCGAGTACGAAGTGGCGATCGTACGGAGACGACGTGATCCCGATGTTCGTGGCCGAGACGGACTTCCCGCTCGCGCCGGCGATCACCGCCGCCCTGACCCGTGCGGTCGAGATCGGCGACACCGGTTACACCCCGCCGCGGCCCGGCATCGATCTCGACTTCGCCGACTTCGCCGAGCGCCGGTGGGGGTGGCGCCCCGACCCCGCGCGCATCCGCTGGACCGGTGACGTCATGATGGGCGTCGTCGAGGTGCTCCGGGCCGTCACCTCGCCGGGCGACCGCGTCGTGGTCACGCCGCCGGTCTACCCGCCGTTCTACGACACCGTCGAAGAGGCGGGTGCCGTCGTCGAGCGCGTGCCGTTGCGCGACACGGGGGAGCGCTGGGAGCTCGACCTCGACGGGATCGGCGAGGCGCTGGCATCCGGAGCCACGGCTGTTCTGCTGTGCAACCCGCACAATCCGACCGGCACGGTGCACTCGCGGGAGTCCCTCGCCGAGCTGGCGCGCCTCGCCGCGCGCCACGGGGCTGCGGTCGTGAGCGACGAGATCCACGCGCCGCTGACCTTCGCGCCCTCGGTGTTCACCCCGTTCCTCGACGCCGCGCCCGAGGCGGCGGCCGTCGGGTACACCGTGACGAGCGCGAGCAAGACGTACAACCTGGCCGGGCTCAAGTGCGCCGTCATCGTCACGGGGTCGGAGGAGACCGCCGCGGTCGTGCGGGCGCTGCCGTGGGAGGTCGAGTGGCGGGCGGGCCTGTTCGGGGTCATCGCCAACCGCGCCGCGTTCGCGCCGGAGAGCGACGCGTGGCTCGCGCAGCTGCTCGTCGCGCTCGACGACAACCGCCGGCTCCTGGCCGACCTGCTCGCCGAGCACCTGCCGCTCGCGCGCTATCGCGTGCCGGAGGCCGGCTTTCTCGCCTGGGTGGACGTCTCGGCGTACGGGTGGGGGGACAACCCCGCCCCGTTCGTCCGCCGCGAGGCGAAGGTCGCGCTCCACCACGGGCCGCTGTTCGGGACCGAGGGTGTGGGGCACGTGCGGATCAACGTCGGCTGCGCGCCGGAGGTCCTGGAGGACGCGATCCGTCGCATCGGCGCGCTCGTCGAGTAGTACGGCGGCGACCTATCGCGACGGCTCGGCGTGGCATCCGAGGATAGGTAAGGATATCCTTATCCGGTGAAGACAGCCACGCGTCCCGCCTACCGCCCGTACGTCGCCGTGGTGAAGGAGGCCCGCCGGCTGTCGCCGCACTTCGCGCGGATCACCTTCACCTCACCCGACTTCGAGGTCTTCGGCACCGACCGCCGCGACCAGCGGATCAAGCTCGTGCTGCCCGGACCCGACGGTCGGCTGTGCGACATCGGGCAGGACGATCCCGTGGCCATCGACAACGGCGAGTGGTACACCCGCTGGCGCGACCTCCCCGACGAGGAGCGGATGCCGTTCCGCACCTACACCGTGCGCCGGATCGACCCCGAGGCGCTCGAGCTCGACATCGACTTCGTCCTGCATCACGACGCCGGCCCCGCGGGGGCGTGGGCCGAGGTCGCCGCGACGGGCGACAGGATCCTCGTGGTGGGACCCGACGCGCGCAGCGCCGAGTCCGCGCAGGGCATCGACTTCCACCCCGGCACCGCGCAGCGCCTGCTGCTCGCCGGCGACGAGACCGCCGCTCCCGCGATCTGCGCGATCCTCGAGGGCCTCGCGCCCGGGATCGTCGCGGAGGCGTTCATCGAGGTGCCCACGGCCGATGACGCGTTGCCCCTGCCCGCGGGCGCGGCCCGCGCGACCTGGCTCGCCCGTGACGACCGTCCCCACGGGGAGGCCCTCATCGAGGCCGTCGAGGCCTGGACCGCGGCATCCGGCGACGTGCTCGCCCGCGCGGCCGCGCCCCGCCCGCAGGAGCTCGACGACATCGACGTCGACGTCGAGCTGCTGTGGGACAGCCCCGCCGACGCGGAGGGCGAGTTCTATGCGTGGATCGCGGGGGAGTCGCAGACCGTCAAGGTGCTGCGGCGCCTGCTCGTGCAGGGCTGCGGCGTCGACCGCAAGCGCGTCGCGTTCATGGGCTACTGGCGCGCCGGCCAGGTCGAGCGCACGGTCTGAGATCGCGCCCGCCGGGCGGGTGGGCCTGCCTGCAGCGCAGATGGCCGGCCCTCCGACGGTGAGCCCACGACCGCACCCGCGTCAGCGGGCGACCTGCTCCGGTTCGACCACCGTGTGATGACGCCCGATCGGGATGACCATCGGGCGCCCCGTCAACGGGTCGGGGACGACGCGGCTGTCGAGGCCGAACACGTCGCGCACCGTCTGCTCGGTGATGACCTCGCCGGGATCTCCCGCGGCGATCACCCGTCCGCCCGCCATGGCGACGAGGTGGTCGGCGTACCGCGCGGCGAGGTTGAGGTCGTGCAGCACCATCGCCACCGTCGTGCCGCGTTCGCGGTTGAGGTCGGTCAGCAGGTCGAGCACGTCGATCTGATGGCTGATGTCGAGGAACGTCGTGGGCTCGTCGAGCAGCAGCACGTCGGTCTCCTGGGCGAGCGCCATCGCGATCCACACGCGCTGGCGCTGGCCGCCGCTGAGTTCGTCGACGTGCCGATCGGCGAGGTGCGCGGTGTCGGTGGCCTCCAGGGCCCGGGCCACCGCGGTGTCGTCGGCGCGGGTCCAGCGCGACAGGGCGCCCTGGTGGGGATGCCGCCCGCGGCTGACGAGGTCGGACACGGCGATGCCGTCGGGTGCCACCGGCGACTGGGGGAGGAGACCCAGAACGCGCGCGACCTGCTTCGTCGGCATCCGGTGGATGGCCTTGCCGTCGAGGAGCACGTGACCGCTCGTCGGGGTGAGCAGCCGGGCCATCGCCTTCAACAGCGTCGACTTGCCGCAGGCGTTGGCGCCCACGATCGCGGTCACCCGCCCGGGGGGAAGGCGGAGGTCGAGTGTGTCGACGATCGTGCGGTCGCCGTAGCCGAGGGTGACGGCTTCGGCGTGGAGAGTGCGTTCCGCGGTCATAGCGTGGTTCCTCCGGATCGACTGCTGCGCACGAGCAGGTAGATGAGATAGGGCGCCCCGAGCACGCCGGTGATGACGCCGACGGGGAGTCGTGTGCCGAACGCGTACTGCGCGCAGAAGTCCGCCGCGAGGACGAGGAGGGCCCCGACGAGGCCGGCGGGGAGGACGGGAGAACCCACGGGGCCGAGGATGCGGACGGCGATCGGGCCGGCCAGGAACGAGACGAACGCGATGGGCCCCGCCGCGGCGGTGCCGAAGGCGAGGAGTCCCACAGCGGCGACGATGAGCAGCAACCTGCTGCGCTCGACCGGGAGGCCGAGCGCCGCGGCGGTGTCGTCGCCCATGCGGAGGATCTCCAAACGGCGAGCGAGCACGAGCAGCAGCGGACCCAGGACGATCACGGCGCCGACGACCGGGAGCGCGCGAGCCCACGTGGCGTCGTTGAGGTTGCCGGTGATCCACCGCATCGCGGCCGGGAGGTCGTACTCCGCGGCGCGCGCGATCACGTACGACACCACGGCCTGGCACATCGCCGCGACGCCGATGCCGACGAGGATGAGCCGTGCCCCCGACCCGCCGTCGCGGTAGGCGAGCAGGTAGATGGCGAGAGCCGCGGCGAGGGCCGCCGCCATCGCCAGGAAGGACACCGCCGTCTCGTTCAGCCCGAGCACGACGATCCCGATGACGGCCGCGGCGCTCGCGCCGGTGTTGATCCCGATGACGTCGGGGCTGGCGAGGGCGTTGCGCAGCATCGTCTGGAAGACGACACCGCCCATGCCGAAGCACAGTCCCGTGAACAGGGCCGTGGTCGCGCGGGGGAGCCGCAACTCGCCTACGGTGAACGACGCGCCCGCGACGCGGTGGCCGGTGAGGACGCCCCACACCTCGGCGGGCGAGTAGTTCGTCTGCCCGAGCATCAGCGACAGGGCGAACGCGACGATCACGAGGAGCGCCAGGATGCCGGTGACCAGCGCCCAGCGTCGACGTCGACGTCGCCGCCCGGTGGTGACGGATGCCAGGGCGGAGGGAGCGGGGGGAGTCAGGGTTCCGGTCACAGCGCACGCATCTTCTGTCGGCGCACGAGCGCGATGAAGAACGGGGCCCCCACGAGGGCTGTGACGATGCCGACCTCGATCTCCTCGGGGCGGGCGACGACGCGACCGATCACGTCGGCGAGGGTCAGGAGGGCTGCCCCGCCGAGGGCGGAGACCGGAAGGAGCCAGCGGTGGTCGACGCCGACGACGAGCCGGATCATGTGCGGGACGACGAGCCCGACGAAGCCGATCGGGCCGGCGACCGCGGTGGCCGCACCGCACAGGATCACGGCACCGGCGGAGGAGACGAGGCGTGCGGTGCGCACGCGGGCGCCGAGTCCGGCGGCGAGCTCGTCGCCGAGGGCGAGGGTGTTCAGCGCGGAGGCGCTGGCCAGGCACACCACGAGGCCCGCGAGGAGGAAGGGGAGCACCTGCAGGATCGAGTCGAAGGTCGCGCCGCCGACACCGCCGATCTGCCAGAACCGGAACTCGTTCATCACGTTGATGCGCGGGAGCAGGATGGCGCTCGTGAGCGAACTGAAGGCCACCGCGGTGACGGCGCCGGCGAGGGCCAGCCGCAGGGGAGTCGCTCCGCCGCGACCGAGCGAGCCGACGGCGTAGACGAGGACGGCGGCCGCCGCCGCGCCGATCATGCCCACCCAGATGTACGCCGTGGCCGAGCCGAGCCCGAAGAACGCGATGCCGATGACGATGGCGAGTCCCGCGCCGCCGTTGATGCCGAGGATCTGCGGATCGGCGAGCGGGTTGCGTGTGGCGCCCTGCAGGACGGCACCGGAGACGGCGAGGGCGGCGCCGACGAGGATGGCGAGGAGTGTGCGGGGCACGCGCTTGGCGACGGCGGCCGCCGACGCGGTGTCGGTCGAGCCGGTCAGGCCCGCCCACACGTCCGCGGGAGCGACGTCGCGGGCGCCGAAGGTCACCGACAGCACGGCCGCGGCGACGAGCACGAGCACCAGGGCCGTCACTCCCACGACCCGCCGCCGCCCCCAACGACGCGGACGCGCGTCGCCGGGGGCGGCGGGGGTCGGAGCGAGAACGGTCATCGCGCCGACGGGAGGATGATCCGCATCAGGACGCGGCCTTCTCGGCCGCGGCGCCGACGAGACCGATGTACTCGTCGTTGTAGCTCGTGCCGATGTTCAGCGGAGTCGGGGTGATGGCGGACGACAGGGTCGAGCCGCCCTCGACCACCGCGATCGCGCCCTTCGCCACCGCGGGGATCTTCGACAGGAGCGGGTCGGCCTGCATGGCGGCGATCGTGCTGTCGTCTCCGTAGGCGACGATCATCTCCACGTCGGCGAAGTTCTCGATCTGCTCGGTGCTGGGGGTGAACCAGAAGGTCTCGGAGCCCGACGACTGCGAAGCGACGTAGGACGACGGCGTCAGTCCGAGCTCCTCGAGGTAGCCGACACGCGGGTCGAGCGTGCTGTAGAAGCCGAGGGTCGACAGGTTCGTCGGGTCGAAGTAGGTCAGGAGCGACTTCTTGCCGGCGAGAGCGGGGTACTTCGCCGCTTCGTCCGCGATGTGCTGCTCCTTCTCGGCGATGAGCTTCTCGGCGTCGTCCTTGAGTCCCAGGGCCGTCCCGTCGAGGAGGGTCATGTCCTGCCAGGTCGTTCCCCAGGCGACGCTCTGGTACGTCACGACGGGCGCGATCTTGCTCAGCGTGTCGTACTGCTCCTGCGTCATGCCCGAGTAGGCGGCGAGGATGACGTCGGGCTGCGCGTCGGCGATCGCCTCGTAGTCGTACCCGTTCGTCTCGTCCATGAGCGTGGGCGTCTCCGCGCCGAGCTCGGCCAGCTTGTCCTTGGTCCAGGGCAGCAGGCCGTCGCCATCCTCGTCGCCGTACGTCACCTTGGGC
Organism: Microbacterium proteolyticum; assembly: GCF_029639405.1. Classification (NCBI taxonomy): domain Bacteria; kingdom Bacillati; phylum Actinomycetota; class Actinomycetes; order Micrococcales; family Microbacteriaceae; genus Microbacterium; species Microbacterium proteolyticum. The sequence continues at coordinate 2,743,154 of NZ_CP121274.1, forward strand.
ATGGCCACGGGGACGATGCCGAGCGCCAGCGCGACATCCTGGTTGCCCCAGTCCACCGTGACGACGCGCTCGGGCTTCGCCTCGATCGTCGTGTCGCCGAAGACGTTGGCGATCGTGACGGGGAAGGAGCCGTCGGCGGCCGTGGAGGCGTCCTGCGCCCCGGGGGTGGCGGAGGTGCCGGCGCAGCCGGTCAGGACGAGGGCCGTGGCGGCGGCGAGAGCAGCCAGCGCGCGGAAACGGGACACAGAGGACCTCCTGCGGTTAGGTAAGGATAGGCTTAGTTTAGATCACGGCCCGACGGTGACCGCAAACCCGGAGGCCCTCCAGCCCCGGCGAACCTCTCGACGGCGAGGTAACAGCGGCTCGTCGTATACTGGGTGGCTGGCCATCCTCGGCCTTTCTCCCTCCCCTTCGACGAACGGACGTCTGCTGTGCTCGCCGTGCACGATCTCGAGATCCGCGTCGGCGCGCGCGTGCTCATGTCGGAGGTGTCGTTCCGCGTCTCGGACGGCGACAAGATCGGTCTGGTCGGCCGCAACGGTGCCGGGAAGACCACGCTCACCAAGGTCCTCGCCGGCGACCTGCTGCCCGCGAACGGCGGAGTCGACCGCAGCGGCGAACTCGGCTACCTTCCGCAGGATCCCCGTTCCGGCGACCCCGAGATGCTCGCGCGCACGCGCATCCTCGACGCCCGGGGCCTCGGGTCCCTCGCCCTCGGCATGCACGAGGCGTCGATGGCGATGGGCGACGACGACCCCGCCGTCGCCGCGAAAGCGATGAAGAAGTACGGCCGGCTCACCGAGGAGTTCGAATCCGCGGGCGGCTACGCGGCCGAGGCCGAGGCGGCATCCATCGCCCACAACCTCTCGTTGCCGGACCGCATCCTCGACCAGCCGCTGAAGACCCTCTCGGGTGGTCAGCGCCGCCGTATCGAACTCGCGCGCATCCTGTTCTCGGACGCGCAGACGATGATCCTGGACGAGCCCACCAACCACCTGGATGCCGACAGCGTCGTGTGGCTGCGCGAATTCCTCAAGGGGTACAAGGGCGGGCTCATCGTGATCTCGCACGACGTCGAGCTCGTCGGCGAGACGGTGAACCGGGTGTTCTACCTGGATGCCAACCGCCAGGTCATCGACGTCTACAACATGAACTGGAAGAACTACCTGCGCCAGCGGGTGGCCGACGAGGAGCGCCGCAAGAAGGAGCGTGCCAACGTCGAGAAGAAGGCCACGGCCCTGCAACTCCAGGCCGCCCGGTTCGGCGCGAAGGCCTCCAAGGCCGCCGCCGCGCACCAGATGGTCGCGCGCGCCGAGAAGATGCTCCAGGGCCTCGACGACGTCCGTCAGGACGAGCGCGTCGCCAAGCTCCGGTTCCCCAAGCCCGCGCCGTGCGGCAAGACCCCGCTCATGGCATCCGGTCTGTCGAAGTCGTACGGATCGCTCGAGATATTCACCGACGTCGACCTCGCGATCGACCGCGGGTCGCGCGTGGTCATCCTGGGGCTCAACGGTGCGGGAAAGACGACGCTGCTGCGGATCCTCGCCGGCGTGGATCAGCCCGACACCGGTCAGCTGGAGCCCGGGCACGGTCTGAAGATCGGCTACTACGCGCAGGAGCACGAGAACCTCGACGTCACGAGGTCGGTGCTGGACAACATGATGTCCGCCGCCCCCGACATCACGGCGACCGAGGCGCGCAAGGTGCTCGGCTCGTTCCTGTTCGTGGGCGACGACGTGCTGAAGCCGGCCGGCGTGCTCTCGGGCGGCGAGAAGACGCGACTCTCGCTCGCGACGCTGGTGGTGTCGTCGGCGAACATGCTGCTGCTCGACGAGCCCACGAACAACCTCGACCCCGCCTCGCGCGAGGAGATCCTGGGCGCCCTCGCGCACTACGAGGGTGCGGTCGTGCTCGTGTCGCACGACGAGGGCGCCGTCGAGGCGCTGAACCCCGAGCGCGTGCTGATCCTCCCCGACGGGGTGGAAGACATCTGGGGCCGCGACTACGCCGACCTGATCACGCTCGCGTAGATCCTGTCCGGATCGAGCGGATGCCGCGGCGGCAGTGTTCTTCTCGTGCTCAGCGGGCGTCGAGCGTGATGCTCAACGGGCGTCCAGCAGGGCGTCTTCGTCGTCGGCGTCGCGGTCCTTCGGACGCTTGCGGGAGCGGTGGAGTGCGACGGGGTCGACGCGGCGGCGCTCCGTCGGAACCTGCTCGGCTTCGGGTGTCGGCTCCGGTTGGCCGCGGAGCTCGGCCTCCTCGGCCTCCTCGCGGCGCAGTCGTCGCTCGCTCACGATGACGTACGTGATGAAACCGAACCCCATCACGGCGAACAGGATCCACTGCACCGCGTAGGACAGATACGGGCCCGGGTCGTTGCTCGGCGGGTCGACGGGAGTGGGGGCGGTCGCCGGCGCGGGCGATTCCGACATGAGCAGGCCGTACGCACCCTGTTCGATGGGTCCGGTCTGCTCGGCGACGAGACCGAGATTGATCGTCGGCACCTGCCCGGGCTCGGCGGTGCGCCCCGAGGTCGGTGCGGCCTCCTCGGGCCGAAGCCGGACCTCGATGACGACGTCGCCGGCGGGGGGCGCCGGGATCTCGTCGGGATCGGCTTGACGGTTGCCCGGCGGAAGCCAGCCGCGATCGACGAGAAACGTCCGGCCGTCGACCAGACGGAAGGGGACGAGCTGTTCGAACGCCGCCGTCCCGCCGTGCGCTCGGTTGCGCACCAGCAGCTGTTCGTCGGCGAGGTATCGCCCTTCCAGCCGCACCGGACGCCACTCGTCGGCGGGGTTCATCTGCGCGCCCGGTGCGAGCAGGTCGGCGAGCGGCACGGGTGCGGCGTCGTAGTTGTCGGCGACGAGCTGCAACTGCTCGCTGCGATCGGCGTTGCGGGAGAACTGCCAGTTCGACAGGAAGCCGCACGCGATCGCGAAGAGGATCGCGATCCCGACGTACATGCTCCACCGCGCGGCGGCGGGCATCTCGCGCGCGCTCACGACGACGCTCCGCGGGGGGCGGCCCCGGGGCGGGCGACGCGGACGCGCAGAGGGCTCCGCGCGGCTCGTACGTTCACCTCGATCGACCTGACCACGTCGTCCAGCGTACGTCGGTCGGTGCTCCCGCGCTCACGCCGCGTCGTCCGCCAGTGCGGAGACCTCGACGGGGAAGTCGCGCGCCCTCAGGAACTCGCGCAGGTATCCGACGTGCTCGCCGCACGCGACCCAGGTCTTGCGGCGGTCGGCGGAGTGGATCCGAGGGTTCCGCCACCGGATCGCCCACTCGGCGGACGCGCGGCAGCCGGCGCGGGAGCATTCGGCGGGGGCGTCGGTCACGACCGGTCGTCGCGCGGCTGCTCGAGACGCGCCGTCTCGGCGATGCGGATCACGGTCGGGGCCTCCGCGGACGGCGACACGGGTGCCGACGGCGCGGCCTCGATCATGCGCTCGGGGTTCACCGCGTCGACCGTCGCGGCATCCTGCCCCACGTTCGCCACGACCACGGCGAGGTAGGGGAGGAAGATCGCGCCGGCGGCGAACACGAAGGTGTACCAGCCGTAGGGGGTCACGAGGAACATGGCTCCGAAGCACGCGAAACGGATCCCCATCATCACCATGTACTTGACGAGACGGGATCCGGCGTCGTCCCGGGGAGCCTGCGGGAGCGACGTCGCTGACTGGGCGCGGGGCGATGTCTTCACGGTGAACCCCAGGGTACGCCCGTCTCGCGGGGCGAGGGCGCGATTAGGCGCCGTATCGAGAGGACTGGCTCGCCGCGATCCCCACGAACACGATGAAGAAGATCGTGAGCAGCAGGACCACACCGATTCCGACCCAGCCGATGATGGTGCCCGCGAGCGCCATGCCGCGTCCCTGCTCGCCCGTGCGCTTGATCTGCGCGAGCGAGATGTGTCCGGTGATCACACCGGTGATCGGTCCGATGACCGGGACCAGCCCGATGAACCCCGCGATGGATGCCACGAGCGAGATGATCGCGAGCACGTTGGTCCGCACGGCGGATCCGTAGCCGCCGGCGACGGGAGCCGATCCGTACGGGGACTGGCCATATGCCGTGGTCTGGCCGTACGCCGGTGCCTGGCCGTAGGCCGGGGTGCCGTAGGGCGGCGCCGCGGGTGCACCGTAGGCGGGGGCTGCGGGGGCGTCGTACGTCGGAGTCGCGGGGGCGTCGTACGCGGGGGCCGCGGGGGCGTCGGAGGTCGGCGGAGCGTACGACGGCGCGTCCGCGGCGGGCGCGGGCGGGATGGGCGGCGCCGGGGGAGCGGGGTGCGCGGCGGCGTCGTGTGCGCCGGTGGTGGCCGGCGTCTCGCCTTCGCTGCGCGGGGCGGGGTTCTGGTCGTCGCTCACGGGTGTCCCTTTCGTCGTGCTCGCGTCCAGGCTTCCAGCGCGGCGCGGGCCGTGTCAAACGCCCGGGGGCCGGGCGGGACCGAGGTCGTCGGTAGGCTGGGCCGGTTCCGTCCCTCGCACCGCAGGAGTCTCACATGTCCCAGGACCGCGTCGTCGTCGTCACCGGAGGAAACCGCGGTATCGGACGAGCCATCGCCGAACGCTTCGTGGCCGAGGGCTGGCGCGTCGCGGTCACCGCACGGTCGGGCGAGGGACCGGCCGGAACGCTCACGGTCCGCGCGGACGTCACGGACGCCGTCGCCGTGGACGCCGCGTTCAGTGAGATCGAGGCCGAGCTCGGACCCATCGCCGTCGTCGTCGCCAACGCCGGCATCACGAAGGACATGCTGCTGCTGCGCATGAGCGAGGACGACTTCGACAGCGTGGTCTCGACGAACCTCGGTGGCGCCTTCCGCGTCGTCAAGCGCGCGTCGAAGGGCATGCTGAAGGCGCGCTGGGGTCGCGTCATCCTGATTTCGAGTGTCGTCGGGCTGTACGGTTCGGCGGGCCAGATCAACTACGCCGCGTCGAAGAGCGCCCTCGTCGGGTTCGCCCGATCGCTCACCCGCGAGCTCGGCGGCCGCGGCATCACCGCGAACGTCGTCGCGCCCGGGTTCATCGAGACCGACATGACCGCCGAACTGCCCGCGGACACGCAGGCCGAGTACAAGAAGAACATTCCGGCCGGCCGCTTCGCGTCGGCGGATGAGGTCGCCGGCGTCGTCACGTGGCTCGCGGGCGACGACGCCGCCTACATCTCGGGCGCCGTCATCCCCGTCGACGGCGGACTGGGCATGGGGCACTGAGCGCAGGTCTCCTTCGCGGACACCGGTGCTTCTTCGGCGGTGTGCGGGGGTAGGGCGGAGGAATCCCGCACCTCCCCGCACCTCCGCTCAGCGCACCGCCGCGCGCAGCTTCTCGGCGAAGGCCTCGGGTTGCGAGAACTGGGGCCAGTGACCGCTGCCGAGCGTGACGACCTCGACGTCGCGGATCCGCGCGAACTCGTCGGCGAACGCGCCCCACTGGGTCAGGACCTCGCGGACGCCGTCCTCGTCGAGTTGCCCCGACAGCACCGTCACGGGGATGTCGTGGCGACGGTCGTCTGAGAGCGGGATCGGGTCGGTCGGGACGCTGCCCGGGACGTCGATGACCGCGGCTCCCACGCGTCGGCGCGTCTCGTCGTCGAGGTCGGCGATGTCGGGCTCGTCGAAGAAGTCCCACCCGGGGAACGGGACGACACCGTCCTGGACGGGGAACTCGGAGATCATGGCGCCGGGCGGTGGGGGCATGGTGTCGACGAAGACGACGCGCGCGACCCGCTCGGGACGGGCGTCGGCGGCGCCCCACACGACGTTGCCTCCGCCGGAGTGCCCGACGAGCACCACGGGGTCGGTGGCGGCGTCGACCTGAGCGACGACCGCGTCGACCCAGTGCTGGATGCCGGCGTCGGGATCGGTCGGGAGGGTCAGCGGGTGCACGCGGTGCCCCGCCCCGGTGAGCGCGGGGGTCACGGCATCCCACGACGATGCATCGAGCCAGAGGCCCGGAACCAGGATCACGTCCATGACGTCACTGTAGGCCGGGCCGCCGACATCGCGGAGAGGACGTCAGCGCGGGAGAAGCGGCACCACCGCGGCCAGATCCACGGGGCCGATCACGAGGTCGGCCGCGGCGCGGACGGCGGGCTTGGCGTTGAACGCGAGGCCGAGACCGGCGGCCTCCATCATGCGGAGGTCGTTGGCACCGTCGCCGATCGCGAACGTGAGGTGCGACGGCACGCCGTGCGCCGCGGCCCACTCGCGCAGGGTGTCGGCCTTGGCCGCGGCATCCACGATCGGTCCGTCCACCTCTCCGGTCAGGGCGCCGTCGGCGACGCCGAGGCGGTTGGCGCGCCACACGTCGACGCCGAGGTCGGGCGCGACGGTGTCGAGCACCTCGTGGAACCCACCGGAGACCACGCCGACCAGCCCGCCGCGGGCGTGGACTGCGTCGATGAGCGTGCGCACCCCGGGTGTCGGTTCGATCCGCGCGATCGCGCGGGCGAACGCCTCGATCGGGACCCCGGCGAGCGCGGCGACACGGGACCGGAGGCTGTCGGCGAAGTCGACCTCGCCGCGCATCGCGGCCTCGGTGGCCGCGGCCACCTCGGCTCCGCGGCCGGCTTCGTCGGCGAGGAGCTCGATGACTTCGTTGCGGATGAGGGTGGAATCGGCATCCAGGACGACGAGGAAACGGGCGGGCGCAGGCACGGCCTCGACCCTAGCGCGTCATGCGGTGACCCACGCGGCGCCGGTCGGAGCGGCCGCGCGTAGGCTCGGAGGACACGTGCCCGCCGCTGAAAGGATCACCCGATGGCCGACGTCGAGAGCTTCACGCTCGACCACACCGCCGTTCTCGCCCCCTACATCCGCCTGATCGGCACGGAGTCGGGCCCACGCGGAGACGTCATCTCGAACTTCGACGTGCGCCTCGTGCAGCCCAACGAGGGGGAGATCCCGACCGCCGGCATCCACACGATCGAGCACCTCCTCGCGAGCCTCCTGCGCGACCGGATCGACGGCGTGATCGACATCTCGCCGTTCGGATGCCGCACCGGCTTCCACCTCATCATGTGGGGAGAGCCCGACCTCGGTGACGTCGTGGCCGCCGTCTCCGACTCTCTTCGCGCGATCGCCGAGGACGTGGAGTGGGAGGACGTTCCGGGCACCGACGCGTTCAGCTGCGGCAACTACCGCGACCACAGCCTGCACACCGCGCGCGAGTGGTCCAAGCTCGTGCTCTCGCAGGGCATCAGCCGCGACGCGTTCGCGCGCGTCGGCGTCTGATCCTCCCGAGACGCGGAAGGGGCGGTGACCATCGCGGTCACCGCCCCTTCCGGCATCCGGGATCAGACGTCGACGCGGACGTCCTTGCCGACCACGGTGATACCGGTCTCGGTCACGGTGAAGCCGCGCGCGAGGTCGCGTTCGCGGTCGACCCCGATGGTCGCGCCCGGCGCGAGGGTCACGTTCTTGTCGAGGATCGCGCGGTGGATACGTGCTCCCGCGCCGACCTGCACGCCGTCGAAGAGGACCGAGTCGGTGATCGTCGACCCGCCGCCCGCGAGCGCCCACGGTCCGACGACGCTCCGCTCGAGGTGCGTCCCCGACAGCACCGACCCGAGGGACACGATCGAGTCGATCGCGTTGCCGATGCGGCCCACCGAGTCGCGCACGAACTTCGCCGGGGGAGCGTTGAAGGTCTGCGAGAAGATCGGCCAGTCGTCGTTGTAGAGGTTGAAGATGGGCAGCGTCGAGATCAGATCCATGTGGGCGTCGTAGAACGACTCGATGGTGCCCACGTCGCGCCAGTACGAGCGGTCGCGGGACGTCGACCCGGGGACGTCGTTGCGCTGGAAGTCGTACACCGCCGCCTCGCCGCGGTTGACGAAGTACGGCACGATGTCGCCGCCCATGTCGTGCGCGGAGGTCGGCAGCTCGCCGTCGTGCGTGACGGCCTCGACGAGCGCGTCGGCGTCGAAGATGTAGTTGCCCATCGAGGCGAGCACCTCGTGCGGCGCGTCGGCGAGACCCGTGGGGTTCTGCGGCTTCTCGAGGAACTCGCGGATCATCGTCGGGTCGGAGGGGTCGGTGTCGATGACGCCGAACTGGTTCGCCAGTGCGATGGGCTGGCGGATGCCGGCGATCGTCGCCCGCGCGTCCGAGGCGATGTGCGCGTCGAGCATCTGCTTGAAGTCCATGCGGTACACGTGGTCGGCGCCGATGACGACGACGATGTCGGGCTTCTCATCGCGGATGAGGTTCATCGACTGCAGGATGGCGTCGGCCGAACCCGAGAACCATCGCTTGCCGAGGCGCTGCTGGGCGGGGACGGATGCCACGTACGAACCGAGCATCGGCGACATGCGCCACGTCTGGGAGATGTGCCGGTCGAGGCTGTGCGACTTGTACTGCGTCAGGACGACGAGCTGTCTCAGGCCCGAATTGATGAGATTCGAGATCGCGAAGTCGATGAGACGGTACTGGCCTCCGAAGGGGACGGCGGGTTTGGCTCGATCCGCCGTGAGGGGCATGAGTCGCTTTCCCTCGCCGCCGGCGAGGATGATTCCGAAGACCTTCGGCGCTGCAGGCATGGCACCACACTAGGGGGCGCGCGCGATCCCGGGAACAGACGCGCGGCAGGGGTTTCGCTGCGCTACGGTTCGTCTCATGCGCGTCGACGTCGTGACCAAGGAGTACCCGCCGGAGATCTACGGGGGAGCGGGTGTCCATGCGACCGAGCTGGTCCGTGCGCTGCGGGCGGAAGGCACCGAGGTGCAGGTGCGGGCCTTCGGTGCGCCGCGCGACGAACCCGATACGACGTCGTACGCGGTGCCGTCCGAACTGGCTGCCGCGAACGGTGCGATCCAGACCCTCGGGACCGACCTCGAGATCGTGTCCGACGTCGCCGGCGCGGACGTCGTGCACTCCCACACGTGGTACGCGAACTTCGCTGGGCACCTGGCATCCCTTCTCCACGGCATCCCGCACGTCGTCACCGCCCACAGCCTCGAACCGCTGCGGCCGTGGAAGGCCGAGCAGCTCGGCGGCGGCTACGCCGTGTCGAGCTACATCGAGAAGACCGCCTACGAGGGGGCCGCCGCGGTGGTCGCGGTGAGCGAGGGGATGCGCCAGGACATCCTGCGCAGCTACCCCGCGCTCGACCCCGGCAAGGTGCGCGTCATCTACAACGGCATCGACACCGAGGCCTGGCATCCCGTCTCGGATGACGAGTTCCTCGCCTCCGTCGGCATCGACGCCGCGCGGCCCTCGGTGGTGTTCGTGGGGCGCATCACCCGTCAGAAGGGGCTGCCGTACCTGCTGCGCGCGGCCGAGCAGCTGCCGCCCGACGTCCAGCTGGTGCTCTGCGCGGGCGCCCCGGACACCCCGCAGATCCTCGCCGAGGTCGAGGAACTCGTCCGCGGTCTCCAGGCCACCCGCGAGGGCGTCGTGTGGATCGACCGGCTGCTGCCCCGTCACGAGCTGTGCGCGATCCTCACCGCGGCCACGACGTTCGTCTGCCCGTCGGTGTACGAGCCCCTCGGCATCGTCAACCTCGAGGCCATGGCCTGCGGTGCGGCGGTCGTCGGCACGGCGACCGGGGGCATCCCCGAGGTCGTCGTGGACGGCGTCACCGGCCGCCTGGTGCCGATCGAGCAGCTGCAGGACGGCACCGGCACTCCCGTCGACCCGGAGCGTTTCGTCGACGATCTCGCGCGCGTGCTCACCGAAGTGGTGACGGATGCCGCGCGCGCCGCCGAGTACGGCGAGGCCGGACGCCGACGCGCGATCGAGGACTTCAGCTGGGGCGCGATCGCCCAGACCACCGCGGCGCTGTACGCGGAGGTCGCGGGGAAGTAAGGGGCCCTTCCCCAGGCCGGGGTGGCGCGCCGTTACCGGTGCGCTGAGGCCGTTAGGCTGGAGGCATGCCGCAGGTTCTGGAGTTCTCCGACGTCGTCGTCCGCCGGAACGCCCGGGACATCGTGTCCCACCTCGACTGGACCGTCACCGACGATCAACGCTGGGTGGTGCTGGGCCCGAACGGCGCCGGCAAGACCACGGTCCTGCAGCTGGCCGACACGCTCATCCACCCGACCTCGGGCTCGGTGACGATCCTCGGCGAGCGTCTGGGGCGTACCGACGTGTTCGAGCTGCGCCCGCGCATCGGTTTCGCCTCGTCGGCGATGGCGCGCCGCGTGCCGCCGGAGGAGACGGTGCTCGACGTCGTCCTGACCGCCGCGTACTCGGTGACCGGTCGCTGGCGCGAGCAGTACGACGACATCGACGAGCGCCGCGCGCTGCGCGTCCTCGCGGAGTGGCGCCTCGACCACCTCGCCGACCGCACGTTCGGAACGCTGTCGGACGGCGAGCAGAAGCGCGTGCAGATCGCCCGGGCCGTCATGACCGACCCCGAGCTGCTGCTGCTCGACGAGCCCACCGCGAGCCTCGACCTCGGTGCCCGTGAAGAGCTCCTCGCCCTCCTCTCCGGCTACGCGCAGGCCCCGACCACGCCGGCGATGATCATGGTCACGCACCACGTCGAGGAGATCCCCGTCGGGTTCACGCACGTCCTCCTGCTGCGGGACGGGGAGGTCGTGGCATACGGGCCCCTCTCCGAGGCGCTCACGGCCGAGAATCTGACCGCCACGTTCGGCGTCGAGATCACCCTGAGCCAGGATGCCGGTCGCTACGCGGCCCGCGCCTCCTGACGGCCGCACGGCGAGCGTCGTGCGCGGGCCGTGGGCCTGGTAGACTTGTCCTTTGGTGCCTCCGGCGCCGCAGACTTTGACCGTCCTGGCAGAATCCAGGGCACCACTTCTCAAAGGACTTCCCATGAAGACTGACATCCACCCCACGTACAAGGCTGTCGTGTTCCGCGACCTCGGCTCGGGCGAGACCTTCCTCACCCGTTCGACCGTGTCGAGCGACAAGACGATCGAGCTCGACGGTGTCGAGTACCCCGTCATCGACGTGGAGATCTCGTCGGCTTCGCACCCCTTCTACACGGGCAAGCAGCGCATCATGGACTCGGCCGGTCGCGTCGAGAAGTTCAACCAGCGCTTCAAGAACTTCGGCGGCTCGCGCTGAGTCCCAGCGGTTCTCGCCGGAAGCCCTCGTCCTTCGGGACGGGGGCTTCCGTCATTTCGGGGATCGGCTACCAGGCGCGGCCGCGGAGGTCCACGGTGCCGGGCGGCCAGGCATCCGCGCGGGTGCGGAGCGGCAGGATCAGGAGCGGCGGGCCGGGCTCGACGACCACCGCCGAGCCGTCTCGCGCCACGGAGCGTTCGAGGGCGGAGATCCGGTGCCATCCGCACGCCCGGTAGAACGGGACGGCGCTCTCGCGGCATCCGAGGAATCCGAAGTCGACGTCGCCGGCGGCTTCCATCGACACGGCGCAGTCGCCCAGGAGCCGGCGCCCGAGGCCCCGCCCGCGCGCGCGGTCGGCGACGAGGACGCCGCCGACCCCCGCGATGGCGACCTCGGTTCCGCCGACGTCGATCCGGCGGCGCGCCCAGCCGACGTGACCGACGAGGCGAGACCCGTCCCACGCGAGGACGTGGACGTCGTGACCCGCATAGCCGTAGGGCTGTGCCGGATGCCATGGGCCGAACGCGTCGAGGTACTCGGCGTCGAAGAGGGAGCCGAGGGCGACCAGGTCGTCGGACCCGAGGCCGTCGTGAGGCACCGCCTCGATCCGAAGAGCGCGCGTCACGGGGCGGGGGAGGCGGCGGGGGTCAGCGGCTTGCACGGGTATTCGCGCAGCACCAGCGCCGTGGTGACCGGGCCGAAGCGCGCGAGGGAATCCACCACGCGTTCCAGCCGCGCCGCGTCGACGCAGTGGACGTCGAAGATCAGGCAGTCCTCGCCGGTCACCCGGAGGGTCGAGGTGACGTCGGCCGTCTGAGCCGCCAGGTGCATCGCGGCGCTCAGTTGCGCGTGCGTCGTGCGCAGCCGGATGACGGCACGGATGTTGAGCCCGACCGCGGCGGGATCGACGACGGCGCGGTACCCGGCGATGACCCCGGCCCTCTCCATACGCAGGATGCGGGCACTGGCGGCGGGCTGGGACAGGCCGACCCGCCGGCCAATCTCGGCGCCCGTCAACCGCCCGTCCTCTTGCAACAGCGCGAGGATGCGTTGGTCGACGCGGTCGAGTGATTCCATCGTGTTCTCCCTTCGACGCTTTAAGAACGCTTGCCGGGCGTGCCGGCGGTCGATGGTCTCATCATCATGGTTCACGGGGGCGTTCGCGGAACGTCCGATCGGCGATGGAGTGAGAAGGAGCAGGATGATCGGCTATGTCGTGGTGCCCGGGATCGACGGGTCGGATGACGCGCACTGGCAGTCGCGATGGGAGCAGGCCTGGGGAGAGCGGGCGGTGCGGATCGAGCCGGGCTCGTGGTCGGTGCCCGAGCTCGACGATTGGGTCGAAGCGATCGATCGCGGCGTGGGCCTCCTCGATCCGCGCGTCGACGACATCGTGCTGGTGGCGCACAGCCTGGGATGCTGGGCCGTCGTGGAATGGCTCGCCACCACCACCCGGCGACCACTCCGTGCTCTCCTCGTCGCACCGCCGGACCCGTCGGGCAGCGCATTCCGATCGGTCGTGACGGCCAGTTTCCTCGGGATGTCCGCACGCCCGCTGCCGAGTGCGACCGTCCTGGTCGCCAGCGTCGACGACCCGTTCTGCGCCGTCGACGTGGCCCGGGAGCTCGGACGCCGGTGGGGGAGCGCGTTCGAGGCGATTCCCGCGGGCGGCCACCTCAACTCCGCGAGCGGCTTGGGGGACTGGCCGCGCGGCAAGGAGGCTCTGGCGCGGCTGATCGGGCGGTGAGGGGCGGACGACACTCCCGTGGTGGAGGTCCTGCGGCGGGCGTGGCGCTTCTGGCGGCGGGCGTCGCGTGTCGGGGGTGGGCGTTGCGCGTCGCGTGGCGGGCGTCGCGCCTCACGCTTCTGGCGTCACCCCTCAGGCGTCTACCGATGCCCCGGAGGCGACGGTGCCGATCGTGCGGGGGACTCCGAGATCGTCGCGGCGGTCGGCCCACATGCGCTGGTGCTCGCGGGCGGCCGCGACGACCGCGGCATCCAGGTCGGCGATCGCCAGGCCCTCCGGAGGGGTGGACGTCGCGGGGGTGTCGCCGGGGGTCGCGGCGGCCACGCCGGTGACACGGCGGCCGAGCGGGTCGAAGACCGCGGAGCCGCCGATGAAGTCGTGGGACCCGCCGGTGAGGCCGCTGAACACGACGTACATGCCGTTATCGAGCGCGCGGGCGGCGTAGTGGACGTCGCGGCGGTGGGAGCCGCCCGGGAAGTACGCGCCACTGTTGACGTAGACGTCGGCACCCGCGGCGGCGGCCGCGGCAGCGTGCTCCGGGAAGTTCGCGTCGTAGCAGACCGACAGCGCGAGACGCAGGTCGTTCACCACGAACGAGAATCCGCCCTCGCCGGCGGCGAAGACGGCGCGCTCGCTGTCGTAGAGGTGCTGCTTGTCGTACGCCATGACCGGGGGCTCGCGCGGGACGACGATCACGTCGGTCAGCGTGCGACGGTCGACGCGGTCGAGGGCGGTGTTGAGGATTGCGACCACTCCGGTGCCGTCGACGGCGCGCTGCACGGGGGCGAGCCACGCGGGGTCGTCGGCGGAGGGGAGGGAGCCGGCGAACGCGGACTCGTCGTATCCGGTGGTGAAGGCCTCGGGGAACACGACGACGTCCGCGCCCCGCTCGGCGGCGCGTTCGATCCACGTCGCCGCGCTCGACAGGTTGGCCGCGATGTCGCCGGGCGTCGCCTCGGCTTGGACGGTGGCGATGCGGACGGTCACCGACGAATTCTCGCAGGTGTGTCGGCGCTGGTCGGCGCCGTCGGGCCGGATCGGATCGCTGCAGCGGGGTGGGTGCCGTAGCGCGGGATTGGAGCGCCGGAGCGGCGTAGGGGTTACCCCGGCGGAACGGGTCAGCGGGCGGGGTGCGGCCCGGTGCTCAGCGGATCAGCCGGACGGTTCGGGGGATCGGCCCGAACGATGACTCGGCGCCGTCGGGCCGGAACCCGTTGCGGCGGTAGAACGCGTGGGCCCGGGGATTGTCGGCGGCGACCCACAGGGACGCGGGCCGGTCGCCCAGAGTCGCGTGGAGGAGCGCCTGACCGACGCCCGATCCGTGGGCGCTTTCGAGGACGTACAGCATCGCGAGTTCCTCGGGGCGGACGGCATCCGATTCCGTCGACGGTGTCGTCGACGCGAACCCGACGATCCCCTCGGGGCCCTCGGCGACGATCGTCGACGTTCCGGCCTCGCGCAGAGTGGCCTCCCACACGGCGATGCGACGGTCGACGCTGAACCACGGGTTGGTGTCGGGGTCGTCGACGAATCTCCCGTACGTCTCCCGCCAGGATGCCGCGTGAACGCGGGCGATCGCGGGGGCGTCGGCGGGCCGTGCGGGGCGCAGCGCCCAGGCACGCTGGGCACCCGGGGCACCCGGGGCACGCGAGGCCGGCGAATCGGGCGGCGAGGACTCGGGTGGCACGTCCATGGGGGGAGCGTACCGGGCGCTGCGGAGGCAGTCCGAAACGCGGGTCGTCCCTGGCTCGGGGGCGTCCCCCTTGCGGTTCCACGGGACGACGAGCTTCCCGCGTGCGGCCGCCGGTTGTTCCGGGGTGCGTGTCGTTCCGGGTGCGTGTCGTCCGGGAAGCCGGTCGTCCTGGCAGCCGGTCACAAGGTGTGCTCGCCCGCTCGGCGCGGTTCCGGGCTAGAACGGCGGCGGGTCGGCGTCGACGTGCGCGCCGAACGGGGTCGTCCATGACAGGCCGCCGGTATCGGGGTCGCGGCCGGCGGCCCAGCGACTCTCGTGGCGGAGGCGATGATGGTGGCGGCACTCGGGATCGAGGTTGTCGTCGTCGGTCGTGCCGCCCTCGCTCCAGGCGTGCAGATGGTCGAGGTCGCACTCCCGGGTCGGGCGGGCGCAGCCGGGGAAGGCGCACGTCGGCGACGTGATCCCGAGCCAGCGGCGCAGTGCCGTGGGCACCCGGTAGGTGGTGCGGTCGAGGGTGACGGGCGCACCCGTCACGGGGTGGGTGAGCACGCGGATCCACGACGTCGCATCGCCCGCCAGCCGCCGGGCGGTCTCGAGGTCGATCGGGCCGTACCCGTCGAGGGTCGCGGGAGCGTCGTCGGCGCCGAGCAGGGTCAGAGCCGGGATGGTGACGACGATGCCCGGACGGGCGGCAGCCGGGCTCACGCTCGACGCGGGGACCCGGGATCCCGCTGCCGCGGTCTCGAGGTCGGCTGTGGCTTCCGCGGGCCGTGCCCCGACGAGGAGGTCGGCGAACGCATCGGCGCGGAGTTGAGCGAGCGTGCGCGTCTCGTCGTCGGCGGTCGCGAGGTGTCGCGCGGCGCGGTCGACCCGCGTCATCGCCGCCGCGGCACGGTCGGCGGGAAGGAAGGCGGTGAGTGTGGCCATGCCGTCGAGCTCGGGCGTCATCCAGACACCCCGGTCGCCGCGGGCGCGACCGTGGCGCGTCACAAGGGACTCGGCGTGGACACGTTCCCGCAGTGTTCGCGCCGAGGTGGCGAACCGGGCGGGCGCGAGCCTCAGCGCCCGGTCGAGGGCGCCGGTGTCGAACGCGACCCACGAGTCGCGATCCGGCGGGAGAGTGGCGGCTAGCCGCGCGGTCTCGACGGCGTGGCGCTCTGACACACGGCCCTCGGCGAACCCGGCCCATATCCGCGGGCATCGCTCGCGGAGCACGGTCGCGTGCGCAGCCTGCGTGCGCACGGTCTGCTCCGCCAGACGGAGCCGGACCGCGATCTCGGCCACCGCGGCGCGCTCGGCCATGTCGAGGCGATCGCGGCGGACGGCGGCGACCGTGCGGCCCCGGGGGTCGTGCCACAGTCCGTCGAGAGTCGGGTCGGGACCGACCCACACCGCGGGGTCATCGAGCGCGTCCTGCAGCACGCGGAGGATCAGGTCGTACTCTGCGGCAGCGGCCCGGTGCCGTGCGGTGGACGAGTCCTCGAGGCGGTCGAGGAGCGAGGCGGGTCCGTGCGACGGCCCGCCGCCGGGGGCGGTGCCCAGGGGATCGTCTTCGTCGACCAGCCCGAGCGTGATCGCCCAGGCGGAATCCGCGTCGGAACGCAGGGTGTCCTCGTCGGGCCAGGGCGCCTCGTCGCTGCGAACGGTCGCGACTGACCGATCGGCTGCGGGAGGCGGGAAGTCCATGAACCAACGCTAGCGAGGGCCTCCGACATCGCCCGTGGGAGATCCCAGCCCGTCATCGAGCGCCGCCCGTGGCCGGTCGTCGTGGGCCGCCGGCCACCACCGGCCGACGGTCACCGTCGGCGACAGGTCATCGCGACAGTCGTCCGCGCGTCAGCGGATCGGCCATGCCCCGTCGAGCGGGGGAGCCGTGGCATCCAACCGCCCGATCTTCACGAAGTACTCGGTGAGGCTCGCCGCCTGCGCGCGCGCCCACGCGATCTGGCGCGTGTGCAGCTCGTCGAGGGT
This sequence comes from Microbacterium proteolyticum, assembly GCF_029639405.1. Taxonomy (NCBI): domain Bacteria; kingdom Bacillati; phylum Actinomycetota; class Actinomycetes; order Micrococcales; family Microbacteriaceae; genus Microbacterium; species Microbacterium proteolyticum. Next base: position 2,759,597 of record NZ_CP121274.1, read on the forward strand.
CGGTGGCAGCCAGGCCGCGTAGCGTTCGGCGAGGGCCAGGGCCAGGCGCCCCGCGGCGACGGCGTCGGCGCAGGCCTCGTGAGCCGCCTCGAGCGGCACGGCGTAGTGCGCCGCGACGTGGGTGAGCGTGCGCTTGCCGCGGCGGTAGCGGTCGTAGGTCTTGTCGACGACGAGCGGATCGATCACCGGCGACGGTGCGTCGATCGGCGCGACACCGTGGCGCAGCGCCTCGTACTTGAGCAGCGAGAAGTCAAACGGCGCGTTGTACGCGACCACCGGGATGCCCGCGTCGAACAACGCCCGCAGCGCCTCGACGACCTGTGACACGACCTCCGCGGCGGGCGCTCCTTCGGCGCGGGCGTGGGCCGTGGTGACACCGTGGATCGCCGCGGCACCGGCGGGGATCTCGACGCCGGGGTCGGCGAGCCAGTCGCGCGCGTCGATGATGTGGCCGTCCGCGTCGAGCACGCCCACGTGCGCCGTCACGATCCGGTCGTTGCGGACGTCGACGCCCGTGGTCTCGAGGTCGAACACGCCGACGACGCGCGCCCACTCGGGCGTCTGGAACAGAGGGAGCGGCTCGGCCTGCCACGTGGTCATGCGCTCACAGTAGATCGGGGCTCCGACACGACCGCCGAGGCGCTCCGCGGCACGGCCGGAGCCAACGCGTGCAGCCTAGACTCGACGGATGCCGAACCCCTACGCCCCGCTCCTGGCCGAGATCCCGGTCGAGCGCGGAACGGCCGACGTGCTCGGTGGGACGACGGCCTACTGGACCTACGGCGACGCCGCCGATCCGATCACGATCGTCGCCGTGCACGGGTTCCGCGGCGAGCACCACGGACTCGAGCCCGTGGTGGCGCATCTGGCCGGCATCCGGGTCATCTCTCCCGACCTGCCCGGCTTCGGCGAGACGCCCCCGCTCCCCGGCCGCACGCACGACCTCGACGCGTACGCCGCGTGGCTGCGGGCGTTCGTCGAGTCGGTCGCGCCGGGCGCGATCGTGCTCGGGCATTCGTTCGGCTCGATCGTGGCGTCCGCGGCCGTGGCGGGCGGGCTCGCCACGCCCCGGCTGATCCTCGTCAACCCGATCGGCGCCCCCGCGCTCGAGGGGCCCCGCGGCGTGCTCACGCGCCTCGCCGTCTTCTACTACCTCGCCGGCGCGCGGCTCCCGCGCGCCCTCGGCGACGCGCTGCTGCGCAACGGCGTGATCGTGCGGGTGATGAGCAACGCCATGGCCAAGACCCGCGATCCGCGCCTGCGCCGGTTCGTGCACGAACAGCACGACGCGTACTTCTCGCGATTCGCCGACCGCGACGTGCTCCACGACGCGTTCGTCACCAGCGTCTCGCACGACGTGCGCGAGTTCGCCCCGCGAATCGTGCAGCCGACCCTCCTGATCGCGGCCGAGAAGGACGACATCACCCCCATCGAGGCGGAACGTCACCTGGCCACGCTCTTCCCGGATGCCGAACTCGTCGAGATCCCCGACGTCGGCCACCTGATCCACTACGAGACGCCCGCCGCCGCGGCATCCGCGATCCGAGGATTCCTGGAGCGCTGAGCGCGCGGATGCGGTTGCGGTGTCAGGCGGGCTGATCCGCCTTGCGTCGTCGATAGGCGTTGACGTTCATGCGGTTGCCGCAGTTTCCGGCGTCGCAGTAGCGCTTCGATCCGTTCTTCGAGAAGTCGACGTAGACGCCGCTGCAGTCGTCGGCGTCGCACACGCGGACGCGGGCGTACTCGTCGGCGCGGATCACGTCGACGAACGCCATCGCCGCCTCGACGAGCATGCGTTGAGCGAGGGCGTCCGCGGGGTCGGAGGCGTGGATGTGCCAGTCGAAGTCGTCGTGCCGCACCAGCTGGGGCAGCGCCTTCCCGTCGCGGAGCATGGCGTTCACCAGGGGCACGGCCTCGTCGCGGTCGACGGTCCACAGCTCGTAGATCCGGGGGCGGATGCCACGGACCGCCGCCAGTTCCCGGTCGTCACGCGTGCGCGAGCCGGTGTAGGCGTGGCGGGTCGCGAAGTCGTCGAGCTGGTCGGGTGACACGAGCGTGTCGACCCCCGTCGTGTCGGTGTGGGGGAGCGTGTTCACGAGCTCGACCGTGGCGCGGAGGACGAGCTCGGTGTCACGAATGAAGACCATGTTGACTCCTGACAGGCGAAGGCTCTACTGTCACGAGTGTAAACGTACTTGACTCATGACAGCGGGCTTTGCATGACTACTTCCTCCGCCACCCTCCCACGTCCGACCCACCGGGCGTCGGGTGCCGTCACCGGACTCGCGATCGCGGTCGCCTCGGCGCTGGCGTTCTCCTCCAGCGGACCCTTCGTCAAGCCGCTCCTCGAGGGCGGCTGGTCGCTCGGCGCGGTCCTGCTGGTGCGCATGGGGCTGGCATCCCTGCTGCTTTCCCCCGCGCTCATCCGTGCCGTGCGGCGCCAGCCCGGATTCGTGCGTCGCCACGGCCTCCTCATCCTCGCGTTCGGTCTGACCGCGGTGGCCGGCTGCCAGCTCTTCTACTTCGCGGCGATGCAACGCATGCCCGTCGCGGTGGCCCTGCTCATCCAGTACATCGCGCCGGTTCTGCTCGTCGCGGCGGTGTGGGTGCGCACCCGCCGCGCGCCCTCGAAGCTCGTCATGATCGGATCGATCGTGGCGATGGTCGGGCTCGTGCTCGTCGTCGACATCAGCGGCGCCCGGTTCGACCTCCTCGGGACCCTCTTCGCCCTGTGCGCCGCGGCATGCACGGCCGTGTACTTCGTGATCGCCGCCCGGGCGGGCGACTCGCTCCCGCCGCTCGCGCTCGCGGCCGGCGGTCTCGTCGTCGGGACGATCGTCATGGGCGTCCTCGTGGCCACCGGTGTGCTGCCGTTCGCGGCGCCCTCGATCACCGTGTCGATGCTCGGCATGGAGGTGCCCGGCATCCTGCCCCTGCTCTGGGTCGGCTGCGTCGCCACGACGCTCGGCTACGCGCTCGGCGTCATCGCCGTTCCGCTCATCGGGTCGCGGGTCGCGTCGTTCGTCGGCCTCAGCGAAGTGCTGTTCGCCCTCGGGTTCGCGTGGCTGCTGCTCGGCGAGACCCCCGCGCTCGTGCAGTTCATCGGGGGAGCGGTGCTCCTCGCCGGCGTCGTGCTCGTGCGGATGGATGCCGGTGACCCGATGGAACAGCGGACCGAGACCGCGACCATCCCGGTGGTGCCGTCGCCGTAGACGGGGCCGGGGGATCGGCCGTAGCCGCGTCGCCCGAGCCCGCCGCGAGCCGCGGGCGGTCGACGGGCGCTACAGCCGTTCGCGCGCCAGGTTCATGAGCGGACCGACGCGGTAGCCGATCACCTCGCCCATGACGAGGGAGGTCTCGGTGCGCTCGACACCCTCGATCGCGAGGATCCGCGCGTCGGTGTCGAACAGATGCTGGGTGTCGCGGCACGCCACGCGCACGAGCAGGTCGACCTGACCGCTGAGGCCGTGCGCCTGCAACACCTCGGGCACCTGCGCGAGAGCCTCGCGGATCGCCGGGAGCTCCGCCTGGCGGACCGTGACCTGCAGGAACGCCTCGATCGGGAAGCCCAGGGCCTCGGCCGACAGCGTGCGCTCGAACGCCAGGAACACCCCGCCCTTCTCGAGGCGGCTCATGCGCGCCTGGACGGTGTTGCGGGAGAGCCCCAGCTTCTCGGCGAGCGCGACCACGGTGGCCCGCGGATCGTGGGACAGGGCGCGGAGGAGATCGAGGTCGACCGCGTCGAGCTTGGTCATGCTGCGAAACATTAGCAGGATGCCCGGTCTCCGCAATGCGCACATTGCTGAACCTGCGGCGGAGGTCTTGAGCGGCCTGCCTGCCACGCGTACGGTCGGGCCTGTCGGCGACGCTGCCGGCACCCGGACCGCCCCGCTCCCACGAGGATCGCGGGCCGCACCTGGAGGGATGACGATGACGTACACCCAGACCGAGCCGGACCACGGATCGGCCGCTTCCGCCACACCCGCGGACGCCGCAGCCGAGCCCGTCGCCGACATCGACGACGTCGCCCGCGTGCTCGCGCCGGACGGCACCCGCGTGGCCGACTCCGCGCTGGACCCCTGGATCGCCGACCTCTCACCGCACGAGCTCCGCGCCCTCCACCGTGACATGGTCCTCACCCGTCGCCTCGACGCCGAGGGCGTCGCCCTCCAGCGCCAGGGGCAACTCGCCCTGTGGGCGCCGTGCCGCGGTCAGGAGGCCGTGCAGGTCGGTACCGCCCATGCGCTCGCCGCGGGCGACTTCGTCTTCCCCAGCTACCGCGAGCACGGCGTGCTGCTGGCCCGCGGCGCGCGGCCCGAGGGCTACGTCCTCGCGTGGCGCGGCGAGGAGCACTCCGCGTACGACCACACCACGATCAACGCGGCCCCGCCGCAGATCATCATCGGTGCCCAGACGCTCCACGCGACCGGGTGGGCGATGGGCGCTCAGCGCGACGGCTCGACGGATGTCGCGGTGGCGTACTTCGGCGACGGAGCGACGAGTCAGGGCGATGTGAACGAGGCCATGGTCTTCGCCTCCTCGTTCCGCGTCCCCGTCGTCTTCGTGTGCTCGAACAACCAGTGGGCGATCTCCGAGCCGGTCACCGTCCAGGCGAAGTACCCCATCGCAGGTCGCGCGCCGGGATTCGGCATCCCCAGCCTCCGGATCGACGGCAACGACGTGCTCGCCTGCGTGGCTGCGATGCGGTGGGCACTCGACCGCGCGCGCCGCGGAGAGGGCCCCGCCTTCCTCGAGGCCGTCACCTACCGGATGGGTCCGCACACCACCTCGGACGACCCCACCCGCTACCGCACCCCCGACGAGGTGGAGATGTGGGCGCAGCGCGACCCGATCGCGCGTCTCGAGGCGTACCTGTGCGCCGCCGGGGTGCTCGACGACTCCGCTCTGGCGGAGGTCGCCGCGGCGGCGGACAGCCTCGCCGCCGAGGTCCGTGCCGCCTGCATCGGCGCGACCACCCGCGCACCCGAGACGGTGTTCGACCACGTCTACGCCGAGCCGCACGCGGCCCTGGCCCAGCAGAAGGCGGACTACGTGCAGTACCTCGCCGGATTCTCGGCAGGGGAGGACCTCGCATGACCGCTCTCACGATGGGTTCGGCGATCAACGCCGGACTCGCCCGCGCCCTCGCGGACGACGACCGTGTCCTGCTCATGGGGGAGGACATCGGCAAGCTCGGCGGGGTCTTCCGCGTGACCGACGGCCTCCAGCAGCGCTTCGGCGCGCAGCGCGTCGTGGACACCCCGCTCGCCGAGGCGGGCATCGTCGGCACCGCCGTGGGCCTCGCCCTCCGCGGCTACCGCCCGGTGGTGGAGATCCAGTTCGACGGCTTCGTATACCCGGCGTTCGACCAGATCGTCTGCCAGGTCGCCAAGCTCCACTACCGCAGCAGCGGCCGGATCCGGATGCCGATGGTCATCCGCATCCCGTGGGCCGGAGGCGTGGGCGCCGCCGAGCACCACTCCGAATCGCCCGAGGCCTACTTCGCGCACACCGCGGGACTGCGCGTCGTCGCGGCGAGCACCCCGCAGGACGCTTACGTGATGCTCCGCCAGGCCGTGGCATCCGATGATCCCGTCGTGTTCTTCGAGCCCAAGCGCCTGTACCACTCCAAGGGGGAGGTGGATCTGGATGCCGACCTCGCCGACGCCCCACCCCTGCACCTCGCCCGCGTCGCCCGCGAGGGCACTGACGCGACGATCGTCACCTACGGCGCGCTCGTCCGCACGGCGCTGGACGCCGCGCTCGCCGCGGAGGACGAGGGGATCTCGCTCGAGGTCATCGACCTGCGGTCGCTGTCGCCCATGGACTTCACCACCGTCGCCGCGTCGGTGCGCAAGACCGGGCGGGTCGTCGTCGCGCACGAGGCCGCGCGCCAGGCGGGACTCGGCGCCGAGATCGTCGCGAGCATCACGGAACGCTGCTTCCACCACCTCGAGACGCCGCCGCAGCGCGTGACGGGGCACGACATCCCGTATCCGCCGTCGAAGCTGGAGAAGCACCACGTGCCCGACCTCGACCGCATCCTGCACGCGGTGGACGCGGTGCTCGAGCGGACCGGTGACCGGGAGGTGGCGCTGTGATCGCGGAACACCCCAGCCCGTGCACGTCGACCCCGACCCGGACGGAGGTGGCGCTGTGATCGCCGAATTCCTGCTTCCCGACCTCGGCGAAGGACTCCCCGAGGCCGAGATCGTGCAGTGGCTCGTCGACGAGGGAGACGAGGTGAGTCTGAACCAGACGATCGCCGAGGTCGAGACGGCCAAGGCGGTCGTGGAGATCCCCTCGCCGTACGCCGGGACCGTGCGAGGGCTCCACGCCGCCGCCGGAGATGTCGTCGCCGTGGGTTCGCCCCTGGTGTCCTTCGCGGTGGGAGAGGCGGATGCCGCCCCGACCACGCCCGGGGCTGTGCCCGGGTCCGCGGAGTCCGCCGCCGACACCCCGGCCGCGGATGACGCCGAACGGCGTGTCGCTGACGAACCCCGCACGACGGAACGGGAGTCCGCGCCCGCGGCGACCCCGAACCTCGTCGGCTACGGCGCCGCGCCCGCCTCCGGTGCGCGGCCGCGCCGCCGCCCCCGCGCCGCCGGGACGACCGCCACGGCGGAGATCGAGCACGCGGTGCACCGGTCGGCGCCGCACGACGTCGTGCCCGCGGCGGCGGCGGACTCGGCTCCCGAGCGGCCCCGGTCCACACCGCCCGTGCGCAAGCTCGCGAAAGACCTCGGCGTCGATCTCGTCCTCGTCGCCGCCGCCCACCCCGGCGACCTGGTGACGCGGGCGCACGTCGAGGAGTTCGCCGCGCGGGCGGCATCCACCGGCGCGACCTCCGTGGCGTCGACCCCCGCGCGTGCCTCCGCCGATCCGTTCTCCCTCGCGTCGACGGTCCCCCCGGCTGAGGCGTCACGGGCGGGGTCATCGCGCGCCGACACCGTTCCCCCCGCGTCGACGGTCCCCCCGGCTGTCTCCTCCGACCCGCGGACCACGCGCACGCCGATCCGCGGGGTGCGCAAGCACACCGCCGCCGCCATGGTGCGCAGCGCCTTCACCGCGCCGCACGCCACGACGTTCCTCACGCTCGACGTCACCGCGACGACCGAGCTCCTCGCCTCACTCAAGACCGATCGGGCCCTCGACGGCCACCGCATCGGAGTCCTCGCGATCGTGGCGAAGGCGGTGTGCCTCGCTCTCGGGCGCACCCCGGCGCTCAACGCCCGCTGGGACGAGGAGGCGGGCGAGATCGTCGAGCACCACTTCGTGAACCTCGGCATCGCGGCGGCGACCGATCGCGGTCTGGTCGTCCCCGTGGTCCGGGATGCCGACGCCCTGCCGCTCGTCGACCTCGCCGACGCGATCGCCGAGCTCGCCGGCACCGCCCGCGCGGGCCGGACCGCGCCCGCCGACATGACCGGCGGGACGTTCTCGATCACGAACGTCGGCGTCTTCGGCGTGGATGCCGGAACCCCGATCCTCAATCCGGGTGAGGCCGGGATCCTCGCCGTCGGGGCGGTGCGCCGCACCCCATGGGAGCACCACGGCGAGATCGCGCTGCGGGACGTGCTGACCCTCAGCCTCTCGTTCGACCACCGGCTCGTCGACGGAGCCGAGGCCGCACGCTTCCTCACCGACGTCGCCGGCGTCCTGCGCGAGCCCGGCCGGGCGATGCTCCTGCGGTGACCCGGGCACGAGGACTCGCGCTCCTTGCCCCGCACCCGATTCGAAACGCCGCGTTCGCGGCATCCGTCCCCTCGATCCCCAGGAGGATCCCCGTGAGCATCGACAGCCAGCAGGCCTTCACCGACGACGAGCGCGAGCTCGCCGGGATGGTGCGCGAGTTCGCCGACGAGGTGATCGCGCCGCGCTCCTACGAGGCCGATCGCGCCCATGAGCTGCCGCTCGACATCGTCGCCCAGATGGGGGAGTTGGGGCTGTTCGGGCTGCCGTTCCCCGAGGAGGTCGGCGGCCAGGGCGGCGACTACGCCGCGCTGTGCGTCGCGATCGAGGCGATCGCCCGTGTCGACCAGTCGCTCGCGATCACGTTGGAGGCGGGGGTGGGGCTCGGTGCCATGCCCCTCTACCGGTTCGGCAGCGACGCGCAGAAGGCCGAGTACCTGCCCGATCTCGTTTCCGGGCGCGCCCTCGCCGGGTTCGGCCTGACCGAGGCGGAGGCCGGCAGCGACGCCGGAGCCACGCGCACGACCGCCCGGCTCGACGGCGACGAGTGGGTGATCGACGGGTCGAAGCAGTTCATCACCAACTCCGGCACGGCGATCACCAGCTACGTCGCCGTCACCGCCGTCACCGACCGGAGCGGCGACCGCCCCGAGATCTCGACGATCATCGTCCCGCGGGACACCGCCGGCTTCACCGTCGGACCCGCGTACGACAAGGTCGGCTGGAACGCCTCCGACACTCATCCGCTCACCTTCGACGCCGTACGCGTCCCCGCGGCGAACCTGCTCGGCGAGCGCGGTCAGGGGTTCAAGAACTTCCTGCGCACCCTCGACGAGGGACGCGTGGCGATTGCGGCGCTCGCGACGGGAGCGGCCGAGGGATGCCTCGAAGCGGCGGTCGACTACGCCCGCAGCCGCACCGTGTTCGGTGAGCGCCTGTCGACGAAGCAGAACGTGCAGTTCACGCTCGCGCGGATGCACGCGCGCGTCCACACCGCACGTCTGGCCTGGGTGCACGCGGCGCGCCTGTGCGACGCGGGCAAGCCCTTCGCGGTGGACGCGGCCGTGGCGAAGATGACCGCGAGCGACGCGGCCATGGCCAACGCCCGGGACGCGACGCAGATCTTCGGCGGCAACGGCTTCATGAACGAGTACCCCGTCGCGCGGCACTACCGCGACTCGAAGATCCTCGAGATCGGCGAGGGGACGACCGAGGTGCAGCTCCTGGTGATCTCGCGGGCGCTGGGCCTGGCCGGGAGTACCGTTGCCGCATGATCGAGCAGCGGGGCCTGTATCTGGAGGAGTTCGTCGTCGGTGAGCGGTACGGGCATCGCCCCGGACGCACCGTCACCGACGCCGACAACGTTCTGTTCACGACCCTCACGATGAACGCGCAGGCTCTCCACCTGGATGCCGCGTACGCGGCGACCCAGCCCTTCGGCAGGCCCCTCGTGAACTCGATGTGGACGCTGTCGACCCTCGTCGGACTCTCGGTGGCGCAGCTGACCCAGGGCACGCTCGTCGCGCAGCTGGGGCTGAGCGACGTGAGCTTCCCCGCGCCCCTGTTCGTCGGTGACACCCTCACCGCCGAGACCGAGGTGGTGTCGGTGCGGCCGTCGGCATCCCGCCCCGGTCAGGGCGTCGTCGTGCTCGCGCACACCGGCCGCTCGCAGAACGACGAGGTCGTGGCCACCGCGACCCGCACGGTGCTGGTGTGGTCCCGGGACGCGGCGGGGTGAGGGCCGGGGTTCAGCTCACGACGCCGGCGTAGGCCAGCATCTCCCAGCTCTCGCCGTCCAGGCGGAAGACCGTGGCGGAGCAGTTCGGCAGGCGCTCGCCGGGGCGGGGGAACTCCCCGTCGGTGGCGTGCATGATCACCTCGCGGATGAGCGCGCCGTGCGCGACCGCGATGACGTCCACGCCCTCCGGCGTCTCGGCGACGACCTCGGCGATCGCGGCGAGCGCGCGCTCGCGCACGACCGGCCACGCTTCGGCGTTCGGCACCTGGGCGGTGTTCCACGGGCCGAAGTTCGCCTGGAAAGCGGCGGCATCCATGCCTTCCGCGTCGCCGTAGGACCTCTCGCGGAGCCCTGCCAGCCGGCGGCTCACGGTGGTGCCGAGAGCTGCGGCGATGATGTCGGCGGTCTCGGCCGCGCGCGACAGATCGCTCGACACGACGGTCACCTCGCGGCCGGCGTTCTCGGCGGCCAGGATCTCGGCGACGCCCTGGGCCTGAACCCGGCCCGTGTCGTTGAGGGGGATGTCGGTCGAGCCCTGGATGCGTCCTCCGAAGTTCCACGCCGTCTCGCCATGTCGCACCAGAGTCAGAATCGTCACGGTCCGAGCCTACCCGCGGGTGTCGGTGCCGTCGCCGCCGGGCCCGTCGCTGCGGGGCGTGAGGCGTCGGGCGGCTAGAGGAGCCCGGGCAGGCGTTCGGCGAAGGCGCCGAGCACGTCGCTCGTGCCGGCGTCGATCTTGACCGCGGCCCGCTGATCGGCCCGGGTCGCCCCGCGGTTGATGATGACGACGGGGAGGCGGCGTCGCCGCGCGCGCTCGACCAGCCGGATGCCGCTGTTGACCACGAGGGACGATCCGGCCACGATGAGCGCCTGGCTGGCGTGCACGAGCTGCTCGGCCTCGCGGAACTTCTCGACGGGGATGTACTCGCCGAAGAACACCACGTCGGGCTTGAGCGTGCCGCCGCACACCGAGCACACCGGCACGACGAACCCCTCGGCCGAGGCCGGGGTCACATCGCCGTCGGGACCGAGCTCGACGTTCTCGGGCAGCGTGATCCACGGGTTGTCGGCCTCGACGCGCGCCGCGAGATCGCGGCGGTCGAACACCTGACCGCAGTGCAGGCAGCCGACCCGCCGCATCGTGCCGTGCAGCTCGACGACGCGGTGGCTGCCGGCCCGAACGTGCAGACCGTCGACGTTCTGCGTGATGACACCGTTGGAGACGCCGGCGTTCTCGAGCGCGGCGAGCGCGCGGTGGCCGTCGTTCGGCTCGGCCGCGGCGAACACCTTCCAGCCGAGGTGGCTGCCGACCCAGTAGCGCCGGCGTGCCTCGGCGCTCGCGAGGAACTGCTGTGCCGTCATCGGCGTCCGCGTGGGCGCACCTTTGCCGCGATAGTCGGGGATCCCCGAGTCGGTGGACACCCCGGCGCCGGTGAGGACGGCCACGCGACGACCGGCGAGCACCTCGACGGCTCGATCGATGGATGCCATGGTCTCGGCATCCTTCGTCGTGTCCGTCATGCCCACCTCCGTCGGATCGAGTCTAGGACCGCGCGCGGACGCCGTCGCCCGAGGAGGCTGGCAGAGTGGGACGATGCCCGTGATCCCCCTCGACGCCGCCGACGATCCGCGCCTGGCCGACTACCGCGACCTCACCGACGTGTCCTTGCGGCGGGTCTCCGAGCCCGCGGGCGGCCTGTACATCGCGGAGTCCGCGAAGGTGCTGGATCGGGCGCTCCGCGCGGGACATCGTCCCCGCTCCGTTCTCGTGCAGGAGAAGTTCCTCGACGACGCGCTCGCCCTCGTCGGGGAGGACGCCGAGATCTACGTCGTGCCCGCCGAGGTCGCCGAACAGGTGACGGGATACGCCGTGCACCGCGGGCTCCTGGCATCCATGCACCGGCCGGTCCTGGCATCCGTCGAGGAGGTCGTGAAGGACGCGCGGCTCGTCGTCGTACTCGAAGACATCGTCGACCACACCAATATCGGAGCGGCGTTCCGTTCGGCAGCGGCCCTCGGGGCGGATGCCGTGCTCGTCACGCCCCGGTGCGCCGACCCGCTGTACCGGCGGAGCGTGCGGGTGAGCATGGGAACGGTGTTCCAGGTGCCGTGGACGCGGCTGCCGGAGTGGCCCCGGGCGAAGCCCCTGCTGCAGGAGGCAGGGCTGCACCTCGCCGCCCTCGCACTGTCGGAGGACGCGGTGACGCTCGACGCGTTCTCGGCTGCGGGGCACGAGCGCGTCGCCCTGCTGCTCGGGGCGGAGGGCGACGGGTTGAGCCGCGGGGCGCTCGCCGCCGCCGACACGGTCGTGACGATTCCGATGGCCGGGGGAGTGGACTCGCTCAACGTCGCGGCCGCGAGCGCGGTCGCGCTGTGGGAACTGGGTCGCGCGCTGCGCTGAGTTCAGACCTGCGTCTCGCGGGAGGCGGCGGGGTCCCGGCCCGGGGCGAGGGTGATCACGGGCAGCGGCTCGGGGCGCTTGGGCAGGATGTGATCGCCCGACGACTCGTGGCGCAGGCGCCGCAGCACCCACGGCACGAGGTACGAGCGTGCCCAGACCAGGTCTTTCTCGCGCGCCGCGCGCCACGTCGTGGGCGTGAGCGCTTCGGGTTGCATGGGCTGGAGGTCGTTGGGGACGTTCAGGGCGCGCAGCACCATTCGTGCCACCTCGTGGTGGCCGAGCGTGTTGTAGTGCAGGCGGTCGTCGTCGAAGAAGCGCATGTCCTGGACCTCTTTCAGCCCCCACTGGTTCGCGACGATGCAGTCGTAGCGGTCGGCGATGGAGCGGATGTTCTCGTTGTAGATCGCGACCTTCCCCCGGATGCCGCGGAACACCGGCGTGAACTCGGTGTCGATCCCCGTGAAGACGACGAGCGTCGCGCCCCCGCTGCGCAGCCGCACGACGGCATCCTCGAACTGCTGCGAGACCGCGTCGGGGTCGGTGCCGGGGCGGATGACGTCGTTCCCGCCCGCCGAGAACGTGATGAGGTCGGGCTTGAGCGCGAGCGCGGGCTCGATCTGGTCCGAGACGATCTGGCCGATCAGCTTCCCCCGCACGGCGAGGTTGGCGTACGCGAAGTCGTCGACCTGGGAGGCCAGCACCTCGGCGACACGATCCGCCCAGCCGCGGTGCCCGCCGTCGGGCAGCGGGTCGCCGATCCCCTCGGTGAACGAATCGCCGAGGGCGACGAAGCGGCGCCAGGGGTGCGGGCCGGGGTTGTCGAACGGAGACGGGGCGGGCGAGTGCGGATCGAGTGTCATCGAAACCTCCGCTTCCAGGCTAACCCCGGGCTGCGACACGGCAAGGGGTGCTGCGGGGCCCCTCTCGGCGACGGTGCCGTGCGCTGCGCTGCGGTCTGCGCGCCCATCTGCGCCGATAAACGCGATCGGCGGCGAGAAACAGGACGACGGCGCGTTTCTCATCGCCGATCGCGTTTATCGCTGGTGGGGTGGCGGAACCCTCCCCAGGCCGCAACCGCACCCCCACGGCTTCGCCTATCGTGGATGTTCGCGCTCGTGAGGGATGGAGGTTCGATGCTGGAGGAACAGGCTCGCACCCCCGAGGCGTACGACCCGGCCGCGGATGCCGACGAGCACCACTTCGGAAGCTTCGCCGCCGAGCACCTCTCACCCTCTTTCCCGCAGCGCGCACCCTGGGGAACGGCCCAGCGCCTGCGCGCCTGGCAGGCCGAGGCCCTCGACCAGTACTTCGGCTCCGACGGGCCGGACGGCGTCGGCAAGGGCCCGCGCGATTTCCTGGCCGCCGCCACCCCGGGCGCCGGTAAGACGACGTTCGCGCTCCGCCTCGCCTCCGAGCTCATGCGCCGCCGCGTCGTCGACCGCATCGTCGTCGTGGCCCCCACCGAGCACCTCAAGACCCAGTGGGCCGAGGCGGGGGCGCGCGTCGGCATCCGCCTCGACCCGTACTTCTCCAACCGGCACGCCACCCCGTCGCGGCAGTACCACGGCGTCGCGGTCACCTACGCGCAGGTGGCCGTGAAGGCCGATGTGCACCAGCGCCTGACGATGGATGCCAGAACCCTGGTGATCCTCGACGAGGTGCACCACGGCGGAGACGCGCTCAGCTGGGGCGACGCGCTGCGCGAGGCCTACGGCCGCGCCACCCGGCGTCTGCTGCTGTCGGGGACGCCGTTCCGCAGCGACACCGCGCCCATCCCGTTCGTGGAGTACCACCCCAACGACAAGGGCATCCGCCTCTCGCGCACCGACTACGCATACGGCTACCGGCGCGCGCTCGACGACGGGGTCGTGCGTCCCGTCTTCTTCCTCGTCTACGCCGGACAGATGCGCTGGCGCACCAAGGCCGGGGAGGAGATGGAGGCCCAGCTCGGGCAGGACAACACCAAGGACATCACCTCGCAGGCCTGGCGCACCGCGCTCGACCCCAACGGCGATTGGATCCCCGCGGTCCTGCGCTCCGCAGACCGGCGCCTCACCGAGGTGCGCGAGACGGTCCCGGATGCCGGCGGCCTCGTCATCGCGACCGACCAGACCGCCGCGCGGGCCTACGCCATGATCCTCGAGGACATCAGCGGCGAGAAGGTCACCGTCGTCCTCTCCGACGAAGCCGAGGCCTCGGGCCGCATCGAGACGTTCTCGAAGGGCACGAGCCGCTGGATGGTCGCCGTGCGCATGGTGTCCGAGGGAGTGGACGTCCCGCGCCTCGCCGTCGGCGTGTACGCCACGAGCGCCTCGACCCCGCTCTTCTTCGCCCAGGCCATCGGCCGCTTCGTCCGTGCCCGCCGACGCGGTGAGACCGCGAGCGTCTTCCTCCCCAACGTGCCGCAGCTCCTCGCGCTCGCCGGGGAGATGGAGGCCCAGCGCGACCACGCCCTCGACCGCGACAGCGACGCGGACGACCAGTGGAACGCCGAAGAAGACATGATGGATGCCGCCGAGCGCGAGGACAAAGCGTCCGACGCGCTCGAGCAGGAGTTCGAGTACCAGGCCCTCGGCTCGCTGGCCCACTTCGACCGCGTCCTGTTCGACGGGCAGGAGTTCGGTCAGCTCGCCGTCCCCGGCACGGTCGAGGAGGAGGAGTTCCTCGGCATCCCGGGGCTCCTCGAACCCGAACAGGTGCACGAGGTGCTCATGACGCGGGCGTCGCGCCAGTCGCGCCACCGTTCCTCGCGCGAGGCGAAGGAGAAGGCGAGCGGCCAGGAGCCGCCCAGCGTCGACGAGGGCGGGCTGCCCCAGCCCCTGCACCGCACGCTCAAGGAACAGCGGCAGCTCCTCAACAGCCTCGTCGGGCTCTACGCCCGGCAGACCGGCGAAGCGCACGGCCTCGTCCACGCCGAGCTCCGCCGCATCTGCGGCGGACCCGCCGTCTCGCACGCCACCGTCGCGCAGTTGCAGGCGCGCATCGAAGTGCTGCGCAAGCGCGTCCGGTCCTGAGAGCAGCGGATTCGCCGGGCCGAAATGCTGACGCCGAGCCGCCGGCATCCGCGTCTTTCCGGGCTTCGGAGGCCCGAAATGCTGTCAGTATCGGCCGACGCGCCCGGGGGAGGGGATCCCGCGGCCTAACGTGGGGGCCGACCTGAAGGAGAACCGTGACGATCGCCGCCACACCCACCGCCCGCGACCGCCGCCGCTGGGCGCGCTATCTCGTCGACGAGCGTGCCGAGGCCCGCGTGTACCGCGACCTCGCGAGCCGCCGCACCGGCGAGGAGCGCGAGATCCTCCTCGCGCTCGCCGAGGCCGAGGGCCGCCACGAGCAGCACTGGATCGACCTGCTCGGCGACGCTCCCCACCGACTTCCCCGGCCGGGCCTGGGCACCACGATGCTCGCCTGGATGGCCCGCCGTTTCGGCTCGATCTTCGTCCTCGCACTCGCCCAGAACGCCGAGGCGCGCTCGCCGTACGCCGACGAGCCGTACGCGACCGCGCAGATGGCCGCCGACGAGCAGGTGCATCACGAGGTCGTCCGCGGCCTCGCCGCGCGCGGCCGACGCCGCCTGTCCGGGACGTTCCGCGCCGCCGTGTTCGGCGCGAACGACGGCCTCGTGTCGAACCTCGCGCTCGTGATGGGTGTGGGGGCCACGGGCGTCGCCCCGAGCTTCGTGCTGTTCAGCGGCATCGCGGGCCTCCTCGCCGGCGCCCTGTCCATGGGCGCGGGCGAGTTCGTCTCGGTGCGCTCGCAGCGCGAGTTGCTCGAGGCCACCGAGGAGAACGACTACGCCGACGCGGCCCTGCCGCACCTCGACCTGGATGCCAACGAGCTCGCGCTCGTCTACCGCACCCGCGGAATGGATGCCGAGGAGGCCCTCGCCAAGGCGCGCGAGGTGGTCACCGCGGCCCAGGCCGGCACCGCCCCGGCCGCCGCAGCGCCCGGGGAGTCGTCGCACGAGGTCGTCGGCAGCGCGTGGGGCGCGGCGATCTCGAGCTTCCTGTTCTTCGCCTCCGGCGCGATCATCCCCGTGCTGCCGTGGATCTTCGGCATGAGCGGTGTCGGGGCGGTCGCCCTCGCACTCGGTCTCGTCGGGGTCGCCCTGCTGGGCACCGGCGCGATGGTGGGGCTGCTCTCGGGCGCCTCGCCGCTCAAGCGCGGTCTGCGCCAGCTCGCGATCGGTTTCGGCGCCGCCGCCGTGACGTACGTCCTGGGCCTGCTGTTCGGGGTGTCCGCGGCCTGACGCCCTGGCATCCGCTCGCACCCGACGTTCTGTCCGCCATAAACGCGATCCACGACGAGAAACGCGCAGACAACGCGTTTATGCGCGCGGATCGCGTTTATGACGGATGCCGAGCGGCGCGGCGCCGACGGATCGTCCCGGCGGCCGCGGCCTCGCGCGGCACCCCGGGCGCCGCGACGGCCCGGGCGCCCCGGGGCATCTCGCGGCGCGACGCTCAGCCGCGGCTCGCGCTGACCCGCGCGGCCTCGCGCACCGCCGACAGGTTCTTCCGGCCCGCGCGCGAACCGGCGAGCTTCGCGGCGATGTGCTGCGCGACCGTCACCGGTTCGTAGAGGGCCGGGGACTCCCGCGTGGCGAAGTGGGGGAGCACCCCGACCACCGCGTCGGCGTTGCCGTCGTGGAAGAACGCCGCCGACCGGCGCCGCTCGATGGTGCCGTTGATCACGGGAGGCTTGACCCGGTGCAGCGTCGAGAGCCACTTGTCGTTCGTCAGCCGTGCCGCGACGTCGCCGATGTTCACCAGCAGCGCCCCCTCGGCCGGCATGACGTCGTTCCACGACCCGTCGAGCCCCAGCACCTGCAGCCCCGCGACGCGGTCGGCCCACAGCACCGTCACGAGTCCGAAGTCGGTGTGCTCGCCCATTCCGGTCAGCTCGGCGCCCAGCTCGATCGAGCCCGGTGGCAGCGCGTAGTTGTTCATCCGCAGCACGTCGATCGAGTGGTCGGTGAGAGCGTCGAAAGAGTCGTCGGGCACCCGGAGCGCCGCCGCGAAGACGCGCGTCAGCGTCTGGGCCACCCGCCGGGCCTCGTCGAAGTACGCCTCGACCGCACCGCGGAACGCGGGGGTGGCGTCCGGCCACGTGTTCTCGGCGTAGTCCGCGGGGGTCGCCGTCGTGCCGGGATAGTCGCGCCAGGACGTGCCCACGTTGAACGCCTCGAAGAAGTCGTTCATCCGCGTCACCGGGTCGATGCCGAGGCTGTAGCTCAGCGACTCGCTCTTGGGAGGCGTGTACCCGCGGTTCTCGGCGGCCGGGCGGACGTACTGCTTCTTGGCATCCAGGGGCAGGCCGAAGAAGTCGTCGAGCGCCTCTTCGAGATCGGAGATCACCCGGTCGGGTACGCCGTGCCCGACGATCTGCATGAACCCGACGGTGCGGCAGGCGTGATCGACGGCGGCGACGACGGCCGCGCGGGCCGCCTCGGGTCCTCGGCCGACCCAGGCGGAGATGTCGATGGTGGGAACGTGGAACCGGTACATGTGGCATCCATCCTTCCGGGATGCCTCGACGCTAAAGCCACGATGTCACGTGGGCGTTTCGTCGGTGTCACGGTTGCGCCGGGTCGGGGTTCGTCGCCCGCCCGCTCCTGCAGACAACGAAGAAGGCCCCGGACGAATCCGGGGCCTTCTTCGTTCTGTGCGCGAGGGGGGACTTTCCCCACCGCCCCTCCACGCGCCGCTGCGCGGCACGCGGAGCCTCCGGCGGCGTGGGCCCAACCCCGCACGGGTTCACAGCCCTCCCGCTCCCGCAGAAACGAGAAAGACCCCCGGGATGAACCCGGGGGTCTTTCTCATCTGTGCGCGAGGGGGGACTTGAACCCCCACGCCCTATACGGGCACTAGCACCTCAAGCTAGCGCGTCTACCTATTCCGCCACCCGCGCATTGGGTGTTGGTCGCTTTCGCAACGAAGAACGACATTACCACGCCCGCGCCGTGCCCCCGAACCGCGGCCGCAACCCGGGCGCGTCCCCCTCGTGGCGTGGACGGGGGAGGGCCCGGCATCCGGGTACCGTAGTGCCCATGTCCGAGCACGATGCCGACCCGCCCGAGGTCGCCCGCGTGGCCGCCGACCTGATCCGCTTCGACACCACCAACTTCGGCGGCGGACGGTCGCGCGGCGAGCGCGAGGCCGCCGAGTACGCCGGCGCGTACCTCGAAGACCTCGGTCTCGACGTCGACTACTACGAGCCGATCGCGCGCCGCACGAACCTCTCGACGCGCGTGCCCGGCCGCAACCGCGACAAGCCGGCGCTGATCCTGCACGGCCACCTCGACGTCGTCCCCGCCGTCGCCGAGGACTGGAGCGTCGACCCTTTCGCGGGCGAGATCCGCGACGGCATCCTGTGGGGCCGCGGGGCGGTCGACATGAAGGACATGGATGCCATGATCCTCTCCGCCGTGGCCGACGTGCTGCGCGCGGGGGAGCAGCCCGAACGCGACATCATCGTGACGTTCTTCGCCGACGAGGAGAACGGCGGCGTCGAGGGTTCGGCCCTGGTGGTCCGCGACCGCCCCGAGTGGTTCGCGGGTGCCACCGAGGCGATCAGTGAGGTCGGCGGATACTCGATCACGGTCGACGATCGGCGCGCGTACCTGCTGCAGGTGGGCGAGAAGGCCCTGCTGTGGATCAAGCTCGTCGCGCGGGGCCGCGCCGGTCACGGCAGCGCCCTGCACCCCGACAACGCCGTGACCGCGGTCGCGGAGGCCGTCGCCGCCCTCGGCCGGACGCGATGGCCCGTCCGCCTGACGGACACCACGACGCAGCTCCTCGCGGGCCTCGCCGAGCTCACCGGCGATGACGCGGGCGACCCCGATCTCCTCGCGCAGCGCGCGGGCGCGGCATCGGGGTTCCTCCGCTCGACGCTTCGGACCACGACGAACCCCACGGGACTCACCGCGGGGTACAAGCACAACGTCATCCCCGACCGTGCCGAAGCCCTCATCGACGTGCGGGTGCTGCCCGGTACCGAGGAGGCGGCGCTTGCCGACATCCGCCGCATCGTCGGCCCCGACATCGAGGTCGAGATCGTCCACCAGGACATCGGACTGGAGGTGCCGTTCGCCGGCGACCTCGTGGATGCCATGGTGGGCCAGCTGGCCCGCCACGACCCCGGCGTCCCGGTGATCCCGTACCTCATGGGCGGCGGCACCGACAACAAGGCCCTGGCCTCCCTCGGAATCTCCGGTTACGGGTTCGCGCCGTTGCGACTCCCGTCCGATCTCGACTTCACCGGGATGTTCCACGGTGTGGATGAGCGCGTCCCCGTCGACGCGCTCGAGTTCGGTCGTCGAGTTCTCGCCGACCTCATCCGGACGTACTGAAGGAACGCATGCAGAACATCTTCGAGGTCATCATCCTCGGGCTCGTGCAGGGCCTGACCGAGTTCCTCCCCATCTCCTCCAGTGCGCACATCCGCATCGTGGGGGAGTTCCTGCCGTCGCAGACCGACCCGGGGGCGACGTTCACCGCGATCACGCAGCTCGGGACCGAGCTGGCGGTGCTGATCTACTTCCGCAAGAAGATCGGCCGGGTCATCTCCCGCTGGTTCGGGTCGCTCACCGGCCGGGTGCCGCGCAACGACCCCGACGCCCGCATGGGGTGGCTGATCATCATCGGCACGATCCCGATCGGGGTGGCCGGGTTCCTCCTGCAGAGCCTCATCCGCGACAACTTCCGCAGCCTCTGGATCACCGCGGTCGTGCTCATCGTCTTCGGCATCCTGCTCGGTCTCGCCGACCACTACGGCAAGCGTCGACGCGATCTCGACGACCTGACCTACCCGCACGGCCTCGCCTACGGGTTCGCGCAGGCCCTCGCCCTCGTGCCGGGCGTGTCCCGGTCGGGCGCGACGACCACGCTCGGCCGTGCCCTCGGGTACAAGCGCACCGCCGTCGCGGAGTACTCGTTCCTCCTCGCCGTCCCCGCGGTGTTCGTCAGCGGGCTGTACGAGCTCTATAAGAGCTTCGACGAGGGGACCGGGCCGTACAACCTCGGCGAGACCGCCCTGGCCACGGTGATCGCGTTCGTGGTGGGCTTCCTCGTGATCGCCTTCCTGATGCAGTACCTCAAGAAGGGCAGCTTCCTGCCGTTCGTGATCTACCGCATCGTCCTCGGCGTCGTGGTCATCGTGCTGCTCCTCACCGGAGTCGTGCCGGCCGAGTCGACCATCATCTCCGGCTGACCCCGCACGCAGCAGAACGGCGCCGCCCCCTCGGGGACGGCGCCGTTCTCGCGTTCAGCGGCGGGGCGGGTCGTCGCGGCCCGGCTTGGTCGGGCCGTCGCCGCCGCGCCGCAGGTACCGTTCGAACTCCTGCGCGATGGCGTCTCCCGATGCCTCGGGCGAATCCCACGTGTCGCGGGTCTGCTCGAGCTGGTGGATGTAGTCGCGCATCTCGTCGTCGTCCGCGGCGGCGGCGTCGATCGACGCCTCCCACGCGAGGGCTTCGGCGGCCAGCTCGCCCCGGGGAACCGGGATGCCGGAGACGGTCTCGAGGCGGTCGAGGAGCGCGAGCGTGGCCTTGGGGGAGGGCGTGTGCCCCGCGACGTAGTGCGGGACGCTGGCCCAGAGGCTCGCCGTGGGGATGCCGGCGCGCTCGGCCGCGTCGCCGAGTGCGCTCAGGATGCCGACGGGCCCCTCGTAGAGGCTCCGTTCGAGTCCGAGCGACTGGCGGACCGCGTCGTTGTCGCTGCCGGCGAAGACCGAGATCGGGCGGGTGTGCGGGACGTCGGACATCATCGAGCCCAGCGCGACGAAGCCCGTGATGTCCTCGCGGAGCGCCACGTCGACGAACTCGGCGGCGAAGGCCTGCCAGGCTCGGGCGGGCTCGACGCCCGTGAGCAGCCAGATCTCCGGGCCGTCGGTGCGCTCGGCGGGGCGGAGGAGCGTCGCCTCGGGCCACGTGAGCGTGCGGCGACCCTCGGCATCCACTCCGACCTGCGGGCGCGTGTACTGGTAGTCGAAGTACAGCTCGGGGTCGACCGAGTGCACCACCTCGTAGTCGCCGCCGGCGCGCAGCATCGACGCCGCGGCCGAGGCCGCCTCTCCGGCGTCGTTCCACCCGTCGAAAGCGGCGACGATGATCCGGCGACCCAGTGCGTCCACGCAACCTCCTCTGCCCCTGCGGGGCTGGATATCCAGGATAGGCGCATGCGCCCGGGGGAGCGCGAGGCGGCCGCCGGGCGCTCGATACGATGGAACGATGACTTCCCCCGCCCCCGCCGCCGTCCTGTGGGACATGGACGGCACCCTGGTCGACACCGAACCTTTCTGGATGGCGGCGGAGACCCCCCTCGTGGAGCGCTTCGGCGGCACCTGGTCGCACGCGCAGGCGCTGGGGATGGTCGGGCTCGCCCTCGAGGACTCCGCCCGCCTGCTGCAGAACGCCGGGGTCCCCTGGGGCGTCGACGAGATCATCGCCCACCTGACCGATGAGGTGCTGCGGCAGCTCGCCGTGGAAGGCGTGCCCTTCCGGCCCGGCGCCCGCGAACTGCTCGCCGACCTCCGCCGCGCCGGCGTGAAGACCGCCCTCGTGACGATGTCGATGCGGCGCATGGCGCTCTCGGTCGTCGACCTGATCGACTTCCCCGCGTTCGACGTCGTCGTCGCCGGCGACGACGTCGCACGGCCCAAGCCCCACCCCGATCCCTACCTCCAGGCGGCCGACGCCCTCGGCGTCTCGATCGTCGACACCGTCGCGATCGAGGACTCGCCCAACGGCCTGCGCTCGGCGATCGCCAGCGGCGCGGTCACCCTCGGCGTCCCGCTCATGGTGCCGCTCGACGGGGTCGGGGCCCACGACCTCTGGCCGACGTTGGAGGGACGCGGCGCCGCGGACCTCGCGACCCTTCACTTCACCCACGCAGCCGCGCCGAACCCGCAGGAGACCCGATGAGCGAGACCCCGCACCTGAGCGGACCCTTCCGGGTCGGCGATCGCGTGCAGCTGACCGGGCCCAAGGGCCGGATGCACACGATCACGCTGCGTGAGAACGGCGAGCTGCACACCCACAACGGCGTCCTCAAGCACGAACTCCTCGTGGGCCAGCCCGACGGCAGCGTCGTCACCAACAGCTCCGGTCACGACTACCTGGCGCTGCGGCCGCTGCTGCGCGACTTCGTGATGTCGATGCCGCGGGGGGCGGCGATCGTCTATCCGAAGGACGCGGCGCAGATCCTCTCGCAGGCCGACATCTTCCCCGGCGCGACGGTCGTGGAGGCGGGCGTCGGTTCGGGCGCACTGTCGCTGTGGCTGCTGCGTGCCATCGGTCCGAGCGGGCGCCTGGTGTCGTTCGAACGCCGCGAGGAGTTCGCGGACGTGGCGCGCGCCAACGTCGAGACGTTCCTCGGCGCGACCCCCGCCACGTGGGAGGTCGTCGTCGGCGACCTCGTCGAGAACCTCCCGGATGCCGTCGCCCCGGCATCCGTCGATCGTGTCGTGCTCGACATGCTCGCGCCGTGGGAGTGCATCGACGCCGCGGCCGACGCGCTCACCCCCGGAGGCGTCGTGCTCTGCTACGTCGCCACCGCGACCCAGCTGAGCCGCGTCGCGGAGTACATCCGTGCCACGGGGCTGTTCACCGACCCGGATGCCTCCGAGACCATGGTCCGCGGCTGGCACGTCGAAGGACTCGCGGTCCGCCCCGACCACCGCATGGTGGCGCACACCGGCTTCCTGCTCACCGCCCGCCGTCTCGCCCCGGGCGCCGTCCCGCCCGAGGTCAAGCGCCGCGCGTCGAAGTCGAGCTACGGCGACGAGGACGTCGAGCTGTGGACCCCCGGCGCCGTCGGCGACCGCGAGATCACCGACAAGAACCTCCGCAAGCGCGTGCGGGAGGCGCAGAAGGCCGCCGACGGTGTCCGTCACCGCGAGGGCGACCCCGCGGGCGCGACGGAGACACCCGACGCGAACGCCTAAACTGATCCGGTGCGCAGACTCCCCGCCCTCGTCGCCGTGACCGCCCTGGCCGCCATCGGTCTCGTCGGATGCTCGGCATCCCCCGCCGCGTCGTGCTCGGATCCCACCGACAGTGCGATCGGGGCCGCGGTCCAGGCCGACGGCGACTTCGGCACGGCGCCCACGGTTTCCGTGCGTTCCCCCTTCCTTCCCGAGCAGTCCGGCGCGCAGACGCTCATCGCCGGCGACGGCGAGCGCCTCACCGTCGACAACCAGCTCGCCCTGGTCGATGTGACGGTGTTCGACGCGACCACCGGTGAGAAGCTGGTCGCCACCCCGTACAAGTCCGACGTCGCGTCGGCGACGCCCCTGTCGAGGCTCGCGCAGTCGATCCCCGCCATCGCGCCGCTGCTGCACTGCGCGGCGGAGGGCTCCCGCGTGGCGGTGGCGATCCCCGGCTCCGATCTCGGTGCCCAGGGCGCCCAGGCCCTCGGCGTGAACGAGGGCGACGGTGCGGTCTTCGTCTTCGACCTCCGCCGGGTGTTCCTGCCCGCGGCGAACGGCGCCGACCAGTTCAACGCCGATTCGGGCATGCCCTCCGTCGTGCGCGCGCCCGACGGTCAGCCGGGTGTCGTCATCCCCGCCGGTGACGCTCCCACCGAGGCGCGGTCGCAGACCATCAAGAAGGGCTCGGGCGAAGAGGTGACCGCCGACTCGTCGGTCGTCATCCACCTCCAGGGCATCGCGTGGGGAGCCACGACCACGTTCGCCTCCACCTGGGACAACGGCGCGCCCGGGCAGGCGGCGGTGTCGGCACTGCCGCCCGCGCTCGCCTCCGCGCTCGAGGGCCAGACCGTCGGCTCCCAGGTGCTGGTCGTCGTGCCCGCCGACCAGACGGAGGCCGACCAGCAGGCGTTGCAGGCGCCCGCGGACAAGGCGCTCGTCTACGTCGTGGACATCCTCGGCGTCGTCGGCTGACCGACCACCGCGCCTAGGATGGGCGGGTGTCCGCCACCTCGTCCCGACCCGCTCCGGAGGAGCGTCTGGTCAACCTCGTCGTCGCCCTCATGGCGACCGAACAGGGGCTGACCAAAGAGACGATCCTGTCGTCGGTGGCCGGTTATCGCGAGCAGTGGGAGGCCGGGGCGTCCAAGGACGCGCTCGAGAAGATGTTCGAGCGCGACAAGGAGAATCTGCGCGGACTCGGCGTTCCGATCGAGACGATCGGCGACCGCGCCGACCCCGAAGACCTGCGCGAGGCCCGCTACCGCGTGCCGACCGCCGAGTACGCCCTCCCCGAAGACATCTCCTTCAGCCCGGCCGAGGTCGCGCTGCTGAACATCGCCGGCAGCGTCTGGGGGAGCGAATCGCTCTCCGCCGACGCGCGCAGCGGACTGCGCAAGATCCGCGCGCTCGGCATCCCGGTCGACGAACCGATCATCGGCTACGCGCCGCGCATCCGGGCTCGGGATGCCGCCTTCCCTGCGCTCCAGCGCGCGATCGAGCAGTGCCGCGTCGTCACGTTCAGCTACCTGCGTCCGGGCGATGCGCGGTCGCGGGAGCGTCGCATCCGTCCTCTGGCCTTGCTGGAGTACGAGGCGCGGTGGCACGTCTTCGGGTTCGACCTGACGATGGATGCCGAGCGCACGTTCCTGCTGTCGCGCATCGTCGGCGACGTGACGGTGACGCGCGAACGCTTCGACGAGGCGCTCCGGGTCGGTGCGGGGGAGCGGGCCCTCGCCGGTCTCGAGGAGGTCGCGCGACGACAGCGGGCGCTGCTGGAGGTGCATCCCGGCACCGAGGCCGCGCTGCGGCTGTCGCGTCGCGCCGAGTCCGCGCCGCAGGGCATCGTCGTCCCGTACGTCGATCTCCACGTGTTCGCCGACGAGCTCGCGTCGTACGGGCCCGAGGTCCGCGTCGTGGCGCCCGACGACCTCCGCGACCAGGTGATCCGGCGTCTGACCGCGACACTCGCGCTGCACGGAGGTGCCGCGTGAGTTCCGACCGCGCCCTTCCCGCGCTCGACCGAGCCGCCCTCCTCCTCCAGCTCGTGCCGTACATCGTCGGCAAGGGCGAGGTGTCCATCGCCGAAGCCGCGGCCGACTTCGACGTCACCGCCGACCAGATGCGGGCGATGGTCGAGCGTCTCACCGTCATCGGACTGCCCGGCGAGGGCGGCTACTGGCAGCTCCCGAACGAACTGTTCGACATCGACTGGGATCTGCTCGACAGAGACGACGTCATCTCGATCACGAACACCGTCGGGCTCGAGCGGTCGCCGCGTCTCACCGCCCGCGAGGCCGCCGCTCTGCTCGCGGGTCTCCAGCTGACCCGGACGCTCCCCGGCGTCGGTGACAGCGCGCTCGTCACGGGCCTGCTGGCGAAGTTGCGGCGCGGTGCGTCGTCGACCCCGCCCGCGGTGATCGTCGCGCCAGGCCCCGTGGACGGCGTCCGCGACGTGGTCGACCGGGCTCTGCGCCGGCGCGTGGCGGTGTCGTTCACCTACCGCGCCCCGGGGACCGGCCCCACCATCCGTACCGTCGACCCCATCAAGGTGCACATCGCCGGCGGGCAGTGGTACCTGCAGGGGTGGTGCCACACGCGCGAGGCCGTGCGGACGTTCCTCCTCGAGCGCGTCTCCGATCCCGAGCTCACCGACATCCCCGCCGTCCACGGCGCCGACCCCGTGCCCGAGCTATTTGCCCCCTCCGACGACGAGGTCGTCGCGCGTTTCCGGTTCCCCCGTGCGGTGGCGCCGCTGCTGTCGGACTACCTCGAGCGCGCCACCATCGAGGGTGAGGGCGACGTCGCCGTCGCGTCGCTCCGCCTGGCCGACGAGCAGAGCCTGAAGCGCCTCGCCGCCCGCCGTGGCGGCGAGGTCGAGCTGATCGAGCCGACCGGTGCCCGCGCGGCCGCGGCCGCGTGGGCGGCGGCGGGTCTCGCCCAGTACGGCGGCGATGTGTCGCCCGAGGGGTGAACCCGGGGTGCTCTCCGGCCGTCGCCGGGGAGCACGGGCTACACTGAGAGTCACGCCCGAACGAGACTGAGGAGTCCTCATGCTAGGCAATCTGAACGGATGGCACCTGCTGATCGTTCTCGCGGTCATCCTGCTGCTGTTCGGTGCCGCGAAGCTCCCCGCCCTGGCCAAGAGCATGGGCCAGTCGGCTCGCGTCTTCCGGAGCGAGATGAAGGAGATGAAGCGCGACGACGAGGTCGCCGCGCCGTCCCCCGAGGCGCCCCGCGCGACGGACGCCGGCACCGCTTCCTCGGTGGCGCCCGAGAAGCGCGCGCCGAACGACACTTCCGCCTGACACGTGGCAACGGCAGGCCCGCCGCGGATCGACGTCCCGGAAGGACCGCGGCGCGACAAGCGCATGTCGATCGGCGCTCACCTCGTCGAACTTCGCAAGCGGTTGGTGATCGCCGCTCTCGGCCTCGTCATCGGAATGGTGATCGCATTCATCATCACCGATCCGGTGATCCAACTGATCACCGAGCCGATCCGCGTTATTAACGAACAGCGCGGCGACGCGCAGTCGATGCTGAACTTCCCGACGGTGACGTCGGCGTTCGATCTGCGCATCCGGATCGCGTTCACGATCGGCATCTTCCTGTCCGCGCCGGTGTGGATCTGGCAGATCTGGGCGTTCGTCGTGCCCGGGCTCACGCGCAAAGAGATCCGGTACACCGCGAGCTTCGTCGGTGCGGCCATCCCGCTGTTCTTCGTGGGCTGCTGGGTCGGCCTCCTCATCGTCCCCCACGTGATCGAACTGATGGCGGGCTTCACGCCGGACGGGGCCGCCAACCTGTTCAGCGCCACCGAGTACTACGACTTCGTGTTCAAGCTCATGCTGGTCATCGGTGTCGCCTTCGTGCTGCCGGTGTTCCTCGTCGCGCTCAACGTCGCGGGCGTCCTGACCGGCAGGGCCATCCTGAAGGGGTGGCGCGTCGCCATCATCGTCGCGACCGTCTTCGCCGCCCTGGCGACTCCGGCCGCCGACGTCATCAGCATGGTGATGCTCGCCGGCATCCTGGTCGTGCTCTTCTTCGCCGCCGCGGGGGTATCCCTGCTCTTCGACCGGCGCAAGGCCAAGCGCCTCAACACGATGGGTCTGCCAGGATCGGTCGTGTGAGCGGACTCAGCGCGGCAGATCGATTCGCGCGGGCCTCGGCCCGTGCCCAGCACCCTCTGACCGCCGATTTCGCGGAGTCGCAGCGGTTTGACCTGGATCCTTTCCAGATCGCGGGATGCCAGGCCCTCGAAGACGGTCGGAGCGTGCTGGTCGCGGCCCCCACCGGAGCGGGCAAGACGATCGTCGGCGAGTTCGCCATCCACCTGGCGATGCTCGAGCCCGGCGACAAGGCGTTCTACACGACCCCCATCAAGGCGCTTTCGAACCAGAAGTTCCACGAGCTCCAAGAGGTGTACGGCGACGACGAGGTGGGGCTGCTCACCGGCGACACCAACATCAACGCCTCCGCGCGCATCGTGGTCATGACGACCGAGGTGCTGCGCAACATGCTCTACGCCGATTCCCCGGCGCTGCGCGGACTGCGGTTCGTCGTGATGGACGAGGTGCACTACCTCGCCGACCGCTTCCGCGGAGCGGTGTGGGAAGAGGTCATCATCCACCTGCCGCGATCGGTGAAGCTCGTCTCGCTCTCGGCCACCGTCTCGAACGCCGAGGAGTTCGGTGACTGGCTCGACACCGTTCGCGGCGACACCGAGGTCATCGTGTCCGAGACGCGGCCCGTGCCGCTCGAGCAGCACGTCCTCGTCCGGGGAGATCTGCTGCCGCTCTTCGACGATCGCGCCGGTGTCGCCACCGCACAGGTGAACCAGGAGCTCCTGCGCATCCGCGGCGGTCACGCCTCGACCTACGAGAGCAACCGGCGTGCGCAGGAGTACCGTTCCGCGCGCCACGCCGGCGGGCGGCGTCAGCCGCGCGGAGGACAGCGCCCGCTGCGCGCGGCGCAGGCCCCGCGGATCGAGCGGATCGATCGTCCGCAGGTCGTCGACCTGCTGCGTCGGAATCACCTCCTCCCGGCGATCTTTTTCATCTTCAGCCGCGCCGGCTGCGACGCGGCGGTGCAGCAGCTGCGGCGTGCGGATGTGCGGCTGACCACCCCCGAGGAACGTTCCGAGATCCGCCGCGTGGTGGACGAGCTGACGTTCGCGCTCAAGGACGAGGACCTCGCGGTCCTGCACTTCTGGGAGTGGCGCGAGAACCTCGAGCGGGGTATCGCGGCGCACCACGCCGGACTCCTGCCGGCCTTCAAGGAGGTCGTCGAGGAGCTGTTCCGCCGCAAGCTCGTCAAGGTGGTCTTCGCGACCGAGACGCTCGCGCTCGGCATCAACATGCCTGCCCGCACCGTGGTGCTGGAGAAGCTCGAGAAGTTCAACGGCGAGGCGCGCGTCGCCATCACCTCGGGGGAGTACACGCAGCTGACCGGCCGTGCGGGTCGCCGCGGCATCGACGTCGAGGGCCACGCGGTGGTGCAGTGGACCGAGGGGCTCGAACCCCAGTCCGTCGCCGCCCTCGCCTCGCGTCGCACGTATCCGTTGAACTCGAGCTTCCGCCCGACGTACAACATGGCCGTCAACCTCATCGATCGGTTCGGTCGCGCTCGCGCGCGCAAGATCCTCGAGTCCTCGTTCGCGCAGTTCCAGGCCGACCGTTCGGTCGTCGGCCTCGCGCGTCAGGTGAAGGAGGCCGAGGAGTCGCTCGCCGGGTACGAGACCGCGATGACCTGCGATCGCGGCGATTTCCGCGAGTACTCCACGATCCGCCGCGAGCTGTCCGACCTCGAGAAGATCAACCGCCGCGACGCGACGGCGCCGCGCCGTCTGCGCGACGAGCGGCAGCAGCAGATCCAGTCGTTGCGGCGGCGGATGCAGCGGCATCCCTGTCACTCCTGCCCCGACCGCGAGGCGCACGCCCGCTGGGCTGAGCGGTACTGGAAGCTCAAGCGCTCCACCGACAAGACGCGCCAGCAGATCGACCAGCGCACGGGAACCGTGGCGCGCGTGTTCGACCGTGTCGTCGACGTCCTCACGGCGCTGGAGTACGTCGAGATCGATGACGACGGGGTCACCATGCTCACCCCGGCCGGCCGCACCATGCGCCGCATCTACGGCGAGCGCGATCTGCTCGTGGCGGAGTCGCTCCGGCAGGGGCTCTGGAACGCGCTCGACGCTCCCTCGCTCGCCGCCCTCGCCTGCTGTCTCGTGTACGAGCCGCGTCGCGACGAGGCGGGACCGGGGGAGCGGGGTCTCCCGCGAGGACCCTTCCGTGCGGCCCTGGATGCCACGCAGACGCTGTGGCAGGAGCTCGACGACCTCGAACGAGACCACCGTCTGCCCGGGTCGGAGACGCCCGCGTCGGGGCTCGCCCCCGCGATGCACGGCTGGGCTCGCGGACTGCCGCTGGACAGCGTGCTCACGCTCGCCGACATGGCCGCCGGTGACTTCGTGCGGTGGGCGAAGCAGACGATCGATCTCCTCGACCAGATCTCTCTCGTGGCCGAGCCGAAGCTCGCGAAGTCGGCGCGGACCGCGCTGGACTCGGTGCGCCGGGGCATCGTCGCCTACACCTCGGCGTGATCAGGATCCGCAGGGGCTGCGCCGCTTAGGCTGGACGGGTGCCCCTCGCCGATCCGCCGCGACCGATCGTCCGTCTGGCGTTCGCCGCACCGCTGTCGACGGCCGCGGGTCTGCTGCTGGTCGCCGCATTCCCCGCGCCCGCGCTCTGGCCGGTGGCGTTCCCCGCGGTGGCGATGGCCCTGGTGGCCCTCGCCGGGAGGCGCGTGTGGTCGGCCGTGCTCGTCGGGTTCCTGTTCGGCGCGGCGTTCTTCTCGGTGAACCTCCTCTTCACTGCGCGGTACCTCGGCCCGATCCCGTGGATCGCCCTCTCGGTGCTCGAGTCGCTGCTGACCGCCGCGTTCGCCGTTCCGATCGCGCTGGCGTATCGATGGATGCCGCGGATCGCGCCCGGGTCCTGGGGGCGCCTGGTGCTGCTGCCGACCCTGGTCGCGGCGCTGTGGACCCTCAGGGAGCAGATCGTCGGCTCGTGGCCGTACGGCGGCTTCCCGTGGGGGCGCATCGGAGTGTCGCAGGTGAACGGCCCGTTCGCGGAGGTCGCGTCCTGGGTGGGGATGTCGGGGCTCAGCTTCCTCGTGGTCCTCTTCTGCGCGATGGTGATCGAATACGTCCGACGCGCGCGTTTCCGTCGCCCGCTCGCTGCTCTCCCCGCGGCCCTGGTGCTCGTGGTCCTGGTGGCGCTGCCGCAGTTCCCGACCGCCGAGGCGGGTTCGATGCGCGTCGGCGCGGTGCAGGGCAACGGCCCGGCGGGTTACTTCGACCAGCGCGAGCGCAACGCGGTGCTGAACGCGCAGTTGTCGGCATCCGCCCCGCTCTTCGGTCAGGACATGGACGTGCTGCTGTGGCCGGAGGGCGGCGTCGATTCGGACCCGACCCGCAGTGCGGCGACCGCGGCCGTGCTCGAGGAGTTGTCGCGGCGCGTCGACGCGCCGCTTCTGGTCTCGGCGGTGACCGAGCGCGGGCCGGACCTGTACAATTCGGCGCTGCTGTGGACCGCGGACGGCGGGCCGCAGCAGACCTACGACAAGCGCAACCCCGTCCCGTTCGGCGAGTACGTGCCCGACCGGGCGTTCTGGGAGCCGTTTGCTCCGGACCTCATCGGACTCATCGGCCGCGAGTACACGCCGGGTACGGCGAGTCCCGTGTTCGACGTGAACGGGGTCGGTGTCGGACTCGCGATCTGCTTCGACGTGATCTACGACGACGTCGTCTGGGACGGTGCGGATCAGGGCGCCCAGGTGTTCATGTTCCAGACGAACAACGCCGACTTCCGCGGGACCGACGAGAACCTGCAGCAGCTCGCGTTCGCCCGCATGAGGGCGATCGAGACGGGGCGCTCGGTCGTCAACCTCTCGACGGTCGGCACCAGCCAGGTGATCGCCCCCGACGGGGCGACGCTCGACCAGCTCCCCGTGGACGTGGCCGGACACATGATCACCGATGTGCCGCTGCGGACGGGGCTCACCCCCGCCGTCGTGATCGGCCCGGCGGTGAAGATCGTCCTGGGGTGGGGGAGTCTCCTCGCCCTTATGGCGCTGGGCGTGGGGGTTCTGGTCCGCGGGCGCACGAACAAGACGCCGGCTCCCGAGGGAACCGGCGCCTGAATCCGTGATCCGCGTTACGCGCTGATCTTCTGATCTCCGCCGCGGCGGGAGCGCAGGAACGCGAGGCGCTCCTCCAGGAGCTCCTCGAGCTCGGGGATCGTGCGACGCTCCAGGAGCATGTCCCAGTGCGTGCGGGGTGCCTTGTCGTCGCTGTGGTCGACGGTGGCGGTGCCTTCGCCGATGCGAAGCAGAGCCTCAGCGCCGCAGGTGCGGCACTCCCATGCCGGGGGCACCTCGGCGTCGGCGGCGAAGGTGAGCACCGTCTCGCGCCCGCAGGTGCTGCAGGCGTAGGTGTGCTGGGCCCGGTCGTGGAACACGACCCCGTCTTCGCTCTGAAGGCTCTGTGCGCCGAGTCGGATGCCTCGAAGACTGCGATCTGCCATTGTGTGGTCCTCTCGTCGGTCCCCATGTATAACGGCCGCACCTGTGCGCTTTATTCGAACAAGGGGCTCCCTGACAGGATTCACAGAGGATGCTCAGGCCACCGGGGGTTCAGCGTCCGTTCACCACGGCGAGCGCGAGGTCCGCGTGGTCGGTGACGAGCCCGTCGACGCCCAGGTCCAGCAGCCGCTCCATGTCGGCGGGGTCGTTCACGGTCCAGACGTGGACCTCGACGCCGGCGGCGTGCGCGGCACGCACGAGCCCGCGGGTGACGACGCGGATCGGGCCCTGCCGCTCGGGGATCTGGAGCGCGTCAAGGCCGCCGAGCAGCCGCTCGACCCGGCGTCGCAGGCCGAGAGCCTGTGCCGCGACGAGCCGCCCGACGGTGGCCGAGCCGGGGGAGGTTGCGGGGGGAAGAGACGCGCCGGCCGTCACGGCCGCCGCCAGCGCGACGCGGCGCCGATCGTCGGAGAAGCTCGTCACGAGGACGCGCGCGGCGTGCGGGGCGATCAGCCGGCCGACGGGCTCGGCGGCGGCCTCCGCCTTGACGTCGAGGTTGAACCGGACATCGGGGAACGCCTCGAGGGCCTGCGGCAGGGTCACCAGTCCGCCGCGGTCGGCCATGAGCTCTTCGAGCTCGGGCAGGCGGACATCGGAGATCTTCCGCGGGTCGCCGGCGACGCGGTCCAGATCGTCGTCGTGGAACAGGACCACCACGCCGTCGGCGGTGAGGTGACAGTCGGACTCGACGTACTCGACGCCGGCCGCGTGCGCCCCGGCCACGGCGGCGAAGGAGTTCTCGACGACCCCGAGGGTGGCGTCGTGCGCGGTCACGAGCCCCCGGTGCGCGAGGACGCGCGGCGGCGCGGGGGAGAGGTAGGGATGGCGAGTCATGAGCCGGCGGGGGTGGCGCTGCCACGCTCGTCGGCGACGCCCACGGCGGGGCTCACTGCGGACTCGACGGTCGGGGAGTCCGCGGTCGTCGCCGCATCCGGCTGCCCGGTGGTACGGGTTCCGAACGCGCCCGAGATGCCCTTGAGCGCCTCGGTGAACTCGCTCGGGATGATCCACAGCTTGCTTGACGCGCTGTCGCTGATCTTCGGCAGCGTCTGCAGGTACTGGTACGCCAGGAGCTTGTCGTCGGGGCGCCCTTCGTGGATCGCCGTGAACACCGCCTCGATGGCTCGCGCCTCGCCCTCCGCGCGCAGCACCGCGGCCTGCTTGTCGCCCTCGGCCTGGAGGATGGCCGCCTGCCGGCGCCCCTCCGCCTCGAGGATCTGCGACTGCTTCGAGCCCTCGGCGGTGAGGATCGCGGCGCGACGATCCCGCTCCGCACGCATCTGCTTCTCCATGGAGTCCTGGATGGAGACGGGCGGATCGATGGCCTTCAGCTCGACGCGGCCGACCCGGATGCCCCACTTGCCCGTCGCTTCGTCGAGCACCACCCGGAGCTGTCCGTTGATGTTGTCGCGACTGGTGAGGGCCTCCTCCAGGTTCAGGCCGCCCACGACGTTGCGCAGGGTGGTGGTCGTCAGCTGCTCGACGGCGCCGAGGTAATTGGCGATCTCGTACGTCGCCGCGCGGGCGTCGGTGACCTGGAAGTACACGACGGTGTCGATCGAGACGACGAGGTTGTCCTCGGTGATCACCGGCTGGGGCGGGAACGACACCACCTGCTCGCGCATGTCGATGAGCGGTCGCACGCGGTCCACGAAGGGCACCACGATGTTCAAGCCCGGCAAGAGGGTCTTGTGGTAGCGACCCAGCCGCTCGACGACCCCGGCGCGGGCCTGCGGGATGATGCGGATCGCCCGGAAGATGGTGACGATCGCCAGGATCGCGACGGCGATCGCGAGCGCCCAGCCGATCGCGGTGGGAAGCAGATTGTCGGCGTTCACGATGTGGTCTCCTGCCCTCGCGCACGGACGACGGCGGTGGCACCGTCGATACGCGCGACCTCGATGTGCGCCCCCGGGTGCAGGCGCGTGTCACCGTCGCAGCGGGCCGTCCAGACGTCGCCGTTCGCGAGCTTGACCTGCCCCGCGACCCGCGAGACGGTCATCAGCACCTCTCCCTCGAGGCCGAGGAGCGCTTCGACGTTCGAGGGGCGCGTGTCCGCGGAGCGCTGCAGGCGCTGGAGCATGCGCGGGCGGAGGAACACCACCAGAGCGATCGCGGCCGTCGCGGCGATGATCACCTGCAGCCACAGCGGCGCGCCCCCGAGGTCGGCGACGAGCCCGACGATGCCGCCCAGCGCCAGCATGAGGAACGTCAGCTCGACGGTGAGCATCTCGATGACGAGGAAGACCAGGATCAACAGCAGCCAGAAGATCCAGGCGAACGTGTCGATGGTGGAGAGAACGTCCATTTCGCACCTCCTGTGCCCGAACGTAGCACGCGCCCACGGGGCCGAGGCCGGATGCCGCGGACCATCCCCGGGACCCCCTCCTCGGGCTCGCGGCATCCCGGTCGGTAGGCTGGGGTCTTGTCGTGTCCGCCGGCGTCGGCGGTCGGCATCCGATCTCGAACCATCAGGAGTTCCCGTGTCCCAGACCCTCCCGTCCGGCTCCCTGAGCGGCAAGACCGCCCTCGTCACCGGCTCGTCGCGCGGCATCGGCGCCGACACGGTGCGCTACTTCGCCGAGGCCGGCGCGAACGTCGTCATCAACTTCCGCAACAAGGCCCCCCGCGCCGAGAAGCTCGCCGCGCAGCTGCGCGAGCTGGGCGTCGAGGCGCTCGTGGTCGGTGCCGACCTCACCGACCCGGCGTCGGTGCAGGCGATGTTCGACGAGGTCGAGCGGACGTTCGGCGGCCTCGACGTGCTCGTCCTCAACGCCTCCGGCGGCATGGAGTCGGGCATGGCCGAGGACTACGCGTTGAAGCTCAACCGCGACGCGCAGGTCAACGTCCTCGAGTCCGCGCTGCCGATCCTGCGCGAGGGATCGCGCGTCGTGTTCGTCACGAGCCACCAGGCGCACTTCATCCGGACGACGCCGACGATGCCGGAGTACGAGCCCGTGGCGCTGTCCAAGCGTGCCGGCGAAGACGCCCTGCGCGAGCGCATCCCCGCCCTCGAGGAGCGTGGGGTCGGCTTCACGGTCGTCTCGGGCGACATGATCGAGGGCACCATCACCGCGACGCTGCTCGAGCGCGCGAACCCGGGTGCGATCGCCGCGCGCCGCGAAGACGCGGGCAAGCTCTACAACGTCGCCGAGTTCGCCGCCGAGGTGGCGCGTGCCGCGCTCGACCCGGTCCCCGCGGACAACACCCGCCTCGTCGGAGACACGGACTCGTTCGGAGGGGAGTGAGCATGCGCGCCCACGACATCGAGACCCTTGTGTCGGTCGGGCGCCCCGCGCTCGCGTCCGACGGCGCCTTCGCCGTCTACGCCACATCCCGCCCCGACATCGCGGCCGACCGCGCCGTGGGGCAGCTGTGGCGCGTCGACCTGCCCGACGGCGCGCCGAGCCGCCTCACTCGCGGCGTCGCGGACGGCGCGCCGCGGCTGTCGCCCGACGACTCCGCGATCGCGTTCCTGCGCGCCGACGCACGCGGGCGCGCGCAGGTCTTCGTCGTCGCGGCCGCGGGCGGCGAGCCCGTGCAGGTCACCGACCAGGCCGGGGGAGTGACCGACCTGTCCTGGTCGCCCGACGGCACGCGGGTGGCGTTCACGGCCCGGATCGTCGAGCCCGGCCGCTACGGAACGGTGGAGGGCCGGGATGCCGCAGCCGAACCGCCGCGGCGGATCACCGGCATCCGCTGGCACGCGAACGGGCACGGCTACCTGGATCGTCCCGCGCACCTGTTCGTCGTGGACGTGCCCGCGACCGACGCCGAGCCGTTCTACGAGCCGGCGCCCGACGTCGTCACCCCCGAGAAGCGGATCGTCGCCGCCACCCCGCGCCGACTCACGGATGGTGCGACGAGCTGGTCGGGTCTCGCGTGGACCGCGGACGGACGTGAACTGCTGAGCATCCCCGATGTGATCGAGGATCGCGTCCCGGACCTGCGGTCGCGCGTCGTCGCCGTCTCGGTCGACGGCGCGGGGGAGCGCGAGGTCGTCGGCACCGCGGCGAACCTGTCCGTGGATGA
Organism: Microbacterium proteolyticum; assembly: GCF_029639405.1. Classification (NCBI taxonomy): domain Bacteria; kingdom Bacillati; phylum Actinomycetota; class Actinomycetes; order Micrococcales; family Microbacteriaceae; genus Microbacterium; species Microbacterium proteolyticum. The sequence continues at coordinate 2,795,029 of NZ_CP121274.1, forward strand.
GGTCGCGATCGCCCCGGACGGCGTGGTGTTCCTGCGCGGCAACGACGTCGGGCCCTCGGGCGTGGACTTCGTCGCCCCGGGCACCGCCGTGTGGCTGCTGGAGGACGATGGTCCGCGTGCGCTGACCGACCCCGAGACCATCGACCTCGGCGAGGTCGGCTCGCACCTGTCGTTCGCGGGCGACGACGTGCTCGTGCAGGACCGCACCCGCGGCCGCGTGCGCCTGCTGCGCGTCACGCGTCAGGGGGACGCTGCTGAGGTCGTCGGCGGCGATATCGAGGTGACGGGGCACGCGTCCGGCGGCGGGCGAATCGTCGCCGCGGTCGCCGCGCCGACGTCGTTCGGGGAGCTCGTCCTCGTCGAGAACGACACCTGGCGCAGCCTCACCGACCACGGCGGGCCGGCCCGCGAGAAGAACATCGTCGTTCCCGAGGAGCGCGAGATCGCCGGACGCGACGGGTACCCCGTCCACGGCTGGGTCGCCGTCCCCGAGGGCGAGGGGCCGTTCCCCGTGATCCTGCAGATCCACGGTGGTCCGTACGCGTCCTACGGCATCCATCTCTTCGACGAGACGCAGGTGCTGGTGGATGCCGGCTACGCGGTGGTGTACAGCAATCCGCGGGGGAGTGCCGGATACGGCCGCGCCCACGGCCGCTCGATCCGTCAGGCGATGGGCACCCTCGACTACTTCGACGTCATCGACTTCTTCGATGGCGTGGTCGGCTCCGACCCGCGGCTGGACGGTGGGCGCGTCGGCATCCAGGGCGGGTCCTACGGCGGGTACATGACGGCGTGGATCATCGCGCACGACCACCGGTTCGCCGGGGCGATCGTGGAGCGCGGATTCCTCGACCCGACGGCGTTCCCCGGCTCGAGCGACATCGGCTCGTTCTTCGGTCAGGAGTACGTCGGCACCGACCCGGCGCGGATCGCCGCGCAGAGCCCGATGGCGGTCGTCGACGAGGTGCGCACGCCCACGCTCGTGCTGCACTCGGAGCTCGACTACCGCTGCCCGCTCGAACAGGCGACGCGTTATTACTCGGCGTTGAAGCACAACGGCGTCGAGGCCGAGATGCTCGTCTTCCCCGGCGAGGATCACGAGCTCACCCGCGCCGGTCGTCCGCGTCATCGCGTGCAGCGGTTCGACGCGGTCCTGGAGTGGTGGGCGCGGCACCTCCCCGTCGCCTGAACGAGAACGAGGGGCCTGGATGCCGCGGCATCCAGGCCCCTCGTCGTTCGATGTCTCAGGCGACCTTGCCGAACTGGATCGCCCGGACGATCTGGAACACACCCAGGACGATCAGCGAGGCGCCGATCAGGATGAAGAGCGTCACCGCACCGAGCAGCGGCGAGAACAGCAGGACGATTCCGGCGACGATGCTGATGATCGCGAAGAAGATCGTCCAGCCGCGTCCCGAGCCGTGGCCGAGCGTCGTGAGCGAGACGACGCCCTCGATGATCCACAGGATGCCGACGAGCGTCCCGATGAAGACGCCGAACCACACGGTCGTGGCAGCGAGGTTCGCGAACGAGAAGATGCCCGCGGCGATGAACAGCAGGCCGAGCACGATGTAACCGATCCGGGCCCAGCCGGCGCGGAAGAAGATGCCGATCCCGATGTTGACCAGGCCGGCGATGATGACGTAGACCGCGATGATGGCGACGGCGACCTGGGCGCTGCGCCCGGGCCAGAGGAGGATCAGCAGACCCACGATCAGTGAGATCGCACCGCTGACGGCCAGAGCCGTGCGCACAGCCCGCAGGGCGGGAGTACCGGACGAGGTGGAGGTGGTCATGGCGAGCCTTTCCTGGGTGAACGCTGAAAGCTTCGAGCCCCACCCTAGACCCTGGGGTGAATGTCGTGGGGGAGCGGTCTCAGCCCAGTAACAGGGCGACTCCGAACAGCACCGGGAGACACCCGAGGGTGGAGATGAACACGACGTCGCGGGAGAGGATCTCGCCGACCCCGTATCGCTGTGCGAAGTTGAAGACGTTCTGCGCCGTCGGGAGCGCCGCGAGCGTCACGACGATCAAGATCTGATCGGCCGGCAAAGCGAACGCGAGCGCGACGCCCCACGCGATCGCCGGCATCGCCACGAGCTTGAGCACCGACGCGATGATGACGTCGACGCGTCGCCCGGGCTCGGTCAGCACGCGCTGTCCGTACAGTGACATCCCGTACGACATCAACAGGATGGGCACGCACGCCGCGGCGAAGAACGCCAGCGGGTCCATGACGATGGGCGGCAGGTGGATGCCGAGCACCGCGACGAGCACACCGAGCGCCGAGCCGATGAGCATCGGGTTCTTCGCCGTCTGCGCGAGGATCCGCCGCGGGGAGCGCGAGCCGGAGGTCGCGGCATCCAGGATCCCCAGAGCGATGGGCATGAGGACGAGCAGCTGGAACAGGATCACGGGCGCCGAGTACGCGGCGTCGCCGAGCATGTAGAGCGAGATCGGGATGCCGATGTTGTTGCTGTTCACCTGGCCCGCCGACAGCGAGCCGATGACCGTTTCGGCGGTACGGCGGCGCAGTACGAATCTCGACACCAGCGCGTACCCGAGGATGATGATCGCCGCGGTGATCATCGACACGGGGAGCAGCGCGGAGAACAGCGTCTTCACGTCGGCGCGGGCCAGCACGACGAACAGCAGGAACGGTGACAGGACGAAGAACGTCAGACGGCTGAGCACCGGGCGGGCGTGCGGTCCGAGCAGGTCGATCCGCGCGATGACGTAGCCGACGACGACGGCGAGGGCGATGACGGCGAAGCCGGTGAGGATGCCGCTCACTCGGCGGCTCCCGGGCATGCCCGCGCGCCGCGGGGGCGACGTCGCGATTCCATCGAGGCGAGCCTAGCCCGGTCGCGCGACGTCGGCGGACGGCGTGGCGGGTCAGAGCGCGATGCGTGTGCCCGGGCCCAGGTCGATCGTGACGGACGTGCCGCGGGGAACAGGAGCCGGCACGCGATAGGCGGTGGGACCGAGGTCGGCCGTGCACACCGGCCCACCACTCGTCTCCAGTCTGATCTCGAAAGAGCCGTCGGCGGTTTCGGAGATCTCCCGAGGCTCGTTCGGGCAGGAGGAACTGCCGTACGTGAGGATCAGCCAGGCGTCCTCATCCTGGTCCCAGGCGACCGTCGGCGGAGGGTCGAGGAGGTGGCCGGAGGACGTCAACTCGTCCGGGATGGTGTCCAGCCTCACGGCGCCCAGGCTGTTCGCGCACCCGGCCAATCCCGCGACCAGCAGCAGGGCGAGTGACGCGATGCTCAGACGGCGCATGCTCGCATCCTTTCAGCGACGCGTGTTCGTCACGCAGTTCGCGACCGAATCGTTGCACGGGCGCGTAGCGGAGGGCGGGTCCCGGAGCGGCAACACGGGTGATAGCCGATAATGCACATTATGTCAGGTTTAATCGGGAGGGCGCCGGACGCCGGGCGTCGCGCTCCCCGGCCGTAGACTGCGCCTCGTGTCGTTCACCGGGCTCATCTTCGCCGTCGTCGTGCTGTCGATCATGATCCCGTTGATGGTGATCGCGGTCGTGTGGCCGGCGCCGCTGGCGCGCTGGAACGGCGCCGCACAGCGGACTCTTCCGATCGCCGCGCCGCGTCGCGTGCGAGAACGAGCCGCCCTGGCGTCTTCGCCGCGCTTGATGCGCGCCTGGGGCATCGGGGGTCTCACGATGGGGACTCTGATCGTCATCAGTATCACCCGGAGCCTCCTCCTCAACGGGATCGACCCGGCGCCCGCGAACCTCTCCCCCCTCCTGACCGGAGGGTTCATCGTCATCGGTACCGCTCAGGCGATCTTCGGCGTCGTGCTCGTGGTTCGCTCGCGCCGAATTCTCGACATGCTTCGTCGGAGATTCGCGGAAGACGGCGCCGGCCTCCGGCGGTGGATGGTCATCGCGTGGGGGTGTGTGGGGATCCTCATGTCGTGCGCGGTCTTCCTCATCGTCCTCCTGGGCATCTGAGGGCAGAGACTCCTCGCGGCTACGCTGACCGGATGAGCTCCCCCCGACTCCCCCGCGACCGTCGACGCACCGCGTCGATCGTCCTGTCGGCGATCTCGCTCGCGATCATGACGATCCTGTTGGTATGGGTCTCCAGCATCATGCTGACGGTTTCGGGCTCATCGACGATGATCGCGATCCTCCCGTGGACGTTGTTCTATCTCACGTCGTGGATCTGGGCCGCACTCGCCCTGGTCGCGCTGGTGCTCGGGGCGACTTCTCTCAGACCGTTGCTCCCCTGTGTTCTTGCGGCGGCCGTGCTCGTCGAGATCCTCTTCGGGTTTTTCCTCCTCCCCACCTTGTGACAGGCAGACCGATCCTGCGCCGACCGCGGCCCATCGACGGAGCGAAGTCGTCGATTGTTCCCTGCCCCTCGCCGCGCCGGCGCACGCTCCCCGTTTCGGTGGTCGGTGGTCTCGAAGGAGAGAGGGGTCACGGCGTGCGGTGCGAAAGACTACAGCTGTGACCGGTAAGCGCCCGTTGAAGGACTTCCTCGCCGCGTTCGGGGACAAACCGATGATTCTCCCTGACTGTCAGGTCGTCGACTCCGACAGGGCGGACCGGGGGCGGATTCTCCGTGCCTTCTCCCGTGCGGGCTGGATTCCCACATGGTCCGGCAACAGCGCTGATGCGGTCGAGGCGAGCTGGTTGCAGGATCCGAGCTGGGACGGCAATGCCTTCAGCGTCCAGCCCATCCCGGGCCTCCGAATCAACTTCTTCTCTGGGCCGGAGGTTTTGTTCGACCTGGATCTGCGCGAGCTCACGAGCGAAGGAGCATTGCAGGCGGTCTACGACGTCATCGCGCGAGTGGGGCTAGCGACTGGTAAGCACATCACGGTGTCCCAAGAAGGAACGTGGGACGACGTCGTGGTGGCGTATGACCCGAAGACCGCGTCATTCTCCTGGGCGTCGGCATAGGCCTTGCTTCCGAGGAACCGATTCGGTTTCATCGCGCTGGGGCCGGGCGCCAGCACGTCACGCCCGACACTCCCCTGCCTCCTCGCCGTGGGGTCTTCTCCGATGCCGAACGGGTCGCCGCAGCAGGCCCACTCCCAGGTCTCGAGCCAGACGCGGGTGACGTCGCGCTCGCCGGGCGTCAGCGGATCCACTCGGAGGTCACGCCGATGACGCGCGAGCCGTCGAGGTCGCCGAGCGAGAGCCCCGCGAACCGGACCGCGGCCTCGGAGGTCTGCCACCGGAACTTCGGGGTGTCGGTGACGGCGGCTTCGATCACGGTCTCCGCCGCGTCCTCCGCCGCCTGCGCCTGCGCGAACGACGCGGTCGTGCGCTCGATGTACGCGTCGAGCTGCGCCTGGTACGGACCGCCGTCGTAGCGATCCACCGACGCGGTGAACGACGACGCCACGGCCGCGGGCTCGACGATCGCGACGTCGATGCCGAAGGGGGCGACCACCGGGGCGAGCGACTGCATGAGTCCCTCGACGGCGAACTTCGCACCGCAGTAGGCGTCGGCGAACGGCTGCCCCACCGCTCCCCCGACGCTGGTGACCGTCACGATGCGGCCGTAGCCGCGCTCGCGCATGCCGGGCAGGACGAGGCGCGTGAGCCGCGCGACGGACAGGTAGTTGGTGTCGAGCTGCGCCTGGAGGTCGGCATCCGAGAGCTGTTCCAGGGTGCCGACGGCGCCGCGCCCGGCGTTGTTGACGAGGACGTCGACGACGCCCAGGTCGGCGATGAGGGCCGCCGCGGCGTCGGCGTCGGTGACCTCGAGCGCGCGGACGTCGAGCGTCACCCCGGCCGCGTCGGCGGCGTCGCGCAGGGCGTCGGCGCGGGAGGTGTCGCGGACGGTCGCGACGACGGAGAGGCCGGCCTGCGCGAGGCCGACGGCGGTGTGCAGACCGATGCCGCTGGAGGTACCGGTGACGAGAGCGATGCGGGTCATGGCACGACCCTAGACCCGACCACCGACGTGGCGTCAGGCTGTGTGGCCGCCGATCACAGTGAAGAAGACGCTGAACCACAGGATCATCAGGAGCAGCGTGGCGGCTGAGCCGAGCGCGCCGAGGATCATCGCCCAGCGCGCCAATCCGGTGCCGGTTTCGACGTTGCCGGGGCGAGCGAGTTGGTTCCTGGCCAGGATGCCGAGGACGAGCCCGGCGATCGGGACGACGAAGGCCGCGATGAAGCCGACGAGGGCGAGCGTGTTGGTGCGCGGGGGTGCGGCGGGCGCGGTCATGGGCTGAGCGTAGCGGTCCCGCGGCGTCGCGATGTCACTCCCCCGTGAGGTCGCCGATCAGCGCCTCGACGCGGCCGCGGATGTCGTCGCGGATCTGCCGGACGGCCGTGGCATCCTGTCCGGCCGGATCGTCCAGCTGCCAGTCCTCGTAGCGCTTGCCCGGGAAGATGGGGCACGCGTCGCCGCAGCCCATCGTGATGACCACGTCGGACTCGCGGACGGCATCCACCGTGAGGATCTTCGGGGTGTTCCCCGCGATGTCGACCCCCTCCTCCGCCATGACCTCGATCGCGACGGGATTTATCCGGTCCTTGGGCTCGGATCCGGCGGACAGCACCTCGATGCGGTCGCCCGCGAGGTGCTGCAGATAGCCCGCGGCCATCTGGGAACGGCCGGCGTTGTGGACGCACACGAACAGGACGGTGGGACGCGACATGGGTTTTCCTCGGGGGTCAGGCGGCGCGCACGTGCGGCAGCAGGGCGTCGATGCGGTGGGAGATTTCGTCGAAGGCCGACTCGAAGGCGTCGCGGGTGCCGATCCGGACGGGGTCGGGGATCGACCAGTGCAGATCGGTGGATGCCAGCGACTCGCGGGCGCGATCGCACACGGTGATCCGCAGGTCGGCGGGGCGCGTGATGTCGTCGAGCGTTCGGGGGCGGGCGTCCGCCAGGTCGAGTCCGTGCGCGGCGGCGACGGCCACGGCCCCCGGGGCGACGCCCTCGGCGGGCAGGGTTCCCGCGGACGCGACGTCGATCGACGTGTGCGCGCGCCACAGGTGCTCGGCGAGCTGCGACCGGGCGGAGTTCGCGGTGCAGACGAACACGACGCGCGGGACGAGAAGTTCGACGTCGCCCGTCTCGGTGCGCATCGCGTCCGGGACGAGACGCACGTAGCTGCGACGCCCGTCCCCCTCGGATCGGCGACGCTCGATGAGGCCGGCGTTCTCGAGCACCTTGAGATGGTGCGCCAACAGATTGGATGCCAGCCCGAGCCGCTCCCCCAGCTCGTGCGGCGACAGGTCACCGACGGCGAGCGCGTCGACGATCCGCAGGCGCGCGACGTCCGCCAGCGCGGCATGGCGCGCGGCGCGGACAGCGAACGGCGAAGATTCCATTTACTCAATGATCGTTGAGATACTCAGGCGTGTCAACTCGAGGGGCTGAGCCGAGTCGTTCTGATCCGAACGCCGGTCGGTGTCATCGACGGACGGTCCGATAGGTTCGGGCCGTGACGTCGCGTCCGATCGTCGCCACCGCGGTGGCCGTCATGCTCGACGGACCCGCCGCACCGCTTTTCGGACTGCTCGCGTAACGCGCCCACCTCGACCGGACATCACAGAGCATGGGGAATCTCGACAGCGACGCCGACCTGTGGCGCGACGCGCTCGCGGGAGACGGCGACGCGTTCGGCGCGGTGTTCGATCGACATCGCGACCGCGTCTACCGACACTCCTACCGGCTGGTCCCGCACATCGCGGACGCGGAAGACGTCCTGGCGGCGGCATTCCTGGAGCTCTGGCGCCGCCGAGGTGCCGTCCGTCTCGTCGACGGATCCGTCCTCCCCTGGCTGCTGCTGACGGCGACGAATTGTGCGCGGAACCTGACGCGCTCGCGTCGCCGCTATCAGTCGGTCCTCGACGCGCTGCCGCGAGACGCCGTCGTCGTGGATCCTCCCGCGGACCCTCTGGACGCCGTGCTGGTTGCGGCCGTGGCGCGCCTCCGGCCCCGCGACGCCCGGCTTCTCGCGCTCGTGGCCCTCGGCGACCTCGAGATCGCCGATGCGGCCGCGCTCGTCGGCCTCACTCCGGGGGCGGCGCGTGTCCGTCTCCACCGCATTCGCGCTGCCCTGCGGCAGGACCTCGGCGCCGACACCCGGACCGGGTATCTCACGGAGACACCATGAACACCCCCGCACTCTCCCCCGCCTTCTCCTCCGCTCTGCGCACGCACCTGGTCGCCGAGGTTCGCTCCCCCCGTCGTCCGCGCCGGCGTCGGGGGATGTGGGCGGTGGGAGCGACCGCGGCCGTCATCCTCGGCGGGACGTCGGCGGCCGTGGCATCCGGGGTTCTCTCGCTTCCCGGTACGCCCCAGGACACCGCTCTCGGCGTGGAGCGGTCGGTTGAGGGAGCCGGGACGGGGGCTCTCGACCTCGGTCCGGTACCGGAGGGCGCCACCGACGTCGCGCTCACGCTGCGGTGCCGGGACGCGGGCACGTTCGACCTGCCCGGTACCGGGTCGGTGGTCTGCACGGAGCCCGGCGACAGCGCCGCATCGTGGACCGTCGCGCTGGATGCCGTCGACCCGGCGAACCTCCAAGTCGTCACCGACGCCGGGGTCCGCTGGTCGCTCGTCGGGCAGTACGTGTCGCGCGAGACGCTTCCGCTCGAGACCAATCCGGACGGCCTGACGTTCGGGTCGATCGTCGGCGGCGAGACCCCCGATCTCGTGGCGGTCGTCGCGACGAACGGGCGCGAGGGCTACGTGCGGCGGACCGACCTGGAGGACGCGGACGGGACGACGGCCGCGCGGTCGTTCCGCTCCCCCGCCGACGCGCTCGCCTGGCAGGAGGAGCGGGGCACGACGTCGATCACGATCCCGGTCTACGCCTCTGACGGGCGGACGGTGCTCGGCGATTTCGTCGTCGGCGGTGGCGCGCGCTGAGGATCAGGACGAGAGCGGGGCCAGCTCGGTCCAGCCGCCGCCGAACTTCGCGGCGCGGCCGTCTCCGGACGACGTCCCGGTCAGGCGGCGCCGCACCCAGGGGGCGACGTGCTCGCGGTAGTAGGCGGTTCCCTTCAGGCGCGGGATGTCGGGGATCTCGGGGAGATGCCACCACTCCGCCGGCGCCGCGAGTCCGACGGACTCCAGCACGCGCGCGGCCACGCGATGGTGCCCGCGGGCGTTCATGTGGAGCCGGTCGACGGACCAGAACTCGGGCCCCGCGAGCTCGCGGTCGAACCAGTTGTAGGCCGTGATGACGTCGGGCCGGGAGCGGATCATCTCCTCGACCGCGTGCGACAGGCGGTCGCCGCGACCCTGGACGATCTGCCCGAGCGGGAGTCCCGCCGACGGATTCGCGCCCGAGAGGACGATGAGCTGCACGCCCGCGTCATCGCAGCGACGGAGCACGTGATCGAAGACGTCGACGATCCGCTCGATGCCCGTGCGGGGCCGCAGCATGTCGTTGCCGCCGCCGTTGAACGACAGGTGGGTCGGCTTCAGGGCGAGGGCCGGTTCGAGCTGCTGGTCGACGATCGGCTGCACGAGCTTCCCGCGGATCGCGAGGTTCGCGTACTGGATCGGTTCGCCCGTGGCATCCGCCCATCCCTGCGCCGCGAGGTCGGCCCAGCCGCGGACGGTTCCGTCGGGGAGTTCGTCGCCGACGCCTTCGGTGAACGAGTCGCCGATCGCGACGTAGCGCACGGATGCCATCCCGCCAGCCTACGCGCGCGGGAACGCGCCGGACGTCGGACGTGGATGCCAGGTTTTGGGGCGCGATCCGCGCTGTGGGGCGGAGAATTCACGCCCCAGAGCGCGAAATGCGCCCCAAACCCGATGAGCCGGGGCCGGGGCCGGGAGCGAGAGCCGGGTCTCGGGCGTCAGCCTTCGGCCAGCGCCCGCCCGCGCTCCTCGCGGAGGAACAGTGCCGCGACGACGGCGACGGCGAAGAACGCCGCGAAGACCACGAACAGCAGCGGGGCGCCCCCGAGGCCGAGCAGCGGCGGCACGCTCAGCGGGGCGACGATCGAGGCGATGCGGCCGACTCCCGCAGCCCACCCTGAGCCCGTGGCCCGGAGGGTCGTGGGATACGTCTCGGGGGTCGCCGCGTAGAGCGCTCCCCAGGCGCCGAGATTGAAGAACGACAGCGCCATCCCGGCGGCGATGACCGCGACCTCGCCGGAAGCCGTTCCGAAGAAGACCGCGGAGACGGCAGAACCAGCGAGGAAGGTCGCCAATGTGGCCCGGCGACCCCAGGCCTCGATGAGCCAGGCCGCGACGGCGTACCCGGGAAGTTGGGCCAGCGTGATGATCAGCGTGAAACCGAACGAGCGGACCAGGTCGTATCCCTGCGACACGAGGATCGTCGGGATCCAGATGAACGCCCCGTAGTACGAGAAGTTCACGCAGAACCACAGGAGCCAGAGCGCTGCCGTCCGCCGCCGCAGCGGCGCGGCCCACAGAGCGCGCACCCGGGCGCGCGGCGCCCGATGCTCCTCGCCGACCTCCGTGGCGGCGGCGGTGAACGACACCCGACCGGCGGCGGCCTCGAAGTCGCCGACGATGGCCGAGGCCTCGGCATCCCTCCCCCGGCTCGCGAGCCAGCGCGGCGATTCGGGCAGCCCCCACCGCACGAGGAGCGCGTAGGCGGCGGGGATCGCGCCGAGGGCGAACGCCCAGCGCCAGCCGTCGGCGGATGCCGGCACCACGAGGTAGCCGATGAGGGCGGCCGCCGTCCACCCGATCGCCCAGAACGCCTCGAGGAAGACGATCACCCGCCCGCGCATGCGCGCGGGGGCGAACTCGCTCACGTACGTGGAGGCGACGGGCAGTTCGGCGCCGAGGCCGAGACCGACGACGAAACGCAGCGCGAGCAGCGCCGCCAGACCGCCGACGAGCGCGCTCGCGCCGGTCGCGACGCCGTAGACCAGCAGGGTCAGCGCGAAGACGTGGCGGCGTCCGAACCGGTCGGCGAGCAGGCCGCCGACGCTCGCCCCGATCGCCATGCCCGCGAAGCCGGCCGAGGCGATCCACGACGCCTCCGTCGGAGCCAGCTGCCACTGCGCCGACAACGCGGCGATGACGAACGAGATGAGCCCGACGTCCATGGCATCCAGCGCCCACCCCAGGCCCGACCCGCCGAGCACGCGCGCATGGCGGCGGGTGAACGGGAGGGCGTCGAGGCGCTCCGCGATGCGGGCGACGTCGGTCGAGGTGGTCACCGGATGCCGGCGGTCTCGGTCTCGGCAAGCATCTCGTGCACGAGCGGGAGGACCCGCGTGCCGTAGAGCTCGATGCTCGACAGGAGCCGGTCGTGCGAGATCGAGCCGCTGGCGAACTTCAGCTGGAAGCGGGAGTTGCCGAGCGCGCGCACCGTCGCGGCGATCTTGCGGGCGACCGTCTCGGGCGAACCGATGTACATCGCCCCCTCGGGACCCACGTCGTGCTGGAAGCGCAGTCGGTTGTACTCCGGCCAGCCGCGCTCACGGCCGATCGTGTTGTTCAGTTCGGCGACGCCCTCGTACGCCTCTTCCCAGGCCTGCTGGTCGGTTTCGGCGATGTGCCCGGGCGAGTGGACGGAGATCGGCATCTGCGGCTTGCCGAACTCCTCCAACGACCGACGGTAGAGGTCGGCGAAGGGGCGGAAGCGGGCGGAGGATCCACCGATGATCGCCAGCACCAGGCCGTATCCGTACCGCGCGGCGCGCACGACGGACTCGGGAGAACCACCGACCCCGACCCAGGCCGTGAGGCCCTTCTCGGTCTTCGGATACACGTCCGCGTCCTGCAGAGCGGCACGGGTCCGGCCCTGCCACGACACCGGCTTCTCGTCGAGGAGCAGCGAGAACAGCTCGAGCTTCTCCTCGAAGAGCTGCTCGTAGTCGCGGAGGTCGTAGCCGAAGAGGGGGAACGACTCGATGAACGACCCGCGCCCGAGGATCACTTCGGCCCGGCCGTTCGAGACGGCATCCAGGGTCGCGAACCGCTCGTACACCCGCACCGGGTCGTCGGACGAGAGCACCGTGACGGCGGTGCCGAGGTGGATGTTCGTCGTGCGGGCCGCGGCGGCCGCCAGCACGATCTCGGGGCTCGTGACGGCGAAGTCCTTGCGGTGGTGCTCCCCCACGCCGAAGAACGACAGGCCGACCTGGTCTGCGAGGACCGCCTGGTCCACGACGTTCCGGATGGTCTGGGCGTCGGTCTGCAGGCTCCCGTCGGGGCCGCGGGAAATGTCTCCGAAGGTGTCGAGACCGAGCTCGAGCGGACGATCGTTCATTGCGTCTCCTTGCATTCGGATGAATGAACTTTATGCCCCCCGGCGGTATTCCCGAGAATCGGGGCGCCTCCGCGCAGAGACGCCCCGATTCCGATCACGCGGATGCCAGAGCCGCGCGCAACGTGTCCAGTCCGACGCCGCCGATGCCCAGCGCCTTCGTGTGGAACGCCTTCATCGAGAAATCGGCGCCCTCGCGCTCGCGAGCCTCGTCGCGCACCTGCTCCCAGATGCGCTGCCCCACCTTGTACGACGGGGCCTGGCCCGGCCAGCCGAGGTACCGGTTGACCTCGAACTTTACGAACTCCTCGGGCATGTTGACGTTGCGCAGCATGAACGCGAGCGCGTAGTCGTGGTCCCACACGCCCTCGCCGTCCAGACGCGGCTTGCCGAGGTGGACGCCGATGTCGAGCACCACGCGTGCCGCGCGCATCCGCTGGCCGTCGAGCATGCCCAGGCGGTCGGCGGGGTCGTCGAGGTAACCGAGCTGCTCCATGAGGCGCTCCGCGTACAGCGCCCAGCCTTCGGCGTGACCGCTGGTGCCGGCGAGGAGGCGGCGCCACGAGTTGAGCTGCCCGCGGTTGTACACGGCCTGCGCGATCTGGAGGTGGTGACCCGGGACGCCCTCGTGATACACCGTGGTCAGCTCGCGCCAGGTGTCGAAGCTGTCGACGCCCTCGGGCACCGACCACCACATGCGTCCCGGACGCGAGAAGTCGTCGGTCGGACCGGTGTAGTAGATGCCGCCCTCCTTCGTGGGGGCGATCATGCACTCGAGGCGACGGATCGGTTCGGCGATGTCGAAGTGGGTGCGACCCAGCTCCTCCACCGCGCGGTCGCTCGTCCGCTGCATCCACTCCTGGAGGGCTGCGGTCCCGTGGAGCTTGCGCGAGTCGTCCTGCTCGAGGAACGCGACGGCCTCTTCGACCGTGGCGCCGGGGAGGATCTCGTTCGCGATGGACTCCTGCTCCGCGACCATGCGCGCGAGCTCTTCGACGCCCCAGTCGTACGTCTCATCGAGGTCGATCGTCGCACCCAGGAACTGCCGCGAGTGCAGCGCGTACAGCTCGCGGCCGACTCCGTCCGTGTCTCCCGCGGCGGGCGCCAGCTCCGACGTCAGGAAGGAGGCCAGAGCGTCGTACGCGACGCGGGCGGCACCGGAGTTGTGATCGAGATCGCGTGCCAGCGACGCGGGAAGCTGCCCCTCCTCGGGAGCGGCGTCGCCGACGAACTCCGCGAAGAACCCCGTGTCCGAGGTGTAGCGCGCGATCTGCGTGGCTACTTCCACGACCTGGCGACGGGCGGGCACGACGCCCTTCGAGATGCCCTCGCGGAGCGTCGCGATGTAGCCGTCGATCGCGCTGGGGAGCGCCTTGAGGCGGGTGGAGATCGTCGACCAGTCCTCGACCGTGGCGGTCGGCATGAGGTCGAACGCCTGGCGCAGGTCCTGCGCGGGCGAGGCGATGACGTTCACGTCGCGCAGGTGCGTCTGCGCCGCGTGCAGCTCGAGGTGCAGGTCGAGCTCGCGGCCGAGGTCCATCTTCGTGACCTCGTCGACGGCGTCGACGGGAGTGGCGTTGTCGAGGGCGGCCTTCGTCGCGCGCGCCTGATCGGCCAGCTCGTTCGCGCCCTCGGGACTGTAGTCGCCGAACCGATCGTTGAACTCGGTGCGTCCGATGTAGGTCGCCAGCGTCGGCAGACGCTCGGCCAGGGTGTCCACCCACGCGTCGGCGATCGTGTCGATCGGCGTGGGAGTGCGTTCTGAATCAGTCATGAGTCGAGCCTAGGGAAGCCCCGGGGGCCTGACCACCCGGGACGGCCGAACGCCGCCCCGGGTGCGGGGTCAGTGGCCCGCTTCGTCCCAATCGCCGCCGCGGCCGATCTGCACGTCGAGCGGGACCGACAGGTCGGCGGCGTCGGCCATCCGGGCGCGCACGATCCCTTCGACGGAATCCCACTCCCCCGCCGCGACCTCGACCACGAGTTCGTCGTGGATCTGCAGCAGCACCCGCGAACGCAGCCCCGCGGAGGCCAGCTCACCGCGGATGCGGAACAGGGCGATCTTCATGATGTCGGCGGCGCTGCCCTGGATCGGGGCGTTCAGCGCCGCACGCTCCGCGTTCTCGCGCAGCACGCGGTTCATGCTCGTGAGATCGGGGAACGGACGACGGCGCCCGAAGATCGTCTCGGTGTAGCCGTCCTGACGGGCCTGCTCGACCGAGCCGCGGAGGTAGTCGCGCACCGCGCCGAACCGCGCGAAGTACTCGAGCATGAGCTGCTTCGCCTCGGACTGCTCGATGCGCAGCTGCTTCGACAGACCGAACGCCGACAGGCCGTAGACGAGGCCGTACGACATCGCCTTGACCTTCGTGCGCATGGCCGGAGTGACCTCCGACGGCTCGACGCCGAAGACGCGCGACCCGACGAACCGGTGCAGGTCTTCGCCGGAGTTGAAGGCCTCGATGAGGCCCGGGTCGCCGGACAGGTGCGCCATGATGCGCATCTCGATCTGCGAGTAGTCGGCGGTCAGGAGCGTCTCGTAACCGTCGCCGACCTCGAACGCGGCGCGGATGCGGCGGCTCTCCTCGGTGCGGATCGGGATGTTCTGCAGGTTCGGGTCGGTGCTCGACAGTCGCCCGGTCTGGCTGCCGGTCTGCACGTACGTGGTGTGGATGCGTCCGTCGGCGCCGACCGCCGCGTCGAGGGCGTCGATGATCTGCTTGAGCTTCGTGGCCTCGCGGTGACGCAGCAGCAGGTCGAGGAACGGGTGGTGGGCGTTCTCCTGCAGATCCGCGAGGGCTGCGGCATCCGTGGTGTACCCGCTCTTGGTCTTGCGGGTCTTCGGCAGCTGCAGCTCGTCGAAGAGCACCTCCTGCAGCTGCTTCGGCGAGCCGAGGTTGACCTCGTGTCCGATCGAGGCGTACGCCTGCTGCGCGAGCTCGTCGGCACGCGCGGCCAGTTCGCCGGAGAAACGCGACAGCTTCTCGTGCGACACCGCGACGCCCGCCAGCTCCATGTCGGCCAGCGCGGTGAGTGTCGGCAGCTCGATGTCGTCGAGGACCTCCGCGACACGGTCGGGCAGATCGCCGCGCTGCGCGTCGGAGACCCGGCGCACGTACCACGACAGCTGCCCGGGTGTGGCGCCTTCGGTCTCGGGCACGAGTTGCGTGGGATCGGCCTCGGGCAGCTTCTCGCCGAGGTAGCGGTCGACGAGGTCGGCGAGCGTCTTGTCCGGGAAGCTGGGCCGCACGAGCCAGCCCGCGAGGATCACGTCGTCCACGATCCCCCCGACCTCGACGCCGGCGCGTGCGAGGGCCTTCAGTTGGGGCTTCGCCCCCGCGAAGGCCTTCGGGGCATCGGATGCCAGCCACCCCGCGAGCGCGTCGCGCACGGCATCCGACCACTCGGCCTCGGCCGCGGCGGTGTCGGTCGCGAGACCGATGCGCGTGGGGACGGCCGCGAGCAGATCGACGGTGACGCCCACGGTGCCGGTGGCGGCGGCGGCCCAGTCCGCGAGACCGGCGCCGTCGAGGACGGTGGCCGTCGGCGCCTGGGCGGTGGGCAGCGCCGGTTCGTCGGCGACGGGGTCGGCCCCGAACGCGTCGAAGACACGCGGGAGGAGGGTGCGGAACTCCAGACGCGCGAAGATGTCGCGCACCCCCTGGGCGTCGATCGGCTGCACCGCGAGATCGGCGGGAGCCTTCTCGAGCTCGACGTCGCGCAGCAGGCGGTTGAGCGCGCGGTTGCGCTTCACGTCGTCGAGGTGCTCGCGCAGGTTGTTCCCCGCGACGCCGGTGATCTTGTCGGCGTTCTCGAGCAGCGCCTCGAGCGAGCCCCACTGGGTGAGCCACTTCACCGCGGTCTTCTCGCCCACCTTGGGGACGCCCGGGAGGTTGTCGCTCGTCTCCCCCACGAGGGCCGCGATCTCGGGGTACTGCGCCGGCGGCAAGCCGTACTTCTCGATCACGGCGTCGGTGTCGTAGCGCTTCAGCTGCGACACGCCCTGCACGTTCGGGTAGAGCAGGGTGATGTCGTCGTTCACGAGCTGGATCGTGTCGCGGTCGCCGGAGCAGACGAGCACCGAGAACCCGGCCTCGGACGCCTCGGTGGCAAGGGTCGCGAGGATGTCGTCGGCCTCGACCTCTTCCTTGGTCAGGACCGCGACGTTCAGGGCCCGGAGACACTCCTGCAGGAGCGGGATCTGTCCCTTGAACTCGGCCGGGGATTCGCTGCGGTTGGCCTTGTACTCGCTGTACTCCTTCGTGCGGAAGGACTGCCGCGACGTGTCGAACGCCACGGCCAGGTGGGTCGGCTTCTCGGCCTTCACGAGGTTGACGAACATCGACAGGAAGCCGTAGATGCCGTTGGTGTGCTGGCCGTCCTTCGTGGAGAAGTTGTCGACCGGAAGGGCGTAGAACGCCCGGTACGCCAGCGAGTGGCCGTCGACGACGAGGAGAGTAGGCTTTTCGGCATCCGTCACTCGTCCAGCGTAACGAGAACCACGGACACTCCCCCGGCCCCGGCTCCTCGAAGGCGACGATGACCTCCACGACACCCGACACCACCTCCGGCCTCGACTGGGCGAAACAGCGCGGAATGGGCGCCCTCGCCGAGAAGATGGGCATCGAGTGGGTCGAATTCTCGGTCGAGCGCAGCGTCGCCACCATGCCCGTCGAAGGCAACACGCAGCCGGTCGGCCTCCTCCACGGCGGTGCGTACGTCGTCCTCGGCGAATCCCTCGGCTCGATGGCCGCGAACCTCTACGCCGGGTCCGGCAAGCTCGCGGTCGGAATCGACATCAACGCCACGCACACGCGCTCGGCCACCTCCGGCATCGTCACCGGCGTGTGCACGCCCATCCACCTCGGTCGCTCGCTCACCGTGCACGAGATCGCGGTCACGGACGAACAGGGCCGCCGCTGCTCGACCATCCGGATCACGAACATGATCAAGGACGCCCCGGCCCCGGCCTGAAAAGAAGAATGGATGCCACCGGAGTGGCATCCATTCACGAAGAATCGGTCGATCAGGCCTTCTTGGGGGCCAGCTGCTCGATGATGGCCTTCGCCACGTCCTGCATCGTCAGGCGACGGTCCATCGATGCCTTCTGGATCCACCGGAAGGCCTCGGGCTCGCTCAGCCCCATCTTCTCGTTGAGGAGGCCCTTCGCGCGATCGACGAGCTTGCGGGTCTCGAAGCGCTCGACCATGTCGGCGACCTCGGCCTCGAGCGTGATGATCTGCTCGTAGCGAGCCAGGGCGATCTCGATCGCGGGCAGCAGGTCGTTCGGAGTGAAGGGCTTCACGACGTACGCCAGCGCGCCGGCCTCGCTCGCCCGCTCGACGAGCTCCTTCTGGCTGAAGGCCGTCAGCAGCACGACCGGGGCGATGTGGTTCTTGCTCAGCTTCTCGGCGGCGCTGATGCCGTCGAGCTGCGGCATCTTGACGTCCATGATGACGAGGTCGGGACGCAGCTCGGTGGCCAGCTGCACGGCGGTCTCGCCGTCACCGGCCTCGCCGACGACGTCGAAGCCGTTGTCACGGAGGATCTCGACGATGTCGAGGCGGATGAGCGACTCGTCTTCCGCCACGACGACACGGCGGGGGGCGGTGGGCGCGCTCACCGGCGCGGCTTCGTGATCTGTCACGGTTCCATCCTAAGACTGTGGCTGCGAGGATCACGCGAACGGTGATCCCGGACTGCGGCACCGACGAGCACCGCGGGGGAAAAGGATACCTGGTCGACTCCGGACGGGAGTCGGCTCATCCATCGTGCCGGTGGTGGGACTCGAACCCACACGCCCTTGCGGACAGAGCATTTTGAGTGCCCCGCGTCTGCCATTCCGCCACACCGGCAGGTGTTCTGCGTCCCCAACCTACCCGGCGGGAACGACGACGCGCGCCGGCGGAACCGGCGCGCGTCGCCCTGGATCAGTTCTCGCGGTAGACCGGAGCCGCGCCGTGCACGGCGTCACCCACGCGGTGCACGCGCAGGTCGTTGGTCGAACCGACGATTCCGGGAGGGGACCCCGAGATGACCACGACCTTGTCGCCGACCTTGGCCAGGTCGTTGGACAGCAGGTAGTCGTCCACCTGCAGGTACATCTTGTCGGTGTGCGACACGTGCTCGACCAGGGTCGAGCGCACGCCCCACGTGAGCGCGAGGCGACGGCGGATGCCGGGCTCGGGCGTGAACGCGATCATCGGGATCGTGGAGCGCAGACGCGACATGCGGCGCGCCGAGTCTCCCGACTCGGTGAAGACGCAGAGGTACTTGGCGTCGACGAAGTCGGCGACCTCGACGGCGGCGAGGGTGATGGCGCCACCCTGCGTGCGCGGCTTGTTGGTGAGGGGCGCGATGCGCTCCAGGCCGTGCTCTTCGGTGGACTGCACGATGCGGGCCATCGTCTCGACCACGACGACGGGGTACGCGCCCACGCTCGTCTCGCCCGAGAGCATGACCGCGTCGGCACCGTCGAGCACCGCGTTGGCGACGTCGCTGGTCTCGGCGCGGGTGGGCACCGGGTTGGTGATCATCGATTCGAGCATCTGCGTCGCGACGATGACGGGCTTCGCCATGCGGCGCGACAGTTCGACGGCGCGCTTCTGCACGATCGGCACGGCCTCGAGCGGCAGTTCGACGCCGAGGTCGCCGCGGGCGACCATGATGCCGTCGAACGCGTCGATGATCTCTTCGAGGTTGTCGACCGCCTGCGGCTTCTCGATCTTGGCGATGACCGGGATGTACCGACCCTCTTCGCCCATGATCTCGTGCACGCGCTCGATGTCCTTGGCATCCCGCACGAACGACAGCGCGATGAGGTCGGCGCCGGCACGGAGCCCCCATCGCAGATCGGCCTCGTCCTTCTCGCTCAGCGCGGGGACGTTCACGGCCACGCCGGGCAGGTTGATGCCCTTGTTGTTCGACACCGGGCCGCCGACGATGACCTTGGTGGTCACCACGGTGCCGTCGGTCTCGACGACCTCGACGCGGACCTTGCCGTCGTCGATGAGGAGGAAGTCGCCGGGCTTGACGTCGTGGGGCAGGCCCTTGAACGTCGTGCCGACGATCTCCTTCGTGCCGAGGATGTCCTCGACCGTGATCTTGAAGATGTCGCCGGGGGCGAGGTCGTGCGGGCCGTTCTCGAACTTGCCGAGACGGATCTTCGGACCCTGGAGGTCGACGAGGGCCGCGACCGGGCGGCCCGCGTCCTCTGCCGCCTTGCGCACGTTGGCGAAGTTGGCGTCGTGCACGGAGTAGTCTCCGTGGCTCAGGTTCAGTCGGGCGACGTCCACCCCGGCATCGATGATGGCGCGAACCATCTCATACGACGACGTGGCGGGGCCGAGGGTTGCGACGATCTTGGCGCGTCTCATCCGTTTTCAAGCTCCGTGAGGATATTCGGGAAGTGGCCGATCGGCCCTTGCCAGCTTAGGCGGGCAAGAGGCCGATGGCGACATCGGTGGGTCGGACGGGTGCCGGAAGCACCGTCTCGCCCATGAGGAACGTGTCGACCTCGGCGGCCGCGGCACGGCCCTCCGCGATCGCCCACACGATCAGCGACTGTCCGCGCCCGGCGTCACCGGCCACGAACACGCCGGGGGCGGTCGTGGCGTAGGTGGCGTCGCGCTCGACGTTGCCGCGCGAGGTGAACTGCGCACCCAGCTGCTGCTCGAGGTACTCGCGCTCGGGGCCGGTGAAGCCCATCGCGATGAGCACCAGGTCGGCGGGGATCTCGCGCTCGGTGCCGCTCTTGGGCACGCGGCGTCCGTCGACGTACTCGGTCTCGGCGACGCGGAGAGCGCGCACCTCGCCCGCCTCGTTGCCGAGGAACTCGACCGTCGAGGCGAGGAACGTGCGCTCCCCGCCCTCTTCGTGGGCGGAGGCCATCTCGAACAGGTTCGGCATCATCGGCCACGGCTGGTCCATCGGACGCTCGGTGGGCGGCTGCTTGCCGATCGCGAGGTTGGTGACGCTGAGCGCCCCCTGGCGGTGCGCCGTGCCGATGCAGTCGGCGCCGGTGTCGCCGCCGCCGATCACGACGACGTGCTTGCCGTGGGCGGTGATCTGCTGCGGGACCTGGTCGCCCGCGACGGCCTTGTTGCCCTCGACGAGGTACTCCATCGCGAAGTGCACGCCGTCGAGGTCGCGACCCGGGATCGCCAGGTCGCGCGGGACGGTCGAGCCGGTGGCCACCACGACGGCGTCGTAGCGGGCGCGGAGGTCGCTCCACGAGATGTCGGTGCCGATCTCGACGCCCGCACGGAAACGCGTGCCCTCCGCCTGCATCTGGCGCAGGCGCAGCTCGAGGTGGCGCTTCTCCATCTTGAAGTCCGGGATGCCGTAGCGCAGGAGTCCGCCGATACGGTCGTCGCGCTCGTACACGGCGACCGTGTGGCCAGCCCGGGTGAGCTGCTGAGCGGCCGCGAGGCCGGCGGGGCCTGATCCGACAACGGCGACCGTCTTCCCGGTGAGGCGCTCCGGCGGCTCGGGCTCGACCCAGCCGTTGCCGAACGCCTCGTCGATGATCGAGACCTCGACCTGCTTGATCGTCACCGCGGGCTGGTTGATCCCGAGCACGCACGAGCTCTCGCACGGCGCGGGGCACAGGCGCCCCGTGAACTCCGGGAAGTTGTTCGTGGCGTGCAGGCGCTCGATGGCCGAGCGTCCTTCGCCGCGCCACGTGAGGTCGTTCCACTCGGGGATGAGGTTCCCGAGCGGGCAGCCCTGGTGACAGAACGGGATGCCGCAGTCCATGCAGCGCCCGGCCTGGCGGCGCACGACGGCCGGGTCGCCCGGCTCGTACACCTCTTTCCAGTCCATGATCCGCACGGGGACGGGACGACGCGGCGGAAGCTCCCGCTGCGTGGTCTTCAGAAAGCCCTTCGGGTCAGCCACCCGTCACCTCCAGAATGCGCGTCCAGACGACGTCGCCGTCGGGGTCGAGCCCCTCGGCGACAGCCTCCTGGCGGGTCTGCAGAACAGCGGCGTAGTCGCGCGGCAGCACCCGGACGAAGTTCTCCACCTCGGCGTCGAAGTCCGCGAGCAGACGACGGGCCAGCGTGGAGTCGGTCTCGGCGACGTGCTTCTCGAGCAGGTCGCGCAGGATCTCGGCATCCCCCGATCCGAGGGGACCGAGTTCGAGCTCACCGGATGCCACGGCCTCACGGTTCACCAGGTCGGTGTCGAGCTTGTAGACGTACGCCTGCCCGCCGGACATGCCGGCACCGAGGTTGCGGCCGGTCGCACCGAGGATCACGGCGAGACCACCGGTCATGTACTCCAGCGCGTGGTCGCCCACGCCCTCGACGACCGCGGTCGCACCGGAGTTGCGGACGAGGAACCGCTCCCCCACGACGCCGTTGAGGAACATCTGTCCCTGCGTGGCGCCGTATCCGATGACGTTTCCGGCGATGACGTTCTCGGACGCGTCGAACGTCGAGCCGCGCGGCGGACGCACGACGATCTTGCCCCCGGAGAGACCCTTGCCGACGTAGTCGTTCGAGTCGCCCTCGAGGCGCAGCGTGATGCCGGAGGGCATGAACGCGCCGAACGACTGCCCCGCGGACCCGGTCAGGCGGACGTCGATCGCGCCGTCCGGAAGCCCGTGCTCGCCGTGCGCCTTGGTGACGTGGTGGCCGAGCATCGTCCCGACCGCGCGCGCGGTGTTGCGCACCGGCAGCTCGATCGTGATCCGACCGCCGTGCGCGACGACGTCCTGCGCGCGCTCGATGAGCTGCACGTCGAAGTGCTCCTCGAGCTCGTGGTTCTGGTTGCGGCCGTGGCGACGCGGCTCGTCCTCGGCGAAGTGCGGGCCCTCGAGGATCGGGGCGAGGTTGAGACCCCGCGCCTTCCAGTGCTCCACGGCGCCGTTGACGTCGAGGAGTTCGGTGCGGCCGACGATCTCGTCGATCGAGCGGTAGCCGAGGGCGGAGAGGTATTCGCGCACCTCCTGCGCGATGAACTCCATGAAGTTCACGACGTACTCGGCCTTGCCGTTGAAGCGCTGCCGCAGGACCGGATTCTGCGTCGCCACGCCCACGGGGCAGGTGTCGAGGTGGCACACGCGCATCATGATGCAGCCGGAGACGACGAGCGGCGCGGTCGCGAAACCGAACTCCTCGGCGCCCAGGAGCGCGCCGATGATCACGTCGCGACCGGTCTTCATCTGACCGTCGACTTGCACCACGACGCGGTCGCGCATGCCGTTGAGCATGAGCGTCTGCTGCGTCTCGGCCAGGCCCAGCTCCCACGGCGTGCCCGCGTGCTTGAGCGAGTTCATCGGGCTCGCGCCCGTGCCGCCGTCCTGTCCGGAGACGAGGATGACGTCGCTCAACGCCTTGGCCACACCGGCCGCGACCGCGCCGATCCCTGACTGGCTCACGAGCTTGGCGTGGATGCGAGCGGACGGGTTCGCGCGCTTCAGGTCGAAGATCAGCTGCTTGAGGTCTTCGATCGAGTAGATGTCGTGGTGCGGCGGCGGGGAGATGAGTCCGACGCCGGCCGTCGCGTGCCGGGTGCGCGCGACCCACGGGTACACCTTGGTCGGCGGCAGCTGACCGCCCTCGCCGGGCTTGGCGCCCTGGGCGAGCTTGATCTGGATGTCGTCCGCCTCGGTGAGGTACAGGCTCGTGACACCGAATCGACCGGATGCCACCTGCTTGATGGCGCTGCGACGCTCGGGGTCGAGCAGACGGTCGACGTCTTCGCCGCCCTCGCCGGTGTTCGACTTGCCGCCGATGCGGTTCATCGCGATGGCGAGGGTCTCGTGCGCCTCCTGGGAGATCGAGCCGTAGCTCATCGCTCCCGTGGAGAAACGCTTCACGATCGACGACACCGACTCGACCTCGTCGATCGGCACGGGCGGCCGCTGGCCGGTGCGCAGCGAGAACAGGCCGCGCAGGGTCTTGAGCTCGTGGGCCTGGTCGTCGATGAGCTGGGTGTACTCGCGGAAGATGTCGTACCGGCGCTCGCGCGTGGCGTGCTGCAGACGGAACACCGTGTCCGGGTTGAACAGGTGGGGTGCCCCGTCGCGGCGCCACTGGTACTCACCGCCGGTCCACAGACGTTCGTGGGCGCGGGCTGCGGCATCCTCGGGGTAGGCGTACTCGTGGCGCGCGGCGTTCTCGGCCGCGATGACGTCGAGTCCCACGCCGCCGAGCTTGGTCTCGGTGCCGGTGAAGTAGGCATCCACGAATTCGCGCGAGAGGCCGACGGCCTCGAACACCTGGGCGCCCGCGTACGACGACACGGTCGAGATGCCCATCTTGGACATGATCTTCAGCACGCCCTTGCCGAGCGCGTAGATCAGGTTCTTGACGGCCTTCTCGGGCGTGACGCCCGTGATGAAACCGGCGCGCACGAGGTACTCGACGGTCTCCATGGCCAGGTACGGGTTCACCGCCGAGGCGCCGTACCCGATCAGGGTCGCGATGTGGTGCACCTCGCGCACGTCACCGGCCTCGACCACGAGACCGACCTTCATGCGGGTCTCCTTGCGGATGAGGTGGTGGTGGACCGCGGCGAGCATGAGCAGCGACGGGATCGGCGCGAGGTCCTTGTTCGAGTCGCGGTCGCTGAGCACGATGAACTCGGCGCCGTCCTCGATCGCGTGGTCGACCTCGGAGCACATCTGCGCGATGCGCTTCTGCATGCCCTTGTGGCCGGCCTCGACGCGGTACAGGCCGCGGATCGTCACCGACGAACGCCCCGGCAGGGCGGTGTCGATGTGCTGGATCTTGGCGAGTTCGTCGTTGTCGATCACGGGGAAGTCGAGCGTCACGGTCCGGGTGTGCTCCGGACCCCAGTCGAGGAGGTTCCGCTCGGGTCCGAGACCCAGCGACAGCGACGTGACCACTTCTTCGCGGATCGAGTCCAGCGGCGGGTTCGTGACCTGCGCGAACTGCTGCGTGAAGTAGTCGAACAGCAGCCGCGGACGGTCGCTGAGCACCGCGACGGGGGCATCGCTACCCATCGCGCCGAGCGGCTCGGTGCCGTTCTGACCCATGGGGGTCAGCAGCAGGCGCACCTCTTCCTCGGTGTAACCGAAGGTGCGCTGACGACGCGTGATCGAGGCGATGGGGTGCACGATGTGCTCGCGCTCCGGGAGCTCCGACAGGCGCACGCGGCCGGCATCCAGCCACTCCTGCCACGGCTCGAGCGTCGCGAGCTGCTGCTTGATCTCCTCGTCCTCGACGATGCGGCGTTCCGCCGTGTCGACGAGGAACATGCGACCGGGCCGCAAGCGGCCGCGGCGCTTGATCCGCTCGGGCGCGAAGTCGAGCACGCCGGTCTCGGAACCGATGACCACGAGGCCGTCGGTCGTCTCGGTCCAGCGGCCGGGGCGGAGGCCGTTGCGGTCGAGCGTCGCACCGACGAGCGTGCCGTCGGTGAAGATGAGCGCGGCCGGACCGTCCCACGGCTCCATCTGCATCGAGTGGTAGTCGTAGAAGGCGCGCAGATCGGGGTCGATCGTGGCCTGCTTCTCGTACGCCTCGGGCACCATCATCATGATCGCGTGCGGGAGGCTGCGCCCGGTGAGCGTCAGGAGCTCGAGAACCTCGTCGAAGGATGCCGAGTCGCTCGCGCCGTCGGTGCAGATGGGGAGCAGCGGGCGCACGTCGCCGATCAGCTCGGACTCCAGCTGCGACTGCCGCGCGCGCATCCAGTTGCGGTTGCCCTTGACCGTGTTGATCTCGCCGTTGTGCGCCAGCATGCGCAGCGGCTGCGCCAGCGGCCACGACGGGAACGTGTTCGTCGAATAGCGGGAGTGCACGACGGCGAGCTCGGAGGCGAAGCGCTCGTCCTGCAGGTCGGGGTAGAACGGCTCGAGCTGCAGCGTCGTGACCATGCCCTTGTACCCGAGCGTGCGGCTGGACAGCGACACGAAGTACGCGTCGAGCTCGTGACGCGCGCGCTTGCGCAGTCGGTAGACGCGGCGGTCGAGCTCGATGCCCGACAGCGCGGCCTGATCGCCGATCGCCGGGTGCGACACGAACAGCTGCTCGAACGCGGGGCGCGCCTCGAAGGCGAGCTTGCCGAGGTTCTCGGGCTCGGTGGGAACTTCGCGCCAGCCGAGCACCGTCAGGTTCTCGGCCGCGGCGAGCTTCTCGATGCCGGCCTTCTGCGCCTCCCGCTCCTCGTGACCGAGCGGCAGGAAGACGAGACCCGCGGCGTACTCCCCCACCGGCGGCAGGTGGAAGTCGACGACCGCGCGCAGGAACGCGTCGGGCATCTGCGTCAGGATGCCCGCGCCGTCGCCGGTACCGGCATCCGATCCGATGGCACCGCGGTGCTCGAGGTTGCGCAGCGCCGTCAGCGCCAGGTCGATGATGTCGTGCCCGGGCTCGCCGCGAAGGGTGGCGACCATCGCGAGGCCGCAGGCGTCCTTCTCGAATGCCGGGTCGTACATGCCCTGCCGGGCGGGGAAAGCGCCGCCGACGGCGCCGGAACGGGAGCTCGAAGCCATACCAACCGTCCTCACGTTGATGCTGCGAATGGGACGACGTCGGCCCAGGGAGTTACTTCGTGGCGGGGCTGCTTGTGGCGCTGGTGCCGACGGTGTCGTTCGTCGCGGGCGGCTCGCTCACGTCGACGAAGTCAGTGGGGTCGGTCGAGTCTACAGCCCCGGGAGCCTTGCTCTCGCGCCCCGGCTGGTACGGCGAGGGCTCGAGACCGTGGTGTCGGCGCGTCTGCACGATGAAGATCGCGATGCCGAGCAGGACGCCGAAGATCGCGGCCCAGACGTTGGTGCGCAGGCCCAGGATGATGTCGCTGGGGTCGATGCGGATGGATTCCCAGACGATGCGGCCCGCGCTGTACCAGATGAGGTACACCGCGAACTGCTTGCCCCACTGGAGCGTGAAGCGCTTGCCGACCCACAGGATGACGGCTGCGCCCAGCAGGTTCCAGATCACTTCGTAGAGGAAAGTCGGCTGGAAAAGCGTGCCCTCTGGCAGTCCGACGGGGATTGCGGGGTTGCCCGGCGCGATCTCCAGACCCCACGGGAGGTCGGTCGGCTGGCCGAAGAGCTCCTGGTTGAACCAGTTGCCGAAGCGTCCCATCGCCTGCGCGATGATCAGGCCCGGGGCCAGCGCGTCCGCGAAGGTCCAGAACCGGATGCCGGTCCACTTGCAGCCGAGCCACGCGCCGATGGCGCCGCCGATCAGGGCGCCGTAGATGGCGATGCCGCCCTCCCAGATCGCCCACACCGAACCGGGCTGGAACGGGTTCCAGGGGTTGGAGCCGGGGCCGAAGTAGAAGCCCAAGTGGGTCACGACGTGGTAGATCCGCGCGAAGACGATCGCGATCGGGACCGCCAGCAGGCAGATGTCGATGACGACCCACTTCTCGGCCCCGCGACGCGTCAGACGCGCGTTCGTGAGGAACACCGCCACGATGATGCCCGCGACGATGCACAGGGCATAGAAGTGGATGCGCAGGGGTCCGAGGTCGATGTACGAGATCGAGGGGCTCGGGATGCTGGCGAGCACGCCGGAGGCGGCGCTCGAGAGGGCGAACGTCATGCAGACGAGTCTAAGCGCGCCGCGCCGTACCCTCCGACAGCTCCCGTGCGAGGCGCCGCAGGGCGTCGACGCCGCCGTCGCGCAGGGCCTTCACGAGCGCCGTACCGACGATCGCTCCGTCCGCGTACTCGATCACGCCGGCGACCTGCTCGGCGTTGGAGATGCCGATCCCCACGCACGCGTGGGCGGCGCCGTGCGCCCGCAGGCGCTCCACGAGGCCGCGGGCCGCGGCATCCAGCTGCGCCCGCTCCCCCGTGATGCCCATCGTGGACACGGTGTACACGAACCCCGTGGAGGCCTCGACGATCATGTCGAGGCGCTCGTCCGTCGAGGTCGGGGCGGCGAGGAACACGCGGTCGAGTCCGGTGCGCTCGCTCACGGCGATCCAGGCGGAGGCGGCGTCGGGAGTGATGTCGGGGGTGATGAGGCCTGCGCCGCCCGCGGCGAGGAGGTCGTCGGCATAGCGGTCGACGCCGTACTGCTCGACGAGGTTCCAGTACGTCATCACGAGCACCGGGACGTCGGTGCGCGCCGTGACCTCGCGGATGATCGTGAACAGGTCGCGCATGCGGAAGCCGTTGGCGAGAGCCGTCTGGGTGGCTTCCTGGATGACGAGGCCGTCCATGACGGGGTCGCTGTAGGGCGGTCCGAGCTCGATGACGTCCGCACCGGATTCGGCGAGGGCGATGATCGCCTCGATGCTCGTGGCGACGTCCGGGTAGCCCGCCGGAAGGTATCCGACGAAGGCGCCGCGTCCGGCCGCGTGGGCGGCGTCGATCGCGGCCGAGACGCGCGAGGTCACAGCTCAACCCCCGCACCGCTGGCGGCGTCCGGAGCGGGCGTCACGTCCACCGGCGAACCGGGAGCGGATGCCACAGCCTCGGCGCCCGCGGTCTGGGCCGGGCGGCCCTCCGGGGCGGGCGCGTGCTCGGCGTCGTAGAGGTCGAAGTAGCGGGCGGCGGTGTCCATGTCCTTGTCGCCGCGACCGGAGAGGTTCACCGCGATGACGGCATCCGGACCCAGCTCCTTGCCGATGCGGAGGGCACCGGCCAGGGCATGGGCCGACTCGATCGCCGGGATGATCCCCTCGGTGCGCGAAAGCAGGCGCAGGGCCTGCATCGCCTCGTCGTCGGTCGCCGGGATGTACTGCGCGCGACCGATGTCCGCGAGCCACGCGTGCTCCGGACCGACGCCCGGGTAGTCCAGGCCCGCGGAGATCGAGTGGGACTCGGTGGTCTGGCCGTCCTCGTCCTGCAGCACGTACGTGCGGGCGCCGTGCAGCACACCCGGGCGGCCGCGCTCGATCGAGGCCGCGTGCTTCGGAGTGTCGACGCCGTCTCCGGCCGCCTCGACGCCGTAGAGCGCGACGCCCTCGTCGTCGAGGAACGCGTCGAACATGCCGATCGCGTTCGATCCGCCGCCGACGCACGCGAACACGGCGTCCGGCAGGCGACCGAGGCGCTCGAGGAACTCGGCGCGCGTCTCTTCGCCGATGATCTTCTGGAAGTCGCGCACCATCGCGGGGAACGGGTGCGGACCTGCGGCGGTGCCGAAGATGTAGTTCGTCGTCTCGACGGTCGACACCCAGTCGCGGTAGGCCTCGTTGATCGCGTCCTTCAGGGTGCGCGAACCGGTCGTGACCGGCACGACCTCGGCGCCGAGGAGGCGCATGCGGGCGACGTTGAGCGCCTGACGCTCGGTGTCGACCTCTCCCATGTAGATGACGCAGTCGAGACCGAACAGCGCCGCGGCGGTCGCGGTGGCAACGCCGTGCTGGCCGGCGCCGGTCTCGGCGATCACGCGCGTCTTGCCCAGGCGCTGGGTGAGCAGCGCCTGACCGAGGACGTTGTTGATCTTGTGCGAACCGGTGTGATTGAGGTCTTCGCGCTTGAGGAAGACGCGCGCGCCGCCCGCGTGCTCCGCGAACCGCGGCACCTCGGTGAGAACCGAAGGGCGACCGGCGTAGTCGTGCAGGAGGGCTTTCAGCTCGGCGAGGAACGCGGGGTCGGCCATCGCCGCCTCCCACACCTCGGTGAGCTCGTCGATCGCGGCGATCAGCGATTCGGGCATGTAGCGTCCGCCGAAGTCGCCGAAGAACGGCCCCTTCTGGTCGCGCAGGCTCACGGTGGTCATGCAGTCTCCTGGAGGAACGCGCGCAGGGTCGCGACGGGATCGCCGGTCACGAGCGCTTCGCCGACGAGCACGACGTCGGCGCCGGCGGCGCGGTAATGGGCCACGTCGGCGGGCGCGAGGACGGCCGACTCGGCGATCTTCACGGCATCCGCGGGGAAGCGGTCCGCCAACGAACCGAAGAGGTCCCGGTCGAGCTCGAAGGTCGACAGGTTCCGGGCGTTGACGCCGATGAGCTTCGCGCCGAGGTCCGCCGCCCGCTCCAGTTCGTCCGCCGAGTGGGTCTCGACGAGGGCCGTCATGCCGAGGTCGGTCGTGAGGGCGTAGAGCTCGGTCAGGGTCTTCTGATCGAGGGCGGCAACGATGAGCAGCACGAGATCGGCGCCGGAGGCACGGGCTTCGAGCACCTGGTACGGCGTCGCGAGGAAGTCCTTGCGGAGCACCGGAACGGAGACGGCCGCGCGCACCGACTCGAGATCGGCGAGGCTGCCCTTGAACTTCCGGCCCTCGGTCAGCACCGAGATGGCCGACGCCCCGCCCTCTTCGTAGAGGCGCGCCTGGCGTGCGGGATCCGGGATCGCCGCGAGGTCGCCGCGCGACGGGCTCGCGCGCTTGACCTCGGCGATGATCTTCACCCGGTCGGCCGGGGCGAGCATCGCGAGCGCGTCGCGCGCGGGGTTCTGCGCGAGGGCGTCGCGCTCGACCTCGGCCACGGGCCGCGTCTCGGCGCGCCGTTCGGCGTCTTCTACCGCTCCGGCCGTCAGATCGGCCAGCACGGTCAGTGGGCCTTCGGGTTGGACTTCGCGCCGTTGGCGCCGTAGCCGGCCTTGGTCATCGCCCAGCCGACGATGGCGCCCACCAGGAGCAGACCCACCGAGGCCCACACGAGGACCGGGATGTCGAACCAGAAGAACAGCGTGCCCAGCGTGATCGCGAGGAGCATGATGATCACGGCCGTCCAGGCGGCGGGCGAGTGTCCGTGGCCGGGATCGCCGATGGGGTTGCTCATGGATCTCCTTCGAGTCGCGCGCGGGCGCGGGGAACAGCGTGGGACCAGTCTATCGAAACGCGCGGGGGCGGCCGGTGCGGTTCGCTCGACGTCGACCCAAGGGGCGGTCAGGCGGTCGGGTCGTCGCCCCGCGACAGGTCGTCCCACGAGTCGATGGCGTCATGGGGGCGCGAGGCGTCCGCGGGGGCGTCGGCGGCCGTGCGGTACTTTCGGCCGGCGCTTCCGGGCCAGTTGCGCGCGGTGACGAGCGTGAACACCGCCGCAGCGGCCAGGATCAGCTCGGCCAGCAGGGTCACCGCGGGCCACGGGGTGAGCGACATGGATGCCACGAGGTCGGCGACGGCATCCGCCCCCGAGATCCCGGTCGCCTCGGTGACCGTCGCCGCGGTCGCCGATACGGGCAGGGTCAACAGCACGAGGGCGGTCGCGACGCCGACGGCAGCCGCGATCGCGAGGGCGATGGCGCCGAGCACGTAGCGCAGCACCGGACCGACGATCGAGAGCGACGCCCCGAGGGCGAGCGCGGCGAGGCTCAGGGGCGTCAGTACCGGCACCGCGTCGGATCCCGGCACGGCGAGGGTCTGCTGCGCGCCGTCGGCGAGGGTCACGTCGATCCACGTCTGCGTCGACGAGATCACCCCGATCGCGCCGGCGAGGAGCATCCCGACGACGGACAGCGAGCGCGCTCGGCGCATCAGCCCTGCCCCACGACGGGGTCGAGGTCGGTGGCGTCGAAACACGTGTGGTCACCGGTGTGGCACGCAGCGCCCACCTGGTCGGCTTCGATGAGGAGCGTGTCGCCGTCGCAGTCCAGGCGCGCGCCCTTGACGATCTGGATGTGGCCGGACGTGTCGCCCTTGCGCCAGTACTCCTGGCGCGAGCGCGACCAGAACGTCACACGGCCGGTGGTGAGGGTGCGGCGGAGGGCCTCGGCATCCATCCACCCGACCATGAGCACCTCGCGCGAGTCGAACTGCTGCACGACCGCGGTCACGAGGCCCTGGGCGTCGTACTTCACGCGCTCGAACGCCTCGACGTTCATCGGCGCACCTCGATCCCTTCGGCCGCCATCGCGTCCTTCACCTGGCCGACCGTGAGCTGGCCGGAGTGGAACACGGATGCCGCGAGCACGGCGTCGGCTCCGGCCTCGACGGCCGGGGCGAAGTGCTCGAGGGCGCCGGCGCCACCCGAGGCGATCACGGGAACCGCGGCGACCTCGCGCATGAGGCGCACGAGTTCGAGGTCGAAGCCCTGCTTCGTGCCGTCGGCGTCGATCGAATTGACCAGCAGCTCACCGGCACCGCGCTCCACCGCTTCGCGAGCCCACTCGAGCGCGTCGAGCGTGGTCTCGGTGCGGCCGCCGTGCGTCGTCACGACGAAGCCGGACGGGGTGGATGCCGCCCGCTTCACGTCGAGCGAGAGCACGATGACCTGCGCGCCGAAACGGTCGGCGATCTCGTCGACGAGCGCGGGCCGGGCGATCGCGGCGGAGTTGACGCCGATCTTGTCGGCGCCCACCGACAGCAGCCGGGCGACGTCCTCGGCGGAGCGGACTCCCCCGCCGACGGTGAGCGGGATGAACACCTGCTCGGCGGTGCGGCGGACCACGTCGTAGGTCGTGGCGCGCTCGTCGACGGTCGCGGTGACATCCAGGAACGTGATCTCGTCCGCGCCCTGGTCGAAGTAGAGCTTCGCGAGCTCGACGGGGTCGCCCATGTCGCGGAGGTCCAGGAAGTTCACGCCCTTCACGACGCGGCCGGCGGCCACGTCGAGGCAGGGGATGATGCGGCGGGCGAGCGTCATCAGAGCCTCGCGGCGAGGATCTCGGTCACCAGGATCGCGCGGGCGCCGATCGCGTACAGCTCGTCCATGACGCGGTTCACGTCGCGGCGCGGGCTCATCACGCGCACGGCCACCCATTCGGGGTCGCGCAGCGGCGAGATCGTGGGCGACTCGAGGCCCGGGGCCACCGCGATCGCCTGCTCGATGAGCGCGGTCGGGAGGTCGTAGTCGATCAGGACGTACTTGCGCGCGGCGAGGACGCCGCGCAGGCGCCGGAGCAGCGTCTCGGTGCCCTCGACCTCTTCGGGTCCGGCGATCAGCACGGCATCCGACTCCAGGAGGACGGGACCGAAGATCTCCAGCCCCGCCTGGCGCAGCGTCGTCCCGGTCGAGACGACGTCGGCCACGGCATCCGCGACGCCCAACTGCACGGCGGATTCGACCGCGCCGTCCAGCGGCACGATGTCGACCGCGACGCCGCGCTCGTCGAGGAACGCGTCGACGAGACCCGGGTACGCGGTGGCGACGCGGAGACCCTGCAGGTCTTCGACGTCGGTGAAACGGCCGGGACGCCCGGCGAAGCGGAACGTGGAACCGGCGAAGCCGAGCGACTCGACCTCGCGGGCGCCGGGCATCCGCGCGTCCAGCAGGAGGTCGCGGCCCGTGATGCCCACGTCCAGGGCCCCCGATCCGACGTACGTCGCGATGTCACGCGGACGGAGATAGAAGAACTCGACCTCGTTGACGGGGTCGACGGTGTACAGGTCTTTCGAGTCGCGACGTCCGGT
This sequence comes from Microbacterium proteolyticum, assembly GCF_029639405.1. Taxonomy (NCBI): domain Bacteria; kingdom Bacillati; phylum Actinomycetota; class Actinomycetes; order Micrococcales; family Microbacteriaceae; genus Microbacterium; species Microbacterium proteolyticum. The sequence goes on from NZ_CP121274.1 coordinate 2,827,464, forward strand.
GTACCCGGCCTCCGAGAGCATCTCGGCGGCGGTCTCGGCGAGCGACCCCTTGTTCGGCACGGCGATTCGCAGCATGACGGGGGCTTTCGTGTGAGGTGAAGGGGGTGAGCGCGGGTGCGGGCTCAGAGATGTCGGTAGACGTCCGCGAGCGTCAGGCCCTTCGCGAGCATGAGCGTCTGCAGGTGGTACAGCAGCTGCGAGATCTCCTCCGCCGCGGCTTCGTCGGACTCGTACTCGGCGGCCATCCACACTTCGGCGGCTTCCTCGACGATCTTCTTGCCGATGGCGTGGACCCCGGCATCGAGCTGGGCAACGGTGCCGGAGCCGGTGGGGCGCTCGACGGCCTTTGCACTGAGCTCGGCGAACAGGTCGTCGAAGGTCTTCACTCTTCTAGGGTATCGGCTCGGCGGGGCGCCGGATGTCGTGCGCGGTCGGGACGGCTGCGTTCAGTGCGCGTGGCGGGCGGCGGCGGAGCGCAGCGACTGGATCGCGCGGTCGGGGTCGTCGGCACCGAACACCGCGGAACCGGCGACGAACGTGTCGGCCCCGGCTTCGGCGGCCTGCGCGATCGTGGACTCGCCGATGCCGCCGTCGACCTGCAGCCACACGCTCGACCCGCGGCGGCGGGCCTCGTCGGCCAGGCTTCGCAGCTTCGGCATGGTCTCGGGCATGAAGGACTGGCCGCCGAAACCCGGCTCCACGGTCATCACGAGGATCTGGTCGAACTCGTTCAGCACTTCGAACAGGTTCTCCACCGGCGTTGCGGGCTTCACGGCCACGCCCGCGCGGGCGCCGATCGAACGGAGCGTCCGGGCCAGGGCGACGGGCGACGCCGCAGCCTCGAGGTGGAAGGTGACGGATGCCGCGCCGAGCTCGGCGTATTCCGGTGCCCACCGGTCGGGGTCGTCGATCATCAGGTGCACGTCGAGCGGGACGGGGCTCGTCTCCTGGATGCGACCGACCATCTGCGGGCCGAAGGTGAGGTTCGGCACGAAGTGGTTGTCCATGACGTCGACGTGCACGAAGTCGGCTCCCGAGATGCGGGCGAGCTCCGCCTGCATGTTCACGAAGTCGGCGGCGAGGATGCTCGGATTGATGCGGGGCACAGCTCCATTATCGGCGCCCGGTCCCCCACACCCTCGCGTGAGGTGCCAGCATTTGTCGCCTGGGGCTGCCCGCAGGCGACAAATCCTGGCGACTCACGCGTTAGGACACCCGTCGCAGGAGGGCGATCGACATCGCGTCGGTGCCGTGGCGGTGCGGCCAGAGCTGGGCGCGGAGGGAGCCGTCCGACTGGTCGGGCAGGTCGATGTCCGGGCCCGCGATGTCGCGCACGACGGCGCGCGCATCCAGCTCCTCGACGCTGTCGCCGAACTCGCGGCGCACCTCGGCGAGCACCCCGGATGTTTCGGCCAGGTGCGGCGAGCACGTCACGTACGCCAGCACCCCGCCCGGCTTCACCGCGCCGAGCCCCGCCCGCACGAGCTCGAGCTGCAGGGCGGTGAGATCGGGCACGTCGGCCGGGGTCTTCCGCCACCGGGCCTCGGGTCGCCGACGGAGCGCCCCGATTCCGGTGCACGGTGCGTCGACGAGGATGCGGTCGTACTCCCCCGGAGTGCGAGCCGCGCGGTCTCGGCCGTCCTCCTCGGTCACCTCGACCTCGAGCGGGACGGATGCCACGGCTCGGCGGACGAGCCCGGCCCGGTGCGGCGAGATCTCATTGGCATCCAGTCGGGCGCCGCCCGCGAGCGCCTCCGCCGCGAGCAGCGCCGTCTTGCCGCCGGGCCCGGCGCACAGGTCGAGCCACCGCTCCCCCGGCTCGATCGGCCGGAAGCGGCTGAGGGCGAGGGCCGCGAGCTGCGATCCCTCGTCCTGCACGCGGAGGCGACCGTCGGACGCCCGGATGAGCGCCTCGGGGTCTCCGCCGCGGGTCGTGAACGCCGTCGGCGCGTACCGGGCGGGACGGGCGTCATCGGGGATCTCGGCCAGCCCCGGCAGGGCGACCATCGCCACCCGCGGGGCGTCGTTGTCGGCGGCCAGCAACGCGTCGAGCTCGTCGGCGCGGCCCTCCGCCGCCAGTGCGCGACGGAATGCGCGCACGATCCACACCGGGTGGGAGGTCAGGAGCCCGAGCCGCTCGTCGTCGCTCCGGGCGGACGCGGTGATGCGGTCCATCCAGTGCCCGGGCGTCTCGCGCGAGACGCGCCGCAGGACGGCGTTCGCGAATCCCGCGGCTCCGCGCCCGCCGCCGTGGCGACGGGCGAGTTCGACGGACTCGTTCACCGCGGCGTGCGAGGCCACGCGCGTCGAGAGCAGCTGGTGGACCCCGAGCCGCAGCGCGTCGAGCACGGGCGGATCGATGCGGTCCACTGTCCGGTCGGCCGCGGAGGCGATGATCGCGTCGTACGTGCCGCGTCGCCGCAGCGTGCCGTAGGTCAGCTCGGTCGCGAGCCCCGCGTCCTTGGCATCCAGCTTCGCCCGCTCGATCGCGTGCGGCAGCGACAGGTTCGCATACGCCTCGTCGGCGGAGACCGCCCGCAGCACGTCGTACGCGACGGCGCGCGCTCCCTGGACGCTCATGAGCCGAGCACCGGGTTCTCGACGCGGAGGCCGCGGAACCAGTCGCCCGCGGGCATCGCGCCCTTGCCGGCGGGTTGCACGGTCTCGAGCCGCAACGGCGCGCTCGCCGTTCCGACGAGGATCTCGCGACCGGATGCCACGACCCGGCCCGGCGGGATCGGATCCGCCGTGCTCGCAGCGGCGCGCAGCACCTTGAACCGTGCCCCCTCGAACGTCGTGTGCGCGCCGGGTTCGGGCGTGACACCGGCGATCCGCGCGCGGAGGGTTTCGGCATCCTGCGAGAAGTCGAGGGCGCCGTCGTCGAGGGTCAGCTTCGGCGCGAGCGTCGGCTCACCCTGCTGCCGAACAGCGAGCGCCGTGCCCTCGGCGATGCCGTCGACGACCCGCGCGAGCAGCGGTGCGCCGACCACGGCGAGATCGTCGAGGACCTCGCCCGCGGTGGCGTTCCACGGCACCTCGTACCGCTCCTCGGCGAAGACGTCGCCGGCATCCAGTTCGGCCACCAGCTGGAACACGCTCGCGCCGGTCTCGCGGTCGCCGGCGATCAACGCGCGCTGCACGGGGGCGGCGCCGCGCCAGCGCGGGAGCAGCGAGAAGTGCAGATTGATCCAGCCGTGCGCGGGGGCCGACAGCAGCGGCTCGCGTACGAGACCGCCGTAGGCGACGATGACGCCGAGATCGGGCTCCAGTGCGGTGATGCGGGCGGTGGCGTCGGCATCCAGACGGTCGGTCTTGATCGTCGGGAGCCCGAGCTCCTCCGCCTGCTGGGCGACTGGGGACGGGGTCAGCACGCGCTTCCGGCCGAGCGGCGCGTCGGAACGGGTGACGACGGCGGCGATCTCGTGCGGACCCTCCGCCAGGACGCGGAGGGAGGGGACGGCGACGGCGGGGGTGCCGGCGAAGACGAGGCGCATGGTTCTCCTCACGCTTCGGATGCGGGTGGGTGGGACCGGGCGGCGGCGCTCAGAGGTCGGGCTCGGGGAGGTCGAGCCGCACTCTGAGTGTATTCCGCGGTCTCGGCCCCTTCTCTTTCGTCGACTTGCGTGCGCGCAGCGCGTCGGCGATCACGCCGGCGCGGAGCGCGTCCGCGACGGCGCGACCGTGCGCGTAGTCGAACCGCACCAGGGCACGCGACGTCGGAGCATCGGGCGCCGTGGACGTGTCGACCGGACCGAGGACGGCGAGGGCATCGAGATCGGGCACGGCGGCGCGCACCTCGGCGAGGAGGGTGTCGACGCTCCGCGCGTGTCCTTCCACGCTCGCGACGCGCACGGCGGGCGGCATCCGCAGAGGTGCGCGGTCGGCCAGCTCGGCACGGGCGTAGGCGGGCTGCGTCCAGGTCGCGAGCGCGCGGGCCACGGGACCAGCGACGCCCACCAGATGCACCGGCGCGCCGGGGGCGGCGAGGGCGGCGGCGTTCGACCACCAGCGCAGACAGTGCTCGCCGACCCGCAGCGCCTCGTTCTGCAGCATGCGGTCGCCGTCGAGCAGGATCACGGCCCGGTATCCGCCGCGCGCGATCGGCTCTGCCCCGCGCGTGGCGATCACCAGGGCCGGGGCGGCATCCACCTCCGCGACCGGATGGGCGCCGTCGGCGATGATCACGCGCGTGTTCGGGAAGGCGCGGCCCAGTTCATCCGCCGTGCGCTCGCTGCCCGACGAGGCCATCCGCAGCTTCACGGAGCCGCAATGCCCACAGGTCCACGCGTGGGCACTGCGACCGCACCACGCGCACACCGGAACCGCGCCCGGACGTGCGGCCCGGAGGGGTCCGGCGCAGTGGGCGCAGCGCGCGGGGCGACGGCAGTCGGCGCAGACGAGCGACGGCGCATAGCCGGGGCGGGCGACCTGCACGAGGACGGGCCCCTGGGCGAGCGCCTCGCGCGCCGCCGCGAACGCCGAGGACGGGACGCGTGCCTGGCGCGACTCCCCCTCCCGCGTCGCGCTGAGCACCACCCGCGGACTCTGTCGGCGCTTCGGCGCCACCTCCCGCACGTAGCCCACCTCGACCAGGCGCTGCACGTCCGTCGAGCGGGTGTGGCCGGCGAAGACGAGCGCGGACCCTTCCAGCTCCTGCCGCACGAGCGCCGCGTCGCGCGCGTGCACGCCCGGGGCGAGGGGCTCGGCGAGCAGCGAGTCGCCGTCGTCCCAGAGCGCGACGAGGCCCGTGTCGTGGGCGGGGGCGTACACCGCCGAGCGGCGCCCGACGACGATCACCGGGACAGGCGCGAGGGTGCGCAGGTACTGGCCGTAGCGCACCGGACCGGATTGGTCGGCGTCGTCGCGCACGACGGCCTCGGCCGGCACGAGGTCGGCCAGCGCCGCCATGAGCTGCGCCTGGTCGCGGTAGTCGGGAACGACCAGCACCGCGCTCCTCCCCCGCGCGAGCGTGTGCACCGCTGCCGCGGCCAGAACATCGGCCCACGCGCCGCGCGGAAGGTCGCCCGTCGTCTGGGGAGGGGCGTCGAGCGCGATGCGCTCGCCGCCGTCCAGGGCGTCCAGCAGGCCGACGAACGGCGCCAGCATCGCGTCGGCACGAACCAGGGATGCCGCGGGCACCACCGGAGCCTCGGGCGCGGGCGACGCCAGCCAGGCCTTCTCGGCCCGCACCATGCGTTTCGGGACGGCGAGGCGCAGCACGTCGCTCACCGACCCGGCGGCACGGTCGGCGACCTTGCGCGCGAGCGCGAAGAGCCGCTCCGGGAGCACCGGCATCGTCGAGACGACGCTCTCGACCGACGACAGCGGACGTTCGCTGCCGTCATCGGACACGACCTCGATCACGAAGGCGTCCATCATCCGTCCGGCGGACCGCAGCGGCACCTTGACGCGCACGCCGGGGACGACGTCCGCGACCAGCGGATGCGGGATCGCGTAGTCGAACAGGCGGTCGAGCTGGGGAACCGGGGAGTCCAGCTGCACCCGCGCGACGCGGCGCGCGCTCACGCGGCGGCTCCGTCCGCACTTCGGCGCGCACGGCGACGCGAAGCGCGGGGAACGGATGCCGGGGCTGCGGCGACGCGGTGCACGCCCGGCGCGGGCGCCCCCACGTCAGAGACCGGCGGCGGTGCGCAGGTCGTCAACGCGGTCGGTGCGCTCCCACGTGAAGTCGGGCAGTTCGCGGCCGAAGTGACCGTACGCCGCGGTCTGCGCGTAGATCGGGCGCAGCAGGTCGAGCTGGTCGATGATCGCCTTGGGGCGAAGGTCGAACACGTCGCGGATCGCGCGGACGATGGTGTCGTCGGCGACGTGGGCCGTGCCGAACGACTCGACGTACAGACCCACCGGGTTCGCCTTGCCGATCGCGTACGCGACCTGCACCTCGAGGCGGTCGGCCAGGCCCGCTGCGACGGCGTTCTTCGCGACCCAGCGCATGGCGTAGGCCGCCGAGCGGTCGACCTTGGACGGATCCTTGCCGCTGAAGGCTCCGCCGCCGTGACGCGACGCCCCGCCGTAGGTGTCGATGATGATCTTGCGGCCGGTGAGGCCGGCGTCGCCCTTGGGACCGCCGATCACGAACGGGCCGGCCGGGTTGATGTAGTACTGCACGTCGGGCAGGTCGAGACCGGTGTCGCGCAGCACCGGGTCGATGACCTCGGCCTGCACGAGCGCGCGCAACTCCTCCTGCGAGATGTCGGGGTGGTGCTGCGTCGAGAGCACGACGGAGTCGACCGTCCGCGGCGTGTGGCCGTCGTAGCCCAGGGTGACCTGGGTCTTCCCGTCGGGTCGTAGGAACGGCAGCGTGCCGTCTTTCCGGACGGATGCCAGGCGCTCGGCGATGCGGTGAGCCGTCCACGCGGCCATCGGCATGAGCTGCGGCGTCTCGTTGGTGGCGAAACCGAACATGATGCCCTGGTCGCCCGCGCCCTGCAGGTCGCGCGGATCGTTCGAGCCGCGCTCGCGCTGCTCGAACGCCTTGTTGACACCGGCCGCGATGTCGGACGACTGTGCGCCGATCGACACGCTGACGCCGCACGAGTCGCCGTCGAAGCCGGTCTCGCTGGAGGTGTACCCGATGCGGTTGACGACGTCGCGCACGATCGCGGGGATCTCGACGTACGCGCTCGTGGACACCTCACCCGCGACGTGCACCAGGCCGGTGGTCACGAGGGTCTCGACGGCGACGCGTCCGGATGGGTCCTCGGTGAGGATGGCATCCAGGATGCTGTCGGAGATCTGATCGCAGATCTTGTCGGGGTGTCCTTCCGTGACGGACTCGGACGTGAACAGGCGCAGGTCGGTCAAGACGACTCCCGGTCGGTTTCGGGCTGGGGACGGGCACAAGTATGCCCCGGACGGCGGACAGCCGCCCGGGGCATCGTCACATCTGTGAACAGATCACGAGATGCGTCGGCTGTGGATTACTCCGCAGCCTTGAGGCGCAGCTTGTCCTCGTGGATCTCGTGCAGCGCGATCGTCAGCGGCTTGTCCTCGACGGTGGAGTCGACGAGCGGGCCCACGTTGTCGAAGAGGTTGCCCTCGTGAAGGTCGGAGTAATAGTCGTTGATCTGGCGCGCGCGCTTGGACGCGTAGATCACGAGCTGGTACTTGGAGTCGACCTTGTCGAGCAGCGCGTCGATGGGCGGGTCGATGATGCCCTTGTCACGTCCGGCCATGGGGAACCTCCTGGTTCGGCGGGATGGGGTGGATGCGGCGCCCGTCGGCGCCGAAGCATCCTCGTATTCTATCCGACGTCGGGGCGACGTGCGGCGAGGGCCACGACCTCGGCCGCAGCGCGCGCGACCTCGTCGTTGACGACCCTGTAGTCGAACTCGTTCTGCGCGGCGAGTTCGGTGCGTGCGGTGCGGAGGCGGCGCGCCCGTTCCTCGGCATCCTCGGTCCCCCGGCCGACGAGGCGCTGGACGAGTTCGTCCCAGCTCGGCGGGAGCAGGAACACGAGCGTGGCGGACGGATCGGCCGCGCGCACCTGGCGGGCGCCCTGCAGATCGATCTCGAGCAGAGCCGTGCCACCGGCCGCCAGGACGCGGTCGATGGGCTCGCGGGGCGTGCCGTAGCGGTGGGCGTTGTGCACCGTGGCCCACTCCAGCAGCTCCCCCGCCGCGATGAGCCGATCGAACTCGGCGTCGTCGACGAAGTAGTAGTGCTCGCCGTCGACCTCGCCGGGGCGCGGCGCACGGGTCGTGGCCGAGACCGACAGGTGGATCTCGGGGAAGTGCTCCTTGATGTACGCCGCGACCGTGCCCTTGCCGACGGCGGTCGGACCGGCGAGCACCACGAGACGGCTGCGACCCTCGCGCGGACCCGGCTCGGGCCAGCGGGCGTCCAAGTAGTCGCGGAGCGCATCGCGCTGGCGCGAGCCGAGACCGCCGAGACGCTTCACCGGCGAGATCCCGAGGGAGGTCAGGATGCGGTCCCGCTTGCTCTCGCCGATCGCGGGGATCGCCGTGAGGAACTCGGTCACCCGCATGGCACCGGCCGCCGACAGCGGGTCGGCGAGTCCGCGACGCAGGAGCTCCTGCGGGGTGATCACGCGCGTGGAGACGTCGCGCTTGAGGGCGGCGCGTTCGCGGCGTGCGGCGACGGCGCGGCGGGAGGCCGCGGCCCGGTCGACTTCGGGGGGACGACGCGAGTCAGCCATGCAGGGCCTCCCGGTACAGGTCGGCGCGCGTCTCGATGCGCTCCGCGAGCCGGGCCGGACCGACGGCGAGCACGCTGCGGCTCTCGTTGGCGACGACGGCTTTGGCGACGTAGCCGAAGAGGCGGTGGAGGTCGGCGGGATCGGCACCCTGCGCCCCGAACCCCGGGGCGAGGATCGGCATGCCGGCCAGCGCGATGTCGCCCAGGCCGAAGGCCGCGCGATCGACGGTGGCGCCGACGACGACACCCACGGGGCCCAGGGCCCCGGGTGCGCCGATGTTCGCCTGGTTCACGTCGTGCGCCACGCGGGCGGCGACGTGCTCGTGGTCGCCCACGGCCAGCGCGTCGTCGACGACGGCGCTCTGCACCGCACGGGCCTCGGGGTTGCTCGTCGCGGTCAGCACGAACGCGCCCTTGCCGTGGTGCACCGCCAGCGACAGCGTCTCGCGCAGCGAGTCGGCGCCGAGGTAGGGCGTCAGGGTCACGGCATCCGCTTCCAGGGGCGATCCGGGCTCGAGCCAGGCGTGGGCGTAGCCCTCCATCGTGGTGCCGATGTCGCCGCGCTTGGCGTCGGCGATCACGATGAGTCCCGCGGCACGCGCCGCGGCCATCACGTCTTCGAGCGCGGCGAAGCCCTTCGAGCCATAGCGCTCGTAGAACGCCACCTGCGGCTTCACGACGCCGACGCGTCCTGCGGCCGCCTCGACCACGCGGAGGCCGAAGGTGCGCGCGCCGTCCGGCGTGGCATCCAGCCCCCACGCCGACAGCAGCGCGGCGTGGGGGTCGATGCCGACGCAGAGGGCGCCGTGGGTCTCGAGGGCTGTCGCCAGCCGCTGCCCGAACGTCTCGCTCACAGGCGACCCGCGCGGTCGACGGCGTACTCCTGGAGGCTGCGGACCTCGAAGCCGTCCTTCATCGCGCCGAGGGCGCTCACGGCGGCGCCGAGCACGGCCATGGTCGTGAACAGTGCCTTGTCGGCGGCCACGGCTGCGGCGCGGATCTCGTATCCGTCGGCGCGTGCCGTGCCCCCGCTCGGGGTGTTGACGATCATGTCGATCTTGCCGTCGTTGATGAGGTCGACCACGTTCTGCTGACCGGAGCCCTGCGTCTCGGAGTACTTCTCGACGACCTGGACGCGGATGCCGTTGCGGGCGAGGATCTCGGCCGTTCCCTCGGTGGCCATGAGCTCGAAGCCGAGCTCCTGCAGGCGGTGGGCGGGGAGGATCACCGCGCGCTTGTCGGCATCGGCGACGGAGATGAACACCGTGCCCGAGGTCGGCATACCGCCGTACGCGGCCTCCTGCGACTTCGCGAACGCCGTCGGGAAGTCGCGGTCGATGCCCATGACCTCGCCGGTCGAGCGCATCTCGGGTCCGAGCACCGAGTCCACGGTGCGGCCGTCGGCCGTGCGGAACCGCTTGAACGGCAGCACGGCCTCCTTGACGGCCACGGGCGCATCGAGCGGCACGCGCGAACCGTCGCTCTCGGGCAGCAGGCCCTCGGCGATCAGCTCGGCGACGGTGCTGCCCGCCATGATGCGGCTGGCTGCCTTGGCCAGCGGGATGCCGAGCGCCTTGGACACGAACGGCACGGTGCGGCTCGCGCGGGGGTTCGCCTCGATCACGTAGAGCACGCCGGCCGAGATCGCGAACTGCACGTTCAGGAGCCCTCGGACGCCGACGCCCTGCGCGATCGCGAGCGTGGCCTCGCGGACGCGGTCGACCTCGGTGCGTCCGAGGCTCACCGGCGGGAGGGTGCAGGACGAGTCGCCGGAGTGGATGCCGGCCTCCTCGAGGTGCTCCATGACCCCGCCGATGTACAGGTCGGTGCCGTCGTACAGCGCGTCGACGTCGAGCTCGATCGCGTCGTCGAGGAAGCGGTCGACCAGGAGCGGGAGCCCGGGGCCGATGATGGCCTGGTCGGCGACGCGGACGAAGTAGTCGCGCAGCGCCTCGGTCGAGTACACGATCTCCATGCCGCGGCCGCCGAGCACGAAGCTCGGGCGCACCAGCACCGGGTAGCCGATCTCCTCGGCGACCGTGACCGCGCCCTCGACGTCGATCGCGGTGCCGTTGCGCGGGGCCACGAGGCCGGCGTCATCGAGCAGGCGCGAGAACAGCTCGCGCTCCTCGGCGAGATCGATCGCCTCGGGGCTGGTGCCGAGGATCGTGTATCCGGCGGCCTCGATGCCCTTGGCCAGGCCCAGCGGCGTCTGTCCGCCGAGCTGGCAGACGACGCCGAGGATCTCGCCGGAGCGGCTCTCGGCGTGGAGCACCTCGAGCACGTCCTCGAGCGTGAGGGGCTCGAAGTACAGGCGGTCGCTCGTGTCGTAGTCGGTCGACACGGTCTCGGGGTTGCAGTTGACCATGATCGTCTCGTACCCGGCATCCGACAGCGCGAACGACGCGTGCACGCACGAGTAGTCGAACTCGACGCCCTGGCCGATGCGGTTGGGGCCCGAACCGATGATGACGACCTTGGTGCGGTCGGACGGGGTGACCTCGGTCTCCCAGTCGTAGCTGGAGTAGTGGTACGGCGTGAGCGCCGGGAACTCCCCCGCGCATGTGTCGACCGTCTTGTACACCGGGCGCACGTCCAGCGCATACCGGATGCCGCGCACCTCGGCCTCGTCGAGCCCGCGGATCTGCGCGATCTGGGCGTCGCTGAAGCCGTGCTCCTTGGCGAGGCGGAGGGTGTCGGCATCCAGCTCGCCGGCCGCGCGGATGATCTCGGCGACCTCGTTGATCAGCACGATCTGGTCGATGAACCAGGGGTCCATCGCGGTCGCGTCGAACGCCTGCTCGGGCGTGGCGCCCAGGCGCAGCGCCTGCTGCAGCACGACGATGCGCCCGTCGGTCGGCGTCTTCGAGATCTCGAGGAGCTCCTCGACCGACCGCGACTCCTCGCCCCAGTGGAAGCTGGAGCCGCGCTTCTCGAGCGAGCGCAGCGCCTTCTGCAGCGCCGTGGTGTAGTTGCGGCCGATCGCCATCGCCTCGCCCACCGACTTCATGGTGGTGGTGAGGGTCGTGTCAGCGGCGGGGAACTTCTCGAAGTTGAACCGCGGCACCTTCACCACGACGTAGTCGAGCGTGGGCTCGAAGCTCGCCGGGGTCACCTTGGTGATGTCGTTGGGGATCTCGTCGAGGCGGTAGCCGATCGCGAGCTTCGCGGCGATCTTCGCGATCGGGAAGCCCGTGGCCTTCGACGCGAGCGCCGACGAACGCGACACGCGCGGGTTCATCTCGATGACGATGATGCGCCCCGTGGCCGGGTCGACCGCGAACTGGATGTTGCAGCCACCGGTGTCGACGCCCACGGCGCGGATGATGTCGATGCCGATGTTGCGCATCTTCTGGTACTCGCGGTCGGTGAGGGTCAGCGCCGGAGCGACGGTGATCGAGTCGCCGGTGTGCACACCCACGGGGTCGACGTTCTCGATCGAGCAGACCACCACGGTGTTGTCGTGGGTGTCGCGCATGAGCTCGAGCTCGTACTCCTTCCACCCGAGGATCGACTCCTCGAGCAGGACCTCGTGCGTCGGCGAGTCGTGGAGACCCGCGCCGCCGATGCGGCGGAGGTCGTTCTCGTCGTACGCGAAGCCCGATCCGAGGCCGCCCATGGTGAACGAGGGACGCACGACCAGCGGGTAGCCGAGCTTCTCGGCGCCGGCGAGCAGATCCTCCATCGAGTGGCAGATCACGGAGTCGGCGACGTCCGCGCCCGACTCGATGACGAGCTCCTTGAAGATCTGGCGGTCCTCGCCCTTGCGGATGGCGTCGACCTTCGCGCCGATGAGCTCCACCCCGTACTTGACCAGGATGCCGCGGTCGTGGAGGGCCATGGCCGCGTTCAGCGCCGTCTGGCCGCCGAGCGTGGGGAGGATGGCATCCGGCTTCTCCTTCGCGATGATCGTCTCGATCACCTCGGGGGTGATCGGCTCGATGTACGTCGCGTCGGCGAAGTCGGGGTCGGTCATGATCGTCGCCGGGTTGGAGTTGACGAGGATCACGCGCACGCCCTCCTCGCGGAGGACGCGGCACGCCTGGGTGCCGGAGTAGTCGAACTCGCAGGCCTGACCGATGACGATCGGGCCGGAGCCGATGACGAGGACGGAGCGGATGTCGTCGCGCTTAGGCATTCTTCTTCGTCTCCTGAGTTGCGAGCACCATGTCGCGGAAGCGGTCGAACAGGTAGTTGGCGTCGTGGGGTCCGGCGGCGGCCTCGGGGTGGTACTGCACGCTGAACGCCGGGATGTCGAGGGCGCGCAGACCCTCGACCACGTTGTCGTTGAGGCCGATGTGGCTCACCTCGACGCGGCCGTAGCCGTGGGGGCTGTCGACGACCGCGTCCAGCGGCGCCTCGACGGCGAAGCCGTGGTTCTGCGAGGTGATCTCGACGCGACCCGTGGTCTTGTCGAGCACCGGCTGGTTGATGCCGCGGTGACCGAACGGCAGTTTGTAGGTACCGAAGCCGAGGGCGCGGCCCAGCAGCTGGTTGCCGAAGCAGATGCCGAAGAAGGGCAGACCGTCGTCGAGCACGGCGCGCAGCAGCTCGACGTGCTGGTCGCTCGCGGCCGGGTCGCCGGGGCCGTTGGAGTAGAACGCCGCGACCGGCTCGATCGCGCGGATCTCGTCGATCGACGCGGACTGCGGGAAGACGTGCACGTCGAACCCGCGCGCGGCCAGGTTGTCGATCGTGGACTGCTTCACGCCCAGGTCGAGCACGGCGAGGTTGCCGATTCGCTCCCCCGTCGCCGGGGTGATCTCGACCTCGGTGACCGACACTTCGGCCGAGAGGTTCCGGCCGGCCATCCCGGGCGCGGCGAGCACGCGGCGCAGCTGCTCGTCCTCGTCGAGGTTCACCGCGTCGCCGGAGAAGACGCCGCCGCGCATGCTGCCGGAGGAACGGATGCGGCGCGTCAGCGCGCGGGTGTCGATGCCGGAGATGCCGACGATCCCGTCGTCTTCGAGCGCGTCGTCGAGGGAGCGGTTGGCGCGCCAGTTCGACACGACGCGCGAGGGGTCGCGCACGATGTAGCCGGCCACCCAGATGCGGCGGGACTCGGGGTCTTCGTCGTTCACACCGGTGTTGCCGATGTGCGGAGCGGTCTGCAGCACGATCTGGCCGGCGTAGGACGGGTCGGTGAGCGTCTCCTGGTACCCGGTCATGCCGGTGGCGAAGACGACCTCGCCGAAGGTCTCGCCGCGGGCGCCGTAGGCGCGGCCGGGGTAACGGGTGCCGTCTTCCAGCACCAGGACGGCGGGTTCGCGCGAGAGGCGCGGAGGGGAGATCAGGGCGGTCATGCGTCGCTTCCTGTCGTGATGAGCGGACGGATGGCGTCGGCGAGGGATCGGGCCGAGGCATCCTGGGGTCGGAGGTAGGTGTCGACGACGGTGTCGTCGTCGATGCGCCAGCTGACGCGCGTCAGGCCGTCGCGCTCGACGACACGGTCGATGGCGACCGTCGCCTGAGCCGCGTCGACGAGGCGGTCACGGGTGAGCGCGATGCGGGGCTGGCCCGGCAGGTCGAGGGCGATCCCGGCCGAGGTGACCGTGACGTCCACGCGGGAGCGGAACCCGAGGCCGCGGATCGCGAGGCGTTCGAGGGGCTCGCCGTGACGCGTGGTCGCGACGTAGAGCCCCGGGAACACGCCCGTCTCCACGGCGCCGTCGGGAAGCTCTCCCACCGGGGCGGAGTAGCGCGCATCGCGCCGCGTTCGTCGGAGCCACGCCACCGCGAGCACCGCGAGCAGGACCACGGCCACCGCGGCCACGATCAGCAGTGCACCTTCGCGGCTCACGAGAGCACGCCCGGAGCATCGAGCACCGCACCGTCGACGACGGTGGGGATGCCGGAACGAACGGTCCAGCGGACCTCGCCGGGCAGCTCGCGGCCGAGGTACGGCGAGTTCTTGCTGCGTCCGCGGAGGTCGCCGAGCCCGAAGGTCCGCGCGGGGCGGGGGTCGTAGAGCGTGAAGCTCGCGGGCCGACCCGCCGTGAGCGGAGTGCCGTGCCCGTCGAGGCGGCCGATGCGGGCGGGCGTGCGCGACATCACGCGGGCGACGTCGCTCCACTCGAGGAGGCCGGTCGAGACCATGGCCTCGTGGACGACGCGCAGCGCGCTCTCGAGGCCCACCATGCCGTTCGCGGCGGCCGCCCACTCGCACGACTTCGCCTCGGCGGGGTGCGGCGCGTGGTCGGTCGCGACGATGTCGATCGTGCCGTCCGCGAGACCCTCGCGCACCGCGAGCACGTCTTCCTCGCGGCGGAGCGGCGGGTTCACCTTGAAACGCGCGTCGTAGTCGCGTACGAGTTCGTCGGTCAGCAGCAGGTGGTGCGGGGTGACCTCGGCGGTGACGTTCACGCCGCGCTTCTTGGCCCAGCGGATGATGTCGACCGACCCCGCCGTCGACAGGTGGCACACGTGCAGGCGCGAGCCCACGTGCTCCGCGAGCAGCACGTCGCGGGCGATGATCGACTCCTCGGCGACGGCCGGCCAGCCGGTGAGCCCGAGCTCCGCCGAGACGGCGCCCTCGTTCATCTGCGCGCCCTCGGTGAGTCGCGGGTCCTGCGCGTGCTGCGCGATCACGCCGTCGAAGGCCTTCACGTACTCCAGCGCCCGCCGCATGATGAGCGGGTCGAAGACGCAGAAGCCGTCGTCGCTGAAGACACGGACGCGGGCGCGCGAGTCGGCCATCGCGCCGAGCTCGGCGAGTCGCGCGCCCTTCTGCCCCACCGTGACCGCACCGATCGGCTGCACGTGCACGAAGCCCGCGGCCTCGCCGAGCGCGAGCTCCTGCTCGACGACGCCGGCGGTGTCGGCGACCGGCGAGGTGTTCGGCATCGCGAAGACGGTCGTGAAGCCGCCGGCCGCCGCGGAGCGGGAGCCGGTGGCCACGGTCTCGGAGGCTTCGTACCCGGGCTCGCGCAGATGCACGTGCAGGTCGACGAGTCCGGGCAAGGCGATGAGGCCGTCGGCATCCACGACCGTGGCACCGGCGTGCGAGAGTCCGGTGCCCGTCTCGGCGATCACGCCGTCGCGGACGAGCAGGTCGGTGGCATCCTGACCCTCGATCCGCGCGCCGCGCACCAGCAGGGTGTGGGAGGGGGCGTGGCTCATCGAAGGTCCTCTTTCTCGGAGTCGGTCCGCGCGCCCGCCAGCAGCAGGTACAGCACGGCCATGCGCACGGAGACGCCGTTCGCCACTTGCTCGAGAACCGTCGAGCGCGGCGAGTCGGCGGCTTCGGCGGAGATCTCCAGGCCGCGATTCATCGGGCCCGGGTGTAGAACGATGCTACCGTCCGGCAGCGCGTCCAAGCGCCGCGCGTCGAGGCCGTAGCGGCGGGAATACTCCCGTTCAGTCGGGAAATACGCGGCATTCATGCGTTCGAGCTGGATGCGGAGCATCATGAGCGCGTCGGGACCCGCGGCGATCGCGCGGTCCAGGTCGTAATCCACCTCGACGGGCCACCCGCTGACGTCCTGCGGCACGAGCGTCGGCGGCGCGACAAGGGTGACGTGCGCGCCCAGGGTGTGCAGCAGCCACACGTTCGAGCGTGCGACGCGCGAGTGCAGCACGTCACCGACGATCGTCACCCGGATGCCGTCGAGCCCGCGCCCGCGGCTGTCCGCGCCGAACAGGCGCTTGCGGATGGTGAACGCGTCCAGCAGCGCCTGCGTGGGGTGGGCGTGCGTGCCGTCCCCGGCGTTCACCACTCCCGCGGTGATCCACCCGGACGTGGCGAGGGTCCGCGGGGCACCGGAGGCGCCGTGGCGGATGACCACGGCATCCGCCCCCATCGCCTGCAGAGTCTGCGCGGTGTCCTGCAGCGACTCGCCCTTGCTGACGCTCGAGCCCTTCGCCGAGAAGTTGATGACGTCGGCGGAGAGGCGCTTCGCTGCCGCCTCGAACGAGATGCGCGTGCGGGTGGAGTCCTCGAAGAAGAGGTTCACGACTGTCTTGCCGCGGAGCGTCGGGAGCTTCTTGACCTCTCGCCGCTGCGTGTCGGCCATGTCTTCGGCGACGTCGAGGATCTCGAGCGCCTCCGCGCGGGTGAGGTCGCGCGTATCGAGCAGGTGCCTCATGACTCGATCGTCACCTCTTCGATGCCGTCGACCTCGGCGAGGCGCACGTTCACGCGCTCGTCGCGGGCCGACGGGAGGTTCTTGCCCACGAAGTCGGGGCGGATCGGCAGCTCGCGGTGGCCGCGATCGATGAGTGTCGCGAGCCGCACGGCGGCGGGGCGCCCGATGTCCTGCAGGGCGTCGAGGGCGGCGCGGATGCTGCGACCGGAGAACAGCACGTCGTCGATCAGCACGACGACTTTGCCGTCGATGCCGCCCGCGGGGATGCGGGTCGTCTGGGGCGCGCGCGTCGGATTGCGGTGCAGATCGTCGCGGTACATGGTGACGTCGAGGGCGCCGACCGGAACGGCTGCTCCCCCGAACTCGCTGATCAGCGGGGCGATGCGCTCGGCGAGGGTGACACCGCGGGTCGGGATCCCGAGGAGGACGAGTCCTTCCGGTCCCTTATTGGACTCCAGGATCTCGTGCGAGATTCGCGTCAAAGCGCGGGCGATGTCGGCATCGTGCATGACGGTGCGCGTACTCATCCGCCGCTCCCTTCTCCGCCTCACGGGACGGGGTTAAAGGTTGCCGTGGTTCTGACTCGAGTGTAGCGGGTGTGGATGACGGACGCCGGGCGCCCCCTGCTGTGCAGGAGGGGTTGAGTCGGCTCGGCGGTGGTGCGCCGGGCGGGACGGGAGGAGATTCGGCGGGCGGAGGAGGGATGCCGCGGATGTGGTCCTCCCCCGGCGGAGTCTCCTCCGCTCGCGTCTGAGTTGACCGCGGGCCGCGGCGCTCAGCCCGCGGCGACCTCGGCGGCGGCGGCCGCGGCGCGCTCGCCGCTCGGCGTCGAACGGATCGGGTGACCCGTCGTCGTCAGGCAGCGGCCGGAGGCGAGGTCCCACTTCCAGTCGTGCAGCGAGCAGGTGAGGACGCCGTCCTCGATCTTGCCGGTCTTGGTGAGGTCGGCACGCAGGTGCGGGCACCGGCGCTGGACGGTCCAGCCGTCGATCTCGGCATCCTCGGTCTGGTCGGACTGCTCGGCGTACCAGTTCTCGACGTACTCGATGCGGTCGCGCGACAGGCACTTCAGGAACGTCGTGAGGAACTCGTTGAACTTGCCCGAACGGCCCACCTCGAACTGCATCGACAGGAAGATCGAGTTCGACCAGTCGATCTCGTGATCACGGATGTTCGTCGACACGAGGTCGGCGGGGATCGTGTACCAGTAGATGCACTCCTCGCCGGCGTACTCGCGGAGCTTCGCCTTCGGGAAGTCCACGACCATGTCGAGCTCGCCGATACGGAAGCGCACCACGCCGCCCACGCCGTTGCGGATCGTGCGGGCGCGACGCAGCAGCGGCTCCCACCACTCCTTCAGCGCCGCGAGCATCTCGGCCGGCGGGATGATCTCGGCGCGGGATGCCTCTTCCGCCTGGATCTCGGCCTGGCGGCTGTCGCGCTGCTCGGCGAGGTAGTCCCACTTGTCGCCGAAGATCCGGTCGATCTCGGCATCCGTGTACAGGGTCTGGGTCACGGTGACGTCGGATCCCCGCACCTCGACCTCGGTGCCGGGGAGGAACAGGTACCCGTTCTGCTCGGGCCGCTGCTCCTTCATGTGCGCGAGGAACTCGCGCTGGTCCGTGAAGATCGAGTCGTTGTCGAGGCCAGTGCCGTTGTAGCGGAACAGCGCCTCGCGCAGGAACATCGGCGGACCCGCCATGGGGAAGACGTGGGCGGCATCCACCTTCTCGATGTAGTACATCGCGCGCTTGTTCTGCGCGTCGCGCTTGAGCTGCGCGAAGTTCTGCTTGGCGTCCTGGGGCAGGTCGTAGACCATGGGCCACCAGATCGCGCCCGAGACCTGGGTGAAGTACGCGTCGGGCTTGCCGAAGTCGAAGAGCTTCTCGAGGTCGAGGGGATGCGAGTCGTTCTGGTTCAGGATGGATGCCGTGCCGTCATCGACCGACAGCGAGGAGTCGCCGATGGGGCCGTCCGAGGGGGCGCGGAGCGGGGTGACCATGAGCTTCAGGTCGCCGAACTGCAGCGGAACCCCCGCCTCGGTGCGGACGAGGTTCGTGTAGCCGAGGGCGATCAGGTCCTGCTCGAGGTCATCGGTCGGGTACTCGGGGAGCAGGACCCGGATGTCCTTCGAGACGTAGCGCTCGAGCATCGCCGGGTCGAAGTGATCGCGGTGGCGGTGCGAGATGTAGAGGAAGTCGGCCCTGCCGAAGCGCTCCCAGTCGAGCGCGCGGTTGTCGGGGAACGGGAACCACGAGCCGAAGAAGCTCGGACCGATCACGGGGTCGCAGAGGATGCTGCCGCCCGCGGTCTCGATGAACATTCCCGCGTGGCCGAGGCCGGTGATCTTCATATCGCTCCTGTCCGTGAGAACCCGTCGAGTCTACGCGGGGGTGACTGTGCACACGGTGGGCACAAGGTCCCGCGTCCCCGCGCCCGCCTCAGCCGCCGAGGATCCCGCGGATGTCGTCGGCGTCCAGCGCGTTCGCGAAGGCCTCGCCGTCGTCGAGCACCGCGCGCGAGAGGGCGGCCTTGCGCTGCTGCAGCTCGAGCACCTTCTCCTCCACGGTGCCGGCGGCGATGAGGCGGTAGACGAACACGCTGTTCGTCTGACCGATGCGGTGCGTGCGGTCGATGGCCTGCGCCTCGGCGGCGGGGTTCCACCACGGGTCGAGGAGGAACACGTACTCGGCCTCCACGAGCGTCAGGCCGAACCCGCCCGCCTTGAGGCTGATGAGGAACACCGGGGCGTCGCCCCCGCGGAACCCCTCGACGACCTCGCCGCGCCGGGAGGTCGAGCCGTCGAGGTGCGCGTAGGCGAGGCCGGCGGCATCCAGGCGTTCCGCCGCGAGGTCGAGGAACGACGTGAACTGGCTGAAGACGAGCGCACGATGACCCTCGGATGCCACTTCGACCAGACGCTCCAGCAGGACGTCGAGCTTCGCTGAGCCGAGGTGCGCGTCGCGTTCGTCGATGAGGCCGGGGGCGAGCGCGAGCATGCGCAGCAGCGTGATCGACCGGAACACGATGAAGCGCTGCCGGTCGAGGTCGTCGAGGAGCCCCAGCACCTTCTGCCTCTCGCGCTGCAGCACGCGGTCGTACAGCTCGCGATGCGCGGGGGCGAGAGGTACGGCGATCGTCTGCTCCTGCTTCGGCGGCAGGTCGGCGGCCACGACGTCTTTCGTGCGGCGCAGCAGGAACGGGCGGACGCGCGAACGCAGACGCGCGAGGCTGCCGCGCCGGTGCTCCTCGGCCGCGGCGGCCGACAGCTCGGTCGGGGCGTCGGACGGCAGCTGCTCGATCGCGCGGACGTACTCCTCGCGGAACCGTCGCGCCGAGGGATACAGTCCCGGTGCCACGAGCGCCAGCAGCGCCCACAGATCGTCGAGGCCGTTCTCGATCGGGGTTCCGGTGACCGCGAAGACCGAGTCGGCGCGGAGCGCGGCGACGGCTCGGTGGATGCGCGTCGCGGGGTTCTTCACGAACTGCGCTTCGTCGAGCACGACCCCGGCCCACGCCGGAACGGCGAACTCCGCCTCGTCGGTGCGCACGACGCCGTACGGGGCGACGACGATGTCGGCGCCGTCGGCCAGCTGCGCGATCGTTCGCGTGCGCCGCACGGAGGTCGCCTCGACGGTGACGACCCGCAGGTCGGGCGCGAAGCGGGCCGCCTCGGCGCCCCACGTCGGCAGCACGGACGTCGGCGCGACGACGAGCCAGGGCCGCCGCTCCCCCGTCGCCCGCGCGTGCGCGATGAGCGCAAGGATCTGCACCGTCTTCCCGAGACCCATGTCGTCGGCCAGGATGCCGCCGAGCCGGTGCGCGTGCAGGAGCGCGAGCCACGCGAGACCCTCGCGCTGGTACGGCCGGAGTTCGGCGCGGAACCCGGGCGGCGTGTCGACGGCGGGGACGGATGCCACGTCCCGCAGCGCCCGCGCGAGGTCCCGCCACTCGACGGCGGCGGTGGATTCGTCGGCGAGGTCTTCGAAATCGCTCCACAGGGCGAGGTGGCGGCGCGCGATGCGGGGTCCGGTCTCCCATTCGTCGAGCTCGGCGGCCTCCTCGAGCAGATCCCGAAGCCGCTGCAGCGACGGATGCGCGAGCGAGAACCACGCCCCATCCGACAGCTTGATGCGCGTGCGGCCGCGGGAGAGCGCCGAGAAGAGCGTGCCGAACGGGATGGTCCGCCCGTCGATCACGACGACGATGCCGAGGTCGAACCAATCGCGCTCGGGCGACGGCACCGCGGTGATCGTGAGCGACGGGTCGCCGCGCAGCTCACGGAACGCGGGGACGGTGCCGCGGGTGATCACGCGCACGTCGTCGAGGAGGTCGAGGGCGGGGAGCACGCGCGTCGCGAAGGCGGCGGCGTCGGCGTCGCGCAGCACCCCTCGCGCCCGGACCGGCAGATCGGCGCGCTCAAGCCATGCGGCCTCGACGCGCCTCGCGATCTCGGCCTCGGCCCGCGGGTCGCGCTCGTCGTCCGCCGGCAGTCCGTACGCGGCGCGGATGCCGCCGGGATAGACCCAGTCGAGCGCGTACTCGACGGACTCGTCGTCGAGGTACGACACCGTCGCCTCCAGCGTCGGTCGCGGCGGCGGAGGGGCGGGAACACCCGGCCCCACGGCCAATGGCCCCCGCCGCGCGAGCCTCGGGTACGCGTCCCGGAGGAACTCCCCCGCGTCCTCCGCCGGAACGATCACGGGTCCGTCGGCGAGCAGCGCCGGCAGCGGTGCCGGCAAGGACACGGGGGCGAGGACCACCGGGATCGGGTCGCGGTCGACCTCGAACCGGAAGAGCCCCGCCGTGCCGAGGGGCCGAACGCGCGTGGCATCCACCGCTCGTCCGTCGATCTCGATCGCCGCCGACAGGCGCAGCGCGCCGCCCGCAGCCGTGTCGACGGCGACCCGTGCCGACGCCTCGGACGCCAGCAGCACGCTCTGCTGCGGGTGCATGGAGACGAGAGGGATGCCGAGCCCCGCCGCCGCCCGCAGGTGCGGCCAGAGGAGCGGCGAGGCGATCGCGTCGAGGGCGACGGTGTCGCTCGCGGCGACGAACGGTCCGGTGGTGCGCATGGCCTGGGCGAGGGCGTGGAGTTCGGCGAACCATGCGGCGTGCGTCGGGTCGAAGCGGCCGGTGGATCGGCGGACCGCGTCCCAGGTGGCATCCGCCCGGATCCACGTGTCGCGCGCCCCGCGCACGAGCGGACGCGCGACGAGCTGCAGCTCGTCCTGCCGCCGCGCGAGCATGCGGGGCGTGACCGGGTCGACGGACCGCGCCTCCCACCGGGACGGGTCGTACGCCTCGCGCTGGCGCAGCTCGATGCCGAGCGCCAGAGCGTCGAAGCCGGGGCGCTCGGCGTCGGGAAGGAGACCGCGCCAGTCGCTCATGCGGTGTCCGGCGCGGCATAAACGCGATCGACGCGCAGAAACGCGCTGCCCCCGTGTTTATGCGCGCGAATCGCGTTTATGCGTGTTCTGGGGGTGTGCGGCGCCGCCGCCCGCGAACGCGACGACGCGACCCGCGAGGAGAGCGGGCCGCGCCGGAACACGTCGATGGACGTCAGGACGAGCGGGCGATCCGGGCGAGGACGCCGTGCACGAACGAGCCGGAGTCGTCGGTGGAGAACTCCTTCGCGAGCTCGACGGCCTCGTCGATCGCGACCGCGGTGGGCACGTCGTCGTTGTAGAGGATCTCCCACGCGCCGATGCGCAGCAGGGCGCGGTCGACGGCGGGCATGCGCTGCAGCGACCAGTCCTTCGCGAACGTGGTGATCTGCTCGTCGATCGCGTCACGGTTGTCGATGACGCCGTCCACGATGTCGCGGGCGTACAGCCACGACGCCTGGCGGTCGGGCTCGGACGCCGCGCGCTTGGCTTCGACGGCGAGCATCACGGGCAGCTCTTCGCCGCGGACGTCGGCCTGGAACAGGATGTCGAGGGCGCGCTTGCGCGCCTTTGTGCGAGCGCTCAAGGTCAGCTGATGCGGCCGAGGTACTCGCCGGTGCGAGTGTCGACCTTGATCTTCGTGCCGGTCTCGAGGAACAGCGGAACCTGCATCTCGTAGCCGGTCTCGACGGTGGCGGGCTTGGTGCCGGCCGACGAGCGGTCGCCCTGCAGGCCCGGCTCGGTGTAGGTGACCTCGAGCACGACGGACGGCGGGAGCTCGATGTAGAGCGGGTTGCCGTTGTTCAGCGCGATCTGCACCTGCTGGTTCTCGAGCAGGAAGTTGGCGGCGTCGCCGACCGTGGCGGCGCCCACCGTGATCTGGTCGTAGTCGGCGACGTCCATGAACACGAAGCCTTCGCCGTCGTTGTACAGGTACGTGAAGTCGCGGCGGTCGACGTTCTCGATGTCGATCTTGGCGCCGGCGTTGAACGTCTTGTCGACGACCTTGCCCGACATGACGTTCTTCATCTTCGTGCGGACGAACGCGCCGCCCTTGCCGGGCTTGACGTGCTGGAACTCCACGATGCTCCAGAGCTGACCGTCGATGTTCAGGACGACGCCGTTCTTGATGTCTGCGGTGGATGCCATGAGCTTCGATGTTCCGTTTCGTGAGTCGGTGGGGCGTCGCGTCGGCGCTCGCCCAGCGATCCAGTCTACGCGATGGGTCGCTCAGCCGTCGGCGCGGCCGCTGATGACGTCGACGAGGAGGTCGACGGCGCGCGCGTATCCGGGCACGCCCTCGCCGATCACGTGGACGGCGGCGACGTCTTCGATGTACGAGAAGTGCCGGAAGCTCTCGCGCTCGTGGATGTTCGAGATGTGCACTTCGGCCACGGGAAGAGCCACGGATGCCAGGGCGTCGCGCAACGCGATCGAGGTGTGCGTGAGTCCCCCGGCGTTGATCACGATGCCGGCGCAGTCGAGGCGGGCGGCGTGGATCGCATCGATCAGCACCCCCTCGTGGTTGCTCTGGATCGCGCGGACCTCGAGACCGTGGCGCTCGGCCGCGTCGGCCGTCACGCGCTCGACGTCGGCGAGGGTGTCGTGCCCGTAGATCTCGGGCTGGCGGGTTCCCAGCAGGTTGAGGTTGGGGCCGTTGACGAGGAGGAGGCGGCGCGGCGTGCTCATCCGAGGCACGCTATCAGCGTCCCCGCTGCGCGGTCAGACGCACCGGTGCTGTGCCCGCCGCGAACCCGGCGTAGTCGCCGATGCGCTCGACGAACTCCAGGAACACCTCGCCGATGGTGCGCGTGTAGAAGTGCAGGTATTCCCCGGCGGAATCCCGGTCGTAGCCGAGGTGCAGGTCGCGCAGCTCGTCGACGAAAGCATCCGCGAGGTCGAACCGGGCGGCGATGTCGTCGTAGTAGTTGGCGGGCATCTCCAGCGGCCGGAACCCGCGGGTGCGCGCGGCGCGGGCGAGCGCGCGGACGTCGGTGCACCGGAAGGCGGCGTGCTGGGGAAGGACAGTGGGGCCGTCGCCTCCCCGCTCGGCCAGGATCGGGGGCGCGACGTTCAGCGGGATGCGGATCGCCCCGTTCGGCGCCGTGAGCACACGGCTCTCGACCAGCCCCTGAGGGCCGGGGACGTCGGTGCGGCTGTCGAGAGACAGGGCGAATCCGGCGGTGTAGAACAGCGTCGACTCCTCCACCACCTGCCACGGCTGCGTGAGGCTGATGTGGTCGACGGCGAGCACGGGACTCTCGCGCGGCGGCTCGCCGTGCTCGAATTCCCGCACCCACGCGGGGTCGCCCTCGTCCGCCGCCTGCGCCCAATAGATCTCGGTGCCGTCGGGGGCGACTGCGCCGTCCAGGCGCTCTTCGCTGGCGTAGGTGCGCCGGTAGGCGCGCGGCACCCGCAGGTCGTGCATGCGCAGGTCGACGGCTTCGGCGTCGTCCACTTCGAAACCGATCGCGGCGAGACGGGGCGCCTGGCCGCGCGCGTGCTGTTCGTTGAGGATCACGCGCGCCTCCCCCGCGGTCCAGAGCGTCACGGGCTTCGTGCGGTGCCGCCCGCGCGGGGTGAAGCCGAGCTGCGCCAGCAGCTCTTCGACGGAGGACGTGTCCTCTGCGGTGATCTCGACGAAGTCGACGTCGGAGGGTGCGGCCGAGTCGGGCAGCATCGCGATGTCGGGGCGGGACACCGTGGCATCCGGTGCGTACCGCGCGACCGCGTCCTCCAGCCACCGCAGCGACCGGCGGGCATGCAGCGCAGTGCGGCGGGGATCGGTCTGCCGGAACGTGTCGTTGAAGACCTCGAGCGACCACGGGCCGGTGTACCCGGCGGCGACGATGCGCGCGGTGAAGTCCACGAGGTCGAAACCGCCCTCACCGGGGAAGAGCCGGTGGTGCCGGCTCCACGACAGCACGTCCATCGAGAGGAGCGGCGCGTCGGCGAGCTGCACGAAGAAGATGCGGTCTCCGGGGATATCGGCGATCGCGGCGGGATCGTGTCCGCGCGAGAGCATGTGGAACGAGTCGAGGCAGATGCCCACGGCGGGGTGGTCGGCGAGCTCGACGATCCGCCACGCGCGGCGGTAGTCGTCGACGTAGCGTCCCCACGCGAGGGCTTCGAAGGCGATCCGAATGCCGTAGCCCTCCGCCAGCTCGCCGAGTCGCCGCAGCTGGCTCGCCGACACCGCGTCGTCGTCGACGGTCGCGGTGGCGACGTTGCTGCAGCACAGGACCAGGTCCATGCCGAGGCGCCGCATGAGGCGGAACTTCGCCTCCGCGCGCCGCAGCACGGCCGCGAAGGCCTCTTCGTCGACTCCCTCGACGTCGCGCATCGGCTGGTAGAGGTCGAGGCTGAGCCCGAGTCGTGCGGCGAGGGCCGCGATCTCCTCGGGGCTCTCGGGGGCGGCCAGCAGGTCCGGTTCGAAGATCTCGACGCCGTCGAATCCCGCGGCGGCGCAGGCGTGGAGCTTGTCGGCGAGAGTGCCGCTGACGCACACGGTCGCGATCGAGGTCTTCATGTGCGCCGAATGTACCAGCCAGTACATAGCCCGTCCACTAGTCTGGGCCGATGCCCGAGGTCCGCCGCGACGCCGAGCGCACCCGCGCCGAGCTCCTCGCCGTCGCGACCGAGGTCTTCGCCGAAGACGGCTACTCCGGCGCCCGAGTCGACGAGATCGCCGCGCGCACCCGCACGACCAAGCGGATGATCTACTACTACTTCGGTGGCAAGGAAGGGCTGTATCGCGCCGTCCTCGAAGAGGCCTACCGCGGAATCCGCGAAGCCGAGCGCGGCATCGATGTCGATCACGCCGACCCCGTTCAGGCGGTGCGCGCGCTCGCCGAGGTCACGTTCGACCATCACGTGCAGCACGACGCGTTCATCCGTCTCGTCGCGATCGAGAACATCCACCGCGGCGATTTCATCCGGCAGATCGACGGACTGCGCGAGGCCTCGAAGCCCGCGAAGGACGTGCTCGACGAGATCCTCCAGCGAGGTCGTGCCGCCGGGCTCTTCCGCGACGACGTCGAGGCGATCGACGTGCACCTGGTGATCAGTGCGTACTGCGTGTTCCAGGTCGCCAATCGGTACACGTTCGGGCACCTCTTCGACGTCGACATGGCCGAGGCCGGGCGTCGCGCCCACCTGCGGTCCGTCATCGGCGACGTCGTCGTCGGGTGGCTCACCTCCCCCGCCGCCTGAAGCCTCGGCATCCACGCATCTGTTGACAGGCGCCGTTCGTCGTGCTTTTCTGTGAACGTACCGGTTAGTACATTCGGCGGTTGCCGAGAACGACCGGGGTCCGGAAACAAAGGAGTACCGTGATCGACTCGCACCCCTACCTCGTGGGCCTCATCGGCGCGGGTGTCCTGCCCTCGCTGACCCCGCCGATGCACATGGCCGAGGCGCGGTCCCTCGGGCTGACCTACGTCTACCGGCCGCTGGACCTCCCCACCCTCGGCATCGACCCCGAGCGCATCGGCGACGTGCTCGCCTGGGCGGAGCGGCTGGGTTACGACGCCGTCAACGTCACGCACCCCTGCAAGCAAAGCGTGCTCGCCCACCTCGATCGCATCGATCCCGTGGCCGCCGCGCTCGGCGCGGTCAATACCGTGCTATTCACCCCCGCCGGCCGCGTCGGCTACAACACCGACACGACCGGTTTCGCCGCCGCGTTCGCCGAGGGCCTGCCGGATGCCGCGACCGATCGGGTCGTCCAGCTCGGCGCCGGTGGGGCCGGCTCGGCCGTCGCGGACGCGCTGCTGCGCTCGGGTACGGCCCACCTCACCGTCGTCGACCTCGACGCGCAGCGCGCGGGTGCCCTCGTCGGCGACCTCGCGGCCCGGCATCCCTCCGCCGTCGTCGCCGCCGCCGCGCCGGTCGATCTCGCCGCGGTCCTCGGCCGCGCGGACGGTCTCGTGCACTGCACCCCGGTCGGCATGGCGGAGCACCCCGGACTCCCCCTGGATGCCGACCTCCTGCGACCCGACCTCTGGGTCGCCGACATCGTCTACCGGCCGCTCGACACCGAGCTGCTGATCGCGGCGCGCGAACGCGGCTGCCGCACCCTGAGTGGCGGACGCATGGCGGTACACCAGGCCGTCGACGCCTTCGCCCTCATCACGGGGACGCGACCCGACCCCGACCGCATGTCCGCGCACTTCCTCGACCTCGTCGCCGCCGGCGACGTCCTCGCCCGCTAAGGAGCATCCGTTCATGACCACCACCGCAACGACGCGGAAGACTCCCGTGAAGGCCGCAGCCGCGAGCTTCATGGGCAGCGCCGTGGAGTACTACGACTTCTTCCTGTTCGGCTCGGCGGCCGCGCTGATCTTCCCCACGGTGTTCTTCCCGTCGGGCGACCAGGCGGCCCTGGTGATGTCGTTCGCGACCTTCGGTTTCGCGTACGTCGCGCGCCCGGTCGGCGCCGTCATCCTCGGCCACTACGGCGATCGGATCGGTCGGCAGAAGGTGCTGATGTTCACCCTTCTGCTGATGGGTCTGTCGACCTTCATCATCGGATGCCTTCCCGGCTTCGCCCAGATCGGGTGGTTCGCGCCGGCGCTCCTCGTCATCTGCCGCCTGATGCAGGGTCTCTCGGCGGCCGGTGAGCAGGCCGGAGCCTCCTCGCTCACCCTTGAGCACGCTCCCGAGAACCGTCGTTCGTTCTTCACCTCGTGGACGCTCACGGGCACGCAGGGCGGCCAGATCCTTGCCGCGCTCATCTTCATCCCCGTCGTGGCCTTGCCGGACGAGATCAAGTTCAGCTGGGGCTGGCGCGTGCCGTTCTGGCTCAGCGCGCTCGTCGTGATCGTGGCGTTCTTCATCCGTCGGAGCCTCCACGAGACCCCCGAGTTCGAGCAGGCGAAGGCGACCGGTCAGATCGCCCGGATGCCGCTCATCCCCCTGCTGCGCGACCACTGGCGCGACGTGATCCGCGTGATCTGCTGCGCGTTCATCGCCGCCGTCTCGACCGTGTTCGGCACGCTCGCCATCGCGTACGGCAAGGCGCAGGGACTCGACGCGAGCGTCACCCTGTGGCTCGTGGTCGTGGCCAACATCGTGGCCCTCGGCACCCAGCCCCTCTTCGGGCGTCTCGCCGACCGCATCGGACGCAAGCCCGTGTTCATCTACGGCGCCCTGTCGTCGGCGGTCTTCATGCCCTTCTACATCCTGTCGATGGGCAAGGGGAACGACCTGATCACCTTCGGTCTGGCGATCCTGACCTTCTCGTTCGGGTACGCCGCCGCGAACGCGGTCTGGCCCTCGTTCTACGGCGAGATGTTCAGCACCCGGGTGCGGTTCTCCGGCATGGCGATCGGCACGCAGCTCGGCTTCCTCATGGCCGGATTCGCGCCCAGCATCGTCGCGGCCCTCGGCGGCAGCGGCGAGAACGGCTGGATCGTCATCAGCGTCTTCACCGCGGTGATCGCGGTCATCGCGTCGGTGAGCGCGCTCACCGCCCGCGAGACGAAGGACGTCCCCACGGCGCGCCTGGGCCAGGCCGCCGAGGAACGCGTCCCCGCGACCGTCTGATCCCGCAACGCCGGAACGGCCCCGTCTCCCGAGGGAGGCGGGGCCGTTCCGGTGTCCGCGGGCCTACGCCCCGACCTCCTGGTACGCCGCGAACAGCAGCGACTCGTCGGGGGCCTGCAGCACGGTCGGGCGGGCGAGGTCGTCGAGCACGATGAAGCGCAGCATGCTGCCGCGGGTCTTCTTGTCGCGCTGCATCGTGGCCTTGAGCGTCTGGAACGCCCCGGCGCGGTAGGTCGTCGGCAGTCCGAGGGACTCGAGGACCGTCCGGTGGCGCTGGGCCACGTCGTCGGACAGGCGTCCCGCCAGGCGCGACAGCTCGGCGGCGAACACCATGCCGACCGAGATCGCGGCGCCGTGGCGCCAGCGGTACCGTTCGGCGTGCTCGATGGCGTGACCGAGGGTGTGACCGTAGTTCAGGACTTCGCGCAGGCCCGCCTCGCGCAGGTCCTCCCCCACGACGCGCGCCTTCATGTCGATCGCGAGCTCGATGCAGCGGCGGAACGCGTCGCCCCGCGGGTCGACGATCCCCGACGGGTCGGCCTCGATGAGGTCGAGGATCTCCGGATGCCAGATGAACCCGGCCTTCACGACCTCGGCGAAGCCCGCGGTGGCCTCGTTCTTCGAGAGGGTCTCGAGCAGGTCGAGATCGCAGACGACGGCGTGAGGAGGCCAGAACGCGCCCACGAGGTTCTTGCCCTCGGCGGTGTTGACGCCCGTCTTGCCGCCCACGGCGGCGTCGACCATCGCGAGGACCGTCGTCGGCACCTGCACCACCGCGACGCCCCGCAGCCACGTCGCAGCGACGAAACCGGCGAGGTCGGTGACCGATCCGCCGCCGAAACCGATGACGGCATCCGTGCGCGTGAAGTCGGCCTGTCCCATGACCTGCCAGCAGAAGGCGGCGACCTCGATGCGCTTGCCCGCCTCGGCATCGGGGATCTCGGCGAGCAGCACCTGTCGGTCGCCCACGAGCTGTGCGCGCAGCGCCTCGGCCTGAGCCGCGAGCGTCGGCGGGTGCACGATCAAGACCTTCTGCGCGGCCGCGGGGAGCTTCTCACCGAGCGTGGCCAGCAGGCCGCGTCCGATCGTGATGTCGTAGCCCGGGTCGCCGGCGACGGTGATGGTCGTGGTGTCGGTCATGGGGTCTCCTGGGCCGGGACGGGGCGCGCCCAGGCCACGATGTCGTCGACCACGCGGGCCAGCGGGCCCGAGGACGTGTCGAAAGCGATGTCGGCGGCCGCCTCGTAGATCGGTCGCCGTTCTTCGTAGATTCGGAGCCAGCGCTCCGCCGGATCCTCGCCGCCCAGCAGGGGGCGTTCGTCTCCGTGGATCCGGGATGCCACGACGTGCGGCGCCACGGTCAGCAGCACCACGCGATGCTGCGTCAGGCGCTCGCGCGTGACCGGGTCGAGCACCGCTCCCCCGCCGAGCGCGACGACACCGCCCCGCTCGAGCGCCTCGGCGACGGCATCCCGTTCCACCGCGCGGAAGTGCGCCTCGCCGTGGGCGAGGAAGAGATCGCGGATCGGGCCGTGGTCGCGCACGACGATCTTGTCGGTGTCGCTGAACGTCTCACCGAGGGCACGCGCGACGCGCCGCCCGACGCTCGTCTTGCCCGCCCCCATCGGTCCGATGAGCACGAGCGCGCCGCGGCCCGCCTCAGCCGAGGTCATGCGCGAGCAACGCCGCGTCGGAGGCGTCGGTGGTGCGCAGCGTCTCGGGCAGGTGCGCGAGGTACGCCTCGAGGTTGCGGCGGGTCTCGGCGACGTTGTCGCCGCCGAACTTCTCCAGGACCGCGTCGGCCAGCGTGACCGCGACCATCGCTTCGGCCACGACACCCGCGGCAGGGACCGCGCACACGTCGGAGCGCTGGTGGTGCGCGGCGGCCGTGTCGCCCGTGGCGACGTCGACGGTCCGGAGCGCGTGCGGAATCGTGGCGATGGGCTTCATGCCCGCGCGCACCCGCAGCACGGTGCCGGTCGACATGCCGCCCTCGGTGCCGCCCGCGCGGTCGGAGGAACGGGTGATGCCGTCTCCGGTCGCGAACAGCTCGTCGTGCGCCTGCGAGCCGCGGCGGGTCGTGGTGAGGAAGCCGTCGCCGACCTCGACCCCCTTGATCGCCTGGATGCTCATCAGGGCCTGGGCGAGCTTGGCATCCAGTCGACGATCCCACTGCACGTGCGAGCCGAGCCCCGGCGGCAGGCCGTACGCGAGCACCTCGACGATACCGCCGAGCGTGTCGCCGGCCTTCTTCGCGTCGTCGACCTCGGCGACCATCGCGGCGGAGGTCTCGGGGTCGAAGCAGCGCAGCGGATCGGCGTCGAGGAGGTCGACGTCGTCGGGCGTCGGCAGCGCCGCACCCTCGGGCACGCGCACCGGGCCGATGGAGAGCGTGTGGCTGACGAGTCGGATGCCGAGCTCGCCGAGGAACGCGCGCGCGACGGCGCCGAGCGCGACGCGGGCCGCGGTCTCGCGGGCGGACGCGCGCTCGAGGATCGGTCGCGCCTCGTCGAAGCCGTACTTCTGCATGCCGACGAGGTCGGCGTGACCCGGGCGGGGACGCGTGAGCGCCGCACCGCGACCGCGCGAACGGTCGGACAGCTCGACCGGCTCGGGGCTCATGACCTCGACCCACTTCGGCCACTCGGTGTTGCCGATGCGCAGCGCGATGGGGCTGCCGATCGTGAAACCGTGCACGATGCCGGTCGACAGCGTGAGCTCGTCCTCCTCGAACTTCATGCGCGAGCCGCGGCCATAGCCGAGCTTGCGCCGGGCCAGGTCCGCGCGGATCTGCGCGGGAGAGATCGGGACGCCGGCCGGCATCCCCTCCATGAGGGCGACCAGTTCGGGACCGTGGGATTCCCCGGCCGTGAGCACGCGAAGCATGCCCCTATCCTCCCACGAGCGCGACACGCATCGCGGCGAGCACGGCGTCCTCGCGCTCGAGCGGGACCGCGGGGTCCCCGCCCACGAACACCCGCACCTGCAGCAGGGCCTGGTGCAGCAGCATCGGCAGGCCGTTGATCGCCGCGTTCCCCGCCGCGAGCCACTGCTCGGCGAGCGACGTCGGCCAGTTCCCGTACACGACGTCGACGAGCAGCCCGCCGTTCTCGGCGTAGGGACGGATGCCGGCACCGGCATCCACTCCCCCGGGCAGCGCCCCGATCGTGACGGCGACCGGGTCCGGCGTGCCGGGGGCGTCGAAAGCGGACGGGACGACCTCGACGCCCACGGACGCCCCGAGTGCGCGCAACGGCTCCACGGCCTCCGGGCGCCGGGCCACGACCTCGACGCCCGGAGCGCCGAGTTCGGCCAGCGACAGCACGGCGGAGGTCGCGGTCGCACCCGCGCCGAGGATCCGCGCGGCCCGGGGCCGGGTGACGCCGGCCTCCCGCAGCGCGCGCGCCAGTCCCCCGACGTCGGTGTTGAAGCCGCGTGGCCCGTCGTCGGTCAGCAGGTAGGTGTTCACCGCGCCTGTGCGCAGCGCCGCGTCGTCGAGCGATGCCGCCGACGTCGCCGCGACGTTCTTCAGCGGCATCGTCAGCGACAGGCCCCGCCAGGTGGCATCCAGGTTCTCCAGCGCCGCGGGGAACCCCGCCTCGGTGACGCGCTGACGCCCGTACTCCCACGGCAGACCCAGCTCGCGGTACGCCGCCGCGTGCAGCGCCGGCGACCGCGAGTGGTCGATCGGATCTCCCCAGACGGCGAGCCGGGCCGGGGTCAGCATCCGCCGTCGGGGTTCGCGCGGCACCAATCCTGGAACTGCTGCACGGCCGTGAGCTGGTCGGCGTAGGTCGTCGAGAACACCGTCTCGCCGGTCTCCAGGTTCACGGTGGTGAAGTAGTACCACGTGCCGTCCACGGGATGCATGGCCGCGTCGATCGCGAGATCGCCGGGGTTGGAGATCGGCCCGATCGGCAGTCCGGGATGGACGTAGGTGTTCCACGGGTTGTCGCTCGTGAGCGCGTTCTCGGTCGACGACGAGCTGCCCGCGCCGATCTCGCCGACTCCGTACTGCGCCGTCGAGTCCATCTGCAGGAGGCCGTGGGTCTCGTCGTTGTCGGGCTGCAGACGGTTCTCGATCACGCGCGAGACCTTGTAGAAGTCGTCGGAGTTGCGCGCTTCGCGTTCGATGATCGACGCGATGATGAGGATGCGCTCCCGGTCGGCCTCGGGAACCCCTGCCTGATCCAGGGACTGCACCGTGCGCTGCACCATCCTCTGGATGATCTCGGTCGCCGTGACCCCCTCATCGAAGTCGTAGGTCGCGGGGAAGATCCACCCTTCGAGCGTCGAGGCCGGCACGCCGTACTGCGACGGGTCGGCCGTCGCCGCCTCGAAGTCCGCCCGCGGCATGCCCAGCTGCTCGGACATCGCATCGAGCGACTGCTCGAGTGTCAGCCCCTCCCGGAGCTGCACGCTGAGGTTCAGACGGTTCGCGGGATCGCCCAGTGCCGCGAGCACGGCCGCGGACGACATCTGCTGCTGCAGCTCGTACACCCCCGGCTGGAACGTGAACGCAACGGCGTTCTTCACCATGTACTGGTAGAGCGAGTCCGACTGCTTCGTGATGCCGGCCTCGAACAGCTTGGGAGAGACGGACTCGCCGGTGTCGCCGGAGGCGATCGTGACCCGCGCTTCGCCGGTGGCCATCCCCTCGGCGTAGTCCGTGGGTTCACCGGTGCCGAGGAACTCGCGGACGCGATCGCCGTAGGTGTTCCACACCACGACGCCGCCGCCGACGAGTCCTCCGAGGATGACGAGCACCACGGTCAGGGCGATCCATCCGCCCACGCGGCGACGTCGCTTCGGGGGGCGGGTGGCGCCGCGCACCTCGTCGGTGTGGGCGCGGCCGGAGAACAGGTCCTCGAGCGAACCGGATGCCGCGGGTCGCGGGGTCTCGGTCGCGCCGACCGCCGCGCCGCCGGCGCCGACGAGGACGGGCTCGCGGTCGCGCGACGATTCGGGCTCGGGCTGCGGGGTCCGCCGCGGGCCCGCGGGACGCGAGTCCTCCCCGCGGGGCGCCGGTGTCAGTCGGGGCTCGTCGAGCCGCTGCGGCTCCGTCGCCGACGGGGAGTCGCGCGCGGGCCGGGGCCCGGGTGTCGTGTCGGCGGACGGCCGCGCGGCGGGGACAGCGGTCGTGTCGTCGGCCGCGGGGGCGGCGGGCGTCGGACCGGTCTGCGTCCGGCGGGCCTCGCGCGCGGCGCGGCGGGAGGCCGGCGCGGGGGCGTCGGGCGTCGATGCGCCGGCATCTCCTCCGTCGCGCGGGGCGGCGCCTGTCGCGCCCGTACGGGGGTCGGGCAGACGTCCGTACAGCTCTGCGAGAGGATCGGTCGGGTCGTTTTCGGGCATGTCAGGCGGGCTCCTGTCCCGGTGCTATGGCGGGTCCGGCCGGCTCACCGGACTGTCGCTCCACGTCGAGCGCCTGCTGCAGAAGCACCACAGCGGCGACCTGGTCCACAATGCTACGAGACTCCCGCTGGGAGCGCCCTGCCTGGCGGAGCACGCCGTGCGCCGAGACGGTGCTGAGTCGTTCGTCGACCAGCCGCACCGGGACGGGCAGTGCGGCGGCCAGCTCCCCCGCGAACCGACGGGCGTCCGTCGTCGACGGGGTGTCCTCGCCTCGGAGGTTCAACGGCAACCCCACGAGCACTTCGAACGCCTCGTACTCGGCGGCGAGGGCGACGATGCGACGCACGGGCTCCCCCTTGCGGGGCACCGTCTCGACGGGCACCGCGAGCAGACCGTCGGGGTCCGATCGCGCGACGCCGACGCGCGCGCGTCCCACGTCGATGCCGAGCCGGATGCCGCGGCGGAACTCCGTCACGCCGTGATCGCCCGCACGTCCGCGACGATGCCCTCGAGCGCTTGCGGCAGGGCCGAGGCATCCGTGCCACCGCCCTGGGCGACGTCAGGACGACCGCCTCCGCCCCCGCCGAGCACACCGGCGGCGGCCTTGGCGAGGGCTCCTGCGGCGAGGCCGCGCTCGCGTGCCGCCTCGTTGGTGACGACGACCACGGTGGCACGGTCGCCCGCGACGGTGCCGAGCGCGACGACGGCCGCGTCGGAGCCGAGGCGATCGCGCACCTGAAGCGCGAGCGTGCGCACGTCGTCGGCGGCGGCGCCCTCGCCGAGCGACTGCGCGACGACGCGGACGGTGCCCCCCGACGTCGCGGACTCGACGAGCTGCGGCAGGCGGTCGGAGAGCGCCCGTGCCTCGAACGCGGCGATCTTCTTCTCGGCGGCCTTCAGGCTCGCGGCGAGTTCGGCGATACGGGTGGTGAGCTGCTCGCGGGGGGTCTTGAGCGACGTCGTCAGCTGCGACACGATGGCGCGCTCGGCGGCGAGATCGCGGAACGCGTCGAGACCGACGAGGGCCTCCACACGACGGTTCGACGCGCCGACCGACTGCTCGCAGACGAGGTTCACCAGCCCGATCTCTGCGCTGCGCGCGACGTGCGTGCCGCCGCAGAGCTCGCGCGACCACGGACCGCCGATGTCGACCATGCGCACGGTGTCGCCGTACTTCTCGCCGAACAGCGCCATGGCGCCCGCGGCCTTCGCCTCATCGAGCGAGAGGACCCGCGTGGTGACCTCGAGGTTGTCGCGCACCGCGTTGTTGGCGATCTCCTCGATCTCGGTGCGGGTCTCGGGCGAGAGCGCCGCGCCCCAGCTGAAGTCGAAGCGCATGTAACCGGCGCGGTTGAGCGAACCGGTCTGCGTCGCGGTCTTGCCGAGCGTGTCGCGGATCGCGGCGTGGACGAGGTGCGTCGCGGAGTGCGCCTGCTGCGCCGAGTGGCGGTTGAGGGCATCGACCACCGTCGTCGCCGGCGCGTCGATCGACACCTCGCCGGTGGTGACCTCCACCGTGTGGCTGATGAGGCCCGGAACGGGACGCTGCACGTCGAGTACCTCGAGCTCGTAGCCGGGGCCCACGATGACGCCCTTGTCGGCGACCTGTCCGCCGGACTCGGCGTACAGCGCGGTCTCGGCGAGGACGACCTCGGCGATCTGCCCCTGGGACGCGCGGTCGGTGCTGCGGCCGTCGACCAGGATGCCGAGGACCTTCGACTCCGTCTGGAGGTCGGTGTATCCGGTGAAGACGGTCTCGCCGAGCGCCCGGAACTCGCGGTACACGCTCTGGTCGGCGAGCGCGCCCTTGCGGGAGCGCGCGTCGGCCTTCGCCCGAGTCCGCTGCTCCTGCATGAGGGTGTCGAACGCACCGCGGTCGACGGCGAGGCCCGCTTCTTCCGCGATCTCGAGCGTCAGGTCGATCGGGAAGCCGTACGTGTCGTGCAGCAGGAACGCCTCCGAGCCCGGCAGGGTCGTGGCGCCGCCGCTCTTGGCATCCGCGACCGACTGGTCGAGGATCGCGGATCCCGCCGCCAGCGTCCGGAGGAACGTCTGCTCCTCGGCGATCGCGTAGGCGGACAGGCGCGCGTAGTCGGTCTCGACCTCGGGGTACGACCCCTTCATCGCGTCGCGCGACGCGGCGAACAGCTCGGGGAAGGTCGGGCCGTCGACGCCCAGCAGGCGCATCGAGCGGATGGCTCGGCGCATGATGCGGCGCAGGATGTAGCCCCGGCCCTCGTTCGACGGGGTCACGCCGTCGGCGAGCAGCATCAGCGACGACCGCACGTGGTCGGCGACGATGCGGAGGCGCACATCGTCCTCGTGCGACTCGGCGCCGTACGACTTGCCCGCCAGCTTCGCCGCCAGGTCGAGCACCGGACGCACCTGGTCGGTCTCGTACATGTTGTCGACGCCCTGCTTGATGAACGCGATGCGCTCGAGGCCCATGCCGGTGTCGATGTTCTTCGCGGGCAGTTCGCCGACGATGTCGAAGTCGTACTTCGAGCGCACGTTCGTGATCTCGTACTGCATGAACACGAGGTTCCAGATCTCGACGTAGCGGTCGTCGTCGGTCGCCGGTCCCCCGTCGATGCCGTACGCGGGACCGCGGTCGAAGAAGATCTCCGAGCAGGGCCCGGCGGGACCCGGGAGCCCGGTCGACCAGTAGTTCGTGTCCTTGCCCAGGCGCTGGATGCGCTCGTCGGGCAGGGTGCTGAGCTTCAGCCAGAGGTCGCGTGCCTCGTCGTCCTCTTCGTAGACCGTGACCCACAGGTCGTCGGGGTCGAAGCCGAGGCCGCCCTCGGCGTCCGGGGTCGTCAGCAGCTCCCACGCGTAGCGGATCGCGTCTTCCTTGAAGTAGTCGCCGAACGACCAGTTGCCCAGCATCTGGAAGAAGGTGCCGTGACGGGGCGTCTTGCCGACCTCTTCGATGTCGTTCGTCCGGATGCACTTCTGCACGTCGGCCGCGCGCGGGTACGGCGGCGGAACGACCCCGCTGAGATAGGGGATGAACGGCACCATGCCGGCGACCGTGAACAGCAGGGCCGGGTCGTCGGTGACGAGGGAGGCCGACGGCACGATGGTGTGGTTCTTCTTCTGGAAGTAGTCCAGGAAGCGCTGAGCGATCTCGGCGGTGTTCATGAGGGGTCTTTCCGTGGGCGTGCGGATCCGCCCCGGGGGGCGGGGCGGGATGCCGGGAGGTCAGTCGGTGGGGGCGGCCTTCTTCGCCGCGTCGGCGGCGGAATCGACGGCGTCGGCGGTCGCCTCGACGGCGGACGCCGCGACGTTCCTGGCATCGTCCAGGATGTCGGACAGGCGGGATTCCTGCTCGTGGTAGGCGTCGCTCAGGTGGTCGGCGAACTCGCCGATCCGGGCGTCGACCTGAGCGAGCAGTTCTTGACCGCGGGGGTCCTTGTTGACCAGGTGCGCGGCGACGAAGCCTCCGGCGATGCCCAATACGAACCAGACGAGGCTTCTCACGTTCACCACTTCTTCCTCGAGCGAGCGCCGCGGACGCGGCATCCCTTCATCGTAGGCGACAGGGTCGCGCGAGCGCGCGCCCGGAGGGGTGGATGCCACGCGCCCGGAGGGGTGGATGCCACGCCCCCGGCATCCACCCGGGAACGACGAAGGGCGCCGGGAGAACCCGGCGCCCTTCGGCTCGTGAGTCGTGGACTCAGCGAGCGGCGTAGTACTCGACGACGAGCTGCACGTCACACGTGACGGGCACCTCGGCGCGCTTGGGGCGACGCACGAGCTTCGCCTGCAGCGTGGCCAGGTCGACCTCGAGGTAACCGGGAACGGGGGGCAGCACCTCGGCGTGCCCGCCGGCGGCGGCGACCTGGAAGGGCTCGAGACCCTCGCTCTTCGGCTTGACGTGGATCTGCTGACCCGGCTTCACGCGGAACGACGGGCGGTCCACGAGCTGGCCGTCGACCAGGATGTGGCGGTGCACGACGAGCTGGCGGGCCTGAGCGGTGGTGCGGGCGAAACCGGCACGCACGACCAGGGCGTCCAGACGCATCTCGAGGAGCTCGACCAGGTTCTCACCGGTCAGGCCATCGGTGCGACGTGCCTCGTTGAACGCGATTCGCAGCTGCTTCTCGCGGATGCCGTACTGCTCGCGCAGACGCTGCTTCTCGCGCAGGCGGACGGCGTAGTCGCTGTCGGCCTTGCGCTTGGTGCGGCCGTGCTCGCCGGGAGCGTAGGGACGCTTCTCGAGGTAGCGGGCGGCCTTGGGGGTGAGCGCGACGCCGAGGGCGCGCGACAGACGGACCTTGCGGCGGTCCTGGGACTTCGTTGCCACGAAGTGCTCCTTCCGATGACGTGGCCGCGCGTTTCGCGGCTCACGGACGTATCACGCTCTCTTCGCCCTGTCCGGACTGCACGCCGGGGCATGCCGGAAGGTCGGTGAAGAAGAGAGGGGATGCCCGAAAACTCTGTTTCGAACCGATTCAGCTTATCAGACGGCCGTCGCGACGAACGAGGTCCAGGTCAGCGAGAACAGCGGCACGTAGAGCACGGCGACCAGGAGCGCGTGGGTGACGACGAAGGCGCTCGCCTCCAGCGCCTTGCCGGGCTGACGCAGATGCGCGGCGAGCTTGCGGAGGAGGGAGACGGGATGCCGCACATCCCAGCTGTTCACGCGCAGATAGCGGCCGAGATAGACCCCGACGGCACCGAGCACGATGACCACCGCCGCCAGGACCCAGCTGGCCGTCGGCGGCACGGCGTCGTCGGGCTCCTCGTAGACGACGAAGAGCGCGTGCAGGATGCCGAGGCTCAGGACCGCGTTGCCGAGACCCGAGAGGGTCAGCACGAGCGTCTGGATGATGTCGTACCAGAGCGGGACTGGGGAGTCCGCCGTCCGGTGGCTGAAGTTGAGTTCGGTGATGAGGTACACCGAGTTGGGGAAGAGCAGAAGCCACACCCCCGTCGCGAGGGCGAGGTAGATCGGCAGCACGACGACGCCCGCGTCGGCCGCGACATCGGCCAGACGCGTGAGCACAGGGGCGAGCACCGTGAGCCCGACGACGACACCGATCGCCGTCACGACCGGAAGCGTCGACAGCCCGATGTTCAGCAGCATCGGCCGGTACAGAGCGACCCGGTAGACCTTCGCCCGCAGCACGACCAGCACGACCGCGTACACGTCGAGGACGATCACGGCGGCGGCGGCGAGGAGAGCGGCGGTCATCGCGACAGCGTCGCACGGAACGCGCGGGGCCCTCGTGCCGCGGTGTCGGATTTCACCCGCCGTCGAGAATGCGGCGGATCTTCTCGAGCCGGGCGGAGACCTCGCGTTCGGCGCCGTGCGTGGTCGGCTGGTAGTAGCGCTTCCCCCGCAGTTCGTCGGGCAGGTACTGCTGCGCGACGATGCCGATGTCGCTGTCGTGCGCGTACTTGTAGCCCTTGCCATGCCCGAGTCGCTTCGCGCCCGCGTAGTGGGCGTCGCGCAGGTGCACGGGCACGCGACCGAACCCGCCGGCCCGCACGTCGGCGATCGCGGCGTTGATGGCGTTGTACGCCGCATTGGATTTCGCCGTGGTAGCGAGGTACACCGTCGCCTCGGCGAGCGGGATGCGTCCCTCCGGCATCCCGATGAAGGCGACCGCGTCCGCCGCGGCGACGGCGATCTGCAGGGCCTGCGGGTCGGCGAGACCGATGTCTTCCGCGGCGGAGATGACCAGTCGGCGGGCGATGAACCGCGGGTCCTCCCCGGCCTCGATCATGCGCGCGAGGTAGTGGATCGCCGCATCCGCGTCCGATCCGCGGATCGACTTGATGAACGCGCTGATGACGTCGTAGTGCTCGTCGCCCTGCCGGTCGTAGCGCAGCAGCGCGCGGTCGACGGCCTGGGAGATGTGGTCACCGGTGATGACAGGGCGCGGGTCGGCGTCCGCATCTTCGTCGTCCTCGGCATCGCCGTCGCGGTCTTCGGCGTCGCCGTCGCGTGCCGCGTCGTCCGCGGCCACGGAGGCGGCGGCCTCGAGTGCGGTGAGAGCGCGGCGCGCGTCGCCGGATGCCAGGCGCACGAGCGCCGAACGCGCCTCGTCGCTCAGGACCACACGGTCGTCGAGGCCGCGCGGATCGGTCACGGCGCGATCGACGAGGGCGCCGAGATCGTCGTCGCCGAGCGGGCGCAGGGTGAGCAGCAGCGACCGCGACAGCAGCGGCGAGATGACGGAGAACGACGGGTTCTCGGTCGTGGCGGCGATCAACACCACCCATCCGTTCTCGACGCCCGGCAGCAGCGCGTCCTGCTGCGCCTTCGTGAAGCGGTGGATCTCGTCGAGGAAGAGGATCGTCGATTGTCCGTACAGGTCGCGCTGGGTGAGGGCCTCCTGCATGACCTCGCGGACGTCCTTCACCCCGGCGGTGATCGCCGAGAGCTCCACGAAGCGACGACCGGACGACCGGGCGATCGCCTGCGCCAGAGTCGTCTTGCCCGTGCCCGGAGGTCCCCAGAGGATGACCGAGACGGCGGATCCGGATGCCGAGGAGTCGGTGCCGGCGAGCGTGACCAGGGGCGAGCCGGGGCGCAGCAGATGACCCTGGCCGGCGACCTCGTCGAGGCTCGTCGGGCGCATCCGCACCGCGAGCGGGGTCTGGCCCTGGAAGAGGGCGGAAGCACTGGTCACCGATCCAGGCTAATCGCGACCGCCGACAACGGATCGAGCGCCTTTGTGGGCTCATCGGCGGGGTGCGTAGGATCGGGGCGGTCCGCGAGCGGTGGAAAGAGGTCGATGTGGCGACGGGTGGCAAGGATCGACAGAGTCGTGAGCAGCGCGAGCGGTCGCGGGCGTATCAGGCCCGCCAAGAGCTCCACCGACGCCAGGGACGCCGGCGCACGCGCGACAACGTCCTCGCGCTCGTTGTCGGTCTCGTGGTGATCGGCGCGGCGGTCGGCCTGCAGACCGTCTACTTCGTCGCCGGTCCCGGCGCTCCCGCGCCCCAGCCCACGGTCGCCGACACGCCGAGCCCGGCGTCCACCGGCCCGCTGCTGCCCGAACCCTCGGTCTCGCCCACCCCGTGAACCTGTGACGACGGCATCCGTCGTACTAGGCTCGGAGCGTCCTTCTCCCCCAGGCGGCCCTGCCGCGATGAGGTGCTTTCCGTGACTTCCGTTC
Organism: Microbacterium proteolyticum; assembly: GCF_029639405.1. Taxonomy (NCBI): domain Bacteria; kingdom Bacillati; phylum Actinomycetota; class Actinomycetes; order Micrococcales; family Microbacteriaceae; genus Microbacterium; species Microbacterium proteolyticum. Next base: position 2,868,141 of record NZ_CP121274.1, read on the forward strand.
CTTCCTCCGACTCCCCCGACACCACCCCCGCCGTCGCCGACGACGACACGGTTGTCGACGAGACCCCCCAGACCGCCGCGGATGAGACCGCGGCCGAGGCCGCTCCGGCCGCCGCCGAAGACGGCGCGGCCGACCAGGCTCCCGCCGAGGAGGCTTCCGTCGAGGAGGCTCCTGTCGCCGAGGCTTCTGTTGAGGAGACTCCCGTCGAGGAGGTTTCCGCTGAGGAGACTCCGGACGAGGAAGCGTCCGCCGCCCCCGTCGAGGACGCGGAAGCGCCCGTCGAGAGCGCGCCTGCCGCTCCCAAGGCCACCCCCGCACCCGGTCCGAGGCCCGGCCCGCGTCCCGGTGCGCGCGTCGCAGCTCCGGTCGAGCCGTGGGGTCGAGTCGACGAGGACGGCACCGTTTCGGTGCGCGAGGGCGGCGAATGGCGGGTCGTCGGGCAGTACCCCGACGGCACGCCCGACGAGGCCCTGGCCTACTACACGCGCAAGTTCGCCGACCTCGCCGGCGAGGTGACCCTCCTCGAGGTGCGTCACCGCCGCGGCGGTGCATCCGCCTCCGACCTGCGCTCGACCGCGGCCACGGTGCGGGCCAAGGTCGACGGTGCCGCAGCCGTCGGCGACCTCGCCGCACTGCTCGAGCGCCTGGACGCCCTGACGGCCGAGCTGGCCGAGGCCACCGAGACCGAAGCGGCAGCGGCCAAGGAAGCCGTCGACGACGCCGTGCGCGAACGCACAGAGATCGTCGAGCAGGCCGAAGCCCTCGCCGCCCGCGACCCGCAGTCGGTGCAGTGGAAGCAGATGACCGCCGACATGTCGGACCTGTTCGACCGGTGGCAGGCGCACCAGCAGAACGGTCCTCGCCTTCCGAAGTCGACCGCTCAGCAGTTGTGGCGCCGTTTCCGCGACGCGCGAGCGACGGTCGACCGTCACCGCCGCGAGTTCTTCTCCGCGCTCGACGAGACGCACAAGTCCGCGCGCGACGCCAAGACGCGCCTGGTCGAGCGGGCCGAGGCGCTCGCGCCCCGCGGCGAGGACGGCATCCCCGCCTACCGCGACCTCCTCGACGAGTGGAAGGCCTCCGGCCGCGCCGGCCGCAAGGTCGACGACGCATTGTGGGCCCGGTTCAAGGCGGCGGGCGACGCGCTCTACGGCGCCCGCATCGAACGCGAGACCGCCGATGCCGAGGCATCCAAGGAGAAGATCGAGCAGAAGCGCGCTCTGCTGGAGGAGGCCGCGCCGATCGTCGACGAGAAGAACCTTGCGACGGCTCGACAGAAGCTGACCGCGATCCAACGGCAGTGGGACGAGATCGGCCGCATCTTCCCCCGCGACAAGGAGCGCGTCCTCGACGACGAGCTCCGCAAGATCGAGCAGAGCGTCCGCACGCGCGAGGACGCGGAGTGGAAGCGCAACGATCCGGAGCAGAAGGCGCGTGCCAACGACATGACGCGTCAGCTGACGGACGCGATCGAGAAGCTCGAGGCCGAACTCGCCGCCGCCCAGGCCATGGGCGACAAGCGCGCCGCGGCCCAGGCGTCCGAGGCCCTCGAGGCGCGTCGCACGTGGCTGCGCGCGCTCGGCGGCTGAGCGTTCTCCACAGCTCGGCGTCCCCTGGACGCCCCGGCAGAGACCATCCCGGCACACTGACGGGATGGTCTCTCCTTTTCTGTACTTCCCCGGCGAACGGCTGTCACTGGCGGAGCTGACCGCGGCCTGCCTGGACGGTCTGCTCACGCCCATCGGTGAGGGGTTCATGCCCGCCGACGCCGTCGAGACCTCCTGGATGCGGGCGCGGAGTCTGGCACCCCTGGTCGGCGCGAAGTGGGCCGCGGTCCGATCCAGCGCCGCGTGGATCCACGGCGGCGCCGACCTCGAACCGGCACGGCACCACCTCCAGCGCGCGTCCGCCGAACGGGCACGGCCGCCGCGCACCACGGGGGTCGTCACCCATGACGTCCGGATCGCGCCCGCCGACGTCGTGACGATCGCCGGGGTCCTGGTGGCGAGTCCGGAGCGCACGCTGGTGGATCTCGCCCGATCCGGCGACGAGGCCGACGTGACGGCCGCGCGCGCGTGGGGCCTGGCCGAGCCGCGCCTCGTCGCGGAGGCGCAGCGGTGGCTCGCCCGGCATCCGCGGTTCCCCTACGGTCGTCGGGCCGACGAGGTGCTGAGGACTCTCGGAGTCGAGTGATCCGCGCGGAAGGTCAGGACGAGGTGACGCGATAGACGTCGTAGACGGCGTCGATGCGTCGCACGGCGTTCAGCACGCGGTCGAGATGCACGGTGTCGCCCATCTCGAACACGAATTTGCTGAGAGCGAGTCGGTCGTTCGTCGTCGAGACGGTGGCGGACAGGATGTTGACGTGGTGCTCGCTCAGCACCCGGGTGACGTCGCTCAGCAGACCCGAACGGTCGAGCGCTTCGACCTGGATCTGCACGAGGAACACGCTCTTGGTGGTGGGAGCCCACTCGACGTCGATGAGCCTCTCGGGGTCTTCCCGGAGCGACTTCACGTTTGTGCAATCGGAGCGGTGCACGGAAACGCCGCTCCCCCGCGTGACGAAGCCGACGATCTCGTCGCCCGGCACCGGCGTGCAGCACTTCGCGAGCTTCACCAGGATGTCGGGGGCGCCGCGCACCAGCACGCCCGAGTCGCCGCCGCGCGGGGCGCGGCTGCGGCCGACCTGTGGCAGATCGATCGGCCCGGTGGAGGTGTCGTCGGCGCTGACCAGCGCCGTGACCTTCTCGATGACCGACTGCGTCGAGACGTGGCCCTCGCCGACCGCCGCGTACAGCGCGGAGACGTCTTCGTAGTGGAACCCGCGCGCGACCTCGGTGAACGAGTCCTGGTTCATGAGGCGCTGCAGCGGAAGGTTCTGCCGGCGCATCGCCCGCGCGATGGAGTCCTTGCCCTGCTCGATCGCCTCTTCGCGGCGTTCCTTCGTGAACCAGCCGCGGATCTTGTTGCGCGCACGGGTGCTCTTGACGAAGCCGAGCCAGTCCTGGCTGGGGCCCGCGTCGGGGTTCTTCGACGTGAAGACCTCGACGACGTCGCCCGACTGCAGCTCGGACTCGAGCGGCACGAGGCGTCCGTTGACCTTGGCCCCCATTGTGCGATGGCCGATCTCGGTGTGCACGGCGTAGGCGAAGTCGACGGGGGTGGCCCCCGTGGGAAGACCGATGACGCGCCCCTTGGGCGTGAAAACGTAGACCTCTTTCGCGCCGATCTCGAAGCGCAGCGAGTCCAGGAACTCGCCCGGGTCGGCCGTCTCGGCCTGCCAGTCGGAGATGCGGGCGATCCAGGCCATGTCGGTGTCGGAGGCCTTGGCATCCGTCTTCCCGCCGGCCATCCGCTCTTTGTACTTCCAGTGCGCGGCGACGCCGAACTCCGCCTGCTGGTGCATCTCGTGCGTGCGGATCTGGATCTCGACCGTTCGGCCGCTGGGACCGATCACCGTCGTGTGCAGCGACTGGTACAGGTTGAACTTCGGGGTCGCGATGTAGTCCTTGAAGCGGCCCGGCAGCGGCGTCCAGCGCGCGTGGATGGCACCCAGCACCGCGTAGCAGTCGCGCACGGTGCCGACGAGGATCCGGATGCCGATCAGGTCGTAGATGTCGTCGAACTCACGGCCCCGCACGACCATCTTCTGGTACACGGAGTACAGCTGCTTGGGGCGCCCCATGACGCGACCGCGGACGCGGAGCTCGCGCAGGTCGGAGTCGATGTCCTCGATCACGGTCTGCACGTACTGTTCGCGCTGCGGAGTGCGCTGGCGCACCAGGCTCTCGATCTCGGCGTAGAGCTTGGGGTGCAGGACGGCGAACGAGAGGTCTTCGAGTTCGCTCTTGATGGCCTGGATGCCGAGGCGGTGGGCAAGCGGCGCGTAGATCTCGAGTGTCTCGGTGGCCTTCTTCGCGGCCTTGTGGGGCGGGACGAAACCCCACGTGCGCGCGTTGTGCAGACGGTCGGCGAGCTTGATCAGCAGGACGCGGATGTCGCGCGACATCGCGACGATCATCTTGCGGACGGTCTCGGCCTGCGCGCTCTCGCCGTACTTGACCTTGTCGAGCTTGGTGACGCCGTCGACCAGCATCGCGACCTCGTCGCCGAAGTCGGCGGCCAGTTCGTCCAGCGGGTACCCGGTGTCTTCCACCGTGTCGTGCAGCAGCGCCGCGGCGATCGCCTTGGGGCCGAGGCCCAGCTCGGCGAGGATCTGCGCGACGGCGAGCGGGTGGGTGATGTACGGCTCGCCGCTCTGACGCTTCTGCCCCTCGTGCGCCTTGTCGGCGACGGCGTAGGCGCGCTCGATGATGCCGAGATCGCCCTTGGGATGGTGCGTGCGGACGGTGCGCAGGAGCTTGTCGACGTCGTCGCGGCGGGCGGCGCGCGAGAAGATGCGCGGGACCAGTCGTCGCAGCGATGACGGCGGCGGCGCGGGGGACGTGGTCTCGGTCATCGATCCCCTCCCCCGGGTGCTGCGGTCAGTCTTCCCATCCTACGCCGCGCGGGGCCGGTGCCCGCCGTCAGGCGGGGATACCGGCCTTCGCGCGCGCGGCCACGACGCGGGCGTCGCGCTGCTGGATCGACTTCTCGCCCTGGCGCAGGAGCGCGTAGAGCGGCACCGCGACGAACAGCGTCGAGTACGCGGCGACGATCGTGCCGACGAAGATCGACAGCGAGATGTCGCTCAGCGTGCGGGCGCCGAGCGGCACACCGATGAAGAGGATCGCACCGACGGGCAGGATCGCCACGACCGTGGTGTTGATCGAGCGGATCAGCGTCTGGTTCGCCGCGAGGTTGACCGACTCCGCGTAGGTGCGTCCCGAGATCTCCCCGTCCTGCCGGGTGTTCTCCCGCACCTTGTCGAAGACGACCGTCGTGTCGTACAGCGAATACGAGAGGATCGTCAGGAATCCGATCACGGCGGCCGGTGAGATCTCGAAGCCGAACACGGCGTAGACGCCGATCGTGATCACGAGCACGTCGACCAGACCGATGATCGCGGCCACCGACATCTTCCAGGTGCGGAAGTACAGGGCGAGGATCACGAACGTCAGCGCGAGGAAGATCGCCAGACCCCACAGCGACTGGCGGGTGACGTCCGCGCCCCAGGTCGGGCCGATGAACGAGTTCGTCACCTCGCTCGTCGGGACCCCGTACCCTTCGGCGAGGGCCGAGGAGACGGCCTGCGTCTGGGCGTCGTCGAGCTGGTCCGTCTGGACGCGGACCGCCTGGCCGCTGATCGTGGTCACGCGGGTCGCGGTGCCGGGCACCACGGAGGTCACGGCCTCGGTCGCGATCGCCTGATCGAAGGATGCCGGGTTGGAGACGGTGAACTGCGATCCGCCGGTGAACTCGATCGAGAACTGCACCGGGCGGAACAGCGGGACCAGGGCCGCGCCGATCACGAGCACCGCGGCGATGATGAACCACAGGCGGCGGCGCTGGACGAACGGGAAGGACGTCTTGCCCGAGTAGAGGTCGTTTCCGAGCTGCGTCATGGAGCGCATCAGTCGTCTCCCTCCTTCGTGGGGCGGGTACTGCCCTGGGCTGCGGCGAGCTCCGCGCGCTTGCGCTCCGCGATCGTCTGCCGGCGCTGGGCTTCGCCGCGTGAGCGGTTGGCGCGGCCGGAGACGGCGGCGGCGGGGGCACGGAACTGCGCGCGACCGCGGTAGACGGCGCCGAGCGCCTCGGGGTCCATTCCCGACAGCGGGTGGCCCGAGCCGAAGAAGCGCGTTCGCGCCAGCAGCTGCATCACCGGGTGCGTGAAGAGGATGAAGATGAGGATGTCGATCGCGGTCGTGAGCCCGAGCGTGAACGCGAAGCCCTTCACGGTGGCATCCGCGAGGATGTAGAGGACGACGGCCGCGAGGATGTTGATCGACTTCGAGATGTAGATCGTGCGCTTCGCGCGCGCCCAGCCGTCCTCGACGGCGGCGGTGATGGACTTGCCGTCGCGGAGTTCGTCGCGGATGCGTTCGAAGTAGACGATGAACGAGTCGGCGGTGAAGCCGATCGTGACGATCAGACCCGCGACGCCCGCCAACGACAGGCGGAAGCCCATCCGCCAGGCCAGGATGCAGAGCAGGACGTAGGTCAGTACCGCCATGACGCCGAGGGACGCGATGATCACCGTTCCGAGCGCGCGGTAGACGATCAGCGAGTAGACGGCGACCAGCCCGAGTCCGATGAGGCCCGCGATGAGGCCGACCTGCAGCTGCTGCGAGCCGAGGGTTGCCGAGACGGTGTCCGAGCTGACGACGGTGAAGCTCAGCGGCAGCGCGCCGTACTTCAGCTGGTCGGCGAGGGCCTTGGACGACTCCTGCGTGAAGCTGCCCGTGATGCTCGGGCGGCCGTCCACGATGATCCCGTTCATCGACGGCGCGGAGAGGACCGTGCCGTCGAGCACGAAGGCGAACTGGTTCAGAGGGGCCTGGGCGCCGTAGAGGCGCTGGCTGATCTTGCCGAAGGTCTCGGTGCCCTGGTCGTTGAAGACGAGGTTCACGGCCCACTGCCCGGTGTTCTGCTCCTGGCCGTTGGTCGCGTTGCTGATGTCGGTGCCATCGAGCTCGACCGGTCCGAGGATGTACTTGATCGACCCGTCTTCGCTGCACGTGATGAGCGGCTGGTCGACGGGAGCCTGGGCCGGGTTGTTCGTCGGGTTGGCGCAGTCGTACGCGAGGAACTGGGCCTGCAGGGCCGGGGTGATCCACGACGTGTCGCTGCCGCTGGTCGGCGACGCGGTGGGGGTCGCCTGCAGCGACGGGTCGGGGGTCGGGTACGGCGTGTTCTGGCCGTCCTCGCCGACGAACGACGTCGCGGGCGAACCGGTGAACAGCACCGCGCGCAGCTGCAGCTGCGCGGAACTCTGGATCCGCTGGCGCGTGGCCTCGTCGGCCTCGCCGGGGATCTGCACGACGATGTTCTTCCCGCCCTCGGTCGCCACATCCGCCTCGCCGACACCGGAGGCGTCGACGCGCTGACGGATGATCGACACCGCCTGGTCGAGCTGGTCCTTGTTGGGGTCGGCGCCGTCGGTGGTCTGGGCCTGCAGGATGATCTGGGTGCCGCCCTGCAGATCGAGAGCGAGGGACGGGGCCCAGGAGCTGGCCTGGAAGACGTACACACCGAGCGAGTTGATGCCGAACAGCACGCCCGTGATGGCGAGCAGTCCGAGCAGTACGCGCCAGGCGTGACGGACGGGAGTTGAGGGCGCCACGGAGTCGGCTTTCTGTGCGGCGGTGAACGGGAAGGGCGGAGGGACGTCAGGCCTGCGGGCGGTCCTTGTCGTCGCGCTCGGCCTCAGCCTGTCGGGCACGGTGGTCGTCGCTGATCGAGGTGATGTCGCCATCGGCGACGCCGGCGACGTACTCGGCCTCGGACTCCTCGGCCTCGATGAACTCGTCCTCGGTCACGAAGCCCTCGGCGGGGCTCACGATGCGGAGAACGGCCTGGCTGTGCACCTTGATGACCACGCCGGGAGCGATCTCGACCTGGGCGGGCTTGTCGAGGTCTTCACCGTCGTACTCGACGATCGTGCCGTACAGGCCACCCTGCAGCAGCACCTCGGAGCCGGGAACGGTCTGGCGCGCCTTCTCCTCCTGCTCGAGCTTCTGCTTCTGCATGCGGCGACGCGAGCTGTAGAACATGAAGACCAGCAGACCGATCAGCAGAATGATCAGGCCGTAGTTGGCGAAGAAGCTCGCGAAATCCATGGAGGCGGTGCACCTTTCGATTCAGGCGCACCGTGCGGCACTACCTGTGGGGGTCGGGGAATCCCCCGCCGAGTATAGGTCATCCCCCTTGACTGAATCGGAGCAGTCCGTCGGGGTGGGGAGCGCCGAGGTGGTCGTACGCTTCGGGCGTCGCGACCCGGCCGCGCGGGGTTCGCCCCATGAAGCCGATCCGCACGAGATACGGCTCGACGACCGACTCGATGGTCTCCGGTTCCTCGCCGACGGCGACCGCCAGGGTGCTGAGGCCGACCGGCCCCCCGCGGAACCGTCGCACGAGGGCGTCGAGCACCGCCCGGTCCAGGCGGTCCAAGCCGATGGCATCCACGTCGTAGAGGTCGAGCGCGGCGTCGACCGTGCGGACGTCGGCGTCGCCGGCATCCGTCCCGGTCGAGGGCCCGTGCACGACGAGGTAGTCGCGCACGCGCCGCAGCAGACGGTTGGCGATGCGGGGCGTGCCGCGCGAGCGGCGGGCGATCTCGGTGCGTGCGGTGCCGGGGAGACCGACGTCGAGCATGGATGCCGACCGCGAGACGACCCGCTCGAGCTCTTCCGGCTCGTAGTACTCGAGGTGGGCGGTGAAGCCGAACCGGTCGCGCAGCGGGTTGGGGAGGAGTCCCGCGCGGGTCGTCGCCCCCACCAGCGTGAAGGGAGCGAGGTCGAGGGGGATGCTCGTCGCCCCGGCCCCCTTGCCGACCATGATGTCGATGCGGAAGTCCTCCATCGCGAGGTACAGCATCTCTTCGGCGGAGCGCGCCATGCGATGGATCTCGTCGATGAAGAGCACCTCGCCCGGTGTCAGCGACGACAGCAACGCGGCGAGGTCGCCCGCGTGCTGGATGGCCGGTCCGCTGGACAGGCGCAGCGGGCGGCCGCTCTCGTGCGCCACGATCATCGCGAGCGTGGTCTTGCCGAGGCCGGGAGGGCCCGAGAGCAGGATGTGGTCGGGCGAGCGCTGCTGGATGCGAGCCGCGTCGAGGAGGAGCTGCAGCTGACCGCGCACCTTCTGTTGTCCGACGAACTCGCTGAGCGAGGTGGGACGCAGGGCGCCCTCGATCGCCAGCTCGGTCTCGTCGTCGGGCGAGCCGGCGTCGCGCACGACGTCAGCCACCGACGGGCTCCCTGCGCGCGGGGCCCAGCAGCGCGAGCGTGAGCCGGAGCAGCGCCTGGACCGAGGCCCGGTCGGCGTCGGCGGCGTTCTCGGCGACGGATGCCACGGCCTCGGCCGCGACGCGTTCGCTCCACCCGAGTCCGATGAGGGCCTGGGTGACCTGCAGGGGTACCTGGCCGTGCGGGGCGACCGCGGCCGGGGCCTGCGCCGCGGGGACGGCGAGCTTCCCGGCGAGCTGAACCACGATGAGCTTCGCGGTCTTCGGGCCGATTCCCGACACGCGCTTGAAGGGGGCGTCGTCGTCGTCGGTGACCGCCTGGGCGATCTGCGGCACCGTCAGCGACGAGAGCACCCCCATCGCGGACTTCGGCCCGACGCCGGTGACGCCGATGAGCTGCGTGAAGACCGTCAGCTCTTCGCGCGTCTCGAAACCGAAGAGCGACAGGGCGTCTTCGCGGACCACGAGGTGCGTGTGCAGGTGGACCTGCGCGCCGACATGGGTGGTCCGCGCGACCTGCGGGGTCACGGCCACCGAGAGCCCCACTCCCCCGACGACCACGACGAGTGCGTCGTCGCCGACGTGCGCGGCGACACCCTGCAGCGAAGAGATCATGCGACGAGCCTACGCGCCGGTTCGGACCTTTGTTCGAGCGACACGCGTCGTCGGGGCGCTCTGTCGCTTCTCGGCATCCCGCCATGCCTTCTGGGCGGGGGTCAGAGCGCCGCCGGTCGCGGGCGCAGCCGCTCCCCCGCGCCAGCCGTGGCACAGGGCGATGGCGAGGGCGTCGGCCGCGTCGGCGGGTTGGGGAAGGGCATCCAGGCGGAGCACCCGCGCCACCATCGTCTGCACCTGCAGCTTGTCGGCCGAGCCGTAGCCGGTCACGGCGGCCTTGACCTCGCTCGGCGTGTGGGTGGCCGCGGGGATTCCGTGTTCGGCGGCGAGCAGGAGGGCGATGCCGCTGGCCTGCGCGGTGCCCATCACCGAGTGGCGGTTGTTCTGGGCGAACACGCGCTCGACGGCGACGACGTGGGGATCGTGGGCGTTCAGCACCGCGCGGATCCCCGCGGCGATCGCGGCGAGGCGCTTCTCGATGGGATCGGTGACGGCGGAGCGGACCACGCCGACATGCACGAGGGATGCCGTGCGGTCCGGTGAGACGTCGACCACGCCGATGCCGCAGCGCGTCAGGCCCGGGTCGATGCCGAGGACGCGCAGAGAACGAGACACGACCCCCACGCTAGGCGCAGGGGTCGTGGAGAGGGGCAGGGCGCGCCCTTACTCGTCGTTCTCGAGTTCGGCCTGCACCTCGGGGGTCATGTCGAAGTTCGTGTAGACGTTCTGCACGTCGTCGCTGTCTTCGAGGGCGTCGATCAAACGGAAGACCTTGCGCGCGGTGTCGGCGTCGACCTCGACCTTGAGGGAGGGGACGAACTCGACGTCGGCGGAGTCGTACTCGATGCCGGCCTCCTGCAGCGCGGAGCGCACCGACACGAGGTCGCTCGCCTCGGTGATGACGCCGAAGCCCTCGCCGTGCGGCTCGACCTCTTCGGCGCCGGCCTCGAGGACCGCGAGCATGACGTCGTCCTCGGTCGTGCCCTCGGACGGGACGACGATGACGCCCTTGCGGCTGAAGTTGTAGGCGACGCTGCCCGGGTCGGCGAGGGTGCCGCCGTTACGGCTGAGAGCGGTGCGCACCTCGGCCGCCGCGCGGTTCTTGTTGTCGGTCAGACACTCGATGAGGAACGCGACGCCGTTGGGGCCGTAGCCCTCGTACATGATCGAGGCGTACTCGACGGCCTCGCCGCCGATGCCGGCCCCGCGCTTGATCGCACGGTCGATGTTGTCTTTGGGGACCGAGGTCTTCTTGGCCTTGAGCACCGCGTCGAAGAGCGTCGGGTTGCCCTGGAGGTCCGCCCCACCGAGCTTGGCGGCGACCTCGATGTTCTTGATCAGCTTGGCCCACGACTTGGCGCGGCGGGAGTCGATGACCGCCTTCTTGTGCTTGGTCGTGGCCCATTTGGAGTGTCCGGACATGGCTTCCAGTCTAGAGCGCGGGCGCCGACACCCCGGCGCGGTTGCGGACACGGTCGAGGAAGCGCGCGTGGAAGCGCGTCTCGCCGGTGGATTCGGGGTGGAACGCGAGCCCCAGGAGGTTGTCCTGCTCGACGGCGACGACGCGACCGTCGGGCAGGGTCGCCAGAGGGGTGGCATCCGGGCCCGTCTCGGTCACCACGGGCGCGCGGATGAACACGGCGTGCACCGGCGGCTCGCCCAGGACGGGGACGGCCAGGTCGGTCTCGAACGACTGCGTCTGCGAGCCGAAGGCGTTGCGCTGCACCCGGACGTCGAGCCCGCCGAAGGTGCGCTGGCCCTCGATCGCGCCGTCGATGCGGTCGGCGAGGAGGATCAGCCCCGCGCACGTGCCGAGCACCGGGAGGCCGTCGGCGATCGCGGCGCGGATCGGATCGAACAGGTCGAACGCCCGCGCGAGCTTGTCGATGACGCTCGACTCCCCGCCCGGGAGCACGAGCCCCTCCACCTCGGCCAGCTCCGACGTCCGCCGGACGGGCCGGGCGTCGGCGCCCAGGTTTGCGAGCACGCGCAGGTGCTCGCGGACGTCGCCCTGGAGGGCGAGGACGCCGACGCGGGGGCTGTTACCAGCCACGCTCGGCCAGGCGGTGCGGCGCGGGGAGGTCGGCGACGTTGATGCCCACCATCGCCTCGCCGAGACCGCGCGAGGCCTCGGCCACGATCTTCGGGTCGTCGTGGAAGGTGGTGGCCTTGACGATCGCGGCGGCACGCTGCGCGGGGTTTCCGGACTTGAAGATGCCCGACCCGACGAACACGCCGTCGGCGCCGAGCTGCATCATCATCGCCGCGTCGGCCGGGGTGGCCACGCCGCCGGCGGTGAACAGGACGACCGGGAGCTTCCCGGTCTCGGCGATCTCGGCGACGAGTTCGTACGGGGCCTGCAGCTCCTTGGCCGCGACGTACAGCTCGTCCTTGGTCTTCGCGCGCAGCGCGTTGATCTCGCCCGTGATGGTCCGGATGTGCTTGGTCGCCTCGGAGACGTCGCCGGTCCCGGCCTCGCCCTTCGAGCGGATCATCGCCGCGCCCTCGGTGATGCGGCGGAGGGCCTCGCCCAGGTTGGTCGCGCCGCACACGAACGGAACGGTGAAGTTCCACTTGTCGATGTGGTTGACGTAGTCGGCGGGCGAGAGCACTTCGGACTCGTCGATGTAGTCGACACCGAGCTCCTGCAGGATCTGCGCCTCGACGAAGTGCCCGATGCGCGCCTTGGCCATCACGGGGATCGAGACCGTCGCGATGATGTCGTCGATGAGGTCGGGGTCGCTCATGCGGGCCACGCCGCCCTGCGCGCGGATGTCCGCGGGAACGCGCTCGAGGGCCATGACGGCGACGGCGCCGGCATCTTCGGCGATGCGGGCCTGCTCCGCGGTGACGACGTCCATGATGACGCCGCCCTTGAGCATCTCGGCGAGTCCGCGCTTGACGCGGGAGGTTCCGGTGTCGGTCATTGTCGATTCCCTTCGCGCTTCGGGGCGCTTTGTTTGGCTTAGGCCAAACCGTAGCATGACGCAGGACATAGGCTGGAGGGAGCGAGAGGGGGCGCATGACCGTCGACATCACCGGGCGCTCGGCATCCGAGATCGCCGCGGACCTGCGGGAGCGCATCGAGCGCGGACAGCTGCGGCCGGGCGATGCACTCGCCCCCGTGCGCGCCCTCGCCGCCGATCTCGGCGTGAACCGCAACACCGTCGTCGCCGCCTACCGCCTGCTCGCCCAGGCCGGACTCGTCGTCGCGCGCGGGCGGGGCGGTACCCGGGTCGCAGGTCTCGCTCCCGTGGCGCAGGAGGGGTATGCGGCCGGGACCGTGCTGCGCGACGTCGGCACCGGCAACCCCGACCCGACGCTCATCCCCGACCCCGCCGCGGCCCTCGCGCGGTCGGGTCGTCCCGTGCTGTACGGCGAACCCGTCGTCGACCCGGGGCTGGAGGCGTGGGCACGCGAATGGATGGCCGAGGGGCTGCCCGACGGTGCTCCCCGCATCACCGTGACCAGCGGCGCGAGCGACGCGATCGAGCGACTGCTGGCCCAGGCGCTGCAGCGCGACGACGCCGTCGCCCTCGAAGACCCCTGCTTCCTCTCGGCGCTGCACACGGTGCGTCAGGGCGGCTACCGCGCGGTGCCGGTGGCGGTGGATGCCGAGGGCATGACCGTCGAGGGGTTGCGGGCCGCGCTGGCCGACGGCGTCCGGGCGGTGATCTGCACGCCGCGCGCGCACAACCCCACCGGCGCGAGCCTCACCGAGGAACGCGCTGCGCAGCTTCGGGCGGTGCTCGCGGACCACCCCTACGTGCTGGTCATCGAGGACGACCACTTCTCGCTGCTCTCGCGCGCTCCCCTCCGCTCGGTCATCGGGGACGCCCAGCAGCGGTGGGCCCGCATCCGCTCGGTGTCGAAGTTCCTCGGACCGGACATGTGCCTCGCGGTCGTGGCATCCGACGACGAGACCGCTGACCGACTCGCGCTGCGCCTCACCCCGGGGACGACCTGGGTGAGCCACATCCTCCAGCGTCTCACTCTCGCGCTCGTCACCGATCCTGAGGTGCGCCAGGGGATCGACCGGGCCGCGGCGCACTACGCCGCTCGCAACGACGCGTTCGCGGCCGCCCTCGAGGCCCGCGGACTGCCGGTCTCCGTCGGCGACGGCCTGAACCTCTGGATGCCGCTCCCGGTCCCCGCCGCCCGTGTTCGCGAAGACCTCATGCGTCGCGGCTGGCTGGTCCGCGACGGCGACCACTTCTTCCTCTCCCCCGACACCGCCGGCGACTACCTCCGCCTCACCGTCCACCAACTCGACGACCACGAGGCGACGGCTCTCGCCGACGACCTCGCCACGGCCGTCGCCGCGCTCCGGCCGACGCCGCGAGGTGGGAGGATCGAAGGATGAAGGTCCTCTCGATCCAGTCGGCCGTCGCCTATGGCCACGTCGGAAACTCGGCCGCCGTCTTCCCGCTCCAGCGCATCGGCGTGGAGGTGCTGCCCGTCTACACGGTCACCTTCTCCAACCACACCGGCTACGGCGCGTGGCGAGGGCCCCTCATCTCCCCCGCCGACGTCGCCGACGTCATCACCGGCATCGAGGAGCGCGGGGTCCTCGGCGAGATCGACGTGGTCCTGTCGGGCTACCAGGGCGGCGAGGGCATCGCCGACGTCATCATCGACGCCGTCGCCCGGGTGAAGAAGGCGAATCCGGATGCCGTCTACGCGTGCGACCCGGTCATGGGCAACGCCAAGTCGGGCTGCTTCGTCGCACCGGCCATCCCCGAGCTCCTGCGCGAGCGGGTGATCCCCGTGGCGGACATCATCACGCCCAACCAGTTCGAGCTCGGCTTCCTCACCGGCACCGAGCCGGGGAGCATCGAGTCCACCCTCGAATCCGCCGACCTCGCGCGCGCCCGCGGACCCCGCACCGTCCTCGTCACGAGCGTCGAGCGACCCGACCGCGTGCCCGACACGATCGAGATGATGGTCGTCGACGACGCGGGCGCCTGGATCGTGCAGACGCCGCTCATCCCGATGAAGGCGAACGGCTCGGGCGACGTGACGGCGGCGCTCTTCACGGCCCACTACCGCCGGAGCGGCGACGCCGCCGACGCGCTCGCCCGCACGGCATCCAGCGTTTTCGACCTGTTGTCGAACACGTACGAGGCCGGCTCGCGCGAGCTGCTGCTCGTCGAGTCGCAGGAGGCGTACGCGCACCCGCGCCTGCAGTTCCCCGTGCGGCAGGTGCGCTGAGGCATCCCCCGCCCGTCGGGTCTCGGCGTCAGCCGGCGTAGACCTCGGTGTACGCGTCGAGCCAGCCGGCGGTGTCGCGCGGGCACATGTACGTCGTGCCGTAGACCATGAGGTTGGCGATGGGCGCCTCCGCCGCCGTGCGCTCGTCCCCCTCCAGGCTCTGGTCGACGAGCTGGGCGAAGAGCGGCGACGTCGCCACGTGCGTGCGGAGCGTATCCGCATTCACCACGTGGGAGTTCAGGATCGCGGTCTCGCACGCGTCGGAGACGAGCGCGAGCGAGAGGCTCTCGTCATCGGCGGTCCACTCGAACCCCTGCTCCTCGACGTAGGACTTCTGGTCTTCGATGAACTGCTTCTGCGCCGGGGTGACCGCCACCAGCGGCGTGCCGTCGAGGGGCAGCTGCTGCTCCTGAAGAAAGCGATCGCGCTCGGCGATCGGATCCTCCGCCGCCGCGCCCGCGTCGGGGCTGGAGTCGTCCGTCGGGGAAGGAGTCGCGACGAAGGGATCTTCGGGCGCGGTCACGGGCGCCTGCATCCCGTCCGGTCCCAGGGGACTCGGAAGCCGGAAGCATCCCGTCGTGGTCCCGAGCGCCGCAGCGACGATGAGGGTCAGGACGAGGGGACGCACGGGAGCCTTCATTCCCCTACCGTAGCGGCCGGGCGCGCACTCCCCCGTCGATCGGCGGGTCAGGCGTTCCACGCGTCGGCGACGGCGCGGCGCACGTCGCCGAGCAACTGGGGCAGGGCTTTGGTCTTGGCGATGATCGGGAAGAAGTTGGCATCCGACGCCCACCGGGGAACGATGTGCTGGTGCAGGTGCGCGTCGACGCCGGCCCCGGCGATCGCCCCCTGGTTCATGCCGAGGTTGAATCCGTCGCAGCGCGACACGGCGCGGAGCACGCGCATGCCGCGCTGCGTCAGCGCGCCGATCTCGGCGACCTCTTCGTCGGTCGCCTGGTCGTAGGTGGCGATGTGGCGGTACGGGCACACGAGCAGGTGTCCGGAGTTGTACGGGAACAGGTTGAGCAGCACATAGGCGCTCTTCCCGCGCGCGACGATCAGGCCGTCCTCGTCGGACTTCCCCGGCGCGGCGCAGAACGGGCAGTTCTGCTCCATGGGCTCGCGGCCGGCCTGGATGTAGGCCATGCGGTGCGGTGTCCACAGACGCTGGAACTCGTCGGGCACCCCCGGGAGCTCCGCGGCGGCGATGATCTGCGCATCGCCGCCGTCGGAGGCATCCGGTTCGTTCGTCACGCCAGGTCCTCGGCGGTGTCGATGAGTGCGCGGGTCGCGATCGCACCGGTGATGCGCGCGATGGCTTCGTCGGCCGGGATGCCGTTGAGCTGCGTGCCGTCGCGGAAGCGGAACGACACGGTGCCGCCGGCGCGGTCGGCCTCGCCGGCGATGAGCTGGAGCGGCACCTTCTGCGTGGTGTGCGTGCGGATCTTCTTCTGCATGCGGTCGTCGCTGTGATCGACCTCGGCGCGGACGCCCTTCGCGCGGAGCTCGGCGACGATGCCGTCGAGGTACTCGCCGTACTCCGCGGCCACCGGCACCGCCACGACCTGCACGGGCGAGAGCCACACCGGGAACGCGCCGGCGTAGTGCTCGAGCAGGATGGCGAAGAAGCGCTCCACCGAGCCGAAGAGCGCGCGGTGGATCATCACGGGGCGGTGCTTCTCGCCGTCCGGCCCGGTGTATTCCAACTCGAAGCGCTCGGGCTGGTTGAAGTCGAGCTGGATCGTCGACATCTGCCAGGTGCGGCCGATCGCGTCGCGGGCCTGGACCGAGATCTTCGGGCCGTAGAACGCGGCTCCGCCCGGGTCGGGGACGAGCTCGAGGCCCGAGGCCTCGGCGACCTCTCGGAGGGTCTCGGTCGCCTCGGTCCACAGCGTGTCGTCGCCGATGAACTTGGGGTTGCCCTCCTCCTTCGTCGACAGCTCGAGGTAGAAGTCGTGCAGGCCGTAGTCGCGCAGCGTCTGCAGCACGAAGTCGAGGCTGTGGGTCAGCTCGCCCTTCACCTGGTCCGCGGTGACGTAGATGTGCGTGTCGTCCTGGGTCATGCCGCGTACGCGGGTCAGGCCCGCGAGCGTGCCGCTCTTCTCGTAGCGGTAGACCGACCCGAACTCGCTCAGCCGCAGGGGCAGCTCGCGGTAGCTGCGACCGCGCGAGCGGAAGATCAGGTTATGGAACGGGCAGTTCATGGGCTTCAGGTAGTACTCCTGGCCCTCGCGCGACACGTGCCCGTCGGCGTCCACGACCTCGTCGAGCGTCATCGGGGGGTACATGCCGTCGGCGTACCACTGCAGGTGACCGCTGGTGATGAACAGGTCGCCCTTGGTGATGTGGGGCGTGTTCACCACCTGGTAGCCGCTGGCGAGCAGACGCTCGCGCATGTAGCGCTCGATCTCGTACCGGATGATTCCGCCCTTGGGGTGGAACACGCTCAGGCCCGGGCCGATCTCGTCGGGGAACGAGAAGAGGTCGAGCTCCTTGCCGAGCTTGCGGTGGTCGCGCTTGGCGGCCTCTTCCAGACGGTGCTGGTAGGCGCGCAGGTCGTCCTTGGTCGCCCAGGCGGTGCCGTAGATGCGCTGCAGCTGCGGGTTCTTCTCGCTGCCGCGCCAGTAGGCGCCGGCGATGCGGGTGAGGTCCCAGCCGTTGCCGATGAGGCGCGTGCCCGGGACGTGCGGTCCGCGGCACAGGTCTTTCCAGACGGTCTCGCCGTCGCGGTTCACGTTGTCGTAGATCGTCAGTTCGCCGGCGCCGACCTCGACGTTCGCACCTTCGGCGGCCTCGGCGGATCCGCCCTTGAGGCCGATCAGCTCGAGCTTGAACGGCTCGTCGGTGAGTTCGGCCCGGGCCTCGTCGTCGGTGACGACGCGGCGCACGAACCGCTGGTTCTCGCGGACGATCCGCTCCATCTCCTTCTTGATGACCTTGAGGTCTTCCGGAGTGAAGGGGTCGTCGACCTGGAAGTCGTAGTAGAAGCCGTCGGTGACGGGCGGTCCGATGCCGAGGTTCGCCTGGGGCTTCACGCGCTGCACCGCCTGGGCGAGGACGTGCGCCGTCGAGTGCCGCAGGATCGACAGTCCCTCGGGGCTGTCGATCGTCACCGGCTCGATCCGGTCGTGCGCGTGGACGGTCGTCGCGAGGTCTTTCAGCTCACCGTTCACGCGCAGGGCGACGACCGAACGGTCGGGGAAGAGGGCGAAGCCGTCGGCGGGGTAGGTCTGCTCCGACGGCAGGGCGGCATCAGTCAAGGCGGTCTCCTGGATGGGTCGAATCCAGGCTACCCGCCGGGCGTGGCCTCGACGGCACGCGGAGTGCCGCATAGTGGAGCGGTGACTCTGGCCATCATCGGCGGCGCGCTGTGGATCCTCGGCATCATCGCGCTCCTCGTCGGCATCTTCCCCGCCGACCAGGCCCTCGCCGTCGCCGACCGCGTCTGGCCCATCCTGCTGTTCGTGGTGGCGGTCACGGTGGTGGCGGAGCTGGCATCCAGGGCGGGGTTGTTCGACGTCGTCGCCGCCCGCCTCGCGCGGATCGCGCGCGGGCGCACGGCGTGGTTGTGGGTGCTCGTCGTCGCGCTGGCCACCGTCGCGACGGCCTTCCTCTCTCTCGACACGACCGCGGTGCTGCTCACCCCGGTCGTGGTGGCGATGGCGGTGGCCCGGAAACTCGACCCACTGCCCTTCGCCTTCGTCACGGTGGTGCTCGCGAACACCGCGTCCCTCTTCCTGCCCGTGTCGAATCTCACGAACCTGCTGGCATCCGACGCGCTCGGCGGGCACGACCCCGTGGCCTTCCTCGCTCTGCTCGGCCCGTCCGCGCTCATCGCCGTCGCGGTGTCGGTGGTGGTCCTGACGGTCGTGTTCCTGCGAAAGCTGCCGAAGACGTACCCGGATGCCGCCTCCCCCGCCGTCGCGGACCCCGTCCTGCTGCGCGTGTCCGCCGTCGTCACCGTGGCCCTGCTGCCCCTGCTCGTGATCGGGTTGGACCCGTGGATGCCGGCCCTCGCCGCCGCGGTCGTGCTCATCGTGACCTTCGCCCTGCGCGCGCCCCGGGCTCTCGGCATCCGGCTCGTGCCCTGGTCTCTGCTCGTGTTCGCGGGCGGGCTGTTCCTCGCCGTCGGCGCGCTCGAAGCCGTGGGCATCGGTCGCGTCACGTCGGTGCTCGCCGGCTCGGGGGACGACCTCGTGTCGCTGTGGCAGTTGGCGGGTGTCGGAGCGCTCGCGGCGAACGGGATCAACAACCTCCCGGCCTACCTCGCGATGGAGTCGGTCGCCGGCTCCCCCGTGCGTCTGGCGGCACTCCTCATCGGGGTGAATGCGGGACCGATCGTCACGCCGTGGGCCTCGCTCGCGACGCTGCTGTGGCACGACCGGCTGGTGGCGGCGGGAGTCGAAGTCCGATGGAGCCGGTTCGTCCTCCTCGGTGCCGTCATCGCGCCGCTGATCCTGGTGCTCGCCGTCCTGCCGCTGACGTTGTGAGCGTCAGCCCTCGTAGGCGCGGCTCCAGGCCATCTGAGGTGTTTCGGGTCAGGAGCGCGAGGCCATCGGAGCCTGGTCGTTGGGGACCTCGCGGAAGACCATCTCCTCGCGATGCGGCTGCTCGCGGACGGCGACATCGTCGGGCTCGGGGATGACGTACAGGCCGCGTCCCGAGTTGGCGTTGTACGTCAGGGCGTGGAGCCACGTGCTGCTCAGCTGCGGGTTCCGGCTGCCGTGGTACTTGAACACCATCGACACGTTGGGGTGGATGTACACGGTGGTCCGGCCGCCGCCGATACTGATGTCGTCCTTCCACGTGAAGGGGAAGCTCTCGCCGCGCCGCACCTTCGCCATGATCACCGCCTGCAGATGGGCGAGGAGACGATCCTCGAAATCGACTTTGATATTGCCGTCGTAGATGAATTTGCCCATGGCAGCCCTCCGGGGAGGCATCCCGCGGACCGCGCATTCCTGGCGAGAAATGACGAACGCGGATGAAGGGGGATGCCAACGCTCTCGGGGGCAACATCTCGCGAATCCCCCCGAAACGCAAACCCGGTTGCGGCCGAACGGGTTTGAAGCTATGTCCGTTCCGCGCAGGAATCACTCTCCCCGCGAGATGCGGAGGATGACGCGGTCGCCGGCGCGGCGCTGCAGCCGGCGCACGAACGCTTCGAACCCGATGATGGCGCGGAACTGCCACCCGTACTTGCGTCGCAGCGCCGCGTCGGCCCGGCGGTCGTCGACGCTCGGACCGGCGATGCGTCCGCGGGCCTCGACGACGACGGCATCCGGTTCCACGGCTCCCATGCGGGAACAGGGACGCAGCGTGACGCGGTCGTCGTTGCGGAGGCGCTTGACCTTCCCGGTCTTGCGTTCGGTCGTGACGACCAGCTCGTCGCCGTCCCGCGCGATCCACACGGGCGTCGCAACTGCGGTGCCGTCGCGCTTGAAAGTGGCGAGGGAGACGAACGGAGACGACGCGATCTCACGCCAGAGGGTGTCGGGGACGGTCATGCGTTTCACGCTAGTGCGAGCGAATTGCTCGGCTCCCGGGCTTGCGCTCCGCGAATCACCGCTGCGCTCATATGAAACGTTGAGCATTGTTCACACGAATGGAACACATCGTGCATGAGCCCTCTTCGCCGGGCGTGGGATTCTTCGAGGTAAGGAGGTCCGCATGTCTCGCCACCACATCGCGACCCACGCCTACGATTTCCGCCGAGGTTGGGTGCGCATCCCCCCGACCTCGCTGACCGCGGAGCACGCGGTGTCGTTGCGGGATCAGGGGTTCACCATCGTCCGCTCGCGTCGGGGCTGGTTCAGCTCGCGCGAGCTTCCCCTCAGCTGGTACCTGCGGCGCGTGGACGGCGGTGTGTCCGACCTGACCCGCATCCCCGTGTCGCCCGCCGAGCAGGCGGCCGCGCTGTGCGAACGTCTCGACGACACCCCGGATGCCGAACCGGCAGCCGACGAGGCTGATCCGGTGCGCCCGTCGACACGCCGCGTGCGGCAGCGCGCGGGCGATGAGGAGCAGTAGCGGGGCGTCCGGGTCGCCGGCGGGTGGCAGTCGCGCCTCTGCTCATCGGCGGCGCCTCGACCGGCCGGTGCGCGGGCGGAAAAGCGAAAACCCCCGGCGAGCCGGGGGTTTCAGGTGGTGCGCGATACTGGGATCGAACCAGTGACCTCTTCCGTGTCAGGGAAGCGCGCTACCGCTGCGCCAATCGCGCCTGTGAAGGCTGTTCAGTTGTAGGCGAGGTGGCGACGGGATTCGAACCCGTGTAAACGGCTTTGCAGGCCGGTGCCTAGCCGCTCGGCCACGCCACCGTGTGTGGTTCGACCCACGTGTCGTGATCTCCCGTCGGAAACCTGACGGCGATCTTCACACTCGAGCGGATGACGAGACTCGAACTCGCGACCCCAACCTTGGCAAGGTTGTGCGCTACCAACTGCGCTACATCCGCATTTCGTTCCCGGGGCTTGCCCCGAGCACTCGTAAGACATTACCCGATTGCGAGGCGTGCGCAAAACCGGACGCGGCCCGCGCGTGTCCGCCGCCACGGTCGGGAGAGGCTCCTCGAATCGGGTAAGGTAGTCGAGTCCCGTTCGGGACATTGGGCGATTGGCGCAGTTGGTAGCGCGCTTCCTTCACACGGAAGAGGTCGTCGGTTCGAGTCCGGCATCGCCCACAGCACAGCCCCCGGTTCGCCGGGGGCTTCGTCGTTTCCCGGCGGCGCCTGGGCTGACGGCATCCCTTCCCCTAGGCTCTGCCCATGGAGCAGACCGCCACCCGTCCCCTGCCCGGCACTCGACTGCGCGGGTACTCCTCGGCGGTCGTCCTCGTCGTCGGCGTCCTCCTCGTGCCGATGGTGATCACCGTCGCCTCCAACAGCTGGACCCCGCCGGACGCACACGATTACGTGCGCATGGCGTTCGCGCAGGTGGCGGGAGCGGTGGTCGCCATGACGACCGCGGTGGGTCTCGTCATCCACCGGATCGCCCGTCGCAGTCCGCTCCGTGACACCGTCTGGTTCGGTGTGATCGCGGCGGTGATCGTCGCATGGCAGGTCTCGAACCTCTCATTCGCGGCGGACATGCTGCTCCAGCGACTAGTTCCCGCGGGCGTCTGACACAGCGACGGATCATCGAGACTGCATCTCGCTGACAACTCCGCTGCAGCGTGCAGTGGAGATGTCAGGCGGATGCATTCTCGCGAAATGCGCCCCGCGTCACGCGACCCGCACCACCCGTGAGCCCCAGGCTCAGCCCAGGCGCCACCCGTAGCGGCCTTGGAGAGCGGATGCCACGGCCTCGAAGCGGCGTCGGTCCAGGGCTGCGGCCTCCCGGCGCATGCCGGCGTCGTGCACGAGGTAGAGCTGCTCGATGTCGACCCACGAGGGGCGGCGCTGCGGGTCCCACTCCCCCGTGCCGAGCGCCAGGTAATCGGTGTCGCCCGCGTGCGGCTTGCTGGTGAGGCGCACGGCGTAGGAGCGGGTGGCATCCGCTCGCCCGATGACGAGCACCGGTCGGTCCTTGCCGCGTCCGTCGCGTTCCTCGTACGGCACCCAGGTCCACACGATCTCGCCGCCGTCGGGCGCGCCGTCGCGTTGCGGGGCGTAGGAGAGCGTCAGGCGTCGCGGAGGGGCGACCTCGACCGTCGCGGTCTCACCGGAGCCCTGACCGGGCCGTAGGGGCGCGGACGGGCTCGTCGCGGCAGCGCCGGACCCCTGCCCGGGCCGGAGCGTCGCGGAGGGCTGCGGCGACGTGGACGGCCGGAAGGCCCGCAGGAAGGCGGAGACGAGGCGTGCGGCGGTTCCCATATCCACACCCTAGACAGTGCCCCGCCGACTCCCCGACGCACGAAGAACGGGGCGTCACGGACGAATCCGTGACGCCCCGTTCCGGGGAGTGCGTATCAGCGGGCGTCGGTGAGGACGTAGCCCTCTTCGCCGTGCACGATGGTGTCGATGCCGGCGATCTCGTCCTCGTTCTTCACGCGGAAGCCGATCGTCTTCTCGATCGCGAAGCCGATGATGTAGGCGAGCACGAACGAGTAGATGAGGACCGCGAAGGCCGCGATGGCCTGCACGAGCAGCTGGTTGAAGGATCCGCTCTCGACGAGGCCCGTGCCCCGGGCGAAGATGCCCAGGTACAGGGTTCCGAGGAGACCACCGACGAGGTGCACGCCGACGACGTCGAGCGAGTCGTCGAAGCCGAGCTTGAACTTCAGCTCGATCGCGAGGGCGCAGATCGCACCGGCGAGCAGGCCCAGCAGGATCGCCCAGATCGGGTCGAGAGAGGCGCACGCGGGGGTGATGGCGACCAGACCCGCGACGGCGCCGGAGGCGGCACCGACGGAGGTGGGCTTGCCGTCCTTGATCTTCTCGACGAGCAGCCAGCTGAGCAGGGCCGCGGCCGGGGCGATGATCGTGTTGACGAAGGCGAGGGCGGCGGTGCCGTCCGCGGCGAGCTCCGAACCGGCGTTGAAGCCGAACCAGCCGAACCACAGCAGGCCGGCGCCGAGGAGCACGAAGGGCGGGTTGTGGGGAGCGTGAGCGCCCTTCTGGAAGCCGACGCGCTTGCCGAGGACGAGCGCGAGGGCGAGGGCCGCGGCACCGGCGTTGATGTGGACCGCGGTACCACCGGCGAAGTCGATCGCGCCGACACCGAAGACGTCCTGCATGCCCTTGGTGATCCAGCCGCCGTACGAGAACGAGCCGTCGTCGGCGAGGCCGAAGTTGAAGACCCAGCTGGCGACGGGGAAATAGACGATGGTCGACCACAGGAAGGCGAAGACCATCCACGAGCCGAACTTGGCGCGGTCGGCGATGGCGCCCGAGACGAGCGCGACGGTGATGATGGCGAACGTGGCCTGGAAGGCGACGAAGGCCAGGGGCGGGTAAGCCGCACCCTCGGGCGTCTCGAGGACACCGGTCAGGCCGAGCTCGTTGAAGTCGATCGCCCACGGGGCCTGGGTGACGCCCGCGTCAGTGGCGGGGAATGCGATCGCGTAGCCGTACAGCGCCCACAGGACTCCGATGAGTCCCATCGCGCCGAAGCTCATCATCATCATGCTGATGACGCTCTTGGCCTTCACGAGGCCGCCGTAGAAGAACGCCAGGCCGGGCGTCATGAGCAGCACGAGTGCCGCTGCTAGCAGGATGAATGCGGTGTTGCCTTGATCCATCTCGGAGGGAACCTCTCTGCAGGGACGCAGGTGTAGCGTCGGGTCCCCTCAGTGTTCACAGCCCCGGTTTCCATCGGCGTGGGAATCGTGTTTCTAACGCGTTACAGCCGCGGCGGTCGTGTAAACATCACGTTTCGCGGTGCCGCGAAGCGGCGATGAAACGGCCCGTCAGGAATGCGTCAAGGCCACGAGACGTGACACGGCGCGAAGGTACTTCTTGCGGTAGCCGCCCGCGAGCATCTCGTCGGCGAACACGGTGTTCAGGGGAACGCCGGTGGCGCGGATCGGGATCTGCGCGTCGTAGGCCCGGTCGACGAACGCGACCAGTCGCAGTGCCGCGGACTGATCGTGCAGCACCTTGACGTCGCGCAGCCCGATCGCGTCGATGCCGTCGATCAGGCGGATGAAGCGCGACGGGTGCACGCGGGCGAGGTGCGCGACGGCCGCCGTGAAGTCGTCGTCGGTCGCGACGCCGCGCGAGGCGGCATCCTGGATCGCGTCGGTGTAGTCGGCGTCCGTCAGCACGCGGGCCTCGCCGTCGATGGCGCGCTGACGGAAGTCGGTGCCGTCGATGCGGATCGTGCGGAAGCTGTCGGACATGGACTGGATCTCGCGCAGGAAGTCCTGCGCGGCGAAACGTCCTTCGCCCAGGGCGTTGGGGGGCGTGTTCGACGTGGCGGCGAGACGGGTTCCGGATGCCACGAGCTCGCCGAGCAGCCGAGTCATCACCATCGTGTCGCCCGGGTCGTCGAGTTCGAACTCGTCGATGCAGAGGAGGTCGGAGCCGCGGAAGAGCTCGACCGCCTTGGCGTAGCCGAGGACGCCGACCAGCGCGGTGTACTCGATGAACGAGCCGAAGTACTTCCGACGGGCGGGCATCGCGTGGTAGATCGACGCGAGCAGGTGGGTCTTGCCGACACCGAATCCGCCGTCCAGGTACACGCCGGGCTTCACCGGCGGGGTCTTCTCGGCGCGGCGGAAGAAGCCGGACTTCTTCGCCGGCGCGCCCTGGCCGGTCGCGAAGGTCTGCAGCAGCTCCTTCGCCTCCTGCTGCGAGGGATAGGCGGCATCCGCCCGATAGGACTCGAACGTCGCGCCGTCGAACTGCGGCGGCGGCACGAGCGCGCTCACCATCTCGGCGCCCGAGATGGCCGGCTCGCGATCGATGAGGTGCACGACACCGGTCGTCGCGGGCGTTGAGGTCATGGCCGTCCTGTGTCGCAGTCTTACGGGAGGGTGCCTGCTTCGACACGGCGGTCCTAGGGTCGAAGGTGCGGAGTCCACCCTACGCCGCCCGCTCCCCCACCCTGACAGAGGAGACATCGTGACCGTCGAGTTCGACACCACCTCCCCGAAGTTCGCCGCGTATGCCGAGCCCGGCCGTCTCGTGACCGGCGACTGGCTGCAGGAACGCCTGGGCCAGCCGGGCCTCGTCGTCGTCGAATCCGACGAGGACGTCCTGCTCTACGAGACGGGTCACATCCCCGGCGCGGTGAAGGTCGACTGGCACACCGAACTCAACGACCCCGTGGTCCGCGACTACGTCGACGGCGAGGGGTTCGCCGAACTCCTGAGCCGCAAGGGCATCGCCCGCGACGACACGGTCGTCATCTACGGCGACAAGAACAACTGGTGGGCCGCCTACGCCCTGTGGGTGTTCTCGCTGTTCGGACACGCGGACGTGCGTCTGCTCGACGGTGGCCGCGACAAGTGGATCGCCGAGGGGCGCCCGATCACCACCGAGCCGACCACTCGCGAGCCGGTCGAGTACCCGATCATCGAGCGCGACGACACGCTGATCCGCGCCTACAAGGACGACGTGCTCGCCCACCTCGGCAACCCCCTCATCGACGTCCGCTCCCCCGAGGAGTACTCCGGTGAGCGCACCTCGGCCCCCGCTTACCCCGAAGAGGGTGCGCTCCGCGCCGGCCACATCCCCAGCGCGCAGAGCGTTCCGTGGGCCAAGGCCGTCGCCGAGGACGGCGGTTTCAAGTCGCGCGAAGAACTGGATGCCATCTACCGAGATGGCGCGGGCCTCGCGGACGGCGACAAGATCGTGGCGTACTGCCGCATCGGCGAGCGTTCCAGCCACACGTGGTTCGTGCTGAAGCACCTGCTCGGCTTCGAGGACGTGCGCAACTACGACGGTTCGTGGACCGAGTGGGGCAGCGCGGTGCGCGTGCCCATCGTCGCGGGGGCCGAGCCGGGCGAGGTTCCCGCGCGCTGAGCCCGGGCGCGGCGGGCGTGGGAGACTGGCGGTGATGTCCGAGAACACGCTCCCCGCCCGCCTCGCCGAGATCCGCGAGGAGTTCCTCGAGCTCGACGAGCCCGACCGACTGCAGCTCCTGTTGGAGTTCTCGCACGAGCTGCCCGACGTCCCGGCCGAGTACGCGGATCACCCCGAGATGTGCGAGCGGGTCGCCGAGTGCCAGTCGCCGGTGTACATCGTGGTCGATGTCGACGACGCCGGCCACGTGGCGATGCACGCGACCGCACCGGCCGAGGCGCCCACGACCCGCGGCTTCGCGAGCATCCTGGCGCAGGGACTCACGGGCCTGTCGGCCGAGGAGGTCCTCGCGGTCCCGGACGACTTCCCGCAGAGCATCGGTCTCACCCGGGCCGTGAGCCCGCTGCGCATCGCCGGCATGACCGGAATGCTCATGCGCGCGAAGCGTCAGGTGCGGGCCAAGAGCGGTCTCTGACCACTCACTCCCCGGCGGCGAGCCCCTGAGCGCGCACCCAGTCCTGGATCGCCCGGGTCCACCGCGCCTCGTCGTAGTTCCAGAGCTTCGTGTGACGCGCGACGGTGAACGTCTCCATCGTCACGAGATCGGGCCGCGCCTCGGCGAGGGCGTGCGACGCGTCGCTCGGGACGAAACCGTCGTCGTCGCTGTGCAGGAGGAGCACGGAATGCCGAAGCTCCCCCGCCCGGGCGACGGCGTCGAGGCTGTCGAGCGGGATCGCGGAGCCGCTGCCGGTGAGGACGGCGCCCCAGTCGGAGCCGAGGATCCGCTGGGCGAACGCCAGAACGACGCCGGGGAGGCGCAGGAGGCGGCTGTGGTATCGCAGCACCGTGCGCCAGTCGGCGACGGGCGACTCGAGGATGAGGCCGGCGATCACGTCGCGGTGGGGCGACGAGAACTCGGTCTGGAGCGCGATCGCGCCGCCCATCGACCACCCCATCAGCAGGATGCGGCGGGCTCCCTGACGGCGGGCGTATCCGATCGCGGCGTCGACGTCGCGCCACTCGGTCGCGCCGAGGGCGTAGGTGCCCGTGCGGCTGTGGGGTGCATCCCCGTCGTTGCGGTACGACACGAGGAGGCTCGTGATGCCGAGGTCGTGGAAGACGGGGACGGCACGCAGCGCTTCGGATCTGGTCGTCCCGCGCCCGTGCACCTGGATCACCCATACATCGGTGTCGACGGCGGCGGGGAACTCCCACGCCGCGCACGGGCCGACCGGCGTGCCGATGAGCGCGGTGCGGTACGGGATCTGCAGGTCGTCGGGCTTGTCGTAGTACCAGCCGCTGAACGCGGCCGCCGGAGCGAGATGCGCATCGACGGGGACGTGGGTCAGGAGCTTGCGGGTGACGCTCGCGCCGTCCGCCTTGACGACGGAGCCCAGTCGCAGGTAGTCGAGGGATCCCGTCGCGAAGAGCCCGTAGCGCCCCGGGAGGGCGGTGTCGTCCGTGCGCTGGAGGGTGATGGTCTGCGCCGCCGGATCGAGCGCGAGGAGCTGGACGTCGGGGACGCGGCCCGCGGGGGTGACCACGGTGCGAGCCATCCGCAGCGATACGGCGCCGAGGGCCGCGGCGCTGAGCCCGAGCGCGGCGGTGAGAGCGGTGACGGCGACCCGCAACGGTGCGGCCGCGGGGTGCGGGGCACGGCGCCTCGCGGCGCGCCTGGGAGCGTTCATCGAGGCCTCACTCTAGTCTGTGGCCGTGACTGACCCCCGCTCACCCGAGGCGGCGACCCCCTTCGCCCGGGCGGCCGACGAGTTGCGCGAGACCGCGTTCCGCGACGATTTCGTCGTGCGCGAGATCCCGTCCCCGTCGGGCCTCGCGCCGCAGTCGCTGGCGCTGGCCGGCGACGTGCGGCCCGACGCGCACACGACGGATTCTCCGTTCGGTACGGGGCGCTTCATCCTGCTGCACGACCCGGAGGAACCCGAGGCGTGGGGCGGTGCGTGGCGCGTGGTGTGCTTCGCCCAGGCCCCGCTCGAGCCGGAGATCGGGATCGATCCCCTCCTGGCGGACGTCGCCTGGTCGTGGCTGATCGATGCGCTCGATTCGCGCGGTGCCGAACGCCACTCCGAGTCGGGGACGGCGACCAAGACGCTGTCCACCGGCTTCGGGGCTCTCGCGGCGCAGGGCGAGGGGTCACAGATCGAACTCCGCGCGTCGTGGTCGCCGCGCGGTCCGTTTCGCCCGCACCTGGAGGCGTGGGCCGAATTGGTCTGCATGCTCGCCGGACTCCCCCCGGGGTCCGAGGGCGTTGCGGTCCTCGGAGCCCGGAGGCCCCCGCGTGGTTGAGTACACCGTCATCGAGGATGCCGCGGGTCTGTCCGCGGCGTCGCAGTCGCTGGCATCCGGGGTCGGCCCCGTAGCCGTCGACGTCGAGCGCGCGTCCGGGTTCCGGTACTCCCAGCGGGCGTACCTCATCCAGGTCTTCCGTCGGGATGCCGGGGTGTTCCTGTTCGATCCGTCGACGATCGAGGACTTCGCGCCGCTCCAGGACGCCATCGGCGACGTCGAGTGGGTCTTCCACGCCGCGAGCCAGGATCTGCCGTCGCTCCGCGAGCGCGGTCTCGAACCCCCGGTGATCTTCGACACCGAGCTCGGCGCCCGTCTGCTCGGTCACGAGCGCGTCGGACTCGGCGCCGTCGTCGAGGAGACTCTGGGCATCACGCTCGCGAAGGCGCACTCCGCGGCCGACTGGTCGACCCGGCCGCTCCCGGCCTCCTGGCTCGAGTACGCCGCGCTCGACGTCGAGCACCTCGTCGACGTGCGCGACAAGCTCGCCGCAGAGCTCGACGAGCAGGAGAAGACGGAGTTCGCGCGGCAGGAGTTCCAGGCAGTGCTCGAACGGCTCCCGAAGCCGCCGCGCGACGACCCGTGGCGGCGCCTCAGCGGTCTGCACACGGTGCGCGGACGCCGCTCCCTCGCGGTGGCCAGATCGCTGTGGCAGGCGCGCGAGGACTACGCCCGCGAGCAGGACGTCGCCCCCGGTCGTCTCGTGCCCGACCGCGCGCTCGTCGCCGCCGTCCTCGCCGACCCGCAGACCAAGCAGGCGCTGGCGGGCGTCAAGGAGTTCAACGGCCGCGCGAGCCGGACCCAGCTCGACCGCTGGTGGAACGCGATCGTGGCCGGACGCGAGGCCACCGACCTGCCGCCGGACCGCGTACCCAGCGACACCCTCCCCCCGCCCCGCGCCTGGGTCGACCGCAACCCCGAGGCGGACCGTCGCCTGAAGGCGGCCCGCCCGGCCGTCGAGGCGCGCGCGGAGGAACTCCGGATGCCGACCGAGAACCTCCTCACCCCCGAGACGCTGCGCCGCGTGGCGTGGACTCCCCCGGCCGAGGTGAGCGTCGAGTCCGTCTCGACCGCACTCGCGGAGCTCGGCGCCCGCCCGTGGCAGATTGAGCAGACTGCACAGGTGATCGCGGATAGCTTTGTAGCTTCCCTCAACGCCGATCCGGACGACTCGGAACCGTCTTCGTAGGTTCGGACAACCGATTCTTCGCGTCGCGGCGCGTTTCCTAGGCTGGCTGCATCCCAAACAATGGAGGCAGAGTGGCCGAGATGTCGGACGTCTTCTTCGTCGACGGTATGCGTACCCCCTTCGGGCGCGCCGGCGAGAAGGGCATGTACTGTAACACCCGCGCGGACGACCTCGTCGTCAAGGCGATCATCGGGTTGATGGAACGCAACGGCGACGTGCCGAAGGACCGGATCGACGACGTGGCGATCGCCGCGACGTCGCAGACCGGTGACCAGGGCCTCACGCTCGGGCGGACGGCGGCGATCCTCGCGGGTCTGCCGATGACCGTGCCAGGTCTGGCGATCGAGCGCATGTGCGCCGGCGCCATGACGAGCGTCACCACGATGGGCGCGTCGATCGGTGTCGGCATGTACGACCTCGCCCTCGCGGGCGGCGTCGAGCACATGGGCCGGCACCCCATCGGCGCCAACGCCGACCCCAACCCGCGCTTCGTCGCCGAGAAGCTGGTCGACCCGGGCGCCCTCAACATGGGCGTCACGGCCGAGCGCATCCACGACCGCTTCCCGCACCTGACGAAGGAGCGCGCGGACCGGTTCGGCATGGCCAGCCAGCACAAGGCGCAGGCCGCGTACGAGGCCGGGAAGTTCCAGCCCGACCTCGTCTCCGTCGCGGTGAAGGACGCCGACGGCGCGTGGGGGCTCGCCACAGAGGACGAGGGGCGTCGCCCCGAGACCACCCTCGAGGGTCTGGCATCCCTCAAGACGCCGTTCCGCCCGCACGGTCGCGTGACCGCCGGGACCTCGTCGCCCCTCACCGACGGTGCGACGATCAGCCTGCTCGCGGGCTCGGACGCCGTGAAGGAGCTCGGACTCACGCCGAAGATGCGGATGGTCTCGTTCGCGTTCGCCGGCGTGCAGCCCGAGATCATGGGCATCGGCCCGATCCCCTCGACGGAGAAGGCGCTGAAGAAGGCCGGACTCACGATCGACGACATCGGCCTGTTCGAGCTCAACGAGGCGTTCGCGATCCAGGTCATCTCGCTCCTCGACCACTTCGGCATCGCCGACGACGACCCCCGGGTGAACCCGTGGGGCGGTGCGATCGCGCTCGGTCACCCGCTCGCGGCATCCGGAGTGCGTCTCATGATCCAGCTCGCCGCGCACTTCGCCGAGCGCCCCGACGTGCGGTACGGCCTCACGGCCATGTGCGTCGGCCTCGGCCAGGGTGGCTCGGTGATCTGGGAGAACCCGTTCTTCGACGGAAAGAAGAAGCGCAAGTGACCGGCTACGACTCGATCGACTTCTCGCCCCTCGACGCCCTCACGGGCGACGAGGTCGTGACCCACTCCCCCGTCCGCGACGTGCGCCTGCCCTCGGGCAACGTCGTCGCGCTCGTGACGCTCGACAACGGACGCGACCACACCCGGCCCAACACGCTGGGTCCGGCGACGCTGGCGGAACTCGGGCGCACGCTCGAGACGCTGAAGGAGCGCGC
This sequence comes from Microbacterium proteolyticum, assembly GCF_029639405.1. Lineage (NCBI taxonomy): Bacteria > Bacillati > Actinomycetota > Actinomycetes > Micrococcales > Microbacteriaceae > Microbacterium > Microbacterium proteolyticum. The sequence goes on from NZ_CP121274.1 coordinate 2,899,203, forward strand.
CGCGGCCGGCGAGATCCACGCGGTCGCTATCACCGGGAAGCAGTACATCCTCGCCGCCGGTGCCGACCTCTCCGACGTGGCCAAGCTGCCGTCGAAGGACGTCGCGCGGCTCATCGCCCAGCGCGGTCACCAGGTGCTCGGATCGCTGTCCGAACTCGGTGTGCCGTCGTTCGCGTTCGTGAACGGCCTTGCACTCGGCGGCGGCCTCGAGATCGCGCTGAACTCGACGTACCGCACGGTCGACGCGTCGGCTGCGGCGATCGCTCTGCCCGAGGTGTTCCTCGGCATCATCCCCGGCTGGGGTGGCGCCTACCTGCTGCCGAACCTCATCGGCATCGAGAACGCGCTCGAGGTCGTGGTGTCCAACCCCCTCAAGCAGAACCGGATGCTCAAGCCCCAGCAGGCGTTCGACCTCGGGATCATGGATGCCATCTTCCCGGCGGCCTCTTACCTCGAGGACTCGCTGCGCTGGGCCGACGGCGTGCTCACCGGCCGCATCAAGGTCGAGCGCAAGAACGAGCCCGGCAAGATCGAGCGCCTGACCAAGTGGCCGATCGCGATCAAGGTCGCACGCGGCATGCTCGAGTCGAAGATCGGCACGGTCCCCCGCTCCCCCTACGTCGCTCTCGACCTGCTCGACAAGGCCCGGAGCGGCACGAAGGCCGAGGGCTTCGCGCGCGAGGACGAGGCTCTCGCCGACCTCATCACGGGCGACCAGTTCGCGGCATCCATGTATGCCTTCGACCTCGTGCAGAAGCGCGCGAAGCGGCCGGTCGGAGCGCCCGACAAGGCGCTCGCGAAGAAGGTCGCCAAGGTCGGTGTGATCGGCGCGGGCCTCATGGCCTCGCAGTTCGCGCTGCTCTTCGTGCGGAAGCTGCGGGTGCCCGTCGTCATCACCGACCTCGATCAGGGACGCGTCGACAAGGGCGTGGCATCCATCCGGGAGGAGATCGGCAAGCTCGAGGCGAAGGGCAGGCTCGACGCCGACACCGCCAACCAGCTGCGCGCGCTCGTGCACGGCACGACCGACCGCTCGGAGTTCGCCGACTGCGACTTCGTCATCGAGGCGGTCTTCGAAGAGGTCGGGGTCAAGCAGGAGGTGTTCTCCGCGATCGAGAAGATCGTCGCGGACGACACGATCCTCGCCACCAACACCTCGTCGCTGTCGGTCGCCGAGATCGGTTCGGCGCTCGAGCACCCCGAGCGGCTCGTCGGCTTCCACTTCTTCAACCCGGTCGCGGTCATGCCGCTCATCGAGGTCGTGAAGACGGATGCCACTTCCGACGCCGCGCTGTCGACGGCGTTCGTCGTGGCCAAGGGGCTCGGCAAGAACGCCGTCCTGACCGCCGACGCCCCCGGGTTCGTCGTGAACCGTCTGCTGGCCAAGGTCATGGGCGAGGCCGCGCGTGCCGTGTACGAGGGCACGCCGATCACGGTCGTCGAGAAGGCGTTCGCGCCCCTCGGGCTGCCGATGGGTCCGTTCCAGCTCATCGACCTCGTCGGTTGGAAGGTCGCCGCGCACGTGCAGGACACGATGGCGCACGCGTTCCCCGAGCGCTTCTTCGCGTCCGAGAACTTCCACGAGCTCGCGGCGCTGCCCGAGGTCGTCGAGAAGGACAAGGGCGGCCGCGTCACCGGCTGGACCAAGGCGGCGCAGAAGGTGCTCGTCACCGGAAAGACCCCGGTGGCGCCCGAGACCATCCTCGCCCGGGTTCAGGACGGCCTCGCGCAGGAGATCAAGATCATGCTCGACGAGGGTGTGGTCCCCGAGGTGCAGGACATCGACCTGTGCCTCATCCTCGGCGCGGGCTGGCCGTTCATCGACGGCGGAGCCTCGCCCTACCTCGACCGCGAGGGGGCGTCGGAGCGCGCGTTCGGCGACACGTTCCACCACCCGCCGATCCGCGGTATCGGCGGCTGAAAGCCCGAACACGACAGCGGCGCCGTCCCCGAGGGGGCGGCGCCGCTGTCGTTCGTGCGGGACCTACGGGCGGGACTTCTCCCACTCCTCCAGCGTCGGGATCGCGCCGGTGGGCGTCTGCCGCGCCATGGGGATGCGCGTGCCGAGCACCTGCGCCACGACGTCGTGGGCGATCTTGGATGCCGTGAGCCCGGCGTCCTCGAGGATTTGCTCGCGCGTGGCGTGGTCGATGAATTCGTCCGGGATGCCGAGCTCGTCGACCGCCGTGTCGACACCGGCCTCGCGCAGCACCTGGCGGACGCGGGTTCCGACGCCGCCGACACGGATGCCGTCCTCGATCGTGATCACGAGCCGGTGCTCGCGCGCCAGGTCGATGATCGACGGCTGCACGGGGATCGCCCAGCGCGGGTCGACGACCGTGGCGCCGATGCCCTGCGCGCGCAGCCGCTCGGCGACCTCCATCGCGAGGTGGACCATCGGGCCGATGCCGACGAGGAGCACGTCGTCTGAGGTGCCTCGCGCGAGAACGTCGACACCGTCGGGCAGGCGCTCGATCGCGTCGAGGTCGGCGGGGACACCGCCCTTCGGGTAGCGCACGACGGTCGGCGCGTCGGAGACGGCGACCGCCTCGCGGAATTCCTCGCGCAGGCGGGTCGCGTCGCGCGGAGCGGCGATCCGGATGCCGGGGACGAGCTGCAGCATGGCGAGGTCCCAGATGCCGTGGTGGCTCGGGCCGTCGGGGCCGGTGACGCCGGCACGGTCGAGGACGAAGGTGACGCCGGCCTTGTGCAGGGCGACATCCATCATCACCTGGTCGAACGCACGGTTCATGAAGGTCGCGTAGATCGCCACGACGGGGTGCAGGCCCCCGAAGGCGAGGCCGGCGGCGGAGGCGACGGCGTGCTGCTCGGCGATGCCGACGTCGTACACGCGCTCGGGGAAGCGCTGCGCGAAGGACTGCAGACCCGTGGGGCGCAGCATCGCCGCGGTCATCGCGATCACGTCGTCGCGTTCGGCGCCGACGGCGGTGAGCTCTTCCGCGAACACGTCGGTCCACTGCGGGCCCCCGCCCGAGCCGAGGGCTTCGCCGGTGATCGGGTCGATCTTGCCGACCGCGTGGAACTGATCAGCCTCGTCACTGAGCGCGGGCGCGTAGCCGCTGCCCTTGTCGGTGATCGCGTGCACGATGACCGGGGCGCCGTACGACTTCGCCAGCTCGAGCGTCTCGATGAGCGACTCGAAGTCGTGCCCGTCGATGGGGCCGAGGTACTTGATGTCGAGGTTGCTGTAGAGCGCCTCGTTGTTCGTGAAGCGCGAGAGGAAGCCGTGCGTCCCGCCGCGGACGCCGCGGTAGACCGCGCGCGCCGCGGGTCCGAGACGGCGGAACAGCGTGTCGGATCCGCGGTGCAGCGTGCGGTACGCCTCGTTCGTGCGGACCCGGTTGAGATAGCGGGCCATGCCGCCGATCGTCGGCGCGTACGAGCGGCCGTTGTCGTTGACGACGATGACGAGGTTGCGGTCGTTGTCGTCGCTGATGTTGTTCAGCGCCTCCCACGTCATGCCGCCCGTGAGCGCGCCGTCGCCCACGACGGCGATGACGTGGCGGTCCTTACGGCCCGTGCGGGAGAACGCGCGCGACACACCGTCGGCCCAGCTCAGCGAACTCGACGCGTGCGAGGACTCGACGATGTCGTGCTCGCTCTCGGAACGCTGCGGGTAGCCGGCCAGGCCGCCGCGCGAACGCAGCTGGGCGAAGTCCTGACGGCCGGTGAGGATCTTGTGCACGTACGACTGGTGCCCGGTGTCGAAGATGATCGGGTCGGCCGGGGAGTCGAAGACGCGGTGGAGGGCGATCGTCAGTTCGACGACACCCAGGTTGGGGCCGAGGTGGCCGCCGGTGCGGGCGACGTTCTCGACGAGGAACGAGCGGATCTCGGCGGCGAGCTGCCGCAGCTGATCGGGGGTCAGACCGTCGAGGTCACGGGGACCGTGGATGCCGGGTAGGAGAGCCATGTGACTCCTCTCGTGCGGTGCGCACAGAAACCTGCGCGTCTGTCGATTCTATTCTCGGGGGGTGCGAGAGGCTCGGCAACGGCTTGCGCGGGGCGCCCCGACCTGAGCGTGAGTCGCCAGGATCTGTCGCCTTGCCGACGGCGGTGGCGACACATCGTGGCGACTCACGCGGCGGGAACACGACAGCGCCCCGGGGGCAGAAGCTCCCGGGGCGCTGTCGGAGCGGGGATCAGACCAGCGAACGCAGCACGTACTGGAGGATGCCGCCGTTGCGGTAGTAGTCGGCCTCACCGGGGGTGTCGATGCGGACCACGGCGTCGAACGTCACGGTCTGCTTGCCCTCGGGCGAGAACTCGCTCGGTTCGGCGGTGACCTTGACCGTCTTGGGCGTGACGCCCTCGTTCAGCTGCTCGAGGCCCTCGATCGAGACGATCTCGGTGCCGTCGAGGCCCAGCGACTTCCAGCTCTCGCCCGCGGGGAACTGCAGCGGGACGACGCCCATGCCGATGAGGTTCGAGCGGTGGATGCGCTCGAAGCTCTCGGTGATGACGGCCTTCACGCCGAGCAGGTTCGTGCCCTTGGCCGCCCAGTCGCGCGACGAGCCGGAGCCGTACTCCTTGCCGCCGAAGATCACCAGCGGGGTGCCCTGCGCCTGGTAGTTCTGGCTCGCGTCGAAGATGAACGACTGCGGACCCCCGGGCTGCGTGAAGTCACGGGTGTACCCGCCCTCGACGACCTTGCCGTCGTTGACGGCCGCGGTGAGCTCGTTCTTCAGGCGGATGTTCGCGAACGTGCCGCGGATCATGACCTCGTGGTTGCCGCGGCGCGAGCCGTAGGAGTTGAAGTCCTTCTGCGCGACGCCGTGCTCGGTCAGGTACTGCGCGGCGGGCGTGCCCGCCTTGATGTTGCCGGCCGGGCTGATGTGGTCGGTCGTGACCGAGTCGCCGAGGGCCGCCATGACGCGCGCGCCGCTGATGTCGGTGACCGGCGACGGCTCCATCGACATGCCGTCGAAGTAGGGCGCCTTCCGGACGTAGGTCGAGTCGGCATCCCATTCGAAGATCGGACCGGTCGGGGTGGGCAGGTTCTTCCAGCGCTCGTCGCCCTCGAAGACGGTGGCGTACTGCTGGATGAACTGCTCGCGCGAGATCGACGCGTCGATGATCGTCTGCACCTGGTCGGGCGCCGGCCAGATGTCCTTGAGGAAGACGTCCTCGCCGTTCTGGTCCTTGCCGAGGGGGTCGGTCTCGAAGTCGAAGTTCATCGAGCCGGCCAGGGCGTAGGCGACCACCAGCGGCGGGGATGCCAGGTAGTTCATCTTCACGTCGGGGCTGATGCGACCCTCGAAGTTGCGGTTGCCGGAGAGGACGGCCGTGACGGCGAGGTCGTTCTCGTTGATCGCCTCGGAGACCTCCTCGATGAGGGGGCCGGAGTTTCCGATGCAGATCGTGCAGCCGTAGCCGACGGTGTAGAAGTCCAGGCCCTCGAGCGCCTTGTCGAGACCCGACTTCTCGTAGTAGTCGGTGACGACCTTCGAGCCGGGGCCGAGCGTCGTCTTGACCCACGGCTTGCGCTTCAGACCCTTGTCGACGGCGTTCTTGGCGAGCAGGCCCGCCGCGATCATGACCGAGGGGTTCGAGGTGTTCGTGCAGGACGTGATGGCGGCGAGCGTGACCGCGCCGTTGTCGAGCAGGTACGACTGCCCCTCGGGCGTGGTGACCTTCACGGGCTTCGACGCGTTGGCGGGGTGTCCGGAGGAGATGAGCACCTCACCGGTGTGGGTGTGCTCGTCGCCCGGCACGGGGCCCGGGTCGGAGGCCGGGAACGACTGGTCGCTCTCGAGGTCGACGATCGAGTCCGAGGTGGACGCGGCGGCGTAGTTGAGGATGTCCTTCTCGAACTGCGACTTCGCCTCGGACAGCAGGATGCGGTCCTGGGGACGCTTCGGGCCGGCGATCGAGGGGACGACGGTGGAGAGGTCGAGCTCCATGTACTCGCTGAAGACGAGCTCGCGCGCCGGGTCGTGCCAGAGCTTCTGCTCCTTGGCGTAGGACTCGACGAGCGCGACGGTCTGCTCGTCGCGACCGGTGAGGCGCAGGTAGTCGAGCGTGACGTCGTCGATGGGGAACATCGCCGCGGTCGAGCCGAACTCGGGGCTCATGTTGCCGATGGTGGCGCGGTTGGCGAGCGGCACGGATGCCACGCCCTCGCCGTAGAACTCGACGAACTTGCCCACGACGCCGTGCTTGCGCAGCATGTCCGTGATCGTGAGGACGACGTCGGTCGCGGTGACGCCGGCGGGGATCTCGCCGCTGAGCTTGAAGCCCACGACGCGCGGGATGAGCATCGACACGGGCTGACCGAGCATCGCGGCCTCGGCCTCGATGCCGCCGACGCCCCACCCGAGCACGCCCAGGCCGTTGACCATCGTGGTGTGCGAGTCGGTGCCGACGCAGGTGTCGGGGTAGGCGCGGAGGACGCCGTCCACGGAGCGGTCGTAGACGACCTTGGCCAGGTGCTCGATGTTCACCTGGTGGACGATGCCGGTGCCCGGGGGGACGACCTTGAAGTCGTCGAAGGCGGTCTGGCCCCAGCGGAGGAACTGGTAGCGCTCACCGTTGCGCTCGTACTCGATCTCGACGTTGCGCTCGAGGGCGTTCTCGCTGCCGAAGAGGTCGGCGATGACCGAGTGGTCGATGACCATCTCGGCCGGCGAGAGGGGGTTGATGCGGTTGGGGTCGCCGCCGAGGGCCGTGACGGCCTCGCGCATCGTCGCGAGGTCGACGATGCAGGGGACGCCGGTGAAGTCCTGCATTACGACGCGCGCGGGCGTGAACTGGATCTCGGTGTCGGGCTCGGCATCCGGGTTCCAGGAGCCGAGGGCGCGGATCTGCTCGGCGGTGACGTTCGCCCCGTCCTCGGTGCGGAGCAGGTTCTCGAGCAGCACCTTCAGGCTGAACGGGAGCTTCTCGAACCCGGCGACGGTGTCGATGCGGAAGATCTCGTAGTCGGTGCTGCCGACCGTCAGGGTGCTCTTGGCACCGAAGCTGTCAACCGTGGACACGATCGTCTCCTTCGTCGGCGTATGCGCAGGCGTCGGCCCGCCCTCTCCCATCTTCCCTGCGCGGTGCAGAGGATGCCAGGAAGGCCGACCTAACCGCGCGGGAGGGAGATTTATCTTGATATCAAGATAAATGTATCAGGACTCGCGCCGGGGGGAGAGAGCGCGCACGGCGAGCCACGTCACGGCCACCATGGGAGCGAACAGCGGCAGGCCCATGATGATCTTCAGCGTCCCGAGCGCGGTGACGTCGCCCGCGAAGTACAGCGGGAGCTGCACCACCAGGCGAGCGAAGAACAGCGCCGCCCACCCGAGGGACAGCCAGGTGTAAACGCGGCGGCGACGCTTGTCGGCGCGCCACGACGTGCCCTCGCCCAGCAGGTACCCGGCGATGAGACCGATCAACGGCCAGCCCACGAGCACCGAGACGAGGAACGCGGCGCCGTACGCGCCGTTGGTGAAGAAGCCGAAGACGAAGTTGTCCTGCCCGCGGCCGGTGAACAGCGTCAGCAGCGCCGCAGCGCCCGTCGCGACCAATCCCCCGATCGCCGCGCTCGGCGGCGACTTGGCCAGCAGGCGGGCGATGGTGAAGACCAGCGCCAGCCCCACGGAGACCCCGAGGCTCAGGGGGAGGTTCCCCTGGCGCGTCTCGGGATCGATCGTGACGGTGAACAGCACCACGAACGCCAGCGACGGCAGGACGGACTCCAGGATGCCGCGCCACCCGCCCATCGCCGCCCAGACGGCCGCACCGGTCGAGGAATGCTTCGAAGGATCGAGCCCCGCGCGGCGCGCCGCGCTGCCGAGCGCCGCGGAGACGCTGTCGGCCGCCGAGGGCGGTTCGAGCGGGACGCGGTCGCCGTCGTCGGGGCGCGCGGACTCGGTCATGCCGTGCCGGGGGTGGTCGGCATCCGGAGCGGGATCAGATCGCGCGGGGGCATGGGCGAGTTCCCGCGCACGACGACGATCGACCGGAACAGGTCTTCGACGGCGCCGGCCGCCTCGACGTCCGACGTCGCCGCTCCGCCGATGACACCGCGCAGGAACCAGCGCGGTCCGTCGACACCGACGAAGCGCGCCAGACGCTTCGTGGAACCGTCGGGTCCGGCCACGACGGGAACCTCGGCGAGCAGCTCGGGGCCGAGGGGGCCCTCGCGCTCCTCGACGCGGCCGCCCTGCTGCTTGACCTGCTGGCGGATCTGCTCGCGTGTCTCCTCCCACAGGCCGCTCGAACGGGGCGCCGCGAACGGCTGCACCTGCAGCGTCGACTCGGCGTAGTCGAGCCCGACGGCGACGATGCGCTTGGTCTGCTCCTCGACCTCGAGTCGGAGGTTCAGGCCCTCGCGCGGCAGGATCTTGATGCCGCCGAGATCGATGTACGGGCGCACCGCATTGGCCTCGGACTCGTCGAAGGGACCGACGGTCTCGCGGTCCACCGGTCCGCTCTTGGCGGGCGGTGCGGCTTCGATCTGCTGGTCGGAGTCGTCGGTCATCGGGTGCTCCCTGAGGGGGTCTGGTAGCCGCTGGATCCGAAGCCGCCTTCTCCGCGCACGCTGGCGGGGAGGTCGTCGACGGGGATGAAGCGCACGGGTGGGACGGGCATGACGATGAGCTGTGCGATGCGGTCGCCGACCGCGATCTCGTAGGCCTCGTCGAGGTCGGTGTTGAGCAGCGCCACCTTGATCTCGCCGCGGTAGCCCGCGTCGACGGTGCCCGGGGAGTTCACGATCGTGATGCCGTGCTTGGCGGCGAGGCCGCTGCGGGGAACGACGAAGGCGGCGTATCCGTCCGGCAGGGCGATGCGCACCCCCGTGGAGACGAGGGCACGGCGACCGGGCTCGAGCCGGACGGCCTCGGCGGCGACGAGGTCGGCTCCGGCGTCGCCGGGGTGGGCGAAGACCGGAGGCTCGGATGCGACAATGAGGACGTCCACCGTTTCGGTCACCCCACGAGGGTAATGCAGAAGAGGGGGTGCGGCATCCGCACCGGAATCGAGTACCGCGAACGCCTGAGCCCGTCCCTGTGGGCGCTCGTCGCCGCGGCGGTCTGCGGCCCCATGGCGGCCCTGGTCTTCTCCCCCATCGACACCACGGTCGCCCTCGTCGTGGGCCTGCTCGTGTCGGTCGGGATCGTGTCCGCGCTCGTCGCGCTCTCCCCCGTGGTCGAGGTGCGGGAAGGCGAACTGCGGGCCGGCCGCGCGCACATCCCGGTGGAATACCTGGGGGTACCGGCCGGTGTCGTGGCGGACGACGCTCGAACGGCCCGCGGGAGTGGTCTCGACCGGCGGGCCTGGCATCTCATCCGGGGAGGGATCGACGGGATCGTCACGGTACCCGTGACCGATCCCGATGATCCGACTCCCCTGTGGGTGGTGTCCACCCGGACGCCGGACCGCCTCGTGGCGGCGATCCAGCGCGCTCAGGTCAGGCTGCGCACTCCAGGCAGATGAAGCCGGAGCCGCTCTCCTCGGCGATCTGGGAACGGTGCTTCACCAGGAAGCAGTTCATACACGTGAACTCGTCCTCCTGAGGGGGAAGCACGACGACATCGAGGTCGATGTCCGACAGGTCGGCCCCGGGGAGCTCGAAGCCCGAGGGGTTGTCGGCATCCTCGTTGTCGATCGACCCCGACGTCTTGTCGGGCACGCGCTCCTTGAGGGCCTCGATCGACTCGCTGTCGTCCTCGGTCTTGCGCGGTGCGTCGTAATCGGTGGCCATGCGTGAAGGTCTCTACTTCCGGTTTTTCGTGGTGCATCGCCCGAACGGGCGGCCATAGTTTGCATGACCCGAACACGATTAGCAAATGCGGTTCTCGGGACATGCGGGCCCTGCGACGCGTCAAACTCGCGGCGCGCCCGCGTTATTCCCGGCTCCGGCCCCGGGGGCGTGTCAGCATGGGGCTCGACCGCAGATCGGAGGGGTGTTTCGCATGGAACAGCTCAAAGTCATCGGAACCGAGGATGACGTCCTCGTCGTCGCGACCGAAGCGGGCGAACGTTTCGCCCTGCCGCTCGACGAGGTGCTGCGCGCAGAAGCGCGCCGCGCGCGCCGTGGGCGCGAGCACGACGACGAGCGCGCGCCCCGCCCGAGCCCGCGCGACATCCAGGCCCACATCCGAGCCGGGCTCTCGGCGCGAGAGGTCGCCACGCTCCTGGGCGCCCGCGTCGAGGACGTGGAGCGCTTCGAAGGTCCCGTCCTCGCCGAGCGCGAGCACGTGGTCGCGCAGGCCCTCGCCGTCCCCGTCCTCCTCGGCGGCGCGCTGGAGCACGACGGTCCGGTGACCTTCGGGACGGCCGTCCGCGCGAAGCTCGCCGAAGCGGGAGCGTCGGCGGAGCGCTGGACGAGCTGGAAGGACTCCTCGGGCTGGATGGTGAAGCTCGAGTTCACCGCAAACGGGATCGATCACGACGCCCGCTGGGGCTTCGATCCGCGGCGCAGCACGCTCTCCCCTCAGAACTCGGATGCCATCCAGCTCTCGCGCCAGGGATCGCTGCCCGAAGGGCTCATCCCGCGGCTGCGTGCCCTGGACACCCCGCTCCCCAAGGACGACACGCGCTTCGACAGCGGCGCCTTTGGTCCGCGACGTCTCGACATCGAGGACGAACCGGGCATCGAAGCCACCGGTCCCGTCGCGGCCGCCGTGCAGGCGGCGGCGATCAAGCGGGCGCCCGACGCTCCGGTCACGTCCTCCGAGACCGCCGATCTGCTCGAGGCCCTCCGCCGCCGTCGCGGTCAGCGCGAGCCGCTCCCCGGCGTCGTCGAGGCACGCGAACCCGAGCAGCGCGCGCCCAGTGCGCCGGTCGCCCTCTTCGACGCCCTCGAGCCGGAGTACCGCGCCGAGGAGCCCGAGGCCGAACCCGAACGCACCGCCGCTCCCCCGGCATCCACCGACTCCGGACGACGGGCGAAGGGCCGACCGTCGATGCCGTCGTGGGACGAGATCGTGTTCGGAGCCCGCACGGACGAGAGCTGACGCCCGTTCGTCAGGCGAACGCGCCGAGCCGCAGGAGCGGTACGGTGCGCTCCTCGTCGGTCAGCGAACCGTGCTGGCCGACCATGCGCTGAGGGCGCTTGTCGCTCTCTCGATCGTCGTAGTACGCGAATCGCCCGCGGGCGGCGACGAGCACGTCCCCGATGCGCTCGCGCACCTCCGGAGCCACCGGACCGAACAGCCCGGCGGCGATCGCCTCGTCCCGCGTCATCACCCAGGCCCGCGCCTGTTCGCGTTCGCGCCATCGCCCGGCCACGGCGTCCTGTTCGCCCGGCGCGGTGTACAGGTGCAGCATGCGGGGCTCGCCGCCGACGATCTCGACGCCGTCGACGAGCGCGTCGCCGTGGCCGAGCAGCACGTGCTTGCGGGCGGGGACGTCGACCATCCCGTGATCCGCGGTGACCAGCACGCCGGTCGCGGGGTCGATCGCGCCGGCGAGGTCGCGCGCAGCGGCGTCGACGCGTTCGAGGGCGTCGATCCAGCGATCCGACTCCCAGCCGTCGCGATGACCGGCGCTGTCGAGGTCGGGCGTGTAGAGGTAGACGAGGGCTCCCGGATGCCGCGAAGCGAGGTCGGCGGCGATCGCGGCGCGCTCGCGCACGTCGGCGGCCGAGACGAACTCGGCGCCCCGGAGCGTCGCCGCGGTGAACCCCGTGCCGGTGTAGTCGGGCCGCGAGACGACGAACACGGGGCGACCGCGTTCGGCCTCGCTCTCGAACAGCGGTCGGCTGCGCTGCCACGTGCGCGGGTCGAGACCGTCGGTCTCCCAGCCGTGCAGTTGATTGGCGGCCACGGCGGTACCGGGGATCCGCGTGCGGTAGCCGACGATCCCGTGCGCGCCGGGCTCGGAGCCCGTCAGCAGGCTCGTCAGCGCGGCTGCGGTCGTGGAGGGGAACACCGTGCGGGCGATGTCGCGTCGCGAACCGGCGGAGCCGAGGAACCGCGCGTGACCGCGACGCTCGGCGAGATTGTGCGAGCCGAGCCCGTCGACGACGAACACCACGGCGCTCCGGGCCGGAGCGAACCATTCCGATCGCCCGTCGAGGGCGGCGATCGCCTCGCTCACCACTCCGGTGAGGCTCCGGGCACGCGGCGGGGCCGCCGGTAGGCTGAGGGACATCGGGGCCAGTCTTCCACACGACTTTCCGCCCCCGTCGCGATCGACGCCCGCCCGACCCGAGGCCGCACCTATGCCCGATTCCCGTTCCACTGCCGCTTCCCCCGCCCCCGAGCGCATCGAAGACGTCGATGTCTCGGTCGAGATGCAGGGGTCGTTCCTCGAGTACGCCTACTCGGTCATCTACTCGCGCGCGCTGCCCGACGCCCGCGACGGCCTCAAGCCCGTCCAGCGGCGCATCCTGTACCAGATGGCCGAGATGGGCCTGCGGCCCGACCGCGGGCACGTCAAGAGCGCTCGCGTCGTCGGCGAGGTGATGGGAAAGCTCCACCCGCACGGCGACACGGCGATCTACGACGCGCTCGTGCGTCTCGCCCAGCACTTCTCGCTACGGGTGCCCCTCGTCGACGGCCACGGGAACTTCGGCTCCCTCGACGACGGCCCCGCCGCGTCGCGCTACACCGAGGCGCGTCTCGCCCCGCCCGCGCTCGCGCTCACCGAGAACCTCGACGAGGACGTCGTCGACTTCGTCCCCAACTACGACGGCCAGTTCCAGCAGCCCGACGTCCTGCCCGCGGCGTTCCCGAACCTGCTGGTCAACGGTGCGACCGGCATTGCAGTCGGCATGGCGACGAACATGGCGCCCCACAACCTCATCGAGGTCGTGGCCGCCGCGGTCCATCTCCTCCAGAACCCGGATGCCACGGTCGAGGAGCTCATGGAGCTCGTCCCGGGTCCCGACCTCCCCTCGGGCGGCATCATCGTGGGACTGGACGGCATCAAGGACGCGTACACCCACGGCCGCGGGCTCTTCCGCACCCGGGCGAAGGCGTCGATCGAGTCGCTCGGCCCCCGCCGCACCGGCATCGTGATCACCGAGCTTCCGTATCTCGTCGGCCCCGAGAGGGTGATCGAGAAGATCAAGGATGCCGTGCAGGCGAAGAAGCTCGCGGGCATCGCCGACGTCACCGACCTCAGCGACCGCCAGAACGGCCTGCAGCTCGTCATCGGCATCAAGACCGGCTTCGACCCGCAGGCGGTGCTGGAGCACCTCTACCGACTGACTCCGCTCGAGGACTCGTTCGGCATCAACAACGTCGCGCTCGTCGACGGCCAGCCTCAGACGCTGGGGCTGCGCGACATGCTGCGGGTGTACCTCGACCACCGCATCCGCGTCGTCACGCGTCGGAGCGAGTATCGACTGGCACGCAAGCGCGAGCGCCTGCACCTCGTCGAGGGACTCCTCATCGCGATCCTCGACATCGACGAGGTCATCCAGGTCATCCGCTCCTCGGACGACGGCGAGCAGGCCCGCACACGCCTGCAGGAGGTCTTCGACCTGTCGCATCCGCAGGCCGAGTACATCCTCGAGCTGCGCCTGCGGCGCCTCACGAAGTTCTCGCGCATCGAGCTCGAGGCCGAGCGCGACCAGTTGCAGGCCGAGATCGACCAGCTCGTCGAGCTCCTCGCCAGTGATGTCCTGCTCCGCGGCCAGGTGGCCGCCGAACTCGAGGCCGCCGCCGAGGCGTACGGCACCCCGCGCCGCACGATGCTGCTCAACGGTGGTCCGGTGCAGCCCCGGTCCGCGAAGGCCGCCGCGGCCGCCGACCTGCAGATCGCCGACTCCCCGTGCCGCGTGTTCCTCTCCGCCACGGGCCGGATGGTGCGTGCCGAGCTCACGGCCGACGCTCCCGGCGGCGGTGTCGTGCCGCCCACCCGCCGCGCGAAGCACGACGCGATCCGTTCCTCGGTCGACACCACCACCCGAGGCGACATCGGCGCCGTCACCTCGGCCGGCCGGCTCGTCCGCTTCTCCCCCGTCGACCTGCCGTCGGTGCCCGGCAACGCCGTGCAACTGGCGGCCGGAACGCGCGTCGAGCAGTACCTCGCCCTGGCCAAGGGCGAACAGGTCGTCGCGCTGGTGCCGTTGACCGATGGTCCGCCCATCGCTCTCGGCACGGCCCAGGGCATCGTGAAGCGCGTGGCGGCGAGCGAGCTCGGCACCAAGCCCGAGATCGAGATCATCGTCCTCCGCGACGGCGATCGGGTCGTCGGAGCAGCACCGGCCTCGGATGCCGCCGAGCTGGTGTTCATCGCCGACGACGCGCAACTGCTGCGATTCGACGCCTCGTCCGTGCGACCGCAGGGACGCTCGGCCGGCGGCATGGCCGGCATCCGGTTGTCCGACGGTGCCCGGGTGATCGCGTTCGCCGTCGTGGGCGGATCGTCGTTCGACGCCGTGGTCGTCACCGTCGCCGGATCCTCCGCCGCGCTGGCGGGCACGGACGCCGGCAGCGCCAAGGTCTCGGCCTTCACGGAGTTCCCGGCGAAGGGCCGCGCGACGGGCGGTGTGCGCGCGCAGCGCCTGCTCCGCGGCGAGGACGCCCTGACGCTCGCGTGGGTCGGGTCCGACCCGCGCGCCGTCGGCACCGACGGTTCCGTGCGGACGCTCCCCGAGCCGGGCGCGAAGCGCGACGCCTCGGGTCAGCCGCTCGACGCGGTCGTCGGCGCGATCGGCACCTCGATCCGCTGAGACGGGCCTCGCGGTGGGTCGGCGCTGCGCGGAGCGCGGGAGCGCGACGTCTCAGACGTCGATGCGCTCGCGCGCCAGCCGATCGCTGGAATCGACGATGAACTCGCGACGGGGAGCGACATCGCTGCCCATGAGGAGATCGAACACCTGGGCCGCCTCTTCGATGTCGCGCACCTGCACGCGCCGCAGGGTGCGGCCGGCGCGGTCCATCGTGGTCGTCGCGAGCTGATCGGCATCCATCTCGCCCAAGCCCTTGTACCGCTGGATCGGTTCCTGCCAGCGCTTGTTCGACTTCTTGAGCTTCGCGAGCAGGCCGTGCAGCTCCTGCTCGCTGTAGGTGTAGATCGTCTCGTTGGGCTTGGACCCGGGATTCATCACGATGACCCGGTGCAGCGGCGGGACGGCGGCGAAGACGCGCCCCGCCTCGACGAGCGGGCGCATGTACCGGAAGAAGAGCGTCAGAAGCAGCGTGCGGATGTGGGCGCCGTCGACGTCGGCGTCGCTCATCAGGATGATCTTCCCGTAGCGCGCGGCGTCGAGGTCGAACGAGCGGCCGGAACCCGCGCCGATGACCTGGATGATCGAGGCGCACTCGGCGTTGGACAGCATGTCGCTGATCGACGCCTTCTGCGTGTTCAGGATTTTGCCGCGGATCGGGAGCAGGGCCTGGTACGCGCTGTTGCGGGCATCGCGGGCGGTGCCGAGCGCCGAGTTCCCCTCGACGATGAACAGCTCGGAGTCGGCCACGTCGTTCGAGCGGCAGTCGACGAGCTTCGACGGGAGCGAGGAGGACTCGAGCGCGTTCTTGCGGCGCTGCGTCTCTTTGTGGGTGCGCGCGGAGATGCGCGCCTTCATCTCGGAGACGACCTTCTCGAGCAGCAGCGCCGTCTGCGCCTTGTCGTCGCGCTTGGTCGACGCGAAGCGCTCGGTCAGCTCCTTCGAGACGACCTGCGTCACGATCTGCCGCACGGCCGGGGTTCCGAGGACCTCCTTCGTCTGGCCCTCGAACTGCGGCTCGGGAAGACGGACCGTGAGGACGGCGGTGAGACCCGCGAGGATGTCGTCCTTCTCGATCTTGTCGTTGCCGATCTTGAGCTTGCGCGCGTTCTGCTCGACCTGGGTGCGCAGGATCTTCATCAGGCCCTGCTCGAAGCCCTGCTGGTGCGTGCCGCCCTTGGGTGTGGCGATGATGTTCACGAACGACCGCGTGGTCGTGTCGTAGCCGGTGCCCCAGCGCACGGCGATGTCGACCTCGCACTCGCGCTGCACCTCGGTCGGCACCATCGAGCCGCCGGGCTGGAGGACGGGCACGGTCTCGGTGAACGTGCCCGTACCGGTCAGCCGCCACGTGTCGGTGATCGCGGAGTCGGGGGCGAGGAAGTCGGCGAACTCCGAGATGCCCCCGTCGAAGCGGTAGCTCGTCTCGACCGGCTCGTCGCCCCGTTCGTCGGAGATGACGATCTCGAGACCCGGGACGAGGAACGCCGTCTGGCGGGCGCGCTGCACGAGCTCGTCGAACCCGAACGCGGCATCCTTCGTGAAGATCTGCCGGTCGGCCCAGTAGCGGATGCGGGTTCCGGTGGCGCCGCGCGGGGCCTTGCCAACGACCCGCAGCTCGCTGCTCGAGTCGTACGGCGTGAAGGCCGAGTCGGGACCGTCGCCCGCGAACACCCCGGGCTCGCCGCGGTGGAACGACATCGCGTAGGTCTTGCCGCCGCGGTCGACCTCGACGTCGAGGCGCTCGGACAGCGCGTTGACCACCGAGGCGCCGACGCCGTGCAGACCGCCGGAGGCCGCGTACGACCCGCCGCCGAACTTGCCGCCGGCGTGCAGCTTCGTGAAGACGACCTCGACGCCCGTGAGTCCGGTGCGGGGTTCGACGTCGACCGGGATGCCACGGGCCCGGTCGCGGACCTCGACGCTGCCGTCGGGATGCAGCAGGACGTCGATCCGAGTGCCGAATCCGCCGAGGGCCTCGTCGACGGAGTTGTCGATGATCTCCCACAGGCAGTGCATGAGACCGCGGGAGTCGGTGGACCCGATGTACATGCCCGGGCGCTTGCGCACCGCTTCGAGTCCTTCGAGGACCTGGAGATGATGGGCGGAATACTCGGACGTCACGATCTCTCAGCGTAATCGGCGGCTCCGACATCGGCTTGCAGACACACAGCGAGGTCGGGTCACCGTACGCGCACAGCGAAATGTGATCAAGCCGCGGCATAGGCGAAACATCCGCGTGGTTGTATATGGGGACTCGCCCACGATCACCCGAGGAGGGCACCCGACATGACCACCACGACTGCACCCGACGCGTCCGCCGTCCTCGATCACCGCCTCACGGCAGCCGATCGCTGCGACTCCTGCGGAGCGCAGGCCTACATCGCCGCCGAAGTCAACGGCAGCGAGCTCCTCTTCTGCGCCCACCACGGGCGCAAGTACGAAGAGAAGCTCCGCAGCATCGCCACCTCGTGGCACGACGAGACCGCTCGTCTGCACGCCACCGACTGACCTTTCACGTCCGAACGGGCTCCGACTGCGCTCACCGAGCGCGACGGGGCCCGTTCGTCGCATATCGGCGCGGAACGAGCGGTGACACCCGGAGCGCGATCTCCTCGCCGATCGTGTCGATGAGTTCTGCGAGGTCGGTGGCCGACGCTACTCCCCCGCGCCCCCAGACGATGACGGTGTTACCGGGCGCGGCCTCCGACCATGTCTCGACGAGCGTGGAGCCCGGCTCGATGGTGAGGACGCGCCGGGGTCCCGCCGGGGTCGTCACCGAGAAGCGTCCCTCCAGGACCGAGGGGAGCCCGTGCAGGCTGCCGAGGTCGAGGCGTACCGCGTCGCCCTCGACCGCCGTCACCGTGGCGACGAGCGTCGAGATCGGCTCGATCCCGAGCTCCGCCTCGCCCGGGCCACCGGCGGGGCGGATGCCGTAGGAGAACGCTCCGACCCTCACGAGGTCCTCGCGGAACGGCGCTCGCGCGAACCCCGCCGCGCTGGCGGCCAGGTGCGAGAACCGCGGCGTCAGGCCCGCGTCGACGGCCGCGGCCCGTGCGGCGAGGAAGATCTCGCGGGCGTCGTCGTCGTCGGCATCCGAGGCCTCCGCGATGTGCGACCACAGCCCCTCGAACGAGGCCTTCCCCTCGCCGACCAGCGTCGACAGGGTCTCGAGCGCCCGACTCCAGTCCTCGGGACGGATGCCGTTGCGGTGCAGGCCCGTGTCGATCTTGAGGTGCACCCGGGCCGGTGACGGCGGCGTCTTCTGCGCCGCGAGGTCGGCGAGGAGCGCTTCGTCGCCGATGCCCAGGTCGAGGTCTGCCGCGATGCCCCCCGCGAGGTCGTCGGCTCCCCCGAGCAGCCAGACGAAGATGCGGACGTCGGGCCCCGCGACGGCCCGCACCGCCCGCCCGGTCTCGACGTCGAACGCGCCGATCCAGGTCACGCCCTCGGCCACCGCTCGCCGGACGATCTGCTCGAGTCCGTGCGAGTAGGCGTCGTCCTTGACGACGAGCATGTGCCGTGCGGGCGCGACGGCCTCGCGGACACGGGCGAGGTTGCGGGCGAAGGCGTCGAGGTCGACCCGGTACTCGGCGCTCACGCGATCACCGTCCGCACGGCGCGTGCACCGACGGAGGCGACGATCTCGCCGGCGCTCCAGCCGGTGGCATCCGTCCACTCCCGGAGCGAAGGGTGACCGGCCTCGGGGTCCCCGAAGAAGACCACTCCGCTGCCCCGCGGGGGACGCGCGTCGTCGACGTCGACGACGCAGACGTCCATGGCCACCCGGCCGACGATGCGATGGCGGCGACCGTCGATGACGACGTCGGCGACGTTCCCGAGCGAGCGCACCACGCCCTGCGCGTACCCGCCGGTCACCAGCGCCACGGTCGTGTCGCGCGGCGCCCGGTGCGTGTACCCGTACGACACGCCCTCACCGGTGAGCAGCGCCTTGGTGCCGAGCACTCGCCCGTGGAGCGACAGCACCGGCCGCGCGCGGAGGTCACCGCCGGGGAGACCGAAGAGGGTGGCGGCCTCGAACTCGTCGGGATCGACCCCGACGGATGCCAGGACGGATGCCACCCACTCGGCACCGTGTCCCCACGCGTCGGCGGCGAGCACGTCGTCGGCGGCGCCGACCGGCGCGAGCAGCGCGTTCGCGCGCAGGTTCCGCTCCGACACGCGAGCGACGGGAGAGACTCCCCCGGCGGTGTCGGATGCGGCGGGCACCACGGCGTCGGGAGTCATCAGCGGCGGAGGGCGTCGCCCATCAGCCGCTCGTGGCGCGGCCGCGAGCCCTCGCGGATACCGGTCGTGCTCACGCGCGTCTCGTAGAGCCCGGGGATCCAGTTGCCCTCGATGAGGACCGGCCCCTCGGGTCCGACCGCGACGTCCCAACCGACGTACGGAACCTCGGGGATGCGCCGGGCGGCCTTGTCGACGAGCGCGAGGGCCTGATCCCAGAGCGGAACCTGGAAGTCCACGATGGACTGCTGCGACTCGGGGTGGACCTCGTAGCGGCTCTTGTGCTTGCCCGTGTGGCCGGGGCCGACGGAGTGCCCATCGTCGTCGAGCATCGTGAAGAAGCCGCCCCAGGTGAACTGGTCGCTCACCGCTCCGCGCCCGAACTTCTGCACCATCACCATGGGGTGGACGGTCTCTCCGTCGAAGTACGTGGTGATGCGGGTCGTGTTCACCGTCCCCGCACAGTACGACGCGAGGTAGGGGTGCTGCACGATCGGCTGCTCGATGAGGATCTGGCCCTTTTCGACGAGCTCGGCGCGGAAGGCGTCCCAGTCCGTCACTTCGGCGGTGTCGTAGCGGAAGACGCCCTTTCCTTCGCGGCTCACCGGCACCTTCGCGATGATCACGGGGTGGCGCTCGGCGAAGTCCTTCAGCGCGGCGGTGTCCGTGGTGTCCAGCTGCATCCACTCACGCCCCAGGAACTCCTCGAACGCGCGGTTGAAGTTGAGCTTGTTCTCGAGCGTCTTGGCGACCTCGCGATCGTTCACCGCGGTGGCGAGGTGGTGCTGGATGAGGGAGGTCATGAACGTCTTGCGTTCGCGACGGTTCAGCAGCGCGAAGTCCGCCTCGTAGTAGTCGATGTAGGCGGTGTCGTGGAACGCCGCCCACCAGAGCATGTCGACGAGCACGAACGGGGCGAACTTGCCCTGCTCCTGACCGATCTGACGCGCGAACGTCCAGACGCGGGAAGGGCGGAATGCGGCGACGCGCTTGAGGAAGTAGGCGGCGCGCGCCTTCGGGGAGATGTCCATCGGCAGGCTGATCGCTTTCTCGTCCGGAGGTCAGTCGCCGCTCAGATGACGTCCGTCGCAGCGCTTCCGAAGTACCCATCATACGAGGCCGACCTCCAGGGCCCGGCGCCCCGGCGGCTCGGTGGCGCTGTGTTAGCGTGTCGAGGTGTCACAGAGGTCTCTGCGCGTCCGGTACCTGCTGCAGCGAGCTCGACGCCTGAGTCTGGGCAACGTCACCGAGTTCGCCGGTCAGGTGAAGAAGGTCTCCCGCGCGCCACTCCCCGTCATCATCGCCGACATGCTCTGGTCGTCGGTGCGCTACGAGATGGGCTTCCGCGACTACGCGGTCTGGGACATCCGTCTCCTCAACGGTCGTGAACGACGGACCTGGATGACGCACCCCAAGGCGATCCGCCTGAACAACACGCTCAACGGCCCCGACTCGGCGGCCCTGCTGGGCGACAAGCCGCGGTTCTACCGCGACTTCGCGAACATGATCGGCCGCGAGTGGATCGACGCCTCCACGGCGACCGAGCAAGAGCTCACGGACTTCCTCGCACGGCATCCGCGTGTCCTGGTCAAGCCCGCACTCGGCGAGGGCGGTCGCGGCATCACGACCTTCACGCGCGACGAGATCCCCGACGTCGCCGCGTGGCGCGCGACCCTGGTGTCGGAGAACCGCGCGTTGGTCGAGGAGATCCTCCCCCAGCACGCCGACATGGCCCGCCTGTACCCGGGCAGCGTCAACACGCTCCGACTCATCACGTTCCGCCGCGACGACGGCAGCTTCCACCTCATCGCCTCCGTGCTCCGGATCGGCAACGGCGGGGTCGTCGACAACTTCGCCGGCGGCGGCATGTTCACCATGGTCGACGACGACGGCGTCGCGCAGTGGGCGGGGGTCGACAAGAACTCCAACGTCTTCGCGCGGCATCCCGTGACGGGCGTCGACATCGCGGGATTCCAGGTGCCGCTGTTCGCCGAGGCGCTCGCCATGGTCGAGGAGGCCTCGCGTCGCCTCCCCACCGTGCCGTACGTGGGCTGGGACGTCGCCATCACGCCGGACGGCCCCGCGCTCATCGAGGCCAACCACAACTCCAGCGTGTTCCAGATGAAGCCGAGCGTGTCCGGCATCCGGACGGGGCTCCTGCACCGCTACCGCGACGCGATCGGTCCCGGCATCCTGGAACGTCGCCGCTGAGGAGCGTCGGCCGGCGGACCGCCCGGACCCGCCGCGTCAGCGGCGCCCGAAGCGTCCCCGCACGAGCGTGATCGCGGACGTCAGCTCCGGCGTCCGCAGCCCCGCGAGGATGCCGAGGTAGATCGCCCCCGCGACGGAGCAGATGAGCGCCGTGCCGACCGCGCCGAAGAACAGGTTGTCGAGCATCCACCCCTGATCGGCCCCGGACCACAGGTAGATGCCCCACCCGGCGAAGGCGGCCGGGATCGCGGCGCCGACGAAGACCGCCAGCGAGGTGACGGCCTTGCGGATGCCGAGGGGGCCGATCTTCCGGCGGAGCAGCCAGATCGCGAGCAGGAGCTCGAGGATGCCGCAGAACGTCTGCACGGAGGCGACCGTCGCCGTCAGGAACTCCTTCGGGACCATGACCGCCAGGAGCGTGAGGACGACCACGAGGACACCCTGAGCGAGAGTGAAGAAGAACGGGGTCCGCGTGTCGCCGTAGGCGTAGAACGTCCGCTGGATGATGAACAGCACGGCCATCGGCACCAGGCCGACCAGGAATGCGACGAGCACGGGCGCGGCCAGGAGCGCGTCGCCGGCGCTGCTGGTGAAGATGCGCGAGGCCGGGGCGGCCGCGGCGATGAGTGCGCCGGCCGAGATCACGACGAAGAGGCCGAGGATGCGGATCGCCGCGCTGATGTCGGCGCGGACGTCGTCGCCACGACCGGCCGCCGCGTGTTCGGCGATCCGCGTGAAGTACGGCGTCCCGATGGACAGCACGATCAGCGAGTACGGCACCATGTAGATCAGCCAGGCGTTGCCCCACACGGCGACGGACGCGTTCTCGCCGGACGCGGCGCTCATGACGTTCACCTGGACGAGCCCGGCGAGCAGCGTCACGACGACCATGCCGAACGTCCAGGTGGCGAGGCTCCCCATGCTGCCGAAGCCCACCCCGCGCCAGCGGAAGTCGGGACGGAGCGGGATGCCGGACCGGCGCCAGGCGATGGCGAGGACGACCGTCTGCGCGATGATGCCCAGCGTCGCCGTTCCGCCGACCAGCGCGATGGAGGACGGCGTCCACCAGCCGACCTCGGTGCGATGGAACCCGAACAGAACGATGAACAGGCCGAAGCCCGCGATCGAGACGATGTTGTTGATCACGGGCGCCCACGCGTAGGGCGTGAACATGCGGCGGGCGTTCAGGCTCTCGCCGATCAGCGCGAACATGCCGTAGAAGAAGATCTGCGGCAGGCACCAGTAGGCGAACGCGACCGTCAGGTCGCGAGTGGCGCCGTCGTACCCGCTCGCCATCACCGCGACGAGCGCCGGTGCGAGCGCGAGCGCCACCGCCGTGGTCAGGAGCAGGATCGCCGCCCCGGCCGTGATCAGCTTGGGGAGGAAGATCCGACCGCCATCGGCCTGCGCGCTCACCGCCACGACGCGGGGCACGATCACGCCGGTCAGCAGACCCGTCGAGATCAGCGTCAGCACTGTGTTCGGCAGCTGGTTGGCGACGTAGAAGGCGTCGGCCGATGCGCCCACCGAACTGATCGCGGCGACCAGGACGATGGTGCGCACCAGCCCCGTCATGCGCGACACCAGGGTGCCCGCGGCGATGAGGCTGCTCGCCCGTGCGAGATTCATCGAGTGCGCGTCAGGCCGCGGCGCGGACGATACCCAGCGGCGTGGACTCGTGTCCCTGGCCGAGCGGGTTGTCCTTGAGGATCGCGACGAGACGCTTCTCTCCGGCCTTGTCCATCGTCGAACCGAGGATGTTGCCGCCCAGGTCGTTGATGTCGACGACGGCGACCTCGAGATCGACGCCCAGCAGAGCCTTCAGGCGTGCTGCGACCTCTCGCGGACGCTCCGGCCCGAGCACGACGGCCTGGTTGTACGGCGGGATCGTGCCCTTGGTGGGGCCGTCGATCGCGCGCGCCTTGTCGCCGGCGATCCGGTAGAAGTCGCCCTTGCGTCCGAACGCCTTGGTCACGGCCGAGACCGCTGCGGCGAACAGGATGCGGGGGGTGCCGCATTCGCGCAGGGCCATCTCCATCGTCTCGGGCATGCCGAGTCCGATGCCGTACGGCGTCCGGGTGACGTACTTCGACAGGAACAGGGCGAGCTTGCGCGGCTTGATGCTGTCGAGCTTGAACGATCGACCCTGCGTGATCGCCACGATCTTCTCGGTGACGAACAGCAGGTCGCCCGGCTGCACGGCATCCTTCGCGTACTCGAGGATGAACGCGTCGAGATCGTCGCCCGGCATGACGACCCGGGTGCGGATCGGGATGCGGGCGTACGAGGTGCCCTCGACGGTGCGGGTGAGCGCCTTGCCGGCGTTGGCCTCCGCGCTCATTCGAGGTAGTCCCGCAGCGACTGCGAACGGCTGGGGTGCCGGAGCTTCGCCATGGTCTTGGACTCGATCTGGCGGATGCGCTCACGCGTCACGCCGAAGGTGTCGCCGATCTGGTCGAGCGTCTTGGGCTGGCCGTCGCCGAGACCGAAGCGCATGCGGATGACGCCCGCCTCGCGCTCGCTGAGCGAGTCGAGGAGCGACTCCAGCTGACGCTGCAGCATGGTGAAGCCCACCGCGTCGGCCGGGACGACCGCCTCGGTGTCCTCGATCAGGTCACCGAACTCGCTGTCGCCGTCTTCACCGAGGGGCGTGTGCAGCGAGATCGGCTCGCGGCCGTACTTCTGCACCTCGATGACCTTTTCGGGGGTCATGTCGAGTTCGCGGCTCAGTTCTTCCGGCGTGGGTTCGCGACCGAGGTCCTGCAGCATCTGGCGCTGGACGCGCGCGAGCTTGTTGATGACCTCGACCATGTGCACGGGGATGCGGATGGTGCGGGCCTGGTCGGCCATGGCGCGCGTGATCGCCTGACGGATCCACCAGGTGGCGTAGGTCGAGAACTTGAAGCCCTTGGTGTAGTCGAACTTCTCGACCGCACGGATCAGACCCAGGTTGCCCTCCTGGATGAGGTCGAGGAACTGCATGCCACGACCGGTGTAGCGCTTGGCGAGCGAGACGACGAGACGCAGGTTGGCGCCGAGCAGGTGGCTCTTGGCGCGCTGGCCGTCGCGGGCGACCCACTGGAGGTCGAGGCCCAGCTGGCTGGTCTTCTCGGCCGCCGACATGTTCGACAGCTTCTCTTCCGCGAACAGACCCGCCTCGATGCGCATGGCGAGCTCGACCTCTTCGGCCGCGTTCAGCAGCGGGACCTTACCGATCTGCTTCAGGTAGTCCTTGACGGGGTCGGCCGTGGCGCCGGTGATCTGCGCCGAGTAGACCGGGACGTCGTCCTCGTCGCTCGAGGAGATGACGATCGCGCCGGTGGGGAGCGCCTCGGCGGGCGCGGCGGGCGACTCGTCGTCGTCGTCGCTCTCGTCGTCGGACTTCTTCGCCGCGGGCTTGGCCGCGTCGTCTCCGTCGGTGTCGTCGTCGGAGTCGTCGGCGACCTCGATGTCTTCGTCGATGTCTTCTTCGACGTCGTCCTCTTCGAGGTCGTCGTCGGACTTGGCCTTGGACTTCGCCTTGGCCGGGGTCGCCTTCGCCTTGGCGGGAGCCTTCTTGGCCGCAGTCTTCTTCGACGCGGTCGTGGTCTCCTCGGCAGCGTCGAGGTCGGTGTCCTTCTCACTGCCGGAGCGGGTCTTGGTGTTCGTGCCTGCCACGTTTCGCCTTTCACCGGGAACGCATGTTGCACGGCCGCCGGTCGTTCTCGGACACTAGTAAGACCCTTGTCAAGTCCGATCCTGTGGAGCGGGCTCCAGGTTCGGCCGACAACGGGTCAGGTTCTTCATTGTCTCACATCCCCGGCGTGGGACTTGACGTGCACCGGGCATCTATGCGTATGCAACGACGCGCGATCCCTCGGTATTCCCTGTGACGCGGGAGCGATCCCACCCCATAGGCCCGCCGTTCCGACGTCCGGACCGCGAAAGGCGCTCCGCGCGTCGACTTCCTGTGCGTCAGCCCAGCCGGCCGCGGCGATCGTCGTCGCCCGGCCGATTGGCGAGGAAACGCTCCAGTTCCGCCGCCAGTTCGTCGGCGCTCGGCAGATCGCCGGTGTGGATGATGGGCGTCGCCTGCGTCGAGCCCGCCATGTACGCGTCGTAGCGCTCTTCGAGGCCCTGCAGCATGCGCGTGAGCTCTTCGCTGCCCTCGACCTGTTCGGTGACCTTCCCGAGGAACTCGCGGTTCTCTTCACGCAGCACTTCGCCGGAGAAGACGAGTCCCGTGGCGACGGTCAGGCTGTCGAGACCGGCCAGCGCCGCCGCGGGGTACTCGGTGTCGCCGAGGTAGTGCGGGACGAGAAGAGCGAAACCGGCGATCTTCGCCCCGGCTTCGGCGAACCGGTACTCGAGCAGATGACCCACCGTGGAAGGGATCTGCGTGTGCGGGCGCCAGACCGAGTGCGCCTCGGCGAGGTCGCTTCGAGTACCGCTCACCGTGGTGCCGATCGGGCGGGTGTGGGGCACGGGCATGGGAATGGCGTGCACCCAGGTGATCGAGGACACCTGGAGGCCGGCGCTGAGCTCGAGCACGCTCTCGGCGAACGCCTCCCAGAGGAAGTCGGGTTCGTACCCCGCGAGGAGGAGGAACGGATGACCCAGCGAGTCGTGTGCGAGCGAGAGCTCGAGACGCGGGGGCCGGTAGTCCGTCAGGTGGTCTTCGACGAACGTGATGACGGGACGCCGCGCGCGGTAGTCGAGCAGCGTGTCGTTGTCGAAGACCACGACGGGGTGGGGTTCGAGATCGTCGCGGAAGTACTCGACCAGACGGGTGACCGCTCCGCCCGCGTCGGTGAATCCGGTGAGCGCGATGACCAGCGGGAGCCCGGATGGCACCGGCGGCGCGGCGGGGGCGCGGTCGTACAGCGGTGCGGGATGCGGCATGCCTCCACTCTACGAGCCGTGTCCGACACGACGACGGCGGTGCGTCCCGCTGCTAGCGAACACCCGCGAACCTAGGATGGAAGCTATGCCATTCCCCTCCGTGACGTACTCCGATGTCCCCGTCCTCGACTCCGGCGCCGATGCGATCCTCCTGGTGGTCGCGAAGTCCGATGGCTCGGAGCCGGACCCCGCGGGATGGGACGGTCTGAAGGCTTCGCTCGCCGCCGTGGGTTTCTCTGGCGGCGCCGGTTCGTTCCAGCGCGTGCACGTTCCCGGTGTGACCCTCCCGGTCGCGGTGGTCGGCGCGGGCGCGACGCCGGACGCGGCCGCCCTTCGGGACGCGGTCGGTACGGGCCTGCGCCAGCTGACGGGTTTCGAGCACGTCGCGGTGCAGCCGCTGGTGGATGCCGCCTGGGCTCCGCTCGCCGAGGGTGCGGCGCTGGGCGGTTACCGTTTCGCCGGGTACAAGAGCGAGACGCCGAAGGCCCGCGCCTCCCGCGTGAGCGTCCACGGGACGACGCCGCCTCCGGATGCCGAGCAGACCGCGGTCGCGGCGGTCGCCGGTGCGGTCGCGCTCGTGAAGGACCTCGTGACGACGCCCGCCGAGTGGCTCGGTCCGGCCGACTTCGCCGACGCCGCGGTCGCGGCCGTCGACGGTCTTCCGGTGACGGTCACCGTGCTCGACGAGCACGCGCTCACGGACGGCGGCTACGGCGGCATCCTCGGCGTCGGCCAGGGTTCGGACCGTCCGCCGCGCCTGGTCCACCTCGAGTACTCCCCCGCCGATGCCGACCGCCACGTCGCCCTCGTGGGCAAGGGCATCACGTTCGACACCGGTGGGCTGTCGCTGAAGCCCGCGGCATCCATGGTCGGGATGAAGTACGACATGTGCGGTGCCGCGACGGTGCTCGCCGTGCTCCGGGCCGCCGCCGAGATGGCCCTGCCGGTCCGGGTGAGCGCCTGGCTGTGCATCGCCGACAACATGCCGTCGGGTCGCGCGACGCGCCCGGGCGACGTGCTGCGCATGCTGGACGGCACCACCGTCGAGGTGCTGAACACCGACGCCGAGGGGCGCCTGGTGCTCGCCGACGGGCTCGTCGCCGCGAGCCGCGAGAACCCCGACCTCATCGTCGACGTGGCCACCCTCACGGGCGCGATCACGGTCGCTCTCGGCAACCGCCACACCGGGGTGATGGGTGACGACGAGGCGGTGGCCGAGTATCTCGCCGCCGCGGGCCGCGTGGCCGAGCTCGCCTGGCAGCTCCCCCTCCCCGCGCACATGGTCGACGAGCTGGACTCCCCCATCGCCGACCTGCAGAACGCCAAGATCGGCGACCCGGCGGGCGGGTCCCTGTTCGCCGGCCTCTTCTTGCGGCACTTCGTCGGTCGCGTCTCCGAGGATGCGGACGCTCCGCGCATCCCGTGGGTGCACCTGGACATCGCCGGTGTCGGGATGAACAAATCCGCCCCGCACGGGTTCACGGACAAGGGTGTGACGGGCGCCACGGTGCGTTCGCTCGTCGAACTCCTCTCCGCGGGGAGCGCGCGGTGACCGAGTTCACGGCCGACGTCGTCGTCCTCGGCGGGGGCAGCGGCGGCTATGCCGCCGCCCTGCGGCTCGCCGAGCTGGGCAAGGACGTCGTCCTCGTCGAGAAGGACAAGCTCGGCGGCACCTGCCTGCACCGGGGCTGCATCCCGACGAAGGCTCTGCTGCACGCGGCCGAGGTCGCCGACGCGGCTCGCGGCGCGGGCGACATCGGCGTCCTGGCGTCGTTCGGGGGGATCGACCCCGCCGGCGTCCGGGCCTACCGCGAAGGCATCGTCGCGAAGAAGTTCAAGGGCCTCGAGGGGCTCATCTCCGCGCGCGGCATCCGCGTGGTCCGGGGCGAGGGCTCCCTCGAGAGCGGCGCGACCGTGCGGGTGGGCGACGACGTCTACCGCGGGTCGGACGTGATTCTCGCGACCGGGTCCTACAGTCGGACGCTCCCGGGGCTCGACATCGGGGGTCGCGTCCTCACCAGCGAGCAGGCGCTCGACCTGGATGTCGTGCCCGAGCGCGTGGTCGTGCTCGGCGGTGGGGTCATCGGTGTGGAGTTCGCGAGCGTGTGGCGATCGTTCGGCGTCGAGGTGACGATCGTCGAGGCGCTCCCCCATCTGCTGCCCGCGGAGGACGTCTCCTCCAGCAAGGCCCTGGAACGCGCGTTCCGCAAACGCGGGATCGGGTTCCAGCTCGGACGGCGCTTCTCCTCCGTGACGCA
The DNA here is from genome assembly GCF_029639405.1 of Microbacterium proteolyticum. NCBI lineage: Bacteria > Bacillati > Actinomycetota > Actinomycetes > Micrococcales > Microbacteriaceae > Microbacterium > Microbacterium proteolyticum. The sequence goes on from NZ_CP121274.1 coordinate 2,927,430, forward strand.
GACCGAGTCCACCGTGACCGTGAGCCTCGACGACGGGACGAACCTCGAGGCCGATTACGTCCTGGTCGCGGTCGGCCGGGGGCCGGCCACCGCGGGTCTGGGGTTCGAGGACGCGGGCGTCCGGCTCGACCGCGGGTTCGTCCAGACCGACGAGCGACTGCGCACCACGGCCCCGCACGTCTGGGCCGTCGGAGACATCGTGCCCGGGCTCCAGCTCGCGCACCGCGGCTTCCAGCAGGGCATCTTCGTGGCGGAGGAGATCGCCGGTCTGTCTCCCGTCCTCGTGCCCGACGTCGACGTGCCGCGCGTCGCCTACTCGCACCCCGAGGTCGCCTCCGTGGGGCTGACGGAAGCACAAGCCCAGGAGCGCTTCGGTGCCGATGCCGTCCGCGCCTACGAGTACAACCTGGCAGGCAATGGCCGCAGCGAGATCATCGGGACCGCGGGCATCGTGAAGATCGTGCGCCGCGTCGACGGCCCCGTCATCGGGGCTCACCTCGTCGGCGATCGCGTCGGCGAACTCATCACGGAAGCGCAACTCGCCGTCGGGTGGGAAGCCCATCCCGAGGACATCGCCCCGTTCGTCCACGCCCACCCCACGCAGAGCGAGGCATTGGGTGAGGCCTTCCTCGCCCTGGCCGGCAAGCCCCTGCACGCACTCTGACCCCCAGCCGTCACTAAGCTAGACACCGCATCCGGTACGAAGGAGACATATCCATGAGCACTTCCGTCGTCCTCCCCGCTCTCGGCGAGAGCGTGACCGAGGGAACGGTCACCCGCTGGCTCAAGCAGGTGGGTGACACCGTCCAGGAGGACGAAGGTCTGTTGGAGATCTCGACCGACAAGGTCGACACCGAGATCCCCTCGCCCGTCTCCGGCGTGATCGAAGAGATCCTCGTCCAGGAGGACGAGACCGTCGAGGTCGGCGCCGTCCTGGCGAAGATCGGTGACGGTTCCGGCGCGTCGTCCTCGGACGACGCTCCCGAGGCCGCTCCGGCCGAGGAGACTCCGGCTCCCGCCGCCGAGGAGCCGGCTGCGCCGGCCGCGGAGTCCGCGCCCGCCGAGTCGGCCCCCGCCGAGCAGTCCGCCCCCGCCGCGTCGTCCGACGCGACCGAGGTCAAGCTCCCCGAGCTCGGTGAGAGCGTCACCGAGGGCACGATCACCCGGTGGCTCAAGGCCGTGGGCGACGACGTCGCGGTCGACGAGCCCCTGCTCGAGATCTCGACCGACAAGGTCGACACCGAGATCCCCTCGCCGGTCGCCGGCACGCTGCAGGAGATCCTCGTCCAGGAGGACGAGACGGTCGCCGTCGGTTCCGCCCTCGCCCGCATCGGAAGCGGCGCGGCCGCGCCGGCCCAGGCCCAGCCCGCCCCGGCCATCGAGGAGGAGCCCATCCAGCAGCCTCAGCCCAATGAGGTTCCCGAGCAGCCCGCTGCCCCCGCGGAGCAGCCCGCTGCCCCCGCGCAGGAGAAGCCGGCCGAGCAGCCCGCCCCGGCGGCGGAGCCTGCCGCGCCGGCAGCTCAGCCCTCGGCCCCGGCCGCCGCTCCGTCGGCTCCCGCCTCCAGCGGCGACGAGGTCACGTACGTGACCCCGCTGGTGCGCCGCCTGGCCCAGCAGCAGGGTGTCGACCTCGCCACCGTCACCGGTAGCGGCGTCGGCGGACGAATCCGCAAGGAGGACGTGCTGAAGGCCGCCGAGGCCGCGAAGTCGGCCCCGGCTGCCGCTGCCGCCCCCGCTGCTGCCGCCGCCCCCGCTGCGCCGGTCGAGGTCTCGCCGCTGCGCGGAACGACGCAGAAGATGTCGCGTCTGCGCAAGGTCATCGCCGAGCGCGCCGTCGCATCGATGCAGGCCACGGCTCAGCTGACGACCGTCGTCGAGGTCGATGTCACGAAGGTCGCGGCGCTCCGCGATCGCGTCAAGGGCGAGTTCCAGCAGAAGACGGGCGACAAGCTGTCGTTCCTCCCCTTCTTCGCCCTCGCCGCCATCGAAGCGCTGAAGACCTACCCGATCATCAACTCCACGGTCGAGGGCGACGAGATCGTCTACCCGGCCCACGAGAACGTCGCGATCGCCGTCGACACCGAGCGCGGCCTGCTCACCCCGGTCGTCAAGGACGCCGGCGAGAAGAACATCGCCCAGCTCGCTCGCGAGATCGCCGACCTGGCGGCCCGGACGCGCGACAACAAGCTGAAGCCCGACGAGCTCGCCGGTGGCACCTTCACCCTGACGAACACGGGTTCGCGTGGCGCGCTGTTCGACACGCCGATCGTCTTCCTCCCGCAGTCGGCCATCCTCGGCCTCGGTGCGGTCGTGAAGAAGCCCGGTGTGGTCTCGGTCGACGGCAAGGATGCGATCTCGGTCCGTTCGTACGTCTACCTGGCGCTCTCGTACGACCACCGCATCATCGACGGTGCCGACGCGGCCCGCTTCCTCGGTGCGGTCAAGGCCCGTCTCGAGGCTGCGCAGTTCGAAGGCGACCTCGGGATCTGATGCCCGGCCTTCCCGGCTCATGATGGCTGGTCCGCGACGTCTCTGACGGAGCGGACCAGCCATCGGTCTTCCTGCCGGACGAGCGTGACGTACTGAGTCCGACCGTCCGCCGAGAGTCGCACCACCGCCAGACCTCCGAAGTCGTCGACCACGTCGAGCTCGGCGATGGCGGGATCCCAGGGCGCCGGATCGCCCGAGCCGGCGGCGGATTCGCGGAGCCGCGAGGTGCAGTCCTCGTCCGCGCACGCCGCAAGAGAGGCCAGCAGGCTCGCCGCGGCAGCGCGCACGTCGTCGATCTCCGACGCTGCCGCGCCCGCCCCGACAGCGTTCTCTTCGCTCGCGCTCGATGACGGTGCCGGGCGGTCGGACGACGAGGCCGTCCCCGACACCGGCGCCGCGTCTTCGGCGTCGGGTTCCGCCGAGAGCGCACCCTCCGCGGTCGGCGTCGCGGAGGGCAGGCGCCCGGGTGGGGCGGTCGCGGCCGCGGCCGCGACCGACGCCACCCCCGCCGGGTGGTCCTCGCTCGTCGTGGCCGGCTCCACCCTCGGGACGAGCGTCATCGCCACGACGGCGAGCACGGCCGCGACGCCGACACCCAGTGCCAGCACGGGCGGTCGAATCCGGCGAACGGACGCCGCGATGCGCCCGATGAACGTCGGAGCAGTGGCATCCTGCTCGTCGCGTGCCGCGCGCGGCGCGACCGGCTCGGCGGGTGCCAGCGGACCGAGCACGAGCGGTTGTGGCTCGACGACGGCGAGGAGGCGCTTCTCGAGGAGGGCCCACGTGGGCGGGGGCTCCGTCAGCACTCCGTCGCGCAGGCGTGCGAAGCCCGGCCGGACGTCGGCGCTCACGAGCGACGCCACTTCGTCGAGGACGGCGACCGTGGCGGCGAGCACGTCGTCGCCGCCCGGGTGGGCGACGAGGACCGGCCGCCCCTCGGGGGTCAGCCGCCACTCCCCCGGCGCGGCTCGTGACGGAGCGGTGGCGCATCCGCGCACGACCGCGATCGCCAGCGTCGCGGCTTCGCCCGCCGTCAGGGCGTGGGCGCTTCGGCCTCGACGGCGGAGGTAGCCGGAGACGGTGTCGATCGTCGGCGGAGATGGCGTCGGCTGCATGCCTCGAGGCTGCCGCAGCACGAAGCAGACCGGCGGGCCGCCGAAGTCGTTCCGGGGAGGGATCCGCGATCACGGACGAAGGGGAGGAGGGGTGCTGAGGGCGAAGATAGAATCATCTGCATGGCCGCTCGCACCTCCACCCCCGAGAAGCGTCCGGGATTCTTCTCCCAGCTTCGCACCCTGTACACCTTCACGCAGAAGGAGTACCGCTGGCTGCCCTTCGCGCTGGCCGGCATCGTCCTCGCGGGCACCGGGCTCGGCGTGCTCGTCGGCTTCCTGATCCCTCCGGTCGCCGTCTGGAGCGTCATCCTGTGGGGTGTCACGGGTCTCCTGGCCGGCATCCTGGTCGGAATGATCACGATGACCCGTCTGTCCACGCGGGCCATGTACCGCCGGATGGACGGTATGCCGGGCGCCACCGGCCACGTCATCTCTTCTTCGCTGGGCCGCAACTGGCAGGCGTCCGAGACGCCCATCGGGGTGAACCCCCGCACGCAGGAGGCGGTCTACCGCGCGATCGGCCGCGGCGGCGTGGTCCTCATCGGTGAGGGTTCGCAGACACGCCTGTCGCGTCTCGTCAACGAGGAGCGGGCGCGCGTCCAGCGGGTCGCCGCCGGTGTTCCGGTGACGGTGTTCTACGTCGGACACGGCGATGGCGAGGTCGAGATCAAGAACCTGGCCTCCGCGATCAAGGCCCTGCCGAAGAAGGTCGACCGCACGACGCAGGCGGCGGTCATCAAGCGCGTGTCGTCGGTGTCGCAGGGGTTGTCGTCGCTGCCGATCCCCAAGGGCGTCGACCCGACGAAGATGCGCGCCCCGCGTCCCCGCTGATCATCGACGAACGGCCCCGCTCCGGCGGGGCCGTTTCTCGTTGGTCAGCTGCGGACGAGGACCGTGCCGACGGCCTTGTCGTGGAGGCCGCGTTGATCGGCATCACACACGACGGCGGGGATGATGAGGCCCAACAGCAGAGTGCGGATGATCGGGCGCCAGACGCCCACCCATCCCCCGGATGCCAGTTCGAGACGCATCCCCAGCAGGCGGTGCCCCGGGCTCCCGCCGATCAGCGGGATGAACACGATCTGCACGAGGAAGAAGATGAGGTTGGTCGCGATCGGGTTCGCGAACGGCACTCCCGTCACGGGATCCGGCGCCGAGAAGAACGCGAAGCCGATGAGGCCGGCGCACGCGACATCGATCAGGAGAGCGGCGATGCGCCGACCGGGACGTGCGATGGACCCGCGTCCCTCGCGGGGAAGGCCGAGTCGCTGGCCCGGATACTCGTTCTCGACGGGGACGGTCACGGCATCCAGCGTAATCGGGGCTCCGTAACATGCCGGAAACATCCGAGATATGACCGAGACACCGGTTCTGGATAGGGTCGAGGAGGTCGGCTCAGGCTGGCCGATCCCGAATGTTCTACCTCTGGAGTCTTCATGTTCAAAGATTCGTCCGAGGTGCTGAAGTTCATCCAGGACGAGGACGTCAAGTTCCTCGACATCCGTTTCACGGATCTTCCTGGCGTGCAGCAGCACTTCAACATTCCCGCGTCGACCGTCGACGAGGAGTTCTTCACCGTCGGACAGCTGTTCGATGGCTCGTCGATCCGCGGGTTCGCGAACATCCACGAGTCGGACATGCAGCTCATCCCCGACGTGACGACGGCGTACCTCGACCCGTTCCGCGAGGCGAAGACGCTCATCATGGTCTTCGACATCTACAACCCGCGCAACGGCGAGATCTACTCGAAGGACCCGCGTCAGGTCGCCAAGAAGGCCGAGAAGTACCTCGCCTCCACCGGCATCGCCGACACCGCGTTCTTCGCGCCCGAGGCCGAGTTCTACATCTTCGACGACGTCCGCTACGAGGTGAAGCAGAACGCCAGCTTCTACTCCGTGGACTCCGAGGAAGGCGCCTGGAACACCGGTCGCGTGGAAGAGGGCGGCAACCTCGCCAACAAGACGCCCTACAAGGGCGGCTACTTCCCCGTCTCCCCCGTCGACAAGCAGGCCGACCTTCGCGACGACATCAGCCTCAAGCTGATCGACGCCGGCCTCATCCTCGAGCGCGCTCACCACGAGGTGGGTACGGGTGGTCAGGCTGAGATCAACTACCGCTTCGACACCATGGTGCACGCGGCCGACGACATCCTGAAGTTCAAGTACATCGTCAAGAACACGGCTCTCGAGTGGGGCAAGGTCGCGACCTTCATGCCGAAGCCCCTCTTCGGCGACAACGGTTCGGGCATGCACACGCACCAGTCGCTGTGGAACGACGGCAAGCCGCTGTTCTACGACGAGACCGGCTACGGCGGGCTCTCCGACCTCGCACGCTGGTACATCGGTGGCATCCTGGCTCACGCCCCCGCCGTGCTCGCGTTCACGAACCCGACCCTCAACAGCTACCACCGTCTGGTGAAGGGCTTCGAGGCGCCGGTCAACCTGGTGTACTCGGCCGGTAACCGCTCCGCGGCCATCCGTATCCCGATCACGGGCACGAACCCCAAGGCCAAGCGCATCGAGTTCCGCGCGCCGGACGCCTCGGGCAACCCGTACCTCGCGTTCGCCGCGCAGCTGATGGCCGGCATCGACGGCATCAAGAACCGCATCGAGCCGCACGAGCCCGTCGACAAGGACCTCTACGAGCTCCCCGCCGAAGAGGCCAAGAACATCCCGCAGGTTCCCAACTCGCTGCTCGACTCGCTCGAGGCCCTCCGCGCCGACCACGAGTTCCTGCTCGCCGGTGGCGTCTTCACCGAGGAGCTCATCGAGACCTGGATCGAGTACAAGATCGAGAACGAGATCCAGCCGATCGCTCAGCGCCCGCACCCCTTCGAGTACGAGCTGTACTTCGGGGTCTGATCGCCCGATCATCCACGACGAAGCCCGTCCCCGCCGTTTCGCGGGGGCGGGCTTCGTCGTTGTGGGGCGCAACATAGACGATGCGACGCTCCTTGTGGAGTACCCGGACAACGGTCGGCGGCTTTGACAGGATGGTCATCGACGATGAAAGGGGCCATCGTGGAGGACTACCGGGTCGATCCTGATCGCGTTATCGGTGTTCTGGCGAGCGTCGACGACGCCGGCGCGGGGATTGCACGTGCCATCACCGACATGGACGACCTGGCCATGGACGGTCACAGTCTGGTGGTCGACGGCCGACGGACCCTGGCCAGCGCCTGGGGCGATCTGCTCGAGGAACGTCGGTCCGTGCCCGGCAAGCTCGCGCACACGGTGGCTGCTGCGGCGGCCGGCGTGGTTGAGGCTACGACGGCGGTCGTCGCAGGGGACCTCGACATGTCGGTCTCGTCGCGCGAGGCGGAGTCCCGCGCGCTGGACGAGTGGGGCATCGATTCTCCGCTCGCCTACGGTCAGGCGTACTGATGAGCACCCCGACCGTCGCCGACCTTCCGCTCGTGGTCGAGCCTGACGTTCTCACGGGGCTCGGTGACAGGCTCGTGGATGTCGCGAACGAGATGCAGACCTCCATGTCGGACGTGCACGCTCGCTGGAATGTGCTCCGGGATGCCGACGTCTTCCACGTTGCGGGGACGGATGCCGTTCCGCAGATGCTCGACCGACCCGCGGCCGACGCCCGAAGCTTCGCAGAAGCGCTCGTCACCGCCCGCAACGCGCTGTGGGAAGCGGGGTCGGTGGAGTTCGCCGACCTGAAGAAGCGTCGAGAAGAATTGTCATCCCGGATCCCGGGAATCGTCGCGGACTATTCCGCCGCCGTCGATGCGACAGCCCTCGCCGATGCGACCTACCGCTCGACGCGCGGAGATGCTGTCGACCCCTCGGTGGCCGCGGATGCAGCGCTGGCACGACTTCACGCGTCGACGACACTGAGCTCGGCAGAGAGCGCTCTCGACAGCCTGCGCTCCGATATCGACACGTTCCGCCGTGACGTCGAGGATGCCGAGGACCGCCTGGCCGCGCGCCTGCGCGGCGTCACCGGCGGCACCGAGGTGACGGGCGCGGGCGGCGAACCCGTGCGCGTCGCGCAGCTCTTCTGGGGCTTCTCCGAATCGCCGTACCCGGGCGCTCCGTCGGCGGCAGCCGTGAGCCGGTCGCTTGCCGAGCAGCTGACGTACGACCTGGGTCGATCCGCTGAGCGGCGCATCGACTGGCTCGCCACGGCTGACCGTGAGGTCGTCGCGCGCTGGCTCGACGGGCATCCCGATTTCGTGCAGGCTGTCGCTTTCATCGACGCCCAGCGCGCGGACGACCTGTTCGCCGATCTCGCCGGCGCCTCCACCGCGGGACCCGACGGCGAGTGGAACGCCGGCGCCCTCGGACAGTTGATGGCGCTGGCGCCGCTGGTGGTCGGCAATCTCAACGGCATCCCGGTTGCCCAGCGCGGTATGTTCAATCTGGCCGGTCTCGCGCAGATCGAGCGCAGGGACGATCTCGACGACGAGACGCGTTCACGGCTGGTGGCACTGAAGTCCGTGCTCGACCGTCGTGGCCGGGACGGCTCCCGCCCGGCTTTGCTGAGTCTCTTCCTCGATACCGACGGATCGCCGCGGGCGAATATCGCTTTCGGTGATGTCGAGAGCGCGGACCAGGTGACGACGCTGACGCATGGCATCCGGACGAGTCTCCAGTCGGTCGTCGAGTGGTCGAATGCGGGTGCCAACCTCCAGTCGGCTCTCACAACGGAGCTGAAACGGACCGGGAGCGACCGGACGGCGGCGGTGGTGCTCGTGATGGACTGGGATTCCGGCGGTATCCCGGAGGTCCTGGGGATCGATCGACCGGATGCCGGTGCGGCGCGTCTCTCCGAGACCCTGAAGGGCATCCGCGGGGTCAATCCGTCAACACAGATCGACGCGGGGGCGCATTCGTTGGGAACGACGATGACGAGCCAGGCGATTGCAGACAACCCGGGGCTCGTGTCGCACGTGTGGTTCTTCGGCTCGGCCGGGGTCACCGAACAGGCGGGCGACTCCCTCGCCGACCAGATCCGATCGGGTCAGCTTTCGGTCAACGCCACGCATGCCGATGCCGACCCGATCGCCGCATGGGGGCGCAAGGACTGGCTGGGCAGCACGCACGCCGAGGACCCGCGCGACGTGCCGGGCGTCTCGTCGTTCAGCTCGGACGGGGGTGTCGTACCGGGCTTCGGCTCTGTGCAGGGCGAGTTCGGCGAGGGCACCGACAGCCACGACACGGCCAACAGCATGAAGGATGTGCTCGTCGGCTGGACCGTGGGACCGGGCGGTGCGCCCATCCCCCGCTACGAGTCCGTGGAACAGACCGGGTATCTCGACCCGTCTGCGGAATCGTTCAAGCACTTCGTGGTGGGATTGCGCGAGGCACTGGAGACGGCAGGAGCGAACGAATGATCGGACACCGCAGGCGACGGATGCCCGCACTACTCGGGGGCGCCGTGATCGCCGGGATCGTTTTGACAGGATGTGGAGGTCCGCAGATGTCCCCTCAGGAAACACCGTCCCGCGACGCGAGCTTCGACGACGCCCGTGCGGTCAACCTCGAGTTCAAGGCAACGGTCGCGGCCGTGCAGAAACAGATCTTCGACGGGCAGTGGGCGGTCGCCGAATACGGTGACACACCGCAGCCCTGCGACGAGGGGTATGAATTCTTCCTGCGGCGGAACCTGCCGGATGGCTTCTCATTCGACGGTCAGGGTCCGCAGCGGATGGAGGAACTTCGCACGTGGTTGGGCGACAACGGGTGGCAGCTCGCCCCGACGCCGACGTACGGCGAGGGGATCGAGAACATCGTGATCATCGCGGGTAAGCCGGAGGCGAAGGTGTCGCGTCTGGATGTCGACATGGTTCCGGCGAATCCGGCCGAGGGCACGATCGACGTGCTGGAGCTTCGTGCGACCTCCACGTGCGAGCCGGGTGACGCCGGCGCGCTCCTCGACGAATTGCGGGGTCCGCTCACCGCGGTGCCGAGCGATGACGGCATCCCGGATCTGGAGAGCCCGGATGCCACTCCCCTGTTCGAGCGTTTCGACGAGGGGTGAGCGTCAGGATGCCGAGCGCGCGGCGCGCTTCTGCTCCTGGAACACCCGGATCGCCTCGTGGCGGTCGGCGGATCGCGCCTTCCGCTTCGCCGCCTCGACCTCGCGCGTCTTGGGCGGCGCCGTGGTGACCAGATCGTCCAGCAGGCGGCGGGTGGCCGCGGCAATCTCGTCCACGGCGCGATCGAACACTTCCTGATTCGCTCGGGAGGGCTTCGTCGTTCCCGCGATCTTGCGCACGAACTGCAGCGCCGCGTCGTGGCACTCGTCGTCCGAGGCCGGCGGCTCGAAGTTGTGAAGGGGGACGATGTTGCGGCACATGCCGACAGGGTAGGCCGCTCCCCCGCGCGGTGAAAGGGACCGCTCGCTCAAGCTCCCGGCATCCGCACAGGCGTCGCGCCGCTTTCGTGTCGGTGGCGTCGGGAAAGATGGATGCCATGACCTCCCCCTACGCGTCGCGTCCGTGGTTGAGCTCGTACGCCGAGGGCGTGCCCGACGACATCGACGAACCGACGCAGACGCTGCCCGAGATGATCGCGGACTCCGTCCACCGGTACGGCAAAGGCGTCGCGCTCGAATTCTTCGGCGCGCAGACGACCTATCGCGAGCTGGGCGACCAGATCTCGCGCGCGGCCGAGGGGCTACGGCGTCTCGGCGTGACGGCGGGCGATCGCGTCGCACTCGTGCTGCCGAACTGCCCCCAGCACGTCGTGGCGTTCTACGCGGCGCTGCGGCTCGGGGCGATCGTCATCGAACACAACCCGCTCTACACCGCCCGCGAGTTGCGGCACCAGTTCGAAGACCACGGCGCGAGGTTCGCGATCGTGTGGGACAAGGTCGCCGATCTCGTCGCCGACTTCCCGTCGGATCTCGCGCTCGAGCACATCGTCAGCGTCGACGTCACCCGCGCGATGCCGTTCCGCACACGTCTGGCGCTGCGCCTGCCGGTGAAGAAGGCCCGCGAGTCGCGCGCGCAGCTGACGGCCGCCCCGTCGTCGAAGCGACCGACACCGTGGGAGGGACTCCTCACTCACGGCAAGCTGTCGCGCAAACACGAAGGTCCCCTGCTCGACGACATCGCGCTGCTGCAGTACACCAGTGGCACGACGGGCACGCCGAAGGGAGCGATCCTCACGCACGCAAACCTCCGCGCCAACGCGATGCAGGGGCGCGCGTGGGTGCCGGGCCTCCACGACGGCGAGGAGACGTTCTACGGCGTCCTCCCCCTCTTCCACGCCTACGGCCTCACCCTCTGCCTGACCTTCGCGATGAGCATCGGGGCGAAGCTCGTCCTGTTCCCGAAGTACGACCTCGACCTCGTGGCATCCGCGGTCAGGAAGAGCCCGCCGACCTTCCTTCCGGCCGTTCCGCCCATCTACGACCAGCTGGCCCGTGCCGCGTCCCGCGGCACCGTCGATCTCTCGACCGTGCGCTTCGCGATCTCGGGGGCGATGAGCCTGCCCGTGGCCACCGTCGACCGGTGGGAGAAGGCGACCGGGGGGCTGCTCGTCGAGGGGTACGGCATGACCGAGTCCTCGCCCGTGGCGCTCGGAAACCCGATCGGACCGTCGCGGCGCCCGGGCACCGTGGGCGTGCCGTTCCCGAGCACCGACATCCGCGTGGTCGACCCCGACGATCCCGAGAAGGACCTGCCGCTCGGTGAGGTCGGAGAACTGCTGCTGCGCGGACCGCAGGTCTTCGAGGGCTACTGGAACCGTCCGTCCGACACCGCGGCCACGCTCCTCGACGGCGGGTGGCTGCGCACCGGCGACATCGCTTCCGTCTCGACTGACGGCTTCGTCACGATCGTCGACCGGTTGAAGGAGATCATCATCACCGGCGGCTTCAACGTCTCACCCAGCGAGGTCGAGGACGTCCTCGTGTCACACCCTGACATCGAGGGGGCGGCGGTCGTCGCCCTGCCCAAGCCCCGCGGTGGCGAGGATGTCGCCGCCGCCATCGTCGTGCGAGACGGCGTCGCCATCGAGCCCGAGGCGATCCGCGACTACTGCAAGTCTCGGCTGGCGTCCTACAAGGTGCCGCGACGGGTGGTCGTCGTCGACGACCTGCCGCGGTCGCTCATCGGAAAGGTGCTGCGACGCGAGGTGCGCGAGCGACTGATGGCATCCTGAGCCCGGTCACCCGTAGAAGAGCTTCTCGAACACGCGGCGGGCCCGCCGTGTCGCGCCGAGATAGTCCTCTTCGACCTGGGTGGCCGAGTGCGGCGGGTACTCCAGGATCCGCCCGATGCCGTCAAGCCGCGCCCGATCGGCGGGGAGGACATCGCTCGTCTGCCCCGACAGCAGGGTGTTGGCCGAGCGCAGCCGGCTGGCCAGGTGCCAGGATGCCGCGAGCTTCTCGGCCGCGTCCGGAGCGATGAGCCCCGCCTCGACGGCCGCCTGCAGCGCGCCCAGGGTGGAGGTCGTCCGCATCGCCGGAACCGCCCGCGCGTGCTGGAGCTGGAGGATCTGCACGAGCCACTCGACGTCGCTGATCGAGCCAGGCCCCAGCTTGAGGTGCCGGGCGGGGTCGGCCCCCTGCGGCAGACGCTCGTTCTCAACCCGTGCCTTGATCCGGCGGATCTCGCGCAACCCGTTGGGGTCGGCGTTCGCCGGGTAGCGCACGTCGTCGGCGAGGGCGAGGAAGTCGGCGATGAGCTTGACGCTTCCCGCGACGCCGCGGGCGCGCAGCAGGGCCTGCGCCTCCCACGACAGCGACCACCGGCGGTAGTACTCGGCGTAAGCGTCGAGGGAACGCGCCAGCGGACCGCTCCGCCCCTCGGGGCGGAGCTCCGCGTCGAGGTCGAGCGGGAGCCGGTGGTCCTCGGACTGTTCGCGGAGGCCGGCGACCAGCTTCAACGCCAACGTGCTCGCGCGGTGCGGGTCGATGCCGTTGGCGCGGTAGACGTACATCACGTCGGCATCCGATCCGAAGCCGATCTCGCGCCCCCCGAAACGTCCCATCGCGATGACGGAGAAGTCGAGGGCGTCGTCCTCGGGCGGGACGACCTCGCGCCGGACGGCGCGCAGAGTCGCTTGGATCGTCACCTCGGTGATCGTCGACAGGGCGTCCGAGAGCTCCTCGAGCGAGACGACCTCGAGGACCGCCGCCATCGCGACGCGCAGCATCTCGCGACGCCGGAGCGCACGCACCGAGCGCATCGCGCCGTCGATGTCGTCCCAGCGGGTCTGGATGGCCCGCGCCTCCTCCTGGAGGGCAGCTCCCGAGCGCGGACGCAGGAGCGCATCGTCGTCGAGCCACGCGACCGACTCGGGGATCCACTCCATCAGCTCGCCGATGTAGCGGGATCCCGACAGCACGCGGGTGAGGCTCTCGGCGGCGCCCGCCGAGTCGCGCAGCATGCGCAGGAACCACGGGGTGTTGCCCAACCGTTCGCTGATGCGGCGGAACACCAGCAGCCCGTAGTCGGGATCGACGCCGTCGGCGAACCACCGGATCATGATCGGCATGAGGTGCCGCTGGATCGTGGACTTGCGGCTCAGACCGCTGGTGAGCGCCGCAATGTGCCGGAGCGCACCGGCCGGGTCGCGGAAGCCGATCGCGGCGAGGCGGTCGCGCGCCTGCTCGGTCGAGAGCGTCCGCTCCCCCTCGGGGAGGGCCGCCACGGCCGACAGCAGCGGCCGGTAGAAGAGCCGGACGTGGATGTCGCGGACTTCGCGCTTGATGCTCTCCCACGCGGCCTGCACCCCCGCCGCCGAATCCGAGAGTCCGGTCGCGCGGGCGAGAACGCGAAGGTCGTCTTCCTTTTCGGGGAGCAGCGCGGTGCGCCGCAGCCCCCGGAGCTGGAGACGATGCTCGATCAGCCGGAGCAGGCGGTAGTCGCGGCCGAACGCCTCGGCTTCGCTCCGGCCGATGTAGCCCTCGGCGACGAGCGCGTCGAGGGCCTCGAGCGTGCCGCGCTGACGGATGCGTTCGTCGGTGAGCCCGTGCACGAGCTGCAGCAGCTGCACGGTGAACTCGACATCCCGGATGCCGCCCGGCCCGAGCTTCACCTGCCGGTTCACCTCGCTCGCGGGGATGTGCTCGGTGACTCGCTCGCGCATGCGCTGCACGCCCTCGACGAAGTTCTCGCGGGCGGCGCTGTGCCAGACGAGGGGCTGCACGGCGGCGATGTACTCGGCGCCGAGCGCGGCGTCGCCGGCGATCGCCCGCGCCTTGAGAAGCGCCTGGAACTCCCAGCTCTTCGCCCACCGGTCGTAGTACTGCTGGTGCGCGCCGAGGCTGCGGACGAGGGCGCCCTGCTTACCCTCGGGGCGGAGGTTCGGGTCGACCTCCCACAGCGGCGGCTCGATCTCGGGGCCCGAGATGCCCCGCATCGTCTGCACGGCGAGGCGCGTGCCGATGTCGATCGCGCGGGCCTCCGACACGACCTCTTCGTCCGCGCTCCCGCCGACGAAGATGACGTCGACGTCGCTGACGTAGTTCAGCTCGCGCGCACCGGTCTTGCCCATCGCGATGATCGCGAACCGGGTCGCCGCGACCTGCGCACGGGGAAACGCCGCAGGCCCGGTTCCGGCGACCCGCGACCGGGCGACGCTCAGGGACGCCTCGAGTGCGGCGCCGGCGAGATCGGCGAGGGACGCCGAGACGACGTCGATCGCGGATGCGGGGTCGTCCTGGCCGAGGTCGTACGCGGCGATCCGCGCGAGCAGGCGCCGATAGCGCACACGGAGCGCCACCCACGCGGCATCCGTCGCGTCGGCCGCGAAGCCCTCGTCGTCTCCGACGGATGCCAGCAGCTCGACGCGCATGAGCTGCTCGTCGGGGACGGTCAGCCCGGCGCCGGCGAGGTGGGCGATCTCATCGGGATGCCGGAGGTAGAACTCCGCGAATCCGTCGGACGCGCCGACGATGTCCCACAGCGCCCGCCACGTGCCGGCATCCCCCGCCGCGGTGCGGATCGCGGCCGGGTCGCGGCGCGCGATCTGCACGAGCGCCGCGAGCGCACGGTCGGGGTCGGCCACGCGCTGCGCGAGCGCCATGGCATCCGCCCGCTCGGCACCCGTCAGCTGCTCGAGCTCGCCCAGACCCGCATCGGCTTCCTCGAGACGCGAGAAGCCGGTGCGGGCCAGGGCGGTGAGCGCCGTCGATCGATCGCCCGAGGTCATCACAGCCCGGTCAGAGCGCCTCGAGGTTGCTCTGCAGCTCGAAGGGCGTGACCTGCGCGCGGTACTGCTGCCACTCGCGGCGCTTGTTCAGGAGCACGTACTTGAAGACCTGCTCCCCCAGCGTCTCGGCGACCAGCTCGGATTCCTCGAGGTATTCGAGGGCGTGGTCGAGGCTCGCGGGCAGCGGAGCGTAGCCGAGGGCGCGACGCTCGGCGTCGGTCAGCGACCAGACGTTGTCCTCGGCCTCGGGGGGCAGCTCGTATCCCTCTTCGATGCCCTTGAGGCCGGCCGCCAGCATGAGCGCGTACGACAGGTACGGGTTCGCGGCGGAGTCGAGCGCGCGGTACTCGACCCGCGTGGACTGACCCTTGTTCGGCTTGTACAGCGGCACCCGCACGAGCGCGGAGCGGTTGTTGTGGCCCCAGCAGATGAAGCTGGGTGCCTCGTCGCCGCCCCACAGGCGCTTGTACGAGTTGACGAACTGGTTCGTCACGGCCGAGATCTCGTTGGCGTGACGCAGGAGTCCGGCGATGAACTGGCGTCCGACCTTGGACAGCTGGTACTGCCCGCCCTCTTCGTAGAAGGCGTTCATGTCGCCCTCGAAGAGCGACATGTGCGTGTGCATGCCGCTACCCGGCTGGCCGCTGAGGGGCTTCGGCATGAACGTGGCGTACACGCCCTGCTCGATCGCGACCTCCTTCACGACCGTGCGGAAGGTCATGATGTTGTCCGCGGTGGTGAGGGCGTCGGCGTAGCGCAGATCGATCTCGTTCTGGCCGGGACCGCCCTCGTGGTGGCTGAACTCGACCGAGATGCCGAGGTCTTCGAGCATGCGCACCGAACGGCGACGGAAGTCGTGGGCCGTACCGCCGGGCACGTTGTCGAAGTAGCCGGCGGAGTCGACGGGCTCGGGACGACCGTCCGGGCCGAGCTGCGACGACTTCAGCAGGTAGAACTCGATCTCGGGGTGCGTGTAGAACGTGAACCCGGCATCGGCCGCCTTCGCGAGGGTGCGCTTGAGGACGTGCCGCGGGTCGGCCACGGCGGGCTGTCCGTCGGGCGTGGTGATGTCGCAGAACATCCGCGCCGTCGGGTCGATCTCGCCCCGCCACGGCAGGGTCTGGAACGTCGTCGGGTCGGGGTGCGCCAGCAGATCGGACTCGTACGAGCGGGTCAGACCCTCGATGGCCGAGCCGTCGAAGCCCAGGCCCTCGCTGAAGGCGCCCTCGACCTCGGCGGGCGCGATCGCCACCGACTTCAGGGTTCCGACGACGTCGGTGAACCACAGGCGCACGAACTTCACGCCGCGTTCCTCGATCGTCCGCAGGACGAAATCGCGCTGCTTGTCCATCGTTCTCCTCGTTCTCGGTCGGCGGGATCAGCGGCCGGAGCCGGAACCCCAGTCGGAGTCGCGGGCGTCGTCTTCGGCCCACTTCTTCGAACGTTCCTGCAGCAGCTGGGGGGCGCGCGCCGCTTCCTCCGCGGTGTCGAAGGGACCCGCGCGATCGACCGCCGGCGACTCGTACCCCTGCTCGACCTTGCCGGTCTCGAGGTTGTACCAGTACTTCTTGTTGTCGTCGCTCACGATCGCTCCTTGCGTGGGTCTCGCTCCGCAGCGGACGTCTGGCGGGCGCTCTCCCGATCCTACTGATCCGGGCCCCCAGCCTGGATAGGCTGGAGGGTATGGCAACGAATGCGTCGCGTGCGGTCGGAGTGGACATCGGCGGAACCGGGATCAAGGCGGGAATCGTCGACCTGGATGCCGGTGAGCTCATCAGCGATCGGGTGAAGGTCTCCACCCCCAAGGGCGCGGAGCCCGCCGACGTGCTCGAGGCGGTGAAGGAGGTCCTGCAGACCCTCGAGGCTCCTGACGACCTGCCGCTCGGTGTCGCTTTCCCCGCGATCGTGAAGAACGGTCGGACCCTGTCCGCCGCGAACGTGTCGTCGTCGTGGATCGGCTTCGAGGCCGAGAAGTTCTTCGAGCACGGCCTGTCCCGCGACATCCACTTCGCCAACGACGCCGACGTCGCCGGCATCGCCGAGGTCCGCTACGGAGCCGCGAAGGGCATCAACGGCCTCGTGATCCTCACGACGCTCGGCACCGGCATCGGGTCGGCGATGATCTACGACGGCGTCCTCATCCCGAACAGCGAGCTCGGTCACCTCCAGCGTGCCGAGCACAAGAAGGACGCCGAGGGCTACGCCGCCTACTCCGCCATGGAGCGCGACGAACTGTCGTGGGAGAAGTGGGCGAAGCGTCTGCAGTGGTACTACGACTACGTCGAGTTCCTCTTCAGCCCCGACCTCATCGTCGTCGGCGGCGGCGTGTCGAAGCACTCCGAGGAGTTCCTCCCGCTGCTGAAGCTGCGCGCCCCGATCGTGCCGGCGAAGCACCGCAACAACGCGGGCATCATCGGCGCGGCGTCGCTCGCGGTCCCGGTGCCGGAGGCTCTGCCCGCGGTGAAGTAACCGCAGGGACCCGAGATGACGGCCGAGCGGAACGCGCTCGGCACGTCGTCGACGGCTGGGTGCGAATGGGCCGGCCTGTACGCCGGGTATTGAGCACACCCTGTTGGTCGGCTGCGGGGAGTTCTGGTCTGTCCCGATAACCGCTGATCGTGGGCAGATTCTCCTACAGTCCGTGCTAGTGCGTATTCGGGCGTTCTGACACGTTCCGCGGACTATCTGCGGACTCGCGGACCGGGGGCATCATGGTCCGCATGGGTCCGGTGAAGTGGTTGACGTACAAGCAGGCGGCGAAGTTTGTCGGGCGCAGCAAGGGCGCGATCCGGCTCTGGGGTCGCCAGGGCATGCCGCTCGGTTGGAAGACGATCGACGGGCAGCGCGCCCGCGTCGTCTCGGATCGTGTGCTGCTGGAGTGGTCGCGGCAGAAGATGAAGAACTCCCCGGTGCACCAGTACCGGATGCGTGCGATCCGCCGCGCTGAGGGCCTCCCAGATATCCCCCTCAACCTCCCGAGGCGGTCAGCACCCCTCCCGAAGCCCCAGTCGCTACCCACGGGGCGCACAGCGCCGGAGGTGGACCTCGACGCCCCGAAGGTCAACCCGCTCGCGGAGCTTCCCCCGATGCGAGCCCCAGCCGAGTGGGACACCGTCACCGCCGCGATGAAGACCGACGACCCGGCCTGCTGGGGAATCGACGCGTTCACCGCCGACAGCTTCCACGACGACGAGGAACGAGCAATGCTCGCCGACATCTGCGCCGGCTGCCCGCTCGTCGACCTGTGCCGCACGTTCGCGATCGCGGAGAAACCGGCGGCGGGGTTCTGGGCCGGTCAGCCGTCCTCCGCCTACAGGCGCCGCTGAGAACCACCACCCGACCGCACCCCCACCGGGAACACCCGGGGATGCCGTAGTCACTGTCAGTGAGGCGCACAGAGCCGCCCCTGGACCCGTTCTCGACCCCATATGGGTGCGGTTTCGGTCGAAATAGGTACCGTTTCGACCCCCACAAGGGGAGTTCGCGTCACACCGACTCCCGCATGATTCCGCGGCAGAACCGGCCCTCGCGCGCGCGACCCCCCTGGGTAAAAAAACGCGCATCACACCGGGGGGAGAGGAAGACCTCCCGGTGGTGGTCCGGGTTCATCGTATGGGGCTGGATTTCTGACGGGGTGGGGTCAGCGGCGGTCGGGGTCGGCTTCGGACGTGCGGACGTAGTCGTGCGCGCCGACTCGCATCGGCCACTCGGACGGTGGAATGTACCGCCCGTCGTGGTGGTGGCGGTACAGCTCGTCCATCCGACAATCGAGGCACAACGCCGTGTCGTCTCCCTCGGTGATGTACGACGGACCGGATAGCTGGTCCTCGTCTTCGATGATGTCGGGGTCGTGGAGCGGTCCGGCGCAGCGCGGGCAGGTGGGTGCGGTCATGGCGTCCATCGTGCCGGGTCAGCTGCTCGAGAGGGCGGACCGGAGTTCACGCCCGAGCGCGCGGGCCTGGAGGATCGGGTCGTCCTGCTTGAACTGGTTCTGCATCGAGATGGTGATCGAGTTGCCGCCACGGCCGGAGGTGGTGTCGACGTTGAGGCCCGGCATGCGGCGGAACGACTCGGCGAGGATCCCGAGCGAACGAGGTGAGCCGTCGAGCGGGATGAACGCCTCCGCCACGTCCGGGCGGTCACCGACCACACGCCATGTGTTTGCCGGGATCACAGCCGCCACACTCGACATCGGCGTCAGATCGGGGATGCCACCCGACGCCATGAAGTCGACGACGCCACCGTGATACCCGGCGCCGAGGATCCCCGAACCCAGCCGGCCGTCGCCCGTCGCGCGGAGGTTCACGGTCGCCCCATCCCATTTCCGGAACAGGTTGCCGATGCTCTCATCCGCCGGCGCCGTGTTCGCTCGGATCACGACCGACCCGTCCGGGAGCGTCTCGATCCGGGTCGCGAGATCCTGCACCTTCTGCTTCTGCTCCGGAGCATTCGATGAGAACGCCGTCGAAGCCTTCTCGGGTGTGCGGAGAACCTCATCGACGAGCGCGGCGGCCGCGTCCCTCCCGATGCCCATCTGCTCGATCTGCGAGATGAGCGCGTCCCGGGTGGTGTTGTACTTCTCGGTGAGCTCCGCCTGCGTCGCCTTGTTCCGCTCCGCCGCCCCGAGCTGCTCGTCGAGCGCGGCCGCCACGTTGAGGATCTGCCCCTGCAGTGCCTCCCCGGCATCGCTGCCAGCGATGTTCGCCGCCTCGACATCGGACAGCTCAACGACAGAACCGCCCGCCGACTTACCCACCTTGTCGAGCGCGTCCGCCAGGTTCAGCGACGCATCGTTCAGGAACCCCATCGCGACCGCGCCCTCGCCGAACTGGTTGAGCTTCTGCCGGGCCTCCTCGATCGCCCCGTTGCCGAGGTCGCGGATCGAGTCCGCCGTGACCTGCGTCTGATCGTCGAACCCGCGCATCTGGTCAGCGAGGCCCTGCACGCCATCGGCCTCGTCGTACTGCTGCAGCCACCGGAGGAGGACGGCGACACCCTCCGTCGCGTCAGCGAGCGGCCCGGACACGAACGTCCCCAGCGCCTCGGTGCTCGTCGCGGCACCTTCGACCATGCTCTCGCCGAAGTCGAGGGCACCGTTGGCCAGCCCGAGGAAGAACTCCAGGACAGGACCACGGTTCCGCGAGACGAACTCGGCGACGTCTGCGAGCGGCTCCGCGAACCCCGCAGCCAGGGCACCCTTGATACCGTCCGCGGCGACCTCGATGTTCCGGCCTGCCTGCTCGATCTTCGTTGCATCGTTGTTCGACAGGGTGTCGAACATCTTCTGCGCGGCGCCGTCGACGAGTCCCAGCTGATCGACAGCGTTCGTGAGGTCGAGGGCGTAGAGCGCGTCCCCGAGGTCTTCGGCCTTCGTCTTGAACAGGCCCAGCGCGACCTGGTTCCGCTGCACCGGGTCCTCGATGTTCCGCATGCCGGTGAGGATCTCCTCCAGCCCCGCACGGGCGGCAGGCCCGCCCTCCGCGAAGGCCTTGTACGTGTCGTCGGCGTTGAGTCCGAGCTGCTTGAGCGCGTCGGCGCCCTCACGGTTCCGGAGCGTGAGCTGCAGCTCCTTGAGCCCGTCCGCGACGAGGTCGCTGTTCCGGGCGCCGGCCTTCATGCCCTCGCTCAGCAGCCCGAGGTACTCCTTACCGGACAGCCCGAGCTCGCGCATGATCGTCGGATACTCGGTGAGGGAATCGAGGAGGTCGCCGCTGCGGTTCACGCCGTTGCGTGCGCCGGCGGCGAGGATGTCGAACGCTTCCTGCGCGGACTTCGCGAGCCCCGTCCGCAGCAGCACCGTCGTCGACTCGGCGGTCTTCCCCACGTCCTCCTGGAGCACCTCCGAAATGCCGGAGAGGCCCTCGATGACCTTCTGCGCTGCCGATGTCGTCGCCCGCGGGTCGATGAGATTGAACTGCACCGCCAGGCGGGCGGTGTCCAGGTTCGCCTCGATCGAGTCGCCGAACACGTTCGCGTACGCCTCACCGGCCGCGCGACCAATCCGCATCGCCTGACCGGGGTTGATCCCCGTCAGCGCCTCGAGCCGGTCGAAGCCGACCTCCTGCTGCAGGCCGTCCTGGATCGCACCGGTGATCGCCTTCCCGATCGCAACACCGGCGAGCACGATGCCGCCGGCGATGGGGATAGCGGTCAACGCCGACACGAGAGAGTCCTCGACTTCACCGCCGACGAGCGAACCGACCCTCTCACCGGCTCCCCGGGTCGCACCGTCCAGCGACGACACGAACGACGAACCACCCGATCCGCCGGCACGCTCGCCCGCCTGCTTCGCGGCGTCCTCGAGCTTCCCCAGATTCGCGATCGCCTTCGTCGTGTCCGCTTCGACCTCGACGTTCGCGCGCGCCGTGCGCAGCCGGTCAAGCTGCTGCTCCGCCCGGCTCAGCGCCGCCTCCGCGCGCTTCGTGTCCGCGGTGACATCGAAACCGGAGTTCGCCAGGATCGAGAGATCCTCGACCTTCGCCTTCGCCCGTTCCAGGGCCTTGACCGCGCCGTCGACCTTCGCGTCCAGGGCGAGGACCGCGCGCTCGGAGACGAGCTGCTTCGCCTGCGCCTCCACACGATCCATGCCGGCGAGCGCCTCGCTCGTGTCGCTGTCGACCTGGACGACACGGTGCGCGGCGACGAGGTCCTCCGCTTGGGTCTTCACCCGGGAAATGTCCTGCAGCGCCGCGCGGGCGTCGCCGTCGATCTTCTGGACGACGGGCTTCGACTCGACGCGCTGCGCCGACTCCTTCACCTTCTTCTCGCCCTGCTCCACGCCGGCGGTGTTCGCCGTGTAGAGAATTTCCAGCTCAGCAGCTCTCAGCGCCACGTCAGCCTCCGATGCGTTGTAGGTATGGGTGAGGGGCCGACCCCGCCCAGCGTCGGCCCCTCAATGGGTGGTGAGACTCCCGCGGTGCGGACGTCCGATGCTCACCATCCGAAACGGGAATCGCAGGCCCCAGCCGGAAGGAGGTTCGGTGGGCGGGCTGCGGTCCCGTGGTCATGGTCAGCGCCGCAGCTTCACCTGGACGAGCCCACCGGGCCCTGAATCGGTGAGCGCGAGGCCGACGACGTTGATGTCGTTGGTGCCGTTGGTGTGGGCGGCGACGGCACCGTTCGCCGCGGGTTCGACGGTCTGGCCGGCGGTGATCGAACCGGACGCGGTGAGACGCTGGACGCCCATCCGGTACACCGTCAGGTCATCCCCGCTGACCGCGTCGACTGCGGCGACACCGACCCAGGCGTGTGTGGCGCCGCTCGACGGTGCGACCGTTCCCGAGCCGGAGACGACCACAAGCTGCCCGCCCGTGACGGAGGCGGACGCCTGGCGAGTGATCTGCGTGCCGGGCTGGAACAGGGGCATGTACTCGACCATCAGTCGGTCCCTTCCGTGTTGGCCTGAGCGCGTGCGCGGATCTTGCGGCGCACGTCGTCGGGCGAGTTGAGACGGAGCCCGCCGGCGGCGAGAGCGAACCAATCGAGGTTCCCGCCGATGTGGTGGGACAGGTAGAACGAACCGTTGTCCGACCAGCCGTCGCCCTCCGCGAAGCACACCGAGTAGTCGACAGCGTCGTCGTTGTACACGCCCTGCTCCGCCGCGGTGGGGCTGACGGCGAAGACGCGGCTGAGCTGCTGCCGGACCGCGGCGATCGGCTGGATCTGCCGGTAGAACGTCTCCGTGCCCCGCCATGCGGTGATCGCGGCTGTGTCGCCGCGGCGGATCATCTCGTCCGACGTGGTGCGGGCGGTGAACCCGTGCTTGCGGACCGCGGCGACGAACGGCTTCGCGACCTCGTCGAACCGGCCCCGCATCTGCTCGATGAGCGCCTCGAGCTCGGGGCCGATCTCCCGCTGCACCTCCAGCAGGATGAGCGCGTCGAACGGTGCGAGCGCGGGCTCGAAGCCGGAGCTGAGACGGCGGATCGTGACTCGGTCAAGCCAGTCACGGAGCTCGTCGTCGCCGATGCCGAGGAACTTCGCCGGCGGCTCCGCCGCGTGCCCGATCGCGACTTCGCGGAGACGCTGCGCCTCAACGATCGTCGGCGGGACGGTGAGCCCGGCGACCTCGCAGAGCGCGGAGAACGCGTTGATGTCTCCCCACGTGGCGATCAAGCGACGACCTCCTTCGGCTCCACGAGACCGTCCGCGACCAGGACCCGGAGCTGCTCCGGGACGATGTCAGCGGGCACGTCCTGCCCCTTGTAGAGGTTCACCTGCGAGCCCGAGCAGAGCCGGACGACAGCGCAGTGAGCCGCGACCCGGTACTCGGTCTGACCGAGGAAGAACGGGGCGCTCAAGAGTCACCACCGAACAGGGCACGCCACGTCTCCGCGTCCTCCCCGGTCAGCGCCGGGAGCTTCGCCGACGCGGCCGTGAGGGAGTCGTACTCGGCATCCGACATCACGTCGGGATCGGACACCGGGTAGGCGCCGCCGGGAGGGATCGAGCCTGCGGCCTTCGCGGCGAGCTTCCGGTCGACAGCGGCGAGGATCTCATCCTCGGACGCGTCAGCCGCGAGGCCGACCCGCTCCGCGAAATCCGCCCGCGTGACACGAGGACTGGTGGTCATGAGGTCTCCTGATCATCTTGAGGTGATGACCGGTGAGCCCCGCTCCAACCGATGCCGTCACGATAGCCCGGATCCGTGGACTCCGGTTCCGACGCGCCGACCACAGCGCGACGACGCTCCGCGAGCTCGGGAACCTCGAGGCCAGCGGCCGCGATTACCCGCGCCTGCAGGGCGATCACCTCGAACGCTTCCCGGAGCGCGTCCTTCGCCCGGCCGAGGTCACGCTGCAGCCGCCTCTCCGGATCGAAGTTCCGGCGGCTCACGACGCGCCCCGCGCGTACTGAACTCGCCTCTCGAGCCCCCACAGGTCACGACCACCTCGGCAACGGTCAGGGGTCCTCGGTGGGCGAGTACCCTCCTGCTCGCCATCATCAGCCAGCGCCCGCGGGAGCGGGCAAGACCGGGAGCACGCCGGAACGTGACGGCCGTGAGGCTGCCGCGTTCCCAGCGTGACCTCGCGTTGAGCCTCCTCGCCGGAGGGGCATCGACCGGCAAGCCGGCCGATCGTCGATGTGCTTCTCGAATCCATCCGAGAACACACAAGCGAGCGGGTAGCGCCCGGGAGGGCGCGCCACGGTGCGGCAGAGCGGCCAACGTGAGTAGTTCTTACTTCGTGGCCACTGGGTAGCCCATGACGGTCCGGGCGATACTGCATACCCAGTGGCCCATAACCGTCACCGCCGTATGGGCTACCCAGTGGCCCATAGGCCGACCGCGGACGAGATCCGATACCGGGCTGATTTCTTCGGACCGCCAGGGTCCACGACCTCGATGACGCCACGGTCGACGAGTGCGGTGAGCGCCTTCCGGACACCCGATCGCTGCATGCCCGATTCTTCGGCGATCGTCTGCTGCCCGGGGAAGGTGAGTCCCGCTGCGTCGGCATGGTCGACGAGGACGATGAGGACGAGCGCCTGGCCGGTCGTGAGTCCGAGAGTGGTGAGCCGCCGGCTCCGCAGAAACCAGCGGAGGGAGATCCGTGCCACACCTCACACACCCCCAGATGTGGCCGCGGGCGTCGCTGTGCGCCTCACGGGCAACCCCTCGGACCACGTCACGGCGTCGGACAGTCTCCCGCTCGGGGTGCGCCACCCATTCGCGCGAACGACAGGCCATTCGAGCATCACGATCGTGCACGGCGCGCACGGCGGGTGAATCGACGAGAACCCGCCCGATCCCTCCTGCGCTCCCCACGCGAGCTGCGCCGCACAACGCGGGCACAGCCCCGCCTTCTCCGCCAGACGGCACACCGCCTGCCACTTCTCCGCCTGCTTCTGCGTCTCCGGCTTCGGAGCGGGCATCAGAGCGTCACCTCCGACTGCAGGTCGATCATCATCTCCAGCTCGAGCTGCACCAGCGGATCCTCAACCCGAGTGCCCATGTCGACGTACTCCACCCACCGGCGCCGATCCTCGGACCAGCGGACCCGATTCACCACGTCGTACTTGTGCCAGAGCCGGAACCCGTAGTCGAGGTCCAGGCTCCCGACGTCGGCGACCGCGCGTGCACGATCGTCGTCGGACGCCGCGGCGAAGTGCCGCACCACGTACACGCCCGGTCGGCCGGTCACCCGCTCGATCCGGTAGTGCGCCCGCAGCAGCCAGCCCTTGTAGAGGCTGTCCACGATGCGGATCGGTTCGTCGACGTCAGGGCCGACCGTGAAACCGGGGCCGGGCATCAGGCCGCCGCCTCGATCTTGCGGAGCAGCACGATCGCCGTCGCCAGGCTGTCGAACAGGCGCATCGCGGCCGTCGACCGCAGCTCCTCATGCTCACCGACGAGACGGAGCGTGACACCGCTCGGCTCCGGCAGAATGTCCCCCACAACCTTGTCAGGGTGGGCAGGGCCTTCCTTCACGATGACGCCCACCGACGACGTGATCGCGACCTCGCCGACCTCGTGGGCGAACAGGATCAACACCTCACCGGACACCTCCGCGCCGACCTCGACCTCCGACACCCACGACGGCGTGGCAGCCGCCGGCCACTCGGGGGGGTTCACGAAGTTCCGCGTCTCCTGCTGCGCCGCGATGGCCACGTACTCCGCAGCCCACTCGCTCACAGCCTGGCGCGCCGCGTCCGTATCGGGGATGATGTTCACGATCTGGTCCTGTCTTTCGATGGTGGGAATCTGGTCGCTGCCCTCGAAGCCCTGGCCGGCTTTGGGGGCTTTCTCGTGCGTGAGAGCCGCTCGCGCCTCGGTTCTGGATCCGTAGCCGCCGAACGTCACGTCACCGCACGTGCAGCGGGCGGCGAACCCACCGCCCGACTCGTACGTCACGACCTTGTGCCGCACCGGCGCGCTCATTTCGCACCCTCGAACGCTGCGGCGATGTACGCGTTCACGTCGGACTCGCGGAAGCAGATGCGACCCGCGATCTTCGCGTGCTTCGGCGCCGTGCCCTCCGTGATCATGTAGCGGAGCTGGCCCGGCGATCGACGGAGCCGCTCGGCCACCTCGTTGACGAACAGGATTCGGTCTTCCATGGGATGCCTTTCGTTGTCGAAATCGCACTGCGGTGCGGAATGGACATAAGCATGCTGGTAGCGACTGCTGTTGTCAAGCACATACGATGAGATCGTGACAGCACAGGGTGATGACCTCGGCAGCAGCTCCGCGGCGGCGTTCGCGCCGAACTCCTTCGATTTCGAGTTCGGGCAACACATCGCGCGTGCACGGGAGCGCGCCGACATGAGCCAGCGTCGGGTCTCCGAGGCACTGGCCGCGAAGGGAGTAACCCTCGACTCGGCAGCGCTGTCTCGGCTGGAGCAGGGGAAGCGATCGCCGAAGCTGGAGGAGGCGGTCGCGCTGGCGGATATCCTCAGCGTTCCCCTCACCGACCTAGTGCCGCCCGCACCTGAGGTGATGCAGCTCGCCCGCGCGCGACAGAACGTCGTGAAGCAGCTCGATGACGCGATGTACAAGCTCGCCGGTGCCGCCGGCTATCTCGAGTACTTCGCCAGGCTGGTTGAGGCGCAACCAGAGCTCGCGCGACAGGTGTTTCGTGACGAGAGTCCGAGCGGGCGCTTCGATTGGGAGGGCTGGGCTTCATGGACGATCGACTCACTCGCCGGATCGCCACACCGCCGCGTCGTCTCCACCGACAATGAACGGGCACACGCGATCAAGCGTGTGCTAAGGGAGTTGGCCCAGACGATTGTCACCGCACCGATCGACCTCGAGGACACCTCGGGCCTTCCCGGTCTCGTGACGCGTAAGCCACGCGCCGCCGAGTAACTGATCCACCGTGCGTAGCTACGTCGAGGATCGTTGGCACGTTCGGGATGCCGAGGGCGCCACGATCCGCAGCGCGCGGTGGGGAACGGG
Source organism: Microbacterium proteolyticum (assembly GCF_029639405.1). Classification (NCBI taxonomy): domain Bacteria; kingdom Bacillati; phylum Actinomycetota; class Actinomycetes; order Micrococcales; family Microbacteriaceae; genus Microbacterium; species Microbacterium proteolyticum. Next base: position 2,954,054 of record NZ_CP121274.1, read on the forward strand.
GAAGCGGTGGAGGGCCCGCTACCACGACGCCGCCGGCCGCGAGCACGCACGCCACTTCGAGCGGAAGCGCGACGCGGAGCGGTGGCTCGCCGAGGTCAGCGCATCCGTCCTCACCGGCACCTACGTCGACCCACGCGCCTCGCGGCTGACGTTCCGCGAGTACGCCGAGACATGGCTCGCCGCTCAGGTTCACCGGGAAGCGACCGCCGCCCTCTACCGGAACCACCTCGAGCGGCACGCCTACCCCGTGTGGGGAGACGTCCCCCTCGGCTCGATCCTGACCAGCCACGTGCAGGCGTGGGTGAAGGGCCTCACGCTTCCCGTTGAGGGTGGCCGTGATGCTCTCGCCCCGGCGACGGTCGGTGTGATCTACACCGTCGCGGCATCCGTGTTCCGTGCCGCCGTGCACGATCGGAAGCTCGCGGAGACACCCTGCCGCGACATTGCTCTTCCCGAGGTCGTGAAGACCCGCGTGCAGCCCCTCACGACCGCCCAGGTAGACACACTCGCCGACACCGTCCCAGCGGGTCTACGCGCGCTCGTAATCCTCGCCGCGGGCACCGGAATGCGACAGGGTGAGGTCCTCGGGCTCACCCGCGACCGCCTCCGGCTCCTCGGCAGGGATCCGGCGGTCACCGTCGACCGGCAGCTCGTGACGAAACCGGGAGGATCGACCACCTTCGGGCCGCTCAAGACCAGGGCCTCCTACCGAACCATCCCGCTCCCCCGCGTCGTCGTGGCCGCGCTGAACGATCACCTCGCGCAGCGCGACGTGGGCGACAGCGATCTCCTGTTCACGATCGACGGCAAGGGCATCACGCGGCAGCGCTTCGGCCACCTCTGGCGGCCTGCAGCTCGAGCGGCCGGGCTCAACGAGGCAACGGGCACCGGGATGCACGCGCTCCGGCACTACTACGCGAGCCTGCTCATCCGCTACGGCGAGAGCGTGAAGACCGTTCAGGACCGCCTCGGGCACAAGTCCGCCACCGAGACTCTCGACACCTACGGCCACATGTGGGCGGACTCCGACGACCGGACTCGAGACGCCGTGGATAGCGTGCTCGGCGCTCGCGCGGACTCTCCGCGGACTGACGGACGCTCGATCGGCTGAAATCCCAGGTCACGGGCGAGAGTGCGAATGGGCCGGCCTGTACGCCGGGTTCTGTCCGGGGGCGTGAGCCCCGTGGACGGTCATCTCTCTCGGCGACACGTTGCCGTGCCGCTCCAGCGGCCTACCCGGGGACTCGGCGAGCCGCGTCGTCATCCCCTGTCTGGCCTTGCTCCGGACGAGGTTTACCTCGCGGGTCGTGTCACCACGACCCCGGTGGTCTCTTACACCACCCTTTCACCCTTACCCGCGCGGTGAAGCGCGGGCGGTCTGCTCTCTGTGGCACTGTCTCGCGGATTGCTCCGGGTGGGCGTTACCCACCGTCCTGCCCTGTGGAGCCCGGACGTTCCTCGGCACGGGCGAACCCGTGACGCGACCGTCCAGCCGACCCATTCGCACCGTCGAGTCTACGCGGGCGGCTCAGCCCTTCTCGGCCGTCTCGCCGATGCGCAGGTCGAGGGGGAAGTCGATCGGGAACGTCCCGAACAGCAATCGACCCGCGGATGCCGCGGACCCCCGCACCGCATCCGCAACGGCATCCGCGTGTTCGACCGGGGTGTGCACGACGATCTCGTCGTGCAGGTAGAACGCGAGGTGCGGCACCCGCGCGAACGCCGGGCCGGACGCGGGCGCGGAGCGCGTGGCATCCACGGGGTCGAGGGCGGACAGACGCGTGCGCAGATCGGCGAGCCACGCCAGGGCCCATTCGGCGGCGGTCCCCTGCACGACGAAGTTGCGGGTGAAGCGACCGCGGTCGCGCGCGGCCCGGCGGGCTCGGGTCTCGTCGACACCGGATGCCTCCGCGTCGCTGGCCTGCGACTGCACCGCCCGCCACAGGTCGCCGGCGGGCGGTGAGGTCCGCCCGAGCCAGGTGTGGACCCGGCCGCCCTCTTCGCCGACGCGAGCGGCGTCGTCGACGAGTCCCATCGCGCGCGGGAACGTGCGCCGCAGCCGCGGAACCAGACGCCCGCTCTCGCCGCTGGTCGCCCCGTACATCGCGCCGAGCATCGCAATCTTGGCGTCTGCGCGGGTGCCGACGGCTCCGGCATCCACGATTCCGGCGTAGAGATCGCGACCGGATGCCGCCTCGGCCAATGCCGTGTCGCGGGCCATCGCCGCGAGCACGCGCGGTTCGAGCTGCGCGACGTCGGCGGTGACGAGGGTCCAGCCCGGGTCGGCGCGGACGGCCGTACGCAGCTGCCGCGGGATCTGCAGCGCTCCCCCACCCGACGATGCCCAGCGACCCGTCACGACGCCGGCGGGCACGTACACCGGGCGGAAACGGGAGTCGCGCACCCACTCGGCCATCCACGCCCAGCCGTTGGCGGTGTAGAGGCGCATGAGCTTCTTGTAGCCGATGAGCGGGGCAACGACGGGGTGGTCGTGCTCGGCGAGCTCCCAGCGATTGGTCGACTCCACGAGGAGTCCCGCGCGATGCAGCGCGCGCAGCAGGCGGGGTTGCGAGTCCAGCGAGACCGTCGGGTCGCCGAGCGCATCACGGACGGCGGCCGCAGCCTGCTCGATCCGTGTCGGGAGCCCGCCGCCGACACGAGTGCCGAGCTGCTCCGCGAGCAGACGCTCGTGCGCGTCGACACTCCACGGCAGGCCCGCGGCGTGCAACTCCGCAGCGATCAGTGCACCCGCCGATTCCGCGGCGGCGAGCAGGCGGAGCGCCCCCGGTTTCGTCGCGGTGGAGATCGCGGCGCGCTGCCGGCGATACTCGGCGGCGGCCGACTCGACGTCGTCGGGCGGACCGCTGCTGGCGCCACCGAGCGAGAAGAGCGTGTCGGTGTCGTCGGACGTGGGGGCGGCGGCATCCCACTCCCGATGCGAGCGGAGGCCGAAATCGTCGACGACGGCCTCGGCGTCGCGGAGGACGGCATGGACGAGCCGCAGATCCCAGGCCCGGGCGACCCGGATCCCGGACGCGAGCACCGGGCCGTACCAGGTGGGGGTGTCGCCCCACACCCACCGCACGTCACCGGCCGTCTCGCGGTCGCGGATCGCGGCGGGCAGCTCGTCGCGCGTGACCGCGAGCGAGCGGACGACGGAGCCGTCGGCATCCAGGTCGGTCAGCGAAATGGTGCCGGATGCCGTGCGCCCGACGACGACCTCAGCCGAGGACGCCAGGGCGGGTCACCGTGATTCTTCGGTGCGGACGAGGATCGCGCCGCACTCGGGGCAGAACACGACCTCGTCGGTCTGCGCGCGGCGGACCACGGCGATGTCGCTCGGCGGCAGCACCATGCGGCAGGCCTCGCACGCGCCCGCGCGGAGGAGCCCGGCGCCCGTGCCGCGCGCGGCGAGACGCTCGTACAGAGCGAGGAGGTCGGCGGGGATGGCTCCGGCGACCGCATCGCGGTCGCGGCGCGCAGCCTCGAGACGGTCGGTGGCCTCGGCGACGACGCGCTTGGCCTCGGCGCTGAGCTCCGCGCCCTGCGCGTTGGTCTCGGCGATCAGGGCCTCTTGCTCGGCGACGGCGGCGTCGGCGGCTTCGAGCTGCTCCATCAGCGCGATCTCGGCGTCTTCGAGGTCGCTCTTGCGCCGGGCGAGCGAAGCCAGCTCGGCCTCGAAGCCCTGCGCCTGCTTGGCGTTGGTGGCGGCGGCGAGCCGCTCGGCGTCGCGCTTCACACGCGCGTCCACGACCGCGACGTCGGACTCGACCCGGGCCAGTTCGGCCCGCAGATCGTCGCGGACGTTCGCGCGATCGCCCAGTTCTTGCGAGAGCGTCGAGCGCTGCGCGAGGAGCTCGCGCACCTTCGCGGCCTGCGGCGGGTTGCCCTTGACGTGCTCGTCGCGCAGGATCCGCGCGTCGAGGTCGGCGAGATCGAGCAGTTTGCGCTGGTCTGCGGGGTCGGCGTTCACGGACTCCACGCTACCCCGGCCGTCCGACACGCCGGGACCTCGATTAGCCTGGGGCCACGGACCCCCCACCGATGAATGGATGCCATCCGATGACCTGGAGCATCGATCACGCTCATGCGCGCGGTATCCGCCCTCCCGTCGACGAGATGGATGCCGTGCGCGACGAGAACACCGCGATCATGGCCCGCTGCCCGCTGGGTACGGTCGAGCAGCCGGTGGGAGTCGTCCGGTGACCGCCGGGCTGCTCGGCGGCATCCTCTTCCTCGCCGGCGGGATCGTCGCCTACACCGGCACCTGGAAGGGCTGGATCCGCGTCCGTCGGGGGTTCGGCGCGACCATCGGCTTCGCGTGGCTGTGGATCGGGCTCGCCCTCCTCGTGGGGGCCGTGGCCCTGCTGGTCGAGTCCGCCTCGCGTCCCGCCTTCTTCGTCCTGATCGGTGTGGCCGCGGTCCTCCTGGCCGTGGGAGCGGTCGGGCTCTTCTGGCTGCCCAGGTTCCTCCTGCCCGCGTGGTTCCGCGTCCTGCGTGGCGACGACGCTCGACCGAGCGGACGGGCATGAAGTTCTTCACCGGCCGGGTCGCCCCCGAACCCGCGATCCTCATCGCGAAGACGCCGCACGCGACCGTCACCTATCCGAACTGGCTCGAGACGTCGCAGATCGACGGTGCCGACCTCGTCCTCACGCCGATCGACAGCCCCGAGGGCTTCATCCCCACCCTCGTGCTGACCTCGGTCGCCGACACGGCTCCCTTGATGGATGCCTCGACGGCCGCGTTCCATGCCGCCCGGGCCCGGCACCCCGGGGCGTACGTGCTCGCGGTCGACCTGTGGCATCCGACTCTCGACGACTCCGCGCCGCGCGGACGGCGCATCATCTTCGTGTACCGCGCGGAGAACGGTCAGGACGTGGGCGTCGCTGAGTGGGTGTGGGCCACCGGCACGCACCACCTCCACCTGTCGGCGAGCTGCTCCCCTTCGCAGTGGACGGGGTACTCGCCGGTGTTCGACGGCATCGCCGCTCAGCTGACGCTGACGGCCGACCCGGCGGACGTCGCCGAGGCGGCCGGCGCGACGGGCGACGCGCCGCTCGATGCGGCACTGTCCGCCCGGGCGGGTCACCCCCTCGAGTCGCTCGACGGGATCCCTGCCCCTACGTTCCTCTCGGCGGCCCCGCCCGTCTCGACCGAGGCCCTGCAGGCGCTCCTCACCGGAGCGACGAAGGCGCGCATAGGCGCGGCCTACGGCATCCTGGCCCGCGCCGACCGCGGTACCTCTCGGGCGCGGGAGCTGCAGAATGCCGGCTGGATCGACGGCGAATGTCGACTGACGCGCGAAGGCGGGGCCGCGGGCACGGCTCTTGCGGCGAACCGGCCCGTCGTGATTGTCCAGACACGGCGAGCCGATCGGGCCGCAGTGCTGGTCGCCTACGCGGGTCCGCGCGGAGTGCTCGTCCTGCACGATCCTCCCCTCACCGAGGCGTCGGCGACGGACGGCGCTGCGCGCCACGCGGTCGTTCTCGACCCGGATCACGTTCCCACCTTCGTCTCGGCGTGGCTCGGGCTCACCCCGGGCTGGCCGGTGAGCGAGGAGGACGAGCAGATCACGGTCGCTGACCTCGCCGCGCACGTGGCCGCCGCCGACCCGGCCGTCGAGCCGTGGACCGAGGTGCTCTTCCGCAGCGAGGACGGCCAGCTCGCCGACGCGGTCTCCCCCTCGCGGGGCTGGCTGCACCTCGGACCGCCGGTCGACGGCATCCATCCCCTTCGTGCCGAGCCGACGGCCGCCGTGTTCGACGCGCTGGCGGCGTCGGTCTCGCGCGCCCGCGCCTGAGGGCGCCGACCGTCTCGGGCTAGACTCGAGGCATCCAGGGCCTTTAGCTCAGCTGGTAGAGCGCCACGTTTACACCGTGGATGTCGTCGGTTCGATCCCGGCAGGGCCCACCCCCAGACATGCCCGTCCGATGATCGGCTATCCGGCATACTCGCGGCATGACCGATCGCGTAGCGACCTCTTCTCAGGAGCGCTTCACCTGGCGACAGGTGTGCGCCGTGATCGGATGGTTCGTGCTGGCCGGTTCCGTCGTCGGCGCCGCGGTGTTCGTCGGCGATATCGTACGGGCCGGGATCGGTCTGGCACTCCACGCGGAATCCGAACCCATGCCCAGCTCCGGTGCCTGGTGGATTCTGGCCGGCGCGGCCGCCTCGTTCGTGCTCGCCATCCTGGGGCGGCGGTGGGTGCTCCTCACGCTGTCCGTGATGCTACTTCTGGTGGCTCTTCTCCTCACACAGGGGCGACCGGGCTCGTGAGAACGCGCTGACTCCGAACGTTCCCCTCGATCGCCCTGCCCCCCGATAGCCTCGCTGCATGAGTGGACGACGCTGGGCCGGCATCCTCGTCATGACGCTCGTGCTCGTGACGTCGACGGTGTTCGCCATTTCGGAACTGTTGGCGGGATCCTTCCCGCGGCACGCGGTCGGCGCGATCGTGGCTTCGGTGGTCGGTCTGGTGCTGTTCTGCCGGCCACGTGACGAGCCGGAGCGCTGATCGCAACGGCTTGCGCTCGGGCGCACAGCTGACAGGGTGGTGCCATGGCATCCCTGATCCAACAGCGGCTGGCGATCGAACGCATCCGCGTGCGAGCACTGTGGATCGTCTGCGTCAGTGCGGGAATGTTCGTCCTGGGGGGCGCACTCGTCCTGAGCGGCACGACGAATCCGTTCTCGATTCCCCCTCTGGTCATCTGGGCCGGCGGGATCGTGACGGGCATCGTCGAGGTGCGACGATATCGCCGCGCACTCCGCGAGTTCGAGGCGGAGCATGGGGTCGGTGCGGGCGACCAGACGTCGGGCACCGACTCGTGACGGCACCTCATCGGGGCGCGAAGCTCTACGGGCGCACCTTCCGACAGCACGGGGTCGCGCTGGTCGTGTTCTCGCTGTTGTTCGTCGGTTTCGTCGTCCTTGCACTCCTCAGCGCGGATATCCTCTCCGCAGCCCCGATTCGCTGGTTTTTCGCCGGATTTCTCCTGCTGTCGTCCGGGCTGACGGCCGCGTGGGAACTGCGCCTCGTTCTCCTCATGCGGCGAGGCGCGACCGACCCTCAGCGCCCGAGCTGACCCCTAGTTCACGATCTCCCTGCTGCGCGTCGCGTGGGGTGGGCGATGGCGGGAGGCGATCGTCATCGGTCTTTCGCACGGGTGGGAAGCGCGCGCTGGATGGCGAGGGTCAGGCGCGAGCCCAGCGACGCGGCGAAGCTCGCGGTCAGGTGATTGGGGTCGCGGTACGCATTCCGGTTGTCGACCACCGGACTGCAGACCGCGTCATCGCAGAAGACATCCGTGTTGTCGAGGACGTGAACAGACGGCCGCGCCTCCGCCGCGCGCGTCAACGGATCGGGCGCAGGGACCGCATTTTCTCGCGATACGACACAGTTGCTCACGGTGCGGTTCAGCAGGCAGAGGTTCGGATTGGTGGGGAAAGCGGGGTTGTCGACCACCGCGACGATCGGAATCGCGGCAACCGACGGACTGTCCCAAGCGCCCGCGAATCCCGCAACGGCCGCGTCCGTTCGGGACGGATAACCCGCGACGGAATACTGCGTGCCCGAATAGGCCGAGGTGACGATCACCGCTGGTGTGTGGGTGAGCAACCAACTCGACAGATTCTCGCGCCACTGATCGCACACGCGTGCGAACGGAACCTCGGGGCCCAGCTTCGCCGTGCTCCACGGGCAACCGCCCTTGAGCGCCGTTGTCAGTCGCCACCCTTCGCGGTCCGCGATGTCGGCGAGGACGTCGATGTACTGGAATGCGTGGCTGTCTCCGATCAAGAGCACGACGGGCGCCGCGGGGTCGTCCGAACCGAAGGTGCACGTGCGCGGTTCAGCGTCGTCGAACTGCGCGAGGCACTCCGGTGAATCCGGTGCATCCATGCCCGCGATGCTCGCTGCGGGCGCGAACCCGTCCGAGGAGAGGGCGCTGCAGGCATCCACGGATTCGTTCGATGGCGTGGAGCACATCGTCGGATCGGCGCGGAGATTCGCGAGCGCGGACCGGGCGCTGAGGTAGTGCGGAAGATTCGTCGCGGCGAGTCCGATCGTGAGGACCACGACGGCCGCCATCGCCAAGCCGCCGACGGCCAACGTTCGACGGGGGCGGGCGCGAACGAGCCAGGGCCATGAGCGAAGCGGATCTTCGACGAACCGCTGAGTCAGCCAGGACAGAATGACGGTCACGAGGAGCAGCGCCGTTGTCTGAGCGATATCCCCGGACCACCACGGCAGCGCGGGAACCAGCAGGATCAGCGGCCAGTGCCAGAGGTACAGGCTGTAGGAGATCTGCCCGACGAAAGCGAACGGCTGCAGTGAGATCAATCGAGTCGGGAACCACCATGACCCGCCCGTGGTGACGGCGAGGATGAGGGCAGTCGATGCGACGGGCAGGAGCGCGGCGTATCCCGGGAAATGGACGGCGTCACTCATCATCGTGAACGACACGGCCAACCCCGCGAGGCCGAGCCAGCCGCAGATCATTCGGCTGGACGAACCTCGCGCACGCAGCCGGGGAACGAGCGCCAGCATCGCCCCGGCCCCGAATTCCCAGACGCGGGTGAAGGTGGCGAAGTAGGCCGCTGCGGGATTGACCTCGGTGAACCACACGCTCGCCCCGAAGCTCGTGAGCGAGATCAGCAGTACCGCACCGAGCATCCCGGCAGGACTCCGGCCGTGGAGACGGCGAGCGAACGCCACGCCGGCCAGGAGCGCGAGAGGCCAGACGACGTAGAACTGTTCTTCGGTCGACAGCGACCAATAGTGGCGAGCGAACGTCGGACTGTTCGAGTCTCCGAAGTAGTTGGCGGACGTCGCGACGAGTTGCCAGTTCGCCACGTACGAGGTCGCGGCCACGATCTCTTTCACCCGAGCGGGGAGCGCCGACAGCAACGCGAGCGACGGGCTGGAGATCACCACGGCGCAGAAGCCGAGCACCAGCAGCGCTGCGGGCAGCAACCGACGCACGCGCCGCGCCCAGAACGCCGCCAGGCGAACCGTGCCGGTGGCGAGGAGCTCGCGTCGGAGATGTCCGGTGATGAGGAAACCGGAGATGACGAAGAACACGTCGACGCCCACGAAGCCGCCCGGCAGCGCGGACGGCCAGAGGTGGAAGGCGACGACGCCCAGCACAGCTATCGCCCGCAGGCCTTGGATGTGGGGAACGAAAGACGGCTGATCGGTGCGCGGGGGCGATGAGGTCGACACGCGCAGAACATCGCATGTAGACATGCTTCCGCTGTACGGGTCGCCGACGGAGAAGGGCGGGTGATGTGCAGGCTGTCACGACCGCGAGAGGGGCACACCTCGAACCAGGCGGCCCCGACCCTCAGTTCAGGATGTTCACGCTGCGCGCGATCACCAGTGCCAGCAGCACGAACCCGGTGATCGCCTGCACCATCATGAACAGCTTTGCGCGGATGCTGAGGGGCATCACGTCGGTGGGGCTGAACGCCATCGCGTTGGATGCCGAGAAGTACAGGTAGTCGATGTAGCCGGGCGCCCAGTCGGCGGTGTTCGAGGAGCGGCGCTTCACTTCGCTCACGGCATCCCCGTCGGAGTCCTGCGGGAACTGGAAGTCGGCCGGCTGCAGTTGGTCGCGCGGGTCGCGGCGGCGGGCGACCGGGCCGCCGCGATCCATCTCCCAGTAGACCGCGCCGTAGCCGATGACATTGATGGCCCACACCTGCGCGGCGCCGAGCAGGGTGACCGCGCCGCTCCCCTGGCCCGTGAGCAGTTGATGGACGAGCAGGACGAACGCGACCTGATTCGCCGCGAGCAGGATCGACACGAACCCGAGCGCGAAGGCACGCCCGATGCGCGAATCCCGGTCGAAGCGCGTGGGGTGCGCGATGAGCATCGCGATCGTGCACAGCAGGCTCGCGCCCACGACGACGTAGCGGAGTTCGCCGGACACGTCGCTCGGGAGCACGGCGTACAGCACCGTGCCCAGAGCCAGGCAGATCAGCACCGGCCAGCGGTGCTCCGGCCGCGTGCGGAACCCCGCGTACTCGCTCGACGTCACGCGCTCAGGCTAGACCTGCCCTTCGGCGACGTGACGACCATCGACGGTGCGCCCGCATCGCGGGTCGCTCGACGAACAGCCAGCTCGCCCACGCCAGGGGCACGGTGACGACGATGGCGAGCACGAGGGGCACCACGACCGGGACCCCGCGCTCGGCGAGGACGAGGGCGAGCATCTGCTGCACGGGGAAGGCGTAGATGTAGATCCCGTACGAGATGTCGTTCCGGGCCCCGATGCGGCGGAACGGGAGCACGATCCCCAGCGCGATCACGAGGTAGGCCATCGCGGGCCCGGCGAGCGCCGTCGGCGCGCCCGAGATCGCCACGGCCGCAACGACGGCCGCGGCGGGCACGATGAGGCCCGGCCGAAGCGGGACCCAATCCCGTCCGAGGAAGAGGAGCGTGCCGGAGAGGTAGAAGGCGAGCAGGGTTGCGAAGGTCGCCAGCGTTCCCGGGACCGGGAGGAGCCCCAGAACGGAGAGGACGGATGCCGTCATCGCCCCCGCCCAGAGCGCGACCGTGATCCGTGCTCCCCACCGGACGGCGAGGCATCCGAGGAGCCCGGTCACCACGTAGCACGCGAACTCGAACGCGAGAGTCCAGAGGGAGCCGTTCCAGACCCCGGGATACGGGATGTCGGTGAGCATGCCCGGGATGGTGGGCTGCGCGATCCAGAGTCCCGCGTTACGCAGTACGTAGAGAGCCCCGGCGCCGGGCGACCAGGGGCCGCCGCCCAGGAAGGTGGAGGCCACGGGGGCGAAGGCGAAGGCGACGACCACGAGGACGACGAGGAAGGCCGGATATATCCGGACCGCTCTTCGCGCGAAGAACTCCCTCACGCCTCGACCGCGGGCTCTGCTGAGCGCGATGAGGTAGCCGGAGATGCAGAAGAATCCGGCGACGGCCCAGGGCCCCAGGGGCTTGGTCTGCAGACCGTACCCGCCCAACTCCCACGCGTGGGCGATGAGCACGAGCAGCGCGAGCCCCAACCGCAGCGCGTTCAGACTGTTCGACCCGGGATCGAGTCGCCCGCCGATGGTCGCCGGAGCCCTGCGCGATCGGTCCCGGAGGATCAGATCTGGAACCACGCGGATCCCGAACCGAACGTGTAGAAGACGAACGACGTCATGTCGGCGGTCCCCGCCCGGAGGGTCTGCGTGCCCTTCAGGACGAGGAGTCCTCCGGCGAACGTGATCGGCTCTCCGTCCGCGATCACGCGGATCACCTGCCCGGCATGGGCATCGGTGAAGCCCGTGTACGTGCGGCCGCCCTGCAGGCGCACCTGTTCCCTGCCGCACACCGACACCCGGCCGTCGTCGTCGGGTTCGAGGATCGGGGTCGAGGTCCCGGTCAGAGCCTGCCAGGTGAGCGACGTCCCCAGCTGCGTGCGGTCGGGGTCTTCGTAGCGGACCGCGGCGATCGGCCCGGGCCGGCCGCTCCCGTCGCTGGGGAGGCCGTACCAGGCCGGATGCCACCCCGCCAGGCGGTTCGCGTCGCCGACGTCGCGCGCGAGAGTCGCCACGGATCCCGGCGAGGTGTGCACACCCTCCACCGGCGGCGGGAAGTAGATGACGGGGTTCAACACCCGCGAGGCGCCGCCGCGGAAGCGGAAGAGGTCGGCCCTCGATCCAGGTACGGCGGTGCCGGCGTTCCCGTGCTGCAGCGAGCCGGTGACGCCGTCGTGCAGTTCGGCCACGGCGGAGAACCGGCAGTCGTCCAAGGTCACGTCGTTGCCGAGGTCGAAGCAGGCTGGTTCGCCGTCCGCGTTCCCGCAGCCGCCGAAATCGCACCCCACGAACGTCGTGTCACCCCCCGTGAACCAGCGCTCGCCGATGCCGTCCGGCACCGAGAAATGGCATCCGAGGAACGAGACCGCCGTCTTCGCCGCCGACGCCCGTCCGCCCACGTACGACACCTCGCCGACCACGATGTGGCTGGGGTGGCTTCCGGCGTGGGCGTAGGTGTTCTGGACGAACATGCACGAGGTGAATCCGATCTCGAGCACGCGGTCGAGGGTGGAGCTGGGATTGGGAGGGAAGCCGATCGACACCGGGGAGTGTTCGGATGTCGTCCCCCATCCGTGCTCGAACTTGCACCCGAGGAAGTCCACGTGGCGGGTGCCGCGGTCCAGGAACAGCTCCTGTTCGCAGAACTCGACGTGGGTGTCGACCACCCGCAGGGCATTGGAGTTCTCGATGATCTCGCCGCCCGCGTTGCGGGTGCTGACGATAGACAGACCGTAGGGAAGCGGGTCGGGTGGGGACGGCAGCCGCGACGGGCGTCCGCACCAACCGATGACGGCCGCGTCGATCGTGGAGTCCATCACCCCCTCGAAGCGGATCCCTTCGCGCGCGAGTCCGAACACCGACACCCGCTCGAGCCGCACCTCCTGGCTCTGGTGGACCAGGATGCCGACGCGATCGGCGACGTAGTCGGCCTGGAGCGAGTGTCCGTCGCTCTGCACGGTGAGGCCGCGGATGACAACCCGCTTGAGGAGGTCTTTGCTGCCGCCGGGCGAATCCGGATTGCCGAGGTACACCACGGGGCTGCCCGCGACGGAGCCGGGGTGGTCCTTCGCCACCAGCACGACGCCGTCCGCTTCCACCGTGATCCGCACCGACCATTCGCCGTACTGCTGTCCGTCGGGTTCCGATCCCGGCAGTCCGAGATCGGCGGGTCGGGTCGCCATCGACCACTGATCAATGGCGTAGAACCCCGGCGGCACCCGCAGGACGACACCGGAGTTCGGGCGCCAGTTCACGCTGTTCCCCGACGCGGGCGAGTCCACCGGCGCCGGCACCTCCGCGAGGCGCTGGAGAGCGCGCTTCCAGGCGTTCGTGAAGGCGTCGCTGTTGACCTGCGCTCGCCGCGAGTATTCGGCGACGTCCAGGATCGCGGTGCGGGTGCGGTACGGGATGCCGGGGATGGCGCCCTCGACCGTGATGACGTCGACGGGACCGGTCGGAGTATCGGCGTGCGCGGACTCGGAGGGCGGGGCGGCGACGACGCTCGCGGCGGCGAGGGCGGCTCCGGATCCGGCTGTGGCGAGGAAGAGGCGGCGGTCGAGGGAGAGGGAGGGGCGGCTCACGAGCGTCACGCTAGGAGGCGCGTCGGGGGGCATTCGTCCCGCCTCCGCCTCCGTGCGGACACTGGTGAACGGGGCGGATGCGCGGGATCAAGGGCATGTTCGCATGCGCTTCCGCCCGGGCCGCGGCGGGGCGTCTCGCGGATTTGGCCCGCACCTTCACCCGGTCGCCGTATCGGTCCGATGGTTCGACGCCGAGGCATCCCTCGGGGCCTGGCGAGGCGCCGCCGCGCGTGGGCATCCGGCGGGGCACGAACTGACTAGGCTGGACGACGGTGAATTGTGCGGAGCAGACAAGGGTTGCCGCACACGTATGGCGATTCTCTGGCATGACCTGCCAGACGACGAAAGGTCTTCCGTGACTGTTCACGATCAGGATCCGTATTCGCAGGGGCCGCAGGACAGCGACCCGGAAGAGACCGGCGAGTGGCAGGAATCCCTGCGGCAGCTCGTCCAGGCCAAGGGCCCCGGTCGAGCGCGCGAGATCATGCTGAGCCTGCTCAAGGGCTCGAAGGAACTGCACCTCAACGTGCCGATGGTTCCGACCACCGACTACATCAATACGATCGCGCAGAAGAACGAGCCGGAGTTCCCCGGTGACGAAGAGCTCGAGCGTCGCTACCGCAAGTGGATCCGCTGGAACGCGGCGGTCACGGTGCACCGCGCGCAGCGTCCCGGCATCGGCGTGGGCGGCCACATCTCGACGTACGCCTCGTCGGCTGCCCTGTACGAGGTCGGCTTCAACCACTTCTTCCGCGGCCTCGACGACCCGTCCGGCGGCGACCAGATCTTCATCCAGGGCCACGCCTCCCCCGGCGCGTACGCGCGCGCCTTCCTCGAGGGGCGTCTCACCGAGGCGCAGCTCGACGGGTTCCGCCAGGAGAAGTCGGCTGCCCCCAACGGCATCCCCTCCTACCCCCACCCCCGTCTGATGCCGGAGTTCTGGCAGTTCCCGACGGTGTCGATGGGTCTCGGCCCGATCAACGCCATCTACCAGGCGATGTCGAACAAGTACCTCAGCAACCGCGGCATCAAGGACGTCTCCGACTCGCACGTCTGGGCGTACCTCGGCGACGGCGAGATGGACGAGGTCGAGAGCCGCGGTCAGCTCCAGGTCGCCGCGAACGAGGGCCTCGACAACCTGACCTTCATCGTCAACTGCAACCTGCAGCGACTCGACGGCCCGGTGCGCGGCAACGGGAAGATCATCCAGGAGCTCGAGAGCTTCTTCCGGGGCGCCGGCTGGAACGTCATCAAGGTCGTCTGGGGTCGTGAGTGGGACGACCTGCTCGCCCGCGACACCGAGGGCGCGCTGCTGAACCTGATGAACTCCACGCCCGATGGCGACTACCAGACGTACAAGGCCGAGAACGGCGCGTACGTCCGCGAGCACTTCTTCGGTCGCGACCCGCGGGCTCTCGAGCTCGTGAAGGACTACACGGACGAGCAGGTCTGGGGCCTGAAGCGCGGTGGCCACGACTACCGCAAGGTCTTCGCGGCGTTCAAGGCGGCCAAGGAGCACAAGGGCCAGCCGACCGTCATCCTCGCCAAGACCATCAAGGGCTACGGCCTCGGCCCCCACTTCGAGGGTCGCAACGCCACGCACCAGATGAAGAAGCTGACGCTCGACGACCTCAAGTCGTTCCGCGACGCGATGGACATCCCCGTCACCGACGCGCAGCTCGACGAGAACCCGTACCAGCCGCCGTACTACAACCCCGGCGAGCAGGACGAGACGATCAAGTACATGCTCGAGCGTCGTCGTTCGCTCGGTGGCTTCCTGCCCGAGCGGCGCACGACTCACGTGGGTCTGGAACTCCCCGGCGACCAGGCCTACGCCCTGCCCAAGAAGGGCTCGGGCACGCAGGAGATCGCCACCACGATGGCGTTCGTGCGCCTGCTCAAGGACCTGCTGCGGGTGAAGGACTTCGGCCACCGCATCGTGCCGATCATCCCCGACGAGGCGCGCACGTTCGGCATGGACGCGTACTTCCCGACGGCGAAGATCTACAACCCCAAGGGTCAGCACTACACGTCGGTCGACCGCGAGCTGCTGCTGGCGTACAAGGAGAGCCCGCAGGGGCAGATCATCCACGTCGGCATCAACGAGGCGGGCGCCCTCGCGGCGTTCACCGCGGCGGGCACGGCGTACGCCACCCACGGCCAGCCGCTGATCCCGGTCTACGTCTTCTACTCGATGTTCGGCTTCCAGCGCACGGGCGACGCCCAGTGGGCGGCGGGCGACCAGATGGCGCGCGGCTTCATCATCGGTGCGACCGCCGGTCGCACCACCCTGACCGGTGAGGGCCTCCAGCACGCCGACGGGCACTCGCAGCTGCTGGCATCCACCAACCCGGCGACGGTGTCGTACGACCCCGCGTACGGATACGAGATCTCGCACATCGTCCGCTCCGGCATCGAGCGGATGTACGGCGGCGAGCACTCCGACCCGAACGTCATGTACTACATCACGGTGTACAACGAGCCGTACGTGCAGCCGGCCGAGCCCGAGGGCGTCGACGTGGACGGTATCGTCCGCGGCATCCACCGTGTCTCGGTGGGCGAGGGCGAGGGCCCCCGCACCCAGCTGCTCGCCTCGGGCGTCGGTGTGCCGTGGGCGTACGAAGCCCAGCGCCTGCTGAAGGACGACTGGGGCGTCGTCGCCGACGTGTGGTCCGTGACCTCGTGGAGCGAGCTGCGCCGTGACGGTCTCGCCGCCGACGAGCACAACTTCCTGCACCCCGATGAGGAGCCCCGCACCGCTTACCTCACCGAGAAGCTCCGGGATGCCGAGGGCCCGGTGGTCGCGGTCAGCGACTGGATGCACGCCGTCCAGGACCAGATCCGCCAGTGGGTTCCGCAGCGCTACCTCACGCTCGGCGCCGACGGGTTCGGGTTCTCCGACACCCGCGCCGCGGCGCGTCGCTTCTTCAAGATCGACGGCCCGTCGCTCGCCGTGCGCGCCCTGCAGGGACTCGCGGACGAGGGCAAGGTGGACCGTTCGGTGATCGCGCAGGCGATCGAGAAGTACCGCCTGCACGACGTGAACGCCGGCACGAGCGGAAACGCCGGCGGCGAGGCCTGATCGCGTGACCGATCGCGCGGCCGTCGACGGCTCGGGAGGGAGCGGGCAGACCGCCCTCTCCCGGGCCGCCGAAGAGAAGGCCGAGACCCTCGCGTGGCTGCGTCGGATCTCGGGCGATCTCGCGACCGCGACGATCCAGCGTCTCGAAGAGACGCTGCCCTGGTACGCCGAGATGCCACCGGCCCGCCGTTCCGCGGTCGGGCTGGTGGCGCAGGCGGGCATCACCTCGTTCCTGCAGTGGTTCGAGGAGCCGGCCTCCACGCCCGCGATCGCCGCCGACATCTTCGCGGCTGCTCCCCGTGAGCTGCTGCGGAGCGTGAGCTTGACCCAGACGCTGCAGCTCGTCCGCGTCACCGTCGAGGTCATGGAGGAGCGCGTCGCGGGCCGCAGCGAACGGGTCCGCGAGGCGATGCTGTCGTACTCGCGCGAGGTCGCGTTCGCGGCCGCCGACGTCTACGCGCGCGCCGCCGAGGCCCGAGGCCTTTGGGACGCGCGGCTCGAAGCCCTCGTCGTGGACTCGATCCTGACGGGCGAAGCCGACGACGAACTCCCCAGCCGCATCGCCGCGCTCGGCTGGCACGGCCACGGCGAGGTCGCGGTGCTGGTCGGGACGACTCCCCCGCAGCTCGACGTCGACCACGTCCGTCGCACCTCCCGCAAGCTCGGGGTCGACGTGCTCATCGGCGTGCAGGGTTCCCGTCTCGTCCTGGTCGTGGGTCGCGCGGATCTCCCCGTCCGCGGTCGCGACGACACGACCGAGCTGCCGTTCACCGAGATCGCGAAGCGACTCGAGCCGAGCTTCGGTTCGGGGCACCTCGTCCTCGGCCCGGCGGTCGCCGCCCTCGTCGACGCCGGGCAGAGCGCCCGCGCGGCCCTGGCCGGATTCGCGGTCGCGCGCGCGTGGCGGCACGCCCCGCGACCGGTCGAGGCCGATGACCTTCTGCCCGAGCGGGCCCTGGCCGGAGACGCGGTGGCCAAGCAGACCCTGGTCGATCGCGTGTACCGCCCGCTCCACGCCCACAGCGCCGACCTCGTCGCGACGCTGTGGAGCTACCTCGACAACGGACGCTCGCTCGAGGCCACCGCCCGCGAGCTGTACGTGCACCCCAACACCGTGCGGTACCGCTTGAAGCGCGTGTCCGAGGTGATCGGGTGGGATGCCACGGGCCCCCGCGAAGCGCTGATCCTGCAGACCGCGCTGATCCTCGGATCCATGGGTACCGAGGCCACGCGACGCCGAGGATCGGCGAACCGGCGCTCCGCGACGTCCCGCTGATGCACGGCGCGCACAAAGACACGCCGATTTCTTGTGCCGATATCTCCAGAACGCGTCGCCGGATCCTTGACAGGATGGGACGGTGATCATCGCCGTCTTCCCCGGGCAGGGGTCCCAGACCCCCGGGTTCCTCTCACCGTGGCTCGAGATCGACGGGACGCGTGAGCGTCTGGCCGAAGCCTCCGAGCACGCCGGCGTCGACCTCCTCGCCGCGGGCACCGAATGGGATGCCGACCGGATCCGCGACACCAGCGTCGCGCAGCCGCTGATCGTGGCCGCGAGCCTGCTGTCGTGGAGTGTGCTGCGTGACCGCGCGGCCACGGCTGCCGACGGCGTGGCGGGTCACTCGGTGGGCGAGTTCGCCGCACTGGCGGCATCCGGGGTCCTGTCCGAGGCCGACGCCCTGCGCCTCGTCGGCATCCGCGGTCGCGCGATGGCCGAAGCGGCCGCGACGGTGCAGACCGGAATGAGCGCCGTCGTTGGCGGCGACGAGCAGACGGTGCTCGACCGCCTCGACGCGCTCGGCCTCACGCCCGCCAACTACAACGGCGGCGGACAGATCGTCGCGGCGGGTGAGCTCGCGGCTCTCGCCGAACTGGCGGCCGAGGCGCCCCGCGGGTCGCGCGTCATCCCGCTGCAGGTGGCCGGTGCCTTCCACACCCGATTCATGCAGCCCGCCGTCGAAACGCTGCGCGCCGCCGCGGCCGACGTGGCGGCATCCACCCCCGAAACGACCCTGTGGACCAACTCCGACGGCTCCGTCGTCGACGACGGCCGTCGCGCCGTCGACCTGGTCGTCTCGCAGGTCTCGTCGCCCGTGCGCTGGGACCGGAACATGGCCTCCTTCGCCGAGCACGGCGTGACCGGCATCATCGAACTCGCGCCCGCCGGTGCCCTCACGGGCCTGGCGAAGCGCGCACTGCGCGGCACGCCGACCGTCGCAGTGAAGACCCCGGACGACCTCGACGCGGCCGTCGCACTCCTGAAGGGAGAGCAGGCATGAGCACCCCCGTCCTCCGTCAGCTCCAGGGCCCGGCCCACACCCGCATCTACTCCTACGGCGCCGCCCGCGGGGAGAACTTCATCCCGAACGACGACCTCGTCGGGCCGATCGACTCGAGCGACGAGTGGATTCGCCAGCGCACCGGCATCGTCACGCGCGTCCGCGCGAACAAGGAGACGGATGCCATCGACCTGGCCTCCGAAGCCGCCCGCGAGGCCGTCGAGCGCTCCGGCGTCGACCCGGCCGAGATCGACGCGGTGATCGTCGCGACGATCAGCAACCCGAAGCAGACGCCCTCGGCCTCGGCGATCGTCGCCGACCGTATCGGCGCGAACCCGGCCGCCGCGTACGACGTCAACGCCGCGTGCGCGGGCTTCGCGTACGGCGTCGGCCAGGCGGATGCGCTCATCCGCGGCGGGCTCGCGAAGCACGTCGTCGTCGTCGGCGCCGAGAAGCTGAGCGACATCGTCGACCCGACGGACCGCAGCATCTCGTTCCTGCTCGGGGACGGCGCCGGTGCCGTCGTGATCGGGCCGAGCGACACCCCCGGCATCGGCCCCACCATCTGGGGATCCGACGGATCCAAGGCCGACGCGGTGGGCATGAACGCCACGCTGACCGACTTCCGCGACGGCGCTGCTCCCTGGCCGACCCTCCGCCAGGAAGGTCCCACGGTCTTCCGGTGGGCCGTCTGGGAGATGGTGAAGGTGGCCCGACAGGCCATCGAGGCTGCCGGCATCCAGCCCTCCGACCTGGCCGCCTTCGTGCCGCACCAGGCGAACATGCGCATCATCGACGAGTTCGCCAAGCAGCTGGGTCTGCCGGAGACCGTCGTGATCGGCCGCGACATCGAGACCACCGGGAACACCTCGGCCGCCTCGATCCCGCTGGCCACCCATCGACTGCTCGAGGAGCACCCCGAGCTCAGCGGCGGCCTCGCACTGCAGATCGGCTTCGGTGCCGGTCTGGTCTTCGGCGCGCAGGTCGTCGTCCTCCCCTGACGCAGCGTCGTCGAACTCTAGACTGATCGGGGCCCGGACGACTCCCCGGGCCGCCCCCAACAACAGGAGAAATCATGGCATTCACCAACGACGAGGTTCTCGCCGGCCTGGCCGAGCTCATCACCGACGAGACCGGCATCTCGGCCGACGAGGTCGCGCTGGAGAAGTCCTTCACGGATGACCTCGACATCGACTCGATCTCGATGATGACGATCGTCGTCAACGCCGAGGAGAAGTTCGGCGTCACCATCCCCGACGACGAGGTCAAGAACCTCAAGACCGTCGGCGACGCCGTCACGTTCATCACGTCGAACCAGTCCTGACCCTCCCGGTGGGGGCTCCGGCCCCCACCGGTCACGACCTTTCCGGCCGCACCAAGGATCCCACCATGAGCACACCCCGCATCGTCGTCACCGGTATCGGTGCCACCTCGCCCATCGGCGGGACGGCGCCCGAGAGCTGGAACGCGCTGCTGTCCGGTGCCTCCGGCGCGCGCACCCTCGAACACGAATGGGTCGAGCAGTACCAGCTGCCCGTCACGTTCGCCGCCGAGGCCCTCGTGCGGCCCGAGACCGTCCTCGAGCGTCCCGTCGCCAAGCGCCTCGACCCCTCGTCGCAGCTCGCGATGGTCGCGGCGAAGGAAGCGTGGGAGGACGCGGGCGCCCCGGACATCGATCCCGAGCGGCTCGGCGTCGACTTCGCCACCGGCATCGGCGGCGTGTGGACGCTCCTGGATGCCTGGGACACCCTGCGTGAGAAGGGCCCCCGGCGCGTCATGCCGATGACGGTGCCGATGCTCATGCCCAACGCCGCAGCCGGCAACCTGTCGCTCCACTTCCACGCCCGTGCGTTCGCGCGCACCGTGGCTTCGGCGTGCGCGTCGAGCACCGAGTCGATCGTCAACGCGGTGCAGCACATCCGCGACGGCCTGGCCGACGTCGTGATCGCGGGCGGCACCGAATCGGCGATCCACCCGATCACCATCGCGTCGTTCGCCTCCATGCAGGCGCTGTCCAAGCGCAACGACTCCCCCGAGACCGCGTCGCGCCCCGGCAGCATCGACCGTGACGGCTTCGTCATGGGCGAGGGCGCCGGCGTGCTCATCCTCGAGACCGAGGAGCACGCGAAGGCCCGCGGCGCCAAGATCTACGCCACGATCGTGGGCGGCGGCGTCACCGCCGACTCGTACCACATCACCGCGAACGACCCCGAGGGCCGCGGCGCGGCCCGCGCCGTGCGTATGGCGCTGGAGATGGCGGGTGCGTCGCCCGACGACGTGACGCACATCAACGCCCACGCCACCTCGACCCCCGTCGGCGACCCGAACGAGTACCAGGCGCTGCGCGCGGTGTTCGGCGCCCGAGTCGACGAGATCCCGGTGTCGGCGACGAAGGCATCCACGGGTCACCTCCTCGGCGGCACCGGCGCTCTCGAAGCCATCTTCACGGTGCTCGCGCTGAAGAACCGCGTCGCACCGCCGACCATCAACCTCACCGAGCAGGACCCCGAGGTGCCGTTCGCGATCTCGGGTTCGCCGGTCGAGCTCGGTGCGGGCGACCAGCTGGCCATCAGCAACTCCTTCGGCTTCGGCGGTCACAACGCCGTCGTCGCGATCGCCTCCGTCTGATCACGGCCGAACGCCCCCGGCATCCCCCGACTGCTACGGGGATGACGGGGGCGTTCGGTGTTCCATCGGGCCGGGGATACGCGGTCCCGGTGCCGGGAATGGTCACCGGCCTCCGGTAGTGGCGCCTCCCCCACCCGACATCTCTCAGCCGACCTTGTGCAACCAGACGATGTGCTGGTCGTCGCCGGCGTGGCGGAAGGGCTCGAGCTCGTCGTCCCAGGCGGAGCCCAGGGCGACGTCGAGTTCGCGCTGCAGCTCGAAGGCGTCGCCGGCGGCGACCTCCAGGGCGTAGCGCACGCGGTCCTCGCCGATGACGACGTTCCCGGCCGCATCGGTCTGGGCGTAGTGGATGCCGAGCCCCGGCGTGTGCATCCACCGGCCACCGTCGCTGCGGGGCGTCGGATCCTCGCTCACCTCGAAGCGCAGGTGCTCCCAGCCGCGGATCGCGCTCGCGAGGGCCGCTCCGGTGCCGACCGGACCCTCCCAGTAGAACTCGGCGCGACGGCTGCCGGCGAGCACCGGCTGGTCGGCCCAATCGAAGTTGACCGCACGGCCGAGGGCGCGTCCCACCGCCCACTCGAGGTGGGGGCACAACGCGCGCGGCGCCGAGTGGATGAGGATCACTCCGCGCGAAGACGTGGTCGCCATGGTCTCTCCTTCGTCAGGTACGTCTTCCCCTACGACCTGCGCGAGAGCGGTGGCGGCTGTTCGATTGTCTCGGTCATTATCGCCCGTTGATAACGAAATCACAACACTGTGATTCCTCAGCCGAACCAGAGCTTCCAGTACAGCGCGAAGTTGCGGTTGCCGTAGGTGGAGCAGGCGTCGCCCCTGTCCCATCGCGCGGCGATCGCCGCCGGGTTCGGCTGATACGGCGTGTAGTTGTACAGCGCCGCGGTGGCGTGGTTGCGGATCTCGATGTCGGTACCGCCGCACGCGGGGTCGGGCGAATACGCGATGTAGTGGGTGCCGGGTTGCCGCATGAAGTCCGACGCACGGTACGCCTTGAGGTCGGTCGCCCCCTGCGCCACCTGCGCGGCGAAGCCGGCCTGCCCAGGGTCGCACGCGGCATCGTCGGGGCAGCGCGCACCCATCGCGGCGCCGAGGGCCTCGGCCGACGGGGCGCGCGCGATCCGGCCGGACACGAGGCTCTGCTCCTTCTGCAGGGTGACCAGCAGCACCTTGGCCGAGATGCCGCAGGCCCGCTGGATGCGGTCGATGATCTGCGCCGCGGTGAGCTCGCCGCCGTCGTAGGCCTCGCAGACCGTCTCACCGGTGTCCTCCGACACGATCGCGTCGCGCGAGGGGAGGTCGGCGCGCAGGACGGTGAGGCAGGAGTCGTTCGCGCAATCGCCGACCTCGTCGTCGAGGAACCGCTGGATCTCGTCGGCATCCATCGCGTTGCCGTCGTAGAAGTCGGCGTCGTCGATCAGGAATCCGGGGTCGAAGCCGGTGATGTCGATGGAGGCCTTACGGGTCTCGGCGTTCCAGGCGGAGACGAGGTGCACGAGCGGGATCGCGGCGGCCACGATCAGGCCGACGACGACGGTGGCGAGGAGACCGAAGATCAGGCGTCGCCGTCGCAGTTCGCGCACACGCGCGGCGGTGCGCCGGGGGCGGCGGGCGGCGGGGCGCTTGGACCGTGCCGGGGTCGGGCGTCGGCGCGCTCCCGTCCCCTGCTTCGCCATGCTCCGATCGTGCCGCACCGCGCTGACCGCGTGCTGGACGCGGCCCGCGCGGCGCGGCGGAATCGCGCGGTCAGCTGCCCTTCACCGCCGGAGGCGTAGCTCCGGGCGTCGGCGCGTCACCGGCCGCGGGCGGAGTGGGGGCGGTGCCGTCGGCGGGAGGGGTGGGCGCCGTGCCGTCGGTGGGAGGTGCGGGCGGGGTGTGTCCGTCCGCTCCGGGACCGCCGGGAAGACCGGGGCCACCGCCCGGGCCGCACTCGCCCTGCTGCGGCCCGCCCTCCGGCGCGGCCGGTGCCGTGCCGTCGGCCGGCGGGGTGGGTGCCGTGCCGTCGGCCGGCGGGATGGGCGAGGTCGTGGGGGCTCCCGTGGGTGCGCCGGTCGGTGCACCCGCGCCGCCGTCGGCGCTCGGGGCGTTGCTCGTCGCTGCCACCGTCGTGGGCGTGCTCGACTGGGCAGCGAGCGCCGCCGTTCCTCCGGTGAGCCCGACCGCGGCGACCACCGCGGCGGCGATCACCGCGGGGCGGACCCATCCCCGACGCTGCGGGGCGGGCGCCGGCTCGTCGTAGCGCGGAAGCGGCTGGGTGGGGTAGTCGTCGTCCGACATGGTGTTCCTCTCCGGCCGGCGCATCTCGTCGGCGTCGATGACCAGCCTTCGAACCGGAACTGAAGCCGACCTGAAGCGGCCGGAATGCGGGCGAACACCTAGCGCTCGCATAAGGGCCGTCCAGTGTCCGCCCGTATCGTCGGCCGGATGTCCGCCCCCGCCCGCGTGCTCGTCTTCGACGACGACGAGACCATCCGCCTCGCCGTCGTCCTCGCGTTGCGCGCCGACGGATTCGTTGCCGAGGGGGCGCCCGACGGCACCGACCTGACCGAGCGGCTGGAGAAGTTCCGCCCCGACCTCGTGGTGCTCGACTGGATGATGCCCGGGCCCAGCGGCATCCGACTGCTCCCCGTCGTGCGCGCCGCGGCCGACACCGCGGTGATCATGCTGACGGCGCGCGACGAGGTCGACGATCGCCTGCGCGGCTTCGCCGAGGGCGCGGACGACTACGTGGTCAAACCGTTCACGATGGCCGAGCTCGTGGCCCGCACGGGCGCCGTCCTGCGGCGGCGCGGGCGGCTGCCCCAGACGGTGTCGGTGGGGGATCTCGTCGTGGATGCCGACGCCGCCACGGCGCACCGGGCGGGCACGCTGCTCGATCTCACCGCGACGGAGTTCCGCCTGCTGCGCCTCCTCGTCGAGAGCCGCGGCCGGACGCTCTCGAAGGCGCAGATCCTCACCCAGGTGTGGGGGTACGACGATTACGACGTCAATCTCGTCGAGGTGCACGTGAGTGCGCTCCGCCGCAAGATGGAGACGCAGGGCCCGCGCCTGGTCCACACGGTCCGCGGACTCGGGTACCGCCTGAGCGAGCGCTCATGAGCGCGCCGCGGCCCCTGCGGTCGGGATCCCTCCGCCGCCGGACGATCGTGTCGGTCCTGGCCGTGGTCGCGTTGCTGCTCGTGGTCCTCGCGGTGATCGTCGACATCGCGCTCGGGGCGCGGCTGCGGGGTCAGATCGAGGACCGGCTGCGCGACCGCGCCGCCGCGACCGCGTCGCTCGTCGGGATCGTGGATGCCACCGACCTCGCCGACCGCCTGTCCGCCCAGGGCCTCGCGGTGCGCATCGACGGCGCCGAGGGCGACTCCGTCGTCGCGGGGCCGAGCCCCGACCAACTGCGCAGTGCGCCGGCGGGACCGGCCGGCGGCGGTCCGCGCGGTGGGGAGGCTCCCCCGACACCGTCGCCCGGGGCGGTGACCGTCACGGCCTCGGACCTCACCGGCGATGCGGACCTCGTCACGCTGCGCTCGACGCTCAGCGACGGGTCGACCCTGACGCTGACCGCCTCGGCGGCCGGGATCGGCGAGACCCTCGCCCAGGTCCGCTGGATCATGGCGATCGCGTCGGTCGTCGTGCTGGTGCTCGCCGCGGGCGCGGTGATCCTCGTCGTGCGGGCCACGCTGCGACCGTTGGACGACGTCTCCGAGGTCGCGCGCGCCATCGGCGGAGGCGAGCGCGACCGCCGGTTGCGCCCCACGCACCCCGAGACCGAGATCGGTCGCGTCGCGAGCGCGCTCGACGACATGCTGGACGATGTCGTGGGTGCCGAGGTCGCCGCACGCGCTGCGGAGGAGAGGCTCCGCGCCTTCCTCTCGGATGCCGCGCACGAACTGCGGACGCCGGTGGCCGGCATCCGCGCGGCCGCCGACACCCTCGTCCGCGCCGATCTCGACGGTCCCGAGCGAGAGATGCTGGCCGGACACGTGGTCCGGGAGGCGACGCGCGCGTCACGGCTCGTCGATGACCTGCTCCTCATGGCGCGGGTGGACCGCGGTCTCGAGCTGTCCGTGGCGATGACCGACCTCCGCGAGGTCGTGGCGGCCGAGGCCGACCGGGCCCGCCTCGTTCACCCGGCGATGACGGTGCGAACGGAGTTGCCGGATGCTGCGGTCCCGGTCGCGATCGACCGTGACCGCATCGCGCAGGTGCTGTCGAATCTCGTGGAGAACGCCGCCCGCGTCACCGACGGCCGCGGCCGCGTGGAGCTCGGCATCCGATACGAGGGCGACGACGTCGAGGTGCACGTGCAGGACGACGGGCCGGGCATCGTCGTCGCGGATCGCGAGCGGATCTTCGACCGCCTCGTCCGACTGGACGAGGCCCGCACGACCGCCGGCGGCGTCGGACTCGGGCTGCCGATCGCCCGCGGGATCGCCCGCGCGCACTGCGGCGACGTGCTCTGCCTCCCCGCGGAAGCCGGAGCGTCGTTCGCGCTCCGGCTTCCCCTTCCGGCGACCCGTCCGGCTCAGCGCGCGGGGCGCGCCGGCGCGGCCTGAGGCGCCGCGATCCCCGATCCCGTGAGGGTGAGGCCGTCGGCGCCGCTCGCGTCGTGCATCATCTGGTCGACGAGCTCACGGTCGATCGCCGGTTCGCGCCCGCCGTAGAACTGCAGCACCAGGGCGTTCGAGGCGTGGATCCACAGACTCGCCTGGCGCACGCCCTCGTTCACCGGAACCTGGAGCATGAAGCCCTCGTTCCGGCGGAGCTTGTTCATGATCACGATGCGCAGATGCGCGAGCAGACGGTCGTCGATGTCGAACGTCGCACGGTCGCGGTAGATGAGGCGTCCCACGGCTGGTCCTTTTCTGGCGCGCCGAAGCGTACCGGTAGAGCAAGGGCGGGACCACGCCGGGAAGCGAGGCAATGCGGGGCTCACTATTCTGCCACCCCCCGTGGCATCCCGGGGCACCACAGCGATTTCAAAGCGAGCGACGATATCTTTCTGGTCACCGAATCGACGACCCACGAGAGCGAATCCCCCGTGAGCCATCCCCGCACCTCCCCCGACCAGGAGGGCCGATCTTCGAGCCCTCTCGTGACGCGAGGGGGTGAGATTCGATGCTGACGGCGGTTCTGACACTGCTTCTGGGTGTGATCGTGACGCTCGCGATCATCGCGGCCTGCGGTTTCTTCGTGGCCCAGGAGTTCGCCTACATGTCGGTGGACCGATCGCGGCTGGCCGCGCGCGCCGAGAAGGGCGACGTGCAGGCGAAGCGGGTCCTCGCGATCACGCAGCGCACGTCATTCATGCTGTCCGGCGCCCAGCTGGGCATCACGGTCACCGGGCTGCTGATCGGCTACGTGGCGGAGCCGCTCATCGGCGCCTCGATCGGAACGCTTCTCGGAGGCGTCGGGATCGACCCCGGCGTCTCGGTCGCCATCGGAACGGTCGGAGCGCTGCTCCTCGCCACGGTCGTCACCATGATCTTCGGCGAGTTGTACCCGAAGAACCTCGCGATCGCGAACCCCGAGCCTCTGGCCCGGGCACTGGCGGTCCCCACCCGCATCTACCTGCTCGCCTTCGGCTGGCTGATCACCGTCTTCGACCTCGCCGCGAACGCCCTCCTGCGCCTGGTGCGCATCGAGCCGCTCGAGGACGTCGACGAGAGCGCGACCGCGCGCGACCTCGAGGCGATCGTCGAGGAGTCCCGCGCGAGCGGCGACCTGCCGGACGACCTGTCGATGATCATCGACCGCATCCTCGACTTCCCCCAGCGCGACGTCGAGCACGCCATGATCCCGCGCTCGCAGGTCGACTCGGTGCGTCCGGACACGACGGTGGGCGACGTCCGGACGCTCATGGCGACCGGCCACACCCGATACCCCGTGATCGGCGACGAGGACTCCCCCGTCGGCGTCATCGAACTCATCGACCTTCTCCGCGAGCAGCCGGATGCCGCGGACCCGGTGTCGTCGGTCATGCGACCGGCGGTCGTGCTCCCGACGTCGATGCTCCTCCCCGTCGCCCTGGATCGCATGCGTCGCAGCCGCAACGAGCTCGCGTGCGTGGTCGACGAGTACGGGAACTTCGACGGCATCCTCACGATCGAGGACCTCACCGAGGAGGTCATCGGCGAGCTCTCCGACGAGCACGATGTCGAGATCGACGAGGTCGCCTCGGTCGGCGCCGACGCGTGGACGGTTCCGGGCGACCTGCACCTCGATGAACTGGAACGCCTGATCGGGCACGACCTCGCCGAGGGCGACGTCGAGACGGCCGCGGGACTCGTGATCGAGGCGCACGGCGATCTGCCCACCGCGGGCACCATCGTCCGCGTCGACCTGCCCGAGCGCGCGGGTGAAGTGGTCCAGGGGCTGAACCTGGACCGCTGGCTCGACATCGAGGTCACCGAGGTCGACCGTCACGTCCCGTCGCAGCTCGTCGTGCGCCTGCGGGAAGTGGACCGGGATGCCGATGCCGCCGTTCCGGCGGAGTCGACCGATGAGGAGGTGGCCCGATGAGCTGGTGGGTCGTCACCCTGATCACCGCGGCGCTCATCGTCGCCAGCGCGTTCTTCGTGATCGTCGAGTTCGCGCTGCTCGCCGCGCGTCGCCACCGCCTGGAGGAAGAGGCGGCGACGAGCGCCTCGGCGCGCGCCGCCCTGCGCGGAGTCAACGAGCTCACCGTGATGCTCGCGTTCGCACAGCTCGGCATCACCGCCTGCACGTTCCTGCTCGGCGCCATCACGAAGCCCGCGATCGACTACGCCCTGGCGCCGGTGTTCGAGCAGTGGGGTCTCCCCTACGTCCTCGCCGACATCATCGCGTTCATGCTGGCGCTGATCGTCGTCACGTTCCTCCACCTCGTCATCGGCGAGATGGCCCCGAAGTCGTGGGCGATCGCGCACCCCGAGACCGCGGCGAAGGCGACCGGCATCCTCGCTCGTGCGATGACCTGGCCACTACGGCCGTTCCTGCTGTGGATCAACCGCATCGCCAACCGCCTGGTGCGCGCGTCCGGCGTAGAGCCGGTCGACAAGGCGGCGGCGGGCGGCCAGGACGCCGACACGATCCGCGAACTCGTCGCGCATTCGCGACGCGCGGGCACGCTGGACGAGCAGTACTCCGCACCGATCGCGCAGGCGATCGAGCTGGGCACGCTCACGGTCGGCGATATCGTCCGCACCGATCGCACGCCCACGGCGGTGCCGGCCGACGCGACCGCGGCAGACGTGCAGGCCGCGGCTGCGGCATCCACCCACCTGCGCATCCTGGTGGGTTCCGGTGCGTCGGCCCGGGTCGCGCACGTGCGCGACACGCTCGCCGTGGCACCCTCGACTCCGGCTTCCGCCATCGCGCGCGAGCCGCTCGTGCTCGCGCCGGACGCCTCGGCGTACGACGCGCTCGCGCGCATGCGCCGCGGACGCGTGCAGCTGGCGACGATCGTCGACGGTGAGCGGCTGCTCGGCGTCGTCACGCTCGACGACCTGCTGAAGCAGATCCTGCCGGGGGTGGGCGCGGCCTGAGCCCCGCGTCACCGCTCGACGGAGCCGTCGCGGGTTCGGGGCGCCCTTCGTGCACCGGGGCGGACATCGCCTGCCCCGGTGCACGAATCGCGCCCCGGTTCATCGCGAGTACGCGTCCACGAGCAGCGGACCCCGGATGCCGCGGAACGCCTCGATCAGCCGGTCGAGCGCCGCGCGATTCCAGGTGGCGAGCTGCAGGTCGTGGGGTCCGAGCGGCTCGAGCTTGCCGGTGCGCACGCGCACGACCTCCCACCCGACGGCGCGCAGCGCGCGATCCTTCCGCCGGTCGGCCTGCTCGCGTCGACCGACGTGCTCGAGGCCGTGCCGCCCGATCGAGTCGTACTCGACCGCGATGCGGAGTTCGCTCAGCACGAGATCGGGCCAGATCTCCCGGTGCTGGAAGAACGGCCGGGTGACGCGGACGGCGTTGAGCCCTTCGACGAGGGCGAGCCGCGCGAACAGATCGGCGCGCAGGCGGTCCTCCACCGCGGATGCCGGACGCGGCGCGCACGACGAGACGAACGCTGCGCCGGGCGGCAGGTCGGGCGTCTTGTCGCACAGCGGCGGCGACTTCTTGGGCCTCCGGGGGCGCAGAACCCCTGTCGCGGACACCGGCGGCGCGTCGACGGACTCGCGCATCGGGAGCGCGGGGACGCGGGTCGGGGACGCCAGTTCGCTGCACTCCGGACACCAGGCGCTGCGGCGCCGCTCGCGACCGGGGCGGAGCCGTTGCTCCGTGGGCGTGGCGGCGAACCGGTGGCCGGAGTCGCACTGCCAGAGCAGCAGCACGTCGGCGGCGGGCGGGACCTGGCTCAGGGCGATCCCGCCGTTGAGGTCGGGGTGGTACTGCCGGATCAGCGCCGGGAAGGCCGCCCACGCTTCGCGGTACGCGCCGATCGCGTACGGGACGTCGACGCCCTTCGACCACTGCCGCCGGGCCCACCACGATTCGACTCTCTCCGCCACGGGAAGACCGTAAGGGAGGCCTCCGACACCGGCCTCAGTCGTCCCAGCGGTCGTCGTCGCCCGCCGACTCGTCGGAGCGCGACCAGGCGAGCCGGAAGCCGCAGTCGCGGCACTCGTCGGCATCCACGCCCTCGTCCAGGAGCGGGTGCATCGTGATGCCGCACGACGGGCAGATGGGCTGCGCGGCATCCTGGTCGTCGTCGTACGGGAAGAGGAAGGTCATGGTCGGTCCGCTCGGGTCGGCGTCTCCGTCGGGTGCGGAAGACGACGGGGAGAACGTTCCGCGCTGTCGCGGTGTTCCCGCATCCGTCCGTGGGCGGGGCGTGAGTAGGGCGGGTGGGACTTGAACCCACGATCGTCGGGTTATGAGCCCGCTGCCTTGACCAGCTTGGCCACCGCCCCGTGTGCGTCCGAGCCTACCGGCATCCGTGTGCCCGGCCGAAGCCGCCGGATCACGTGATCTGGCCGACCGTACGCGCGGTGGCACGTCATGGCGGGTGCATTCGGCCAGGTCACGTGATCTGGCGCCCCGTGCCCGGCGAAAGCCCACGTTCGGGTCGAGCGCACACGTGCGGGCCGACCCGGTCGTATGCGCTCGACCGGATGGTGTGCGTTCGGCCACATCACGTGATCTGGCGCCCCGTACCCGGCGAAAGCCCACGCTCGGGTCGAGCGCACACGTTCGGGTCGACCCGGTCGTGTGCGCTCGACCCGGTCGTGTGCGCTCGAGCGGATCGACAGCGCCGCGCGCGGTCAGTGCACGCGGGGCTTCTTCGGCTTGCCGTCGGCGGTGATCTGCGGGTGGTGGCGGGTCAGCTGGATGACGCCCCACGTGGCGATCGCGCCGGCGATGACGAAGCCGATCAGCGCCCAGGCGGGAGCCGTCGAGGCCTCGCCCAGCACCGAGAGTCCGATGAGCACGGCGACGATCGGATCGATGACGGTGAGACCGGCGATCACGAGGTCGGGGGGCCCGACCGAGTATGCGGTCTGCACGAAGTAGGCGCCGACGGCGACCGCGGCGAGCAGGGCGATGACGCACAGCAGCGTCAGCCACTCGAAGTTTCCGGCCTGGATGCGGCTGATGATGACCTTCGCGAGCGTCGCGACGAAACCGTAGATGACGCCGGCGGCCATGATGTAGAACAGCGCCTGCGCGCGACGCCGGACGAGGAACCAGAACACCCCGAACACGACGACCACGACGGCGAGGATGCCGAGGATGATCCACAGTTCGCGCGAGGTGACCACGTGCTCGGTCGCGAAGAACGCGGCGATCGTGACGAAGATGAAGATGCCGCCGACGCAGGCTGCGATGGCGATGAGCGACTGGCGCGTCGGCTTGTGGTGGCTGACCCGGGCGTTCAGGACCGTCGTGATGACCAGGGCGATCGCGCCGAGCGGCTGCACGAGGATCAACGGTGCGACCGACAGGGCCGCGAGCTGACACACGATCGCGAGGGCCAGCATCAGGGTGCCGGCGACCCAGGACGGGCGCGTCAGCAGCGACGTGACCTGCGATCGCGAGAGTCCGCCGGTCGTCTTGCCGGAGAGGCGTTCGACCTTCTGCACGCCGCGGTGCTGGTATTGCGCGCCAAACGACATGAAGACCGCGCCCAACAGCGCCAGCGGGATACCGAGCAGGATGCGGGGATCGCGGAAGACTCCGACGAGCTGATCGATACCGTCGGTGAGGGAGACATCGAGCGGAATCACCCTCCGACGATAGCCGCCGCGTCGCCGCATAGGCTGGTGACGTGGCCGTTCTCCCTATTCGCATCATGGGCGATCCCGTCCTGCACTCCCCCGCCTCCCGCGTCGACGAGATCACCGACGAGATCCGTACGTTGGTCGCCGACATGTTCGAGACGATGGATGCCGCTCCCGGCGTGGGTCTCGCCGCCCCCCAGGTCGGCGTGGGTCTCCGCATCTTCACGTACACGTACGAGGATGACGAGGGTCAGCCGTGGCGCGGGGTCGTGATCAACCCCGAGTTGTGGATCCGTCCGCTCGAGCCGGGCTACCCCGATCCGGACGAGGAGTCCGAAGGATGCCTGTCCTTCCCCGGTGAGCGGTTCCCGCTGCGCCGGTCGGAGTCGGCGTTGCTCACGGGGATCGACCTCGAGGGTCAGCCGGTCCGCATCGAGGTGTCGGGCTGGCGCGCCCGCATCCTGCAGCACGAATTCGATCACCTCGACGGCGTGCTGTACGTCGACCGGCTCGACGAGGAGGACAGCCGGATCGTCGCGAAGATCGCCAAGAAGCGCAAGTGGGGGAAGCCCGGCGCGTCGTGGATGCCGGGGGTCGACGACATCGACGCCTGAGTCCGGGAGGCACCCCGAGCGCAACCCCTGTTCTCCGCTCCGGTGGCCCCGCTAGACAGTTCGCGGGGGGTTGTCGTGGGCAAACGTGTCGCGGGCTGGGTGTGGATCGTCGCGGGAGCCGTGGCGGTCGTGATATCCGCCGTCCTGCTGCCCCGAGGAGGCGTCGCGAGCCTCCTCGCGGCCCTGTGCCTGTCTGCGGGGGTCGCAGTGGCGGTGTTCGGTGTGACGGTCCTCGTGCGCGCGGAAGGCGCAGCCCTCCGCGCGGCGGTGAGCCCGGACGACGCGCGTCGGCGCGCGCGGCGGTCGATGTGGGCGATCGTCGTCATGGCGTTCCTGGTTCCGGTGCTCGCGGCCGTCAGCGTCCTGACGACGGTGCTGAGCGGGGCGGCACTCTCCCCCGCGAACGTCGTCTTCGTCATCGGCGGCGCGTTGGCTCTAGCCGGCGGAATCGTCGTGGCGATCGAACTCTCCCGCAGCCGACGCGGGGATCCGGACCCCGTGCAGCCCGGGATCGCCGCGCCGCCGGAGGGGGACGTCTGGGTGGTCGTCGCGAGGCGTGACATCGGGGCGATGCTCCTCTACGCCGCGTCGTTCGTGGGATTCGCCCTGCTGCTCGGGTTCACGTCGCTCCGGCTGATCGTGCTGCTCCTGGAGAACGCGCCCGCCGCCTGGGTCGTCGTCGTCCTCCTCGTGGCAGTCCTGAGCGTCACCGGCGGGTGGTGGTTGTGGCGTCGCTTCCCGGCCGTCAGCGTGAACCCGGGTCTCGGGCTCATCCGGGCCGGCGGCCGAGAGCTCGCCGCATCGGAGGTGTCGTCCGCACGTCTCACCGTGGCATCCACCGTGCCGGGCGGTCCTCGAACACTCTTCCTGACGCTGGAGGGCCCCCGAGGGTTCCGCGCCCCGCTTCTGCTGCGGCGGGGCGGCCGTCTCGTGATGACCGAGGTCGAGCGCGGCGCGGCTCTGTCGATCACTCGTGCGGCATCCATCCGGCTTCCGCGCGCGCCGGAGGATCCGAAGGGCAAGTTCTCCCGCTTCAGCCATCCGGGCTACCTGGATGCCACGCAGGCGGCATCCGTTATGGAAAAGCCTCCGCGCGACGGCGAGGAGCTGCCCGTCTCGCTGGTGTGACGCCTCAGTACAGGCCGCGCGTCTGCAGTTCCTGCTGAAGGATCGGCGCGAGGCGCTCGGCGAACGCCGGAGTCAGGTGCGTCTCGTCGTAGCGCACCGGTGTGTCGCCCGCAAAGGCGGGGCAGACGTTCTGAACGCAGGTGAACGGCAGCGCGCTGATGGCGGTGTTGCCCGTCGCGGTCGCCTCCGCCTCGGTCGCCGTCTCCATCTGCGTCCACACGTCGTCGACCGCGGCCAGGCAGGAGGACGGGCCGGTCAGGGGCGAATAGCACCGGTTCAGGTCGGCACCGTGCGGCGGCGGCGAGAGGAACACCGTTCGCCCGGTCGGTGCCCACGTGCCGACTTCCGCGAAGGTCGAGGTCGCCAGTTGCGCGGGGTCGAGAGACGCACCTCCGATCGCCGTCCCCAGGGTGAAGGCGTTCGAGACGATCACGAGGTCCGCCGGGTCCGCCGCGACCATCGCCCGCACCTGCGCCTTTCGTGTCTGGCACCCGGCGTTGACCGCCGGATCACGGCTCTCGATCATGACGTCGGTGAAGCGGCATCCGTACATCCCCACCGTGGTCGCGCGCCACGAGCCCCCGCTCTGCTCCGCGAGCTTCGCGATCGCCGGTGCGTAGGCCATGGCACTGGAGTCGCCCACGAGATACAGGTGATGGGATGCCGCGGGATCGCCGAACGTGCAGCGGCCGGGATCGGGCGCGACATCGGGGGTGAAGCAGTCGTGCGCGCGGTTGTCGGAGGACGACTCGCGGATGACCTCGTCGAGTCCGGGGTGGAGCTCGGGCCAGGTGGACGCGCTCACCGCCGCGGCGAGCTCCGCCTGCAGGGTGGGGAGGGCCGTGGCGACCTCGGCCGGGTCGGCGGCGGGAGGGGCGGCCACTAGCGCGGGCAGCTGCAGGACGGGGGTGCCGTAGGCCACGAAGATCGCGAGGACCGTGGCGCCCGCGCCGATCGTGAGCGTGGCCGTGGCCAGGCCGATCCGCGCCGAGTAGCGTTCGCGCCACGCCGCCCACGTGGGCGGGCGCAACGGGGCGACCACCGGCTCCGATCCCGGTCGTGGTTCGGATTCGGGTGCGACCGGCGGAACCGGGACCGTCGGCGGTTCCGGGTCGACCGGCGCCAGGGGCGCGGCATCCGGCTCGCCCATCCGCGGTCGTGCCCCGGGGTAGTACCGCTGGCCCGGCACCCACCCCGCGGGACGGGAGGCGAGCGCCGTCGGCCGCGCGACCGGCGCCGCCGCGACCGGCTCGGGAACGACCGGCTCCTCCCCCACGGCACGGCGGCGCTCGAGCCACGGCGACCGGTGGATCGGCTGCTCGATACCCAGGTACGTCGCGATCGTGAGCACCGCGGTGATCAGCAGCACGATCGGCATCCAGGAAGGACCCGGCGGGAGCAGGACTCCGGCGAACACGATCACGGGCAGATGCCACAGGTACAGCGAGTAGGACACGTCGCCCAGCGCCACACTCAGCGGGTTGGTCAGCGGGAAGAGGTGGCGGTGGCGAGGGTCTCCCCCGATGCCGCCCGCGACGATGAGGGCCGCGCCGGCCACCGGAAGGGCGGCCCACGGCGCGGGGAACGGCGACGAGGGTTCGATGACGAGGAAGGACGCCCCGACCACCGCGAGACCGAGCCACGCGAGCGCGCCGCGCAGCAGCGCGGGCATCCGCGCGAGTGCGGGCGCGAGGGCGGCGAGGATCGCGCCGACCCCGAGCTCCCCAGCGCGCGCGAGGGTCGAGAAGTACGCGCCCGCGGGGTCGCTCGCCGTGAGTTGGACCGCGGCGCCGGCCGAGGCCGCGACGACGAGGACCGCGATCACGCCGACGACCGCGCGGGTGACCGCTCCCCGGCGTCGCGCCACCGGAAGGACGGCCACCGCGATGACCAGCAGGAGCGGCCACACGAGCGAGAACTGCTCCTCGATCGACAGCGACCAGAAGTGCTGCAGCGGCGACACGTCGGTGGCGGAGAAGTAGTCGCGCCCCTCGAGCCCGAACCTCCAGTTCGAGACCAGGCCGAGCGCCGAGAGCGCGTCGCCCAGGGTCTGGTCGGCGCGAGTGCGGTGGAACACGACGTACCCGAGGCTCACGACGACCGTCAGCACGAGGATCGCGGCGGGCAGCAGCCGGCGAAGGCGGCGGGCGAAGAACCCCCGCAGATCGACCGAGCCGGACGCGTCGAAGTCACGCAGCAGGATGCCCGTGACGAGAAAGCCCGAGATGACGAAGAACACGTCGACGCCGGCGAACCCGCCGGTCGGCCACCCGGTGAGGTGGCCGGCCACGACCCCCACTACCGCGAGAGCCCGGAGCCCCTGCAGGTCGCGACGCGGACGGCTCGCACTGCTGGGCACGGTGTGCCATCCTTCCGGGCCGCGGAGTGCGGCCGGAGAGAGCTTAGTGGAACCGCTCCCATGGCGCGGATCCGGGGCGTCACCCCGTCGCGAAGCTGTGCAGTCCGAGATCCTCGCCGAGCGTCTCCGCGATGAGCCGCCCGCAGACGCTCGTCCCCTGCGCATCCAGCGGCGGACTCACCACGGCGGCCCCGAGCCGCCCCGGGACGGACAGGACGATCGCGCCCGAGACGCTCGATTTCGCCGGGATGCCGACCGCCCGCATCCAGCGGCCGGAGCCGTCGTAGACCCCGCAGGTCGCCATGACCGAGACCACGTCGCGCGCCACGCGCGCCGGTACCACCCGCCTTCCGGAGCGGGGGTTCACGCCCCCGAGCGCGAGCGTCGCGCCCATGAGCGCGAGGGTCTCGGCATCCACCATGGTCGCGCACGCCCGGGCGTACACCGCGACGGCGTCGTCCGCGCTCACGCGCATCGTGCCCTCCGCGCGCATGAGGTGGGCGAGCGCGTGGTTTCGGTCGCCGAGCAGGTGCTCGTTGTGGGCGATGGCTTCGTCGACCTCGAGCGCGCGCCCGGCGAAGGCGGCCAGGCCGCGCGAGATGCGCTCCATCCGCCCCTCGACGCCGTCGCCGTCGACGAGCGACGCGGTGAGCAGCGCGCCGGCGTTGACCATCGGGTTCGGCGGGCGACCGGTCCCGCTCTCGAGCTTGAGGGCGTCGAACGCCTCACCCGTCGGTTCGATGCCGACGCGGTCGAGGGCCTCACCGTCGGTGTCGAGCAGAGCGAGGGCGAAGAGGAACGGCTTCACCGCGGACTGCAGGCTGAACGCGACGTCGCTCTGCGAACTCGACCGCACGTCGCCGTCGGGCAGGGCGAGCGCGATCGCGCAGAGATCGGGATCGGCATCCGCCAGCTGAGGGATGCTGTCGTCGACGCGACCGCCCCGATCGGGCAGAACCCGGGCGCGGAGGCCGTCGAGGTCGTACGAACGCGGATCGGAGGGGGATGCCATGCCCCCAGCCTGTCAGGCGAAGGCGCGGTCCGGGTCGCCCGGTGCTGAGCCGCGACCCGGGAAAAAAGGTAAGGCCCGGGGTGGAAGCCCGGGCCTAGGTGAGAGGCGCGTTTAGATGGACGCGGATCTCTCGCTCCCCGGCTTGGACTCGAACCAAGAACCTATCGGTTAACAGCCGATTGCTCTGCCAATTGAGCTACCGAGGATCATGCCCGCCTGGCGGTGGGCAACCAGACGATACTAACAGCACCGTGCCGCAGCGGAAAAATCAGCCCGCCGAAATCCGTCGGTCGGGCGCGCCGTCGGGAGTCCACTGGAGTCCCTCGGCGCCGTGGCCGTACGCGACGACGTGACCTCCGCGCAGCACCAGCACATCGGCATCCAGGTCACGGGGGGCGTCGGCGTCGTTGGTCACCACGAGAGAGGCCATTCCGCGCTCGTCCCGGCGACGCGTGATTGCCGTGCGCGCCGCCCGTCGGACCTCGACGTCGAGGTTCGCGTACAGATCGTCGGCGACGAACAGGCGCGGTTCCAGCACGAGCGCCCGGGCCAGCGCGACCCGCTGCCGCATCCCCGCGCTCAGCTCGTACGGATACTTCGGCGCCGTTCCCAAGGGGAGCTCCATCTCATCGAGCAGCGTCGCCACGCGCACCGCCAGGGCGCGCGTGTTCACACGACGGTCGCGGGCCGTGATCGGCTCGGAGATGACCTCGTGCACGGTCAGCCGCGCGGGGAGGTTCGCGCCCGCGCCCTGGGGCAGATACCCGGTGTGGAACGTCCATTCGCGCACCCCCCGACCCGGATGCCGCGCGGAGATGCCGTGGACGCGCGCGTCTCCCCCGACGACGCTCAGCCCCTCGTCGGGGCGTCCGGCCAGGAGAGATGCGAGGGAGGTCTTGCCCGAGCCGGTGGGTCCCATCACCACGAGGCTGTGCGCCGCCTCGAGCGTGAAGGCGACTCCGTCGATGACGCGCACGCCGTTTCGGGCGAGCGAGAGGTCGTCGGCTCGGATGGCGACGGCGGTGTCGAGGGTCCGGGGCATGTGGACATCCTCCCTGACGGATGGCGCGGACGCCACCGCGACGCGTCAGGAAGCCGTCAGCCTCTGGCGATCGGCATCCAATTCGCGCAGTCGCAGACGAAGTCGCCGACCCTCCTCGGAGTCGGCCGGGACACGCTGGATGTCGCGCAGCAGCCCGTTCTTCTCCCGCTCGAGCTCGCGGACGAGGAGGCCCCGCGCGAGGTCGTTCGCGGAGGCCACCGCGCCCTCTTCATTGCGCGCGGGGAACTCCGCCGTGAGCAGTTCGGCCGCAAGGGTCCGGAAGGGTTCGCGTACCGCTTCGACGGCGGCCACGGCCCAGCCCGGTTGCGACAGATCGGTGGATGCCAGGGTGCTCCGCACCGCCTCGAGGGCGGGGTGACCGAACGGTGTCTGCAGGGCGCGGAGGAACAGATCCGGCTCGATGCGGTGCCCGTACTGCAGGAACGCCATCATCGCACCGCGCTCGAGCGCGACGTCGCGGGTGTTGGGGAGCTGCGCCATCGTCACGGACACCGCCACGGGGGCCGGAGCCTCTGCCGCTCCCCCGCGCTGCGCGTCGCGCTTCTCGGCCCGATCCGCACCGCGCGCCGCGCGTTCGACGGCGCTCTGCACCTCGGGGATGTCGAGCCCCAGACGCCGTGCGAGGACCCGGACGTAACCGGGGCGGAGTGCCGGGTCGCGGATGTCGGCGACGATCGGGGCCGCGGCCCGCAGCGCCCCCGCGCGGCCCTCGACGCTGGAGAGGTCGTAGTCCTTCAGGCGCTGGTCGATGACGAACTCGAACATCGGGGCCTTGTTGTCCATGAGCGCGCGCACCGCGCCGTCGCCGCGCTGCAGGCGCAGGTCGCACGGATCGAGGCCCTCGGGAGCCACGGCCACGTACGTCTGCGCGGCGAACCGCTTCTCATCGGCGAAGGCGCGCAACGCAGCCTTCTGGCCGGCGGCATCCGGGTCGAAGGTGAAGACGACCTCGCCCGCCGACGTGTCGTCGCCCATCACGCGTCGGAGAACCGTGATGTGGTCGCTGCCGAACGCCGTCCCGCACGACGCGATCGCGGTCGTGATGCCCGCCAGATGGCAGGCCATGACGTCGGTGTACCCCTCGACCACGACGACCCGGTGCTCGCGCGAGATGTCGCGCTTGGCGAGGTCGAGGCCGTACAGCACCTGCGCCTTCTTGTAGATCGGCGTCTCAGGGGTGTTGAGGTACTTGGGGCCCTGATCGTCGTCGTACAGCTTGCGCGCGCCGAAGCCGATGACCTGCCCGGTGACGTCGCGGATCGGCCAGACGACCCGCCCACGGAACCGGTCGTACACACCGCGCTGCCCCTGGGACACGAGCCCCGCCTGCACGAGCTCGTCGCGCGAGAACTTCTGCCCGAGCAGGTGGTCCATGAGGGAGGACCACCCCTTGGGGGCGTAGCCGACGCCGAAGTGCGCGGCGGCACCCGCGTCGAACCCGCGGTCGCCCAGGAAACGGCGCGCGGTGTCGGCCTCGGGCGACATCAACTGCCCCCGGAAGTATTCGGCGGCCGCCGCGTTCGCGGCATACAGGCGGGAGCGGCCGGTCGTCTCGGGAGCGGCCCCGCCGTCTTCGTAGTGCAGGGTGTAGCCGACGCGCGCGGCCATGCGTTCCACGGCCTCGGTGAACGACACGTGGTCCATCGCGCGGAGGAACGAGTACACGTCACCCGACTCCCCGCAGCCGAAGCAGTGGTAGTACCCGACCTGGGGGCGCACGTGGAAACTGGGGCTGCGCTCGTCGTGGAAGGGGCACAGCCCCTTCATCGACCCGACGCCGGCGGGCTTCAGCGCGACGCGCTCACCGACGACGTCGGCGATGTTGACCCGCGCCTTGACCTCGTCGATGTCGGTCTGCCGGATACGCCCCGCCATCAGGCATCCGCTCCCCGCGGCGGTCGGGCGCCCGGCGCCCAGATGCCGAGCTCGGCGGCATCCACTTCGCCCACGAGCCGTCCGTGCCACGCGATCGCGTGCTGATCGGTGAGACTCGCGACCTGGTCGACGACGACCCGGCGCCGTGCGACGTCGTCGACGGCGGTGTCGAAGTCGGGCGCGTGCAGGGTGTCGAGCGCGTCGGGGTGCTCCCACAGGGCGGATGCAAGCCGCTTCAGGACGCGTCGCTGCTCGCGGTACAGCGCCTTCCGGCCGTCGATCGAGACGACGGTGGCGCCGATGATGCCCTTCAGCACCGCCATCTCGGCCTCCACGACGCGGGGAACGACCACGTGCGCACGGTAACGCGTGAGGTCGCGGGCCGGGTAGGCCTCGCGGGTGGCGGTGGTGGCCGCGCGGGCGAAGCGCCCGATGAGGTCGGACGTCAGGTTCTTCAACCGGGCGAGCGCCGGACGCGACCCGTCGAACGAGCCGATCCACTCGGGCAGACGCATCAGGCGGTACAGCGCGTCGGCCAGTTCATCGCGCGCGAAGTCGTATCCGACCCACGTCTGGATCGCGGTGAGCAGGGACTCGTGGCCGGCCGGGGATGCCAGGAGGGCGGGGTCGATATAACGGTTGACGACCGCGTCCTCGAAGTCGTGCACCGAGTACGCGATGTCGTCGGAGAGATCCATGACCTCGGCCTCGATGCAGCGCACCCGGCCGGGCGCGCCGTCGCGCATCCAATGGAAGACGGGCTCGTCGTCCGGATAGACGCCGAACTTCAACCGCCCGCCCGGGTCGGGCAGCGGCGCATCGGCCGTCCACGGGTACTTGCACGTGGCATCCAGGCTCGCCCGGGTGAGGTTGAGGCCGAAGGAGTGCCCGTCGGGACCGATCACCTTGGGCTCGAGCCGCGTAAGGATGCGCAGCGTCTGCGCGTTGCCCTCGAAGCCGCCGATGTCCTCCGCCCACTCGTTGAGCGCCCGCTCGCCGTTGTGGCCGAAGGGCGGGTGCCCCAGGTCATGGCTGAGGCACGCGGTGTCGACGACGTCGGGAGAGAGCTCGAGCGCGGTGGCGAGCTCGCGCCCGACCTGCGCCACCTCGAGCGAATGCGTCAGACGGTTGCGGGCGAAATCGGCAGGGCTGGCGGGGCTGAGCACCTGCGTCTTGGCGGCGAGGCGTCGCAGAGCTGCCGAATGGAGCACGCGCGCGCGGTCGCGCGCGAAATCGTCGCGCTGGGAGCGGTGCTGCTCCTCATGGAACCGGGCGGCGTCGACGTCGTCGTACCCGGACGGGCGTGCGACGCCCACCACCGCCTCATCCGCCACTGTGGTGCAGTTCCGCGTCGGCGAGGGCGCGGCCGGCGTCGACGCCGATCTCACGGGAGTCGAGCCATCCGTCGGGCAGGGCGGGACGCTTCGGCGTGCCGGCGCGACCGCGCTGCCCTTCGGCCGCCTCGCCCGGGTAGGGCGCGTCGAGGTCCATCGTGGCCAGCAGCTCGTCGATCTCGTCCAGCGTCGACGCGGTCGCGAGGCTCGCGCGCAGCTCACCGCCGACGGGGTAGCCCTTGAAGTACCAGGCGACGTGCTTTCGGATGTCACGGCATCCGCGCCCCTCGTCCTCGAAGAACTCCACCAGCAGCTCGGCGTGGCGGCGGAACGCCCGCGCGACGAACCCGAGCGTCGCGTCGACGGGCTCGCCGGGAGCCGCGCCGGGGCGGCCGAGCGCGCGCGCCAGGTCGCCGAACAGCCACGGGCGCCCGAGGCATCCGCGGCCGACGACCACGCCGTCGCACCCGGTCTCGTCCATCATCCGCACCGCGTCCGCGGCCGACCAGATGTCGCCGTTGCCGAGGACGGGGACGCTCGTCACGGTCTCTTTGAGCTTCGCGATCGCGCTCCAGTCGGCGGTGCCCGAGTAGAACTCGGAGGCCGTGCGGGCGTGCAGCGCGATGGAGGCGACACCGGCACCCTCGGCGACGCGTCCCGCCTCGAGGTACGTGAGGTGGTCGGCGTCGATGCCCTTGCGCATCTTGATCGTGAGCGGGAGGTCGCCCGCCGCGCGCACCGCGCGTTCGACGATCTCGCGGAACAGCGTGAGCTTCCAGGGCAGCGCGGCACCGCCGCCGCGGCGCGTCACCTTCGGGACGGGGCAGCCGAAGTTGAGGTCGATGTGGTCGGCGTGGTCTTCCTCGACGATCAGGCGCACCGCGGCTTCAACCGTCGCGGGGTCGACGCCGTACAGCTGGATCGAGCGCGGTGTCTCCGACTCGTGGTGGCGGATGAGGCGCATCGTCGTGTCGTTGCGTTCGACGAGGGCCCTCGTCGTGATCATCTCGCTGACGTAGAGCCCGGCTCCGTACTCGCGGCACAGTCGCCGGAACGCCGTGTTGGTGATTCCGGCCATGGGCGCGAGCACGACGGGGGCGTCGAGTTCGATGGGGCCGATGCGCAGGGTGCGCTCCGGGGCCAATGCCGTGGTCATCGTTCCATTCTCCCAGACCTCGCGCGGGGACGGTGCCGCCCCGCGCGCGAGGTGGACTGGGGAGGAGGGGTCACGCCTGGGCGGTCTCCGGCTCGGTGGCCGCCGCGCGACGCTCGTCCCACACCTGACGGGCGATCTGGGTGAAGGCCTCGACGGGCTGGGCTCCGCTGACGCCGTACTTGCCGTCGATCACGAAGAACGGGACCCCGCTGATGCCGTAGGCTTGGGCCTGCGCCTGGTCGGCGCGGACCGCGTCGCGGAAGCGCCCCGAGGCGAGGGCCTCGCGGGCGAGCTCGGCATCCAGGCCGACCTCCACCGCGAGCTCGACGAGGTCGTCGTCGCGGCCGACGTGCTTGCCTTCGAGGAAGTAGGCCGCCATCAGGCGCTCCGACAGGTCGAGCTGGCGACCCTGCTCCTTGGCGAAGTGCAGCAGCTCGTGCGCCTTCACGGTGTTGGTGTGCTGCAGGATGTCGAAGCGGTACTCGAGTCCCGCCTCGGCGGCGACGCCGGTGACGCGGTCGAGCATCTCGCGCGCCTGAGCGGGCGAGATGCCCTTGTGCTGCGAGAGGTAGTCCACCTCGCCGCCGACGAAGTCGACGGGGGTGTCGGGCGAGAGCTCGAACGAGTGGTACTCAATCTCGACGACCGGGGCGTCGTCGTCATCGGCGGTGGCGGCGAGGCCGTTCTCAAGGTTGCGCTTCCCGATGAAGCACCAGGGGCAGGCGATGTCGCTCCACACGTCGATCTTGATGGCATCCGTCATGTCGTGTGCAACCTTTCGGGTGACGGGCTTATTCCGAAAACGGCATTCATCGCGCGGTCGGCGTGTCGACCGCGCCGCCGAACCGTCGATCGCGGGACACGTACAGCCCGATCGCGTCCCACAGGTGCCGGCGCCGGAAATCGGGCCACAGCGTGTCGAGGAACACCATCTCGGCGTACGCCGACTCCCACAGGAGGAAGTTCGAGGTGCGCTGCTCGCCGCTGGAGCGGAGGAACAGGTCGACGTCGGGCATGTCGGGCACGTAGAGGTTCTTCGCGATCATCTTCTCGCTGATCGCCGACGGCTTCACCTTGCCGGCGGCGATGTCCTCGCCGAGGCGCCGCATGGCATCCACGATCTCCAGGCGACCGCCGTAGTTGACGCACATCGTCAGGGTGAGGCCGTCGTTTCCGGCGGTGAGGCGTTCTGCCGCCTGCAGCTCGTTGATGACCGAGCCCCACAGGCGGGGCCTGCGCCCGGCCCAGCGGACCCGCACGTTCCACTCGTTCAGCTGGTCGCGGCGGCGCTGGAGCACCTCGCGGTTGAATCCCATGAGGAAGCGGACCTCGTCGGGCGACCGCGTCCAGTTCTCGGTCGAGAAGGCGTACAGCGACAGGTGCTTCACGCCCGCCTGGATCGCTCCCGCGACGATGTCGAGGATGGTCGCCTCCCCGGCCCGGTGCCCTTCGATCCGCGGGAGGCCCTGGC
The DNA here is from genome assembly GCF_029639405.1 of Microbacterium proteolyticum. Taxonomy (NCBI): domain Bacteria; kingdom Bacillati; phylum Actinomycetota; class Actinomycetes; order Micrococcales; family Microbacteriaceae; genus Microbacterium; species Microbacterium proteolyticum. Next base: position 2,997,396 of record NZ_CP121274.1, read on the forward strand.
GGTTCGCCCAGCGGCCGTTGCCGTCCATGACGATCGCGATATGCGCGGGAACCGACCCCTTCGGGAACGCCGGTGGGTACTCCCCCGTCCAGTCGAGGGGGCGGTAGGGGGCGGCGTTGCGGTGCGTGAGCGGCTTCGGGGTCATCGATTCGATTCCAGGTGCGAGAGGGAACGGATGCCGCGCTCGAGGTGGAACTGCGCGTAGGTGGCGACCAGGCCCGAGGCGGCGGCGGTGGTGCGACCGGGGGCCGCGTCCACGACGTCCCACTCCCCCGCGATGAGCGCGCGGAGCAGATCGACGGTGTCGCGGGCGACGCGCGGCGAGCCCGCGGGCGCGCAGGACGCGCACACGACGCCCCCGAGTTGGGCGAGGAAGTAGTCGTGCTCGCCGACCGTGCCGCATCGCGCGCATTCGCCGAGACCGGGGGCCCAGCCCGAGAGGGCCATTGCGCGCAGCAGGTAGGAGTCCAGGACGCTCCGGGCGGCGTGGTCGCCGCGCGCGAGCGACCGGAGTCCCCCGACGAGAAGGAGGTACTGCTGCGGCGTGGCCTCGGCCTCGTTCAGCCGGTCGGCGGTCTCGACCATGGCGCTGGCGGTCGTGTACCGGTCGTAGTGCTGCGCGATGTCGGCCCCGTAGGCGCCGAGCGACTCGGCCTGCTGCACGATGTCGAGGTTCCGGCCCTGGTAGAGCTGCACGTCCGCGACCATGAACGGTTCCAGCCGCGACCCGAACCGTGACGAGGTGCGGCGCACGCCCTTCGCCACCGCGCGGATCTTGCCGTGGCGTCGGCTGAGGAGGGTGACGATGCGGTCCGCCTCCCCGAGCTTGTGGGTACGCAGGACCACGACTTCGTCGCGGTAGGTGGGCACAGTCCATTATCCGTCCGCGACCCCGGGAGTCGGCGGTGCGCCGCGCGCGGGCCCGCGCAGGCGGGGCGGGAGAATGGATGCCGTGAACCCGCCCGTCTTCATCATCCCGCTGTGGGCCGACCTCACCGCCGTCGCGCTGGGCGGCGTGCAGGGCGCGCTGTTCGCCGCGGGATTCCAGGGTCAGCGACGGCTCGACCTCCTCGGGGTCGCCATCATCGGCATACTTCTCGGGATGGGCGGCGGACTCATCCGCGACCTCCTGCTCGGGGTCACTCCCTCGACCCTGCAGAACAACTGGTACCTGCTCACGGCGATCGGGGCCTCCCTCGTCGGGATGCTGCTGTCGGGGATCTTCCAACGCCTCAACCGCGCGATCGTCCTGCTCGACGCCGTCGTGATCGGACTGTTCGGGGCGTTCGGCACGTCCAAGGCGCTCGCCCTCGGACTCCCGGCGGTGCCGGCGGTGTTCGTCGGCGTCGTGGCCGCGGCGGGCGGCAGCGTGCTGCGCGACGTGCTCATGGGGCTGCCGGTGGCGATCATGCACGTCGGTTCGCTGTACGCGGTGGCGGCCGGGGGCGGGTGCGCCGTGCTCGCGACGGTCGCGGCGTTCGGCGTGCCGCTCCCCGTGGCGGCCGTGGTCGGCGTCGTGGTGACGACGGTGATCCGCGTCCTCGCGGTGCTGTTCGACCTGTCGCTCCCCGAGCAGCGCAAGCTCTACCGCCGCAAGGTCGCGGTCGAGACGACCGGCATCCCGATCATCCGGGTCGACCCGGACGCGTGAGGGGCGGCTTCGCGTGAGTCGCCAGAATTTGTCGCTTGGGCGTGCCTCCAGGCGACAAATCCTGGCGACTCACGCGGGCGGTTCGAGCAGCGCGCCGAGGATGTGCGCCGCCTGATCTCCGTCCAGATCGCTGAGCGCGGGGAGGTCGAGGAAGTGTCGGGCGATGGTGACTCCCAGGATGCTCGAGACCAGGATCGCCGCGCGCATCCGCCCCTCATCGCCGCGGCCGTCGGCCAGCGCGTCCGCGCGGTTCTCGAGATGGGCGCGCAGAGCCTGAGCCGCGTCCGAGGATGTCAGCATCGACCGCAACAGGGCCCGTGTGGCGGGGTCGAGCTCGCGGAGGCGAACGTCGAGCACGTCGCTCAGGTGGGACTCGACGTCTCCGTCGCCGAGGTCGGCCACGGGTTCGACCGCGAGTGCGAACAATGCGGCTTTCGACCCGTAGTGCTGGAGCACCAGGGAGGGATCGATCCCCGCGCGAGCCGCGATCCCGCGGATGGTGGCTCCGTCCATCCCGCGGTCGCCGAACTCCGCGCGGGCCGCGAGCAGAATGCGTTCCGCCGTCGCTGCGCGCTTCTCCGCGCGGGACCCTGTGACCTCCATGACTTCACTCTACAGCTGATGAGCGAGAGTGTAGAGTTTCGCTCATCATTTGTTGAGTGGAGGATGCCATGGCACACACGCCCCTGTCCCACCGATCGGTTCTCGTGGTCGGTGCCTCGCGCGGTCTCGGTCTCGCGATCGCCCGGACCTACGTCGATCGAGGCGCGCGAGTCGTCGCGACCGTGCGCGGGGATGTCTCGAAGTCGCTGCGGGCGGTGCGGGACGCCGCTCCCGACCGTGTCGAGTTCGAGCACGTCGACATCGCCGACGGCGCGGAGATCACCGCCCTCGCGAACCGCCTGCGGGGTCGCACGTTCGACCTGCTGTTCGTGGTCGCCGGAATCTCGCTCGCACCTCAGTCGCAGGTGGCGGCCGACATCGACGACGACGACTTCGCCCGTACCCTGGCGACGAACGCGCTCGGGGCGATGCGTGTCGTCGAGAGGCTGCACCCGTTCGTCGCCGACACCGGAACGATCGCGGTCCTGTCGTCGGGACAGGGCAGCATCACGAACAACACGTCGGGCGGGTTCGAGGTGTACCGCGCGTCGAAGGCGGCGTTGAACCAGCTGATGCGCAGTTTCGCCGCGCGTCACCCGAACGACGCGCGCGCCCTGCTACTGCTCGCGCCTGGATGGATCCGCACCGACATGGGCGGCGCCGGCGCGGGCCTCGAGATCGACGAGGCGATCCCGCCCCTCATCGACACCGTGGAGGCGCAGCGCGGCACGCCCGGCCTCCGCTTCCTGGACCGGACCGGCGCGCCGGTCCCCTGGTGACCTGCCCCGACCCGTGTGAGTCGCCAAGAATTGTCGCGCTCGCGCGCCCGGAAGCGACAAATCCTGGCGACTCGCGCAGAGACGGGACCGCCTAGGCGCGGGCGAGGACCTCGCCGTGCGGGAGGAGGATCCACCCGTCAGGGTCGGCGGCCCAGGCGCGCCAGGCGTCGGAGATGCGCTGGAGCGTCGCGTCGTCGGCGAGGCCCAGTCGGCGGGCGTGCCCGGCGAAAGCGGATGCCACGACCCGGTCGGCCCACATCCCGCCCCACCACGCGCGCTTCTCGGGCGTGTCGAACACCCACACGCTCGCGCTCGCCTCGATCCGGGTGAACCCGGCCTCGCGCGCCCACGCCTTGAGGACTCGGCCCGCGTTCGGCTCGCCCGACACGCCGCGGTGCACCGCGTCGTAGAGCGCGAGCCACTCGTCGAGGGCCGGGATCCGTGGATGCCAGATCACCCCGCCGTAGTCCACATCACGCGCCGCGACCAGACCGTCGGGACCGGCGACCCGCCGGAACTCGCGCAGCGCGTCCACCGGTCGCGCCAGGTGCTGCAGGGTCTGGTGGGCGTGGACGATGTCGAACGAGGCATCCGGGAGGTCGAGCGCATAAGCGTCACCGACGAGGAACTCGACGTTCGTGCGCTCGCCGATCGCAGCGCGGGCGATCTCGACGACGTCGGGAGCGGCATCCATCCCCACGACCCGCCCCGGGAAGACCCGGTCGGCGAGGTCGACGGTGATGGTGCCGGGGCCGGCGCCCACGTCCAGGACGCGGGCACCGGCGAACAGCGAGGACACCAGGTAGGCCGCCGAATCGGCGACGGTTCGCGCCGCGTGGGAACGCAGCACGCTCTCATGGTGTCCGTGGGCGTACGCCACGGCCGTGCCTCAGACGATCAGACGCCGGCGAGGGCGCCGGAGCGCTGACGCGTGCGGATGGCCCGGTTGACGCCCGACACGATCGCCTTGAGCGACGCCGTCGAGATGTCGTTGTCGATGCCCACGCCCCACAGGCGCTGGTCGTCGACCTGCAGCTCGATGTACGCCGCAGCCTGCGCGTCGCCGCCCGAGCTGAGGGCGTGCTCCACGTAGTCGTACAGCGTCACGTCGAAGCCCTGCGCGCGCACGATCTCGAGGAACGCGGCGACGGGGCCGTTGCCGACCGCCGACGCGGGATGCGTCGAGTCGCCGTCGCGCAGCGTCACCTCGAGCGAGACGTCGCCGGACATGTCGCTGGAGGACCGGGTCGAGAGCAGCTCGAAGCGGCCCCAGCGCTGGTCGTCCTCGGTCGTCGGCAGGTACTCGTCGGTGAAGATGTCCCAGATCTGGGCGCTCGAGACCTCGCCGCCCTCGGCGTCGGTGCGGGTCTGGACGACACCGGAGAACTCGATCTGCAGCTTGCGAGGCAGGTCGAGGGCGTGGTCGGCCTTCAGCAGGTACGCGACGCCACCCTTGCCGGACTGCGAGTTCACGCGGATGACGGCCTCGTAGGAGCGACCCAGGTCCTTCGGATCGATGGGCAGGTACGGAACCGCCCACTCGATGTCGTCGATGCTCTTGCCCTCGGCTGCGGCCCGGGCCTCCATCGCCTCGAAGCCCTTCTTGATGGCATCCTGATGCGAACCGCTGAAGGCGGTGAACACCAGATCGCCGGCCCACGGGCTGCGCTCGGGCACGGGCAGCTGGTTGCAGTACTCGACGGTGCGCTTGACCTGGTCGATGTCGCTGAAGTCGATCTGCGGGTCGATGCCCTGCGTCAGCAGGTTGACGCCCAGGGCGACCAGGTCGACGTTGCCGGTCCGCTCGCCGTTGCCGAAGAGGCAGCCTTCGATGCGGTCGGCGCCGGCCATGTAGCCGAGTTCCGCCGCCGCGACGGCGGTGCCCCGGTCGTTGTGCGGGTGCAGCGACAGGATCACGTTCTCGCGGTGGTTGAGGTTCCGTGACATCCACTCGATCGAGTCGGCGTAGACGTTCGGGGTCGCCATCTCGACCGTGGCGGGCAGGTTCAGGATGACCTTGCGCTCGGGGGTCGGCTGGAAGATCTCCAGGACCTCGTTGCAGATGCGCAGCGCGAACTCGAGCTCGGTGCCCGTGTAGCTCTCGGGCGAGTACTCGTAGTAGACGTCCGTGTCGGGGATCGTCGCCTCGTACTTCTTGCACAGGCGGGCGCCCTCGAGGGCGATGTCGACGATGCCCTGCTGGTCGGTGCGGAAGACGACCTCGCGCTGCAGCACGGACGTGGAGTTGTACAGGTGCACGATCGCCTGCTTGGCACCGGCGATCGCCTCGTACGTCCGCTGGATGAGGTGCTCGCGCGCCTGGGTCAGCACCTGGATCGTCACGTCATCCGGGATGAGGTCTTCCTCGATCAACTGTCGGACGAAGTCGAAGTCGGTCTGGCTGGCGCTCGGGAAGCCGACCTCGATCTCCTTGTAGCCCATCTGCACCAGCAGGTCGAACATGACCCGCTTGCGCTCGGGGCTCATCGGATCGATGAGGGCCTGGTTTCCATCACGCAGGTCGACGGCGCACCAGCGGGGTGCGGTCTCGATGCGCTTGCTGGGCCACGTGCGGTCGGGCAGGTCGACGCGGATCTGCTCGTGGAACGGACGGTACTTGTGGACCGGAGCGGACGTGGGCTTCTGAGTGTTCTTCATGAGGGGGTCGCTTCTTTTGTCTGTCTGATGGGGCCGACGACGAGCTCCGCGACGAGGAAGGCCCTTAGAACGAGGACTCGTCGCGGCAGCTAAGAAGAAGCAGGCCACCGAAGCGCATTCTGCGATCGTAGCACCCGCGCGCGCCGCGCCTCACGCGATCGGCGTCCACTCGCGCGCCAGCACCGCGTAGTCGACCTCGTCGCTCCACCGGTCCTTGAACCACCCGCTCTCGACGAGGTGCGCCTCGCGCCGCATGCCGAGGCGTTCGGCCAGGGCGACCGATCGGACGTTGTCGGGGTCGATTCGGGCGACCAGGCGCCGCAACCCGTACACCGAGAACGCGGTGTCGATGAGGGCGCGGACGGCCTCGGTCGCCAGGCCCCGTCCGGCGGCGGCCGGGTTGACGACCCACCCGATCTCGGCGGTGCCCGAGGCCGGGTCGAGGTGGAACAGCACGAGATCGCCGACCACGGCGCCGTCGTCGAGTCGCTCGATCGCGACCACCAGTCCCCCGCGCTCGCCCTCGAGGCTCGTCCCACCGAAGAGGTGGCCGATCCGCTCACGGATGTCGTCCGGGCTCTGCGGTTCGAAGGGGAGGAAACGGCACACGTCGGGGTCGCCTCGGTACACCACCATCATCGCGTCGACGCCGGCGTCCTCGAGGGGGCGCAGCCGCACGCGTTCGCGCACGACATCGACGCGCGCGGGCGCCGGAGAGAGCACGAACGGAGACCCGGTCACGGCAGCAGCGCGACCTTGCCGCCGGGGTGGCCCTGCATCACGAACCGCACGGCGTCCTTCGCGTCGGTCAGCGCGAACGTGCGCGCGACCGGGACTTCCAGATCCCCGGATGCCGCAAGCTCCAGGATCCGGGGCCGGGCGATGTCGCGGAACCGGGCGCTCTCCGGACGGGCGCCGGCGACCCACAGGATGCCGTCCGACTCGGCACGCTGCGGCGCGACGATCGTGACGATGCGGTCGCGCTCCGCGACGAGCGCGAGCGAGACGTCGATCGCCTCGTCGGTGCCGACGGCGTCCCACGCCGCGGCGATCGGCTCGCCCGCGGCCGCCTCGATGACGCGCTCCTCGAGCCCGTCTCCGTAAGCGACCGGGATCCCGCCGTACCGACGGACGCGCTCCGCGGACTCCGCGGAGTCGGGTCCGACCGTGCCGATCACGCGGATGCCGAGCACCCGCGCCTGCTGCAGCAGGCTCACGCCCACGGCGCCGGACGCGGCGTGCAGCAGCACGGTCTCGCCCTCGGCGGCGCGCGTGACCTGGATCATCTCGGCCGCGGTCGTGCCGGCGAGGAGGAGGTTCGCCGCCTCGGGGTGCGACAGCGTCGCGGGCGTGGCGAACACGTCGCGCGCGGGGACGTTCAGCTCGGTCGCGTACGCGCCCCGGACCCGGAACGCCACGACCTCGTCGCCCACGGCGAGCTCGCCCGAACCGCCGACCGCGTCGGGTCCGAGCGCGGTGATCTCCCCGGACAGCTCGTACCCGATCGCGGCGGGGAACTCCGCCCCGGATCGCGCGGATGCGACGTGCTTGGCATCCGCGGGGTTGATTCCGGCCGCGTGGACGCGGATCGTGACCTCACCGGGACCGGGTGCCGGCACCTCGACCTCGTCGAACGTCCAGTCCTCCACCGGACCGGGCTGGTGCGCCCGCCACTGCTTCGCCATGATCGTCGTCGTCCTTTCGTCGCGGGCGGCCTGCTCAGAACCCGAGTCGACCGAGCTGCTTGGGGTCGCGCTGCCATTCCTTGGCCACGCGCACGTGCAGGGACAGGTATACCCGACTGCCCACGAGCGGCTCGATGCCCTTCCGCGCGCGGGCGCCGACGCCGGCGAGTCGCGAACCCTTATGGCCGATGATGATGGCCTTCTGGCTGTCGCGCTCGACCACGATGTTGGCGAAGATGTCGGTGAGGTCGGTGCCCTCTCGCGGCGCGACGTCTTCGATGGTCACGGCGATGGAGTGCGGCAGCTCGTCGCGCACGCCGTCGAGAGCCGCCTCGCGGATGATCTCGGCGATCCGGTCCTCGAGCGACTCATCGGTGACGACGTCGTCGGGGTAGAGCGCCGGCCCCTCGGGCATCAGCGAGAGCAGCTCGTCGCTCAGCACGTCGAGCTGATCCCGCGTCACGGCCGACAGGGGGATCACGGCCGCCCAGTCCTCGCGCAGCGCGTCGACCTCGATGAGCCGCTCGGTGATCTGTTCGCGGCTCGCGGCATCCGTCTTCGTCACCAGGGCGACCTTCTTCGCCCGCGGGTATCCCGACAGGGATTCGGCGATGCGACGGTCTCCGGGACCGACCTTCTCGGTCGCGGGGACGCAGAACGCGATGACGTCGACATCGCCGAGCACCTGCTCGACCAGGTCGTTGAGACGCTGGCCCAGCAGCGTGCGCGGACGATGGATGCCGGGCGTGTCGACCACGACGAGCTGGCCGCCTGGGCGATTGACGATGCCGCGGATCGCGCGACGCGTCGTCTGCGGCTTGTCGCTCGTGATGGCGACCTTCTCGCCCACGAGGGCGTTCGTCAGGGTCGACTTCCCCACGTTGGGGCGACCGACGAAGGTCACGAAGCCGGATCGGGTGGCGCTCATCTGTCGTTCCTCTCGCGAGCGGAGCCCGCGGGCGCCGTCTCGTCGTCTTCCTCGTCGTCGTCGGCCCGCTCGACGATCACCGTCGCGATGCCGCGGTTACGCCCCCGGGACGCACCGCCGGTCATGACCAGGCCGGAGTGCTCGGCGGTGGCGCCGGGCTGCGGGATCCGGCCGAGCGCCTTGCCCAGCAGCCCGCCGATCGAGTCCACGTCCTCGTCGTCGAGTTCCAGACCGAACAGGTCGCCGACCTCGTCGAGACCGAGGCGCGCGCTCACGCGGTAGCGGCCGTCCTCCAGCGGCACGACCTCCGTCGAGGGCGCGTCGTACTCGTCGGAGATGTCGCCCACGAGCTCCTCGATGAGATCCTCCAGCGTGACGAGCCCCGACACACCGCCGTACTCATCGACGGCGAGGCACACGTGCACGGCATCCTTCTTCATCTGCTGGAGCAGGGTCTCGGCCTTCATCGTCTCGGGGACGAACACCGCCGGGCGGGCGATCCGGCGGATCGGCGCGTCGCGCCAGCCCTCCTCCTCGCGGAACGCGAACTGCACGAGGTCCTTCAGGTACAGCATGCCGACGATGTCGTCGGCCTCGTCGTCGGCGAGGGGCACGCGGGACACGCCCTTGTCGAGGAACAGGGCAAGCGCCTCGCGGGTCGTGGCCGCGGCATCCACCGTCACCATGTCGGTGCGCGGCACCATGACCTCGCGCACGTAGCGGTCGGTGAAATCGAACACCGAGTGGATGAGTTCGCGATCGTCCTCTTCGATGAGCTCGTTCTCGGCGGCCTCGTCGATGATGCTCAGGAGCTGCTCCTCCGACGCGAACGACGTCGAGCGGGCGAGGCCCGGCGTGATGCGGTCGCCGACCGCGACGAGCCCGTGCGCGAGCGGCCCGAGCAGGATGCGCATGCCCCGGATGATCGGCGCCCCGCCCCGCAGCAGGCCGGTGGCGTGCTGACGACCCACCGCCCGCGGACTCGCGCCCACGACCACGAACGAGATGCCGGTCATGAGGACGGCCGCCGCGATCAGGGCCAGCCAGATGTTGTCGAACAGGAGCATGAACGCCGCCGCGACGAGGACGGCCGCGGTGGTCTCGGCCAGCACGCGGATGAACACCACGGCCGTGACGTGCGCGCTCGGGTCGTCGGCGATCCGCTGGAGCGCGCGGGCGTTGCGCCCTCCCGCGCCGAGTTCGGCCAGGTCGGCCCGGGAGGTGACCCCCAGGGCCGCCTCGGACGCCGCCATGAAGCCGCCGAAGGCGACGAGGACGAGGGCGGCGACGAGGAGGAGGGCCGCGGTCATGCGCGGCGACGGCGCTCGACGGCCTGGAAACCGGTGATGAGCTCGCGCTGCAGGCCGAACATCTCGCGCTCCTCGTCGGGTTCGGCGTGGTCGAAGCCGAGGAGGTGCAGAAGCCCGTGGGTGGTGAGGAGGATCAGTTCGTCCTGCGTGGAGTGCTTCGCGGTGACGGCCTGGGTCTCGGCCACGGCGGGGCACAGCACGATGTCGCCGAGGAGGCCCGCGGGGGTGGGCGAGTCCTCGGTCCCGGGGCGCAGCTCGTCCATCGGGAAGCTCAGCACGTCGGTCGGGCCCGGCTCGTCCATCCACTGCACGTGGAGGGACTCCATCGCCCCCTCGTCGACGAGCACGATGGCGACGTCGGCGTCCGGGCTCACGTGGAGCTCGGCGAGGTTGTACTCCATCAGACGCAGCAGTACCTGCTCGTCGACGTCGTGGCCGGATTCGTTGTTGATCTCGATGGTCATGAGCGGTTTCGTCTCGGGAGGTGATCGCGCGGACCCGCGGGACGGGCGGCGCTACGGCGTTCGGCACGGCTGGCGAATTCGGATGCCTCGTCGCGTTCGCGGCGGGCCACGAGACGCTTCTCGTCGTATTCGCTGTACGCATCGACGATACGGCCGACGAGCGTGTGACGCACGACGTCGGCGCTCGTGAGGTACGAGAAGTGGATGTCGTCGATGTCGCCGAGCACCCGCGTGACCAGCCTCAGACCGGACGCGCCCTGCGGCAGGTCGATCTGCGTGATGTCGCCGGTGACCACCATGCGCGTGCCGAACCCAAGACGCGTGAGGAACATCTTCATCTGCTCGGGCGTGGTGTTCTGCGCCTCGTCGAGCACGACGAACGAGTCGTTGAGCGTGCGGCCGCGCATGTACGCCAGCGGCGCGACCTCGATGGTGCCCGTCGCCATGAGCTTCGGGACGATGTCGGGGTCCATCATCTCGTTGAGCGCGTCGTACAGCGGGCGCAGGTACGGGTCGATCTTGTCGGTGAGGCTCCCCGGGAGGAACCCCAGGCGCTCCCCCGCCTCGACGGCGGGACGCGTGAGGATGATGCGGCTGACCTCTTTGCGCTGCAGCGCCTGCACGGCCTTCGCCATCGCGAGGTAGGTCTTGCCGGTACCGGCGGGGCCGATGCCGAAGACGATCGTGTTCTCTTCGATCGCGTCGACGTACGCCTTCTGCCCCAGGGTCTTGGGGCGGATGACCTTGCCGCGCGACGACAGGATCGCCTCGCCGAGCACCTCGGACGGGCGGGGCCCGCCGTCGGAGCGGAGGATGCGGCTGGAGCTCGAGACATCGGACGGGTCGAGGCCCTGGCCGTTGCGGGTCATCGTGAGGAGCTCCTCGACGAGACCCTTCGCCGCGGCCACGGCCGATGCGCCCCCGGTGAGGGTGATCTCGTTGCCGCGCACGTGGACGTCGACCTCGGGGTGCTCCTTCTCGACCACGCGCAGCAGGCGGTCGTGGGGGCCCAGGAGCTGGACCATGGCGACGCCGTCGGCGTACAGACGCTCGACGACGGGTTCTTCGGGGGAATCAGCCACCCGTGCTCTTTTCGTTCAGTCCGCCCGCGAGAACGTGGGCGTGTACATGGAAGACCGTCTGACCGGCACCGGCGCCGGTGTTGAAGACGAGTCGGAAGTCGCCGTCGGCGTGCTCGGCGGCCACGGAGTTCGCGAGCCCCACGATCTCGGTCAGAAGGTCGGGGTCGCCGGCGGCCAGCTCCACGACGTTGCGGTACTGCTCGGTCTTGGGGATCACCAGCAGGTGCACCGGCGCCTGCGGCGCGATGTCGCGGATCGCGAAGGCGTTCTCGGTCTCGGCGACGATCTCGGCGGGGATCTCGCCCTGGAGGATGCGCGTGAAGATCGACGGCTCGGTCATGGCATCCAGTCTATCGACGGGGTCCGACGCCGGGCCGGGAGGAGGCGCTACCAGCGTCCCGTCGCGGCGGAGAGCACGGAGATCGCCGCCGCGCCCGCGGTCGAGGTGCGCAGCACCGTGTCGCCGAGGCGGACGAGCCGGGCACCCGCCGCCCGCAGCGCGTCGAGCTCCTCGGGCGCGATGCCGCCCTCGGGGCCCACGACGAGCACGACGTCACGATCGTCGGACGAATCGGATGCCACGGCGGTCAGCCTCTCGACGGCGGACGGCTCCAACACGAGGACGTGCGCGTCGCCCGCCCGCGCGACCAGATCCGACAGACGTGCGATGCCCTCGACCTCGGGGATCCACGCACGATGCGCCTGCTTCGCCGCCTCGCGGACGATCGTGCGCCAGCGGGCGAGGCCCTTCTCGGCCTTGGCATCCCACCGCGAGACGCTCCGCGCGGCCTGCCAGGGGACGATCGCGTCGACTCCCAGCTCGGTCGCCGCCTGCACCGCGAGCTCGTCCCGGTCGCCCTTCGCGAGCGCCTGCACGAGGACGATGCGCGGCGACGGCGCGGGAACCTCGTCGCGCGCGGTGATCCGCACGTCCACCTGCTTGGGCGTCGCGGCCGTCACGACACCGTCGAGCCACACTCCGCGTCCGTCGCCGAGCGTCACCGCCTCGTCGACGCGCACGCGCCGGACCGCGGCGGCGTGGTGCGCCTCCGGACCGGTCAGCACGACGGCGTCGCCGATCCCCGCGGCCGCCGCGTCGTCCGTGACGAAGTGCAGCGCCACGATCAGTGCCGGAAGCGGTCGCGGAATTTCGAGAACAGGCCCTGCTGGTGCTCGGCCAGGCGCGGCTGGGGGGCCTTCGTGCGCTTGGCGAACTCCTCGATGAGGGCGCGCTCCTTGTGGTCCAGTCGCGTCGGGGTCACCACGTGCACGCCGATCTTCAGATCGCCGCGCTGGCTGCCGCGCAGCGGCGTGATGCCCCGGCCCTTGATCGTCAGCACGTCGCCGGACTGCACGCCCGGTCGCACCTCGAGGTCGACGCTGCCGTCGAGCGACTCGATCGTCGTGGCGGTGCCGAGGATGGCATCCGGCATCGAGACCTCGAGGGTCGCGAGCAGGTCGTCGCCCTCGCGGCTGAAGGCGTCGTGCGACTCGACGGTGATCTCGAGGTAGAGGTCGCCGTTCGGGCCGCCCGCGGGACCGACCTCGCCCGAGCCGGGGAGCTGCAGGCGCAGGCCCGTCTCGACGCCGGCGGGGATGTCGACCGACACCGTGCGGCGGGCGCGGACGCGCCCCTGACCCTGGCAGGTTCCGCAGGGGTACGGGATCGTCGTGCCGTGGCCCTGGCAGACGCTGCAGGGCTGGCTCGTCACGACGTTGCCGAGGAGGCTGCGGACCGTGCGCTGCACGTGCCCCGACCCGTGGCAGATGTCGCAGGTCACCTCGCTCGTCCCGGGCTGCGTGCACGCGCCCTGGCAGGTCTCGCACAGGACCGCGGTGTCGACCTCGAGGTCGCGGTGCACGCCGAAGACGACGTCGCCGAGCTCGAGCGTGACGCGGACCAGAGCGTCCTGCCCGCGTTCGCGGCGGGACCGGGGACGCGGGCCGCGCCCGCCCCCGCCCTGCGCGCCGCCGAAGAACGTCTCGAAGATGTCGCTGAAGCCGCCGAAGCCGGCCGCTCCGCCGCCGCCGAACGGGTTCTGGTCGCCGCCCATGTCGTAGCGGCGACGCTGCTCGGGATCGCTCAGCACGTCGTAGGCGTGGGTGACGAGCTTGAACCGCTCGGACGCGTCCTCGCCGGGGTTCACGTCCGGGTGGAGCTCGCGCGCGAGACGCCGGTACGCACGCTTGATGTCGTCGGGGCCGGCGTCGCGCGCGACGCCGAGGACCTCGTAGTGGTCAGCCACAATCGCCTTCCTGCCCGCTCACGCGGGGTCGTTCCGTTTCCGTGCGGTTCTCGTCAACGAGCGGTGTCGTCGTCTTCGAGCATCCGGGTGAGGTAGTGCGCGACGGCGCGGACCGCCGCGAGGTTGGAGGAGTAGTCCATGCGCATGGGGCCCAGCAGGCCCACGCGCGCGCCGCCCGCGGAACCGTCGTACCGGCTCGCGAGGACGGATGCCTCCACCAGACCGAACGGTTCGTTCTCGCGGCCGATGCTGGCCGAAAGACCCTGCTCGTCGGCCACCATCTCGGTCATGAGCCGCAGCAGCGTGACCTGTTCCTCGATGGCCTCGAGAAGCGGGTAGATGCTGCCGCGGAAGTCGGATTCGCGCTTGGCGAGGGTCGCCGCGCCCGCCATGACCAGGCGGTCCTGACGGAACTCCTCGAGCTCTTCGCCGACGACGCGGAGCACCGCGTCTGCGATCGCGTCGAGCGCATTGCCGGGTCGCGGCGCGTCGGTCGTCGCGACCGTCTGCGCGCAGTCGGCGACGCTGCGGCCCACGAGCAGCGCGCCCACCCGCGCCCGCAGCTGGACGATGTCGCCCTCGGACGGCTCGAACGGGACCAGGGCGATCCGCTGGGAGACGCGGCCGGTGTCGGTGACGAGGATGACGAGCACACGGGGGCCGCCGAGGGCGACCAGCTCCACGTGCGAGAGGTTCGCGCGGGCGAACGAGGGATACTGCACGATCGCGACCTGGCCGGTCAGCTGCGTCAGCGCGCGCACCGTCCGCGCGAGAAGGTCGTCGAGGTCGCCGGCCTCGTCGAGGAAGGACGTGATGGCGCTCCGCTGCGCCGAAGACAGCGGGCGGAGCTCGGCGAGGTGGTCGACGAAGACGCGGTAGCCCTTGTCGGTCGGCACGCGCCCCGACGACGTGTGGGGAGCGACGATGAGGTCTTCGTCCTCCAGCAGCGCCATGTCGTTGCGGATCGTCGCCGCCGACACCCCGAAGGCGTGCCGCTCGACGATCGCCTTGCTGCCGACGGGTTCGCGCGTGTCGACGTAGTCCTGGACGATCGCGCGGAGCACTTGCAAGCCGCGTTCGGACACCATGGCCGGCTCCCTCCTCCTGGCACTCCGGTCACCTGAGTGCCAATTCTAGAGCACCCGCCCGCCGTGGAGCCGGAAGCGCGCTCAGGCGGTGAGGGCGCGGACGACGGCGTCGGCGAGCAGCCGGCCCCGACGCGTGAGCACGATGCGCCCGCGCACGGCATCCTGCCCTTCGACGAGGCCGTCGGCGATGAGGGATGCCACGGCCTTCCGGCCCGCGCCGAGGAGTTCGGACACCGGCAACCCCTCGCGGATCCGGCTGCGCAGGAGCACGGACTCGAGGCGCCGTGCGGTCTCGTCCGGCCGCTCGCGTGCCGCGGCCGGCGACTCCCCCGCGGCCAGGCGCTGCGCGTACGCCGCGGGATGCTTCACGTTCCACCACCGGAGTCCGGCGACGTGGCTGTGCGCGCCCGGGCCAAAGCCCCACCAGTCGGTGCCGCGCCAGTATGCGAGGTTGTGCCGCGAGCGGCGGGCCGTGTCGGTCGCCCAGTTCGACACCTCGTACCAGTCGTAGCCGGCACCGCCGAGGAGGTCGTCGGCGAGCTCGTACATGTCGGCCTGCAGGTCGTCATCCGGCATCGCCACGACGCCGGAGCGGATCTGCCGGGCGAGCTTCGTGCCGTCCTCGACGATCAGCGCGTACGCCGAGACGTGATCGGGCCGCAGCGCCGTCGCCGTCTCGAGCGACGCGCGCCAGTCGTCGAGCGACTCCCCCGGCGCGCCGTAGATGAGATCGAGCGACACGTCGAGGCCCGCGCGGCGAGCCGACGCGACCGCCGTCGCGACGTTGCGCGGGTCGTGGGTGCGGTCGAGCACCGCCAGGACGTGCGGCTGCGCGGACTGCATCCCGATCGACAGCCGGGTCACGCCCGCCGCCGCCAGCGTCTCGGCGACGCGGTCGTCGACGGTGTCGGGGTTCGCCTCCACCGTCACCTCGGCACCGTCGGCGATGCCGAACTCGTCGCGCACGGTCCCCAGCATCCGTGCCAGATCCCCCGGCGGCAGCAGCGTGGGGGTGCCGCCCCCGAAGAACACGGTGGATGCCGCACGCCGCCCGCCCGCGGCATCCATCACCCCGCCCGCCAGGCGCACCTCGGCGGCCAGCGTGTCGGCGAAGTCCTCCTGGCGCGCACCGCGGAGCTCGCTCGACGTGTAGGTGTTGAAGTCGCAGTAGCCGCAGCGCACCCGGCAGAACGGGACGTGCAGGTACACGCCGAAGTCGGCGGCGGGATCGAGCGGCAGGTCGTCGGGCAGTCGCCCGTCGACGGGGGCCGGATCGCCGAGTGGGAGCGGTCCGCCCATCAGGAGGTGTACAGCGGCGAGATCGCCCGCAGGTACCGCTGGAACAGCGCCCGCCGGCGACGGCGCACGAGACCGAGGAAGACCCGGTACGACGGCGCCGTGGGGCGGTCGAAGGCCCGCACGACGAACCACACCTCGTCGTTGTTGCGCCACTCGACCGAGAACAGTTCCTCGCCGCTGACGATCGAGTGTCCGACGGTGCCGAGGATGTAGCCCACGCGCCGCGGCTCTTCGAACACCGAGATCACGCGCAGGTGGGCGTCGGCGCGGTGGCCGTCGACCTTGCCGTGCACGCGGACGCTCGTGCCGGGGCGGACGAAGGGCGTCCCGTCGGCGGCGAACCGCTGCTCGGACTCGAGACGGCTGGGAGCGATCGGGGCGCCCTCCGCATCGAAACCGACGCCCGAGTAGCCGCCGTCGGCCGCCGGGCGCACGTCGCTGATGCTCAGCTCCTCGGACCGCAGTGGTGCCCACGACAGCAGGAGCTCGCCCGCCGCGACGAACCGCTCCTCGCCGCTGCCGATCCGCCACGCGTCCTCGGCGGGCACCGAGTGCTCCGGCGGATACTGCATCAGGTCGTGCGCCTGGGTGGCGCCGACCGCCGCGTAGTCGACCGTGTCGTCGGTGAAGTTCTGCCGGCGCATGATCCACCCCTCTCGGTTGTAAGCGCTACTTCTTGGTCTCGACGTCGCCGGACAGGGCGGCGATGAACGCCTCCTGCGGCACCTCGACGCGGCCCACCATCTTCATGCGCTTCTTGCCTTCCTTCTGCTTCTCGAGCAGCTTGCGCTTACGGGTGATGTCACCGCCGTAGCACTTGGCGAGCACGTCCTTGCGGATCGCGCGGATGGTCTCGCGCGCGATGATGCGCGCACCGATCGCGGCCTGGATGGGCACCTCGAACTGCTGCCGGGGAATGAGCTTGCGCAGGCGCTCGGCCATCAGCGTGCCGTACGCGTAGGCCTTCTCGCGGTGGACGATCGAGCTGAAGGCATCCACCTTCTCGCCCTGCAGCAGGATGTCGACCTTGACCAGGTCGGCGGTCTGCTGACCGGCCGGTTCGTAGTCGAGGCTCGCGTAGCCCTGCGTGCGGCTCTTCAGATGGTCGAAGAAGTCGAAGACGATCTCGCCGAGCGGCATGTTGTACCGCAGCTCGACGCGGTCTTCGCTGAGGTAGTCCATGCCGAGCAGCGTGCCGCGGCGCGACTGGCACAGCTCCATGACCGTTCCGACGTAGTCCTTCGGCAGCAGGATGCCGACCTTCACGATCGGCTCGGACACCGAGGCGACGCGACCGTCGGGGTACTCGCTGGGGTTGGTGACCGAGACCGTCTCGCCCGTGTCGGTGGTGACCTCGTACGTCACCGACGGGGCGGTGGTGATGAGGTCGAGGCCGAACTCGCGCGAGAGGCGCTCGGTGATGATCTCGAGGTGCAGGAGCCCCAGGAAGCCGGCGCGGAAGCCGAAGCCGAGCGCGACCGAGGTCTCGGGCTCGTATTGCAGCGAGGCGTCGGAGAGCTTGAGCTTGTCGAGGGCTTCGCGCAGCTCCGCGTAGTCGCTGCCGTCGATCGGGTAGATGCCCGAGAAGACCATGGGCTTCGGGTCGGTGTATCCGGCGAGGGCCTCGGTGGCGGGCTTGCGGTGGTTGGTGATCGTGTCGCCGACCTTGGACTGCCGCACGTCCTTCACACCGGTGATCAGGTAGCCGACCTCACCGACGCCGAGACCCTTGGTGGGCACCGGCTCGGGGCTCGAGACACCGATCTCCAGCAGTTCGTGCGTCGCTGTCGTCGACATCATCTGGATGCGTTCGCGCGGCGACAGCGCGCCGTCGACCATGCGGACGTACGTCACCACACCGCGGTACGCGTCGTACACGGAGTCGAAGATCATCGCGCGGGCCGGGGCGTCGGCCTTGCCGACCGGGGCCGGGATCTTCTCGACGATGAGGTCGAGCAGCTCTTCGACTCCCATGCCCGTCTTGCCGCTCACCCGCAGCACGTCTTCCGGTTTGCCGCCGATGAGACCCGCGAGTTCGGCCGCGTACTTCTCGGGATCGGCCGCCGGGAGGTCGATCTTGTTGAGCACCGGGATGATCGTCAGATCGTTCTCGAGCGCGAGGTAGAGGTTCGCGAGCGTCTGCGCCTCGATGCCCTGCGCGGCGTCGACGAGGAGGATCGCGCCCTCGCACGCGGCGAGCGAGCGGCTGACCTCGTACGTGAAGTCGACGTGGCCGGGCGTGTCGATCATGTTCAGGGCGAACGTCTCGCCGTCGATCGCCCACGGCATCCGCACCGCCTGCGACTTGATCGTGATGCCGCGCTCGCGCTCGATGTCCATGCGGTCGAGGTACTGCGCGCGCATGTCGCGGTCGCTGACGACGCCGGTGATCTGCAGCATGCGGTCGGCCAACGTCGACTTGCCGTGGTCGATGTGGGCGATGATGCAGAAGTTGCGGATCTGCGCCGGCGGGGTGGCGGACGGCTCGAGGGGCTTCAGGGCGCGCGGTGACATGTTCCGTCGATTCTACGGGCGACCGGCGACATCCCCGTCCCGAGCCGCTGCAAAGGCGATGTTCGTAGGCTGGATGCCATGACGGTCCAGGTCGTGCTCGTGCACGGCATCCGGACGTCCGCGACCATGTGGCGGGCCCAGGTCGAGCACCTGCGGGAACGCGGCAACCCGGTCACCGCGGTGGATCTGCCGGGGCACGGAACCCGCCGCGGCGAGGTCTTCACGCTCGACGAGGCGTTCGCGACGATCGACAGAGCGGTTCAGGATGCCGCGACCCGGGGTCCCGTCCTCCTCGTCGGGCACTCGATGGGCGGGCTGCTGTGCATCGACTACGTCGGGCGCGAGGATCCCCCGCCGGTCGCGGCGTTCATCGCGGCGTCCTGCACCTCGATCCCGCGCGGGGTCGGGCTCGCGGCGTACCGCTTCCTCGCGCGGCGGTTCGACGGCCTGCCCGATCGGGGCCTCGGGCTGACCAACTACGTGCTCAACCGGACGCTGCCCACCGAGACGCGGCACGACTTCGGTGCGGGCGGATACGCCTTCGACGCGCAGGACACCGCGCTGGCGTCGTTGTCGGTGCTCGACCTGCTGGCGGCCCTGCGTCGGATCGACGTGCCGATGTGGTTCGTCAACGGGCAGTGGGATCAGCTGCGGGCCAATGAGAAGCTCTTCACGTCGATCGCGCGGGATGCGGAGTTGATCGTGGTGCCCCGCACGACGCACCTCGTCACGGCGATGCGCCCGCGGGTGTTCAACGCGCTGCTCGACGTGGCGCTCACCACGGTGGAAGCCACGACCTGATAGACTCGGTCCTTGGCTTGCGTGTGGGGTTTTTCCCGACCTCCACGATCGCCGGTACAGCGCCCCTCTACCGCTCGGCCGGCACTTCCAACACTCACTCAAACGAAAGACCGTCGAACGTGGCGAACATCAAGTCGCAGATCAAGCGCAACAAGACCAACGAGAAGGCGCGCGAGCGCAACAAGGCCGTCAAGAGCGAGCTGCGCACGCACGTGCGTCGCACGCGCGAGGCCGTCCTCGCCGGTGACAAGGAAGCCGCCGAGAAGGCGCTCGTCCTCGCCGGCAAGAAGCTCGACAAGGCCGTGAGCAAGGGTGTCATCCACCAGAACCAGGCCGCGAACCGCAAGTCGGCCATCGCGAAGCAGGTCGCCGCTCTCTGAGCCGCATCCTTTCGACAGCCCGTCCCGCATCGCGGGGCGGGCTTCGTCGTTTCCGGGCGTGGGGTGCGGTGCGGATTTGGGGCGCGAGATTCCATTCGGGGCGAGGAATGCCGCGCCCCAGACGGCAGATCGCGCCCCAAACCGTGGCCGCCTCGGCCAGCTCGGCTTCGTCGGACCCGCGATCAGAGTCGGGCGCGGTCAGCGGCCGTAGGGCTGGCGGGTCGCGATGATCGTGATCATGCGCTCGAGGGCGAAGACCGCGTCGCGCGAAGCCCCCTTCACCTCGGCGTCGGCGCGCGCGGTGGCGTGGATCGCCATGCCGAGGGTCGTGGCGCTCCAGCCGACGAGGTCGCGGCGCGCGCGGTCGACCTGCCAGTCCTTCATGCCGAGGCGCTGTGCCAGCGCGCCCGACGATTCGCGGTTGCCGGCGACGCGCGCCATCGTGCGCAGCTTCATCGCGACCGCGGCGACCAGAGGGACGGGGTCGGCCCCGGATGCCAGGGCGTGCCGCAGTGCGAGAAGGGCCTGGCCGTAGTGACCGGCGATCGCCGTGTCGGCCACGGTGAACGCGGAGGTCTCGACGCGGCCGCCGTAGTAGCGCTCGACGGTCCGCTCGTCGATGTCGCCGGGGACGTCGGCGATCAGCTGCTGGCACGCGGCGGCGAGCTCGGTGAGGTCGTCGGCGAACGCCGAGACGAGGGAGCGCAGCGCGACCGGGGCGATTTTCTTCTGCGCGGCCTTGAACTCGCCGACGGCGAAGTCGAAACGGTCGGAGTCGCGCTTGATCGCGGGGCACGCGATCTCGATGCCGTTCCCCTGGCCGGCACGGATGGCATCCAGGAGCTTCTTGCCGCGGACGCTCGCGCCGGTGTGCCGCAGGACGACCGTCGCGCCGTCTTGAGGATGCTCGATGTAGGCGAGTGCCTCGGTGAGGAACGTGTCGGAGCACTTCTCGACGCCGCCGACGCGCACCAGGCGCGGTTCGCCGAACAGCGAGGGTGATGTGACGCCCAGCAGCGTTCCGGCCGTGTAGTCGTCGGCGCGGACATCGGTGACCTCGAGGCTCGGATCTTCGCTCTTGAGGAACTCGCGGACGCCCGCGATCGCGCGCTCGGCGCATACCTCTTCAGGACCCGAGACGAGCACGATCGGCGCGGGCTGCGGGGTGCGCCAGCCGATCTGCGGGATCGCCGACTTGGCCTTCGCGGGGGCGGAGCGTCGGGGTGCCGGGGTCACTCCCCCAGCCTACCGACCGGGTCGGACACGGATGCCGGGGGCGCGGCCCCTCCCGGCAGTGGCTGTTCCGCGCCCGGAGGTTCGCGGCGCCGCCACGGCCGCGCCCGGCTGGCACCCGGCCCCGCAGCGCCGGCGCGATCACGGCGCCCGCTGGCGCCACAGCGTCAGCTTCCCTTCGTCGCCGCGCCAGACCGCGAGGATGCCGTCGGTGTCGGTGCGGGCAGCGACCGTCCCGTTCGCCCGCAGGATGTCGAGAAGATGCTCCGTCGGATGCCCGTACGTGTTCCCCGCGCCGACGCCGATGAGCCCGAGGTCGGCGTGGAGACGCTCGTAGAGGGCGGGGTCCTGGTCGGCGCTGCCGTGGTGGGACACCTTCACGATCTCGACGCGGGGAACGTCGATGCGGCGGAGCAGAGCGGCTTGGGGATCGGCTCCGAGGTCGCCCAGCATCACGGTGCGGGGGAATCCCGCGCCCGTGACGTCGATCGCGACGCTGGCGTCGTTGCCCGGCTCCATGCCCGGGAGTGGGCCGAGAGCCTGCCAGCGGGTGTCGCCGACCTGTCCCGTCATCCCGATGGTGGCGGCGATCACGCGGGCGCCACCGGTGGAGAACCGGTCGAGCAGCCTCTGGTCGGCGGCTTCGCCGGTGGGTCCGTGCACCACCACATCCGCCTTCCCGAGGATGGCATCGGAACCGCCGACGTGATCCTTGTCGAAGTGCGTGAGGACGACCAGGTCGAGGCGATCGATCCCGAACGTCTGAAGGCACGCGGCGAGCGGTTCGGGTTCTGGACCGGTGTCGACGAGCGCCACGGCGTCGCCGGAGCGCCAGAGCGTGGCATCCCCCTGCCCGACGTCGCACATGGCCACCTGCCATGTCGTCGGCACGGTGAGGGGGCCCGCGACCGTGCGGATCGTGCTCGTCCCCCCGGCCGCGCCGACGAGGATCGCGACGACCAGGGTGGCGAGCGCGGTCAGTCGCGGCACCCGCCGCGGGCGCGTGACGGCGACCGCGATCGCGGCACCGATCACCGCGAGGAGGGCCGCCCCCGGGAGACCGTCCGGCCAGGGGAGGTTCTGCGCCGTCGACGACGCCGTCGTGTGCGCGACCCCGGCGATCCACGCGGCGGGGATCCACGCCAGAGCCGTCAGCCCGTCGCGCAGCCACGGGAACGGCGCGACGCACGCGAGCGCGCCGGCGATCGTCGCGGGCGCCGCCGCCGGGTCGGCGAGCAGGTTCGCCGCGATGCCCAACAGCGGCACGTGCGGGTCGATCAGCACGATGAGCGGGCCGCACACCAGCTGTGCCGACGTCGGCACCGCCAGGGCGAGTGCGAGAGGGCGCGGCATCCATCGTCCGAGTCCGTCGGCCAGAGGGCGGGCGAGCACGAGGAGAGCGGCGGTGGCCGCGGTCGACAGCGCGAAACCGAGGGATCGGCACAGCCACGGGTCGGCGACGAGGAGCGCGGTGACCGCGGCGGCGAGGACGGCGATCCCGACCGTGGGTCTGCCGAACCCGAGGGCCAGGATGCCGATCGCGCTCATCGCCGCGGCCCGCACCACGCTCGGCTCGGGCGTGACGAGGACGACGAACCCCGCGAGCACCAGGAGGGCGCCGGTCACCCGGACCCATCGACGCGCGCCGCACGCGGCCAGGAGTGCGAAGGCCGCACCGACCACGAGGGCGCAGTTGGCTCCGGACACCGCGGTGAGGTGTGAGAGCGAGGACGCTTTCATCGCCGTCTCGGTGACGGGGTCGAGACTCGACGTGTCGCCCACGGCCAGCCCGGGGATGAGGCCGGCCCCGGGTTGCGGGAGTCCTCGGGTCGAGGCGACGAGCCCGTCGCGCAGATCCTCGAACGCCGCCCACATACCCTGCGGCGGAGGGGCGCGGTCCACGTCGCCGGCCCGGAGCACGAGGATCGCCCGTTCGGCCGGATCGGCCGGGATCGCCCGCCCGGACACCACGACCTCACTCCCCTGCCCGGCGGCGGACAGACGCTCTCGCCCGTCGGCGTCGACACCGATCCGCGCGGGGATCACGCCGCGCACGGTGGTCTGGCCCGCGGAGACGCTCGTCACCGTCGCGTCGAACCACGCCCCGCCGTCGGCGCTGCCCGACACATGCCCGGTGACGGTGGCGGTCACGCGCAGATGACGACCTCCGTTCACCTCGAGGTCGGCGACGGCCTGGCGCGTGGGGACGAGCGCGGCGGCCGTCCCTCCCGTGGCGGCGGCGCACGCCAACGCGACCGTCGCGACCAGCAGGGGCGGATGCCGGAACCGGACGAAGACGGCACCGACGGCCGTGGCGGCCAGACCGAGACCGACAGCCACCGTCCACGCCTCCGGCGTCGCGGTCGTGACGGCCGCCGCGGTCCACGTGCCGACCGCCACGGCGACCGTTCGCCACGCCCGCCTCCGGAGGGCCTTCCGCTCGCTCATACGCGCACCAGATCGCGCAGGCTCGCGAGCATCTTGTCGCCGATGCCGGGAACCGATCCCAGGTCGTCCACGCTCGTGAAGCGGCCGTTCTCCTCACGCCAGGCGAGGATGCGGTCGGCCAATGCCGGACCGATCCGGGGCAGAGCGTCGAGTTGCTCTCGCGTTGCGGTGTTGAGGTCGAGCGGACCGGCCGCGGCGGCGCTGCCGCTCGCCGCCGCGGTTGTCGGCTCGGCCCCGACAACGGGGACGACGATCTGCTCCCCATCGGTCACGGTGCGCGCCAGGTTCACCCCGTCCCGGGCGGCGTCGTCGGCGAATCCGCCCGCTCGGGCGATGGCATCCGCGACCCGGTCGCCGACCTCGAGACGGTAGAGGCCGGCCGCGCGGACAGCGCCGGCGACGTGAACGTACACGCCGGCGGCGGGCGCCCCGCTCCCGTCCGGAGCCGGTGTGGACGACGCCGTCACCGTCTCTGCGCCCGTCGCGCCGCGGAAGATCCCGATGCCCACCGTCACCGCGAAGGCGAGCAGCACCAGCACGATCACTGCCCCCACGCCGAGCCGCCGGCGCGGAGGCAGCCGGGGCGACGGCGTATCGGTGTCGGGGACGGTGGCCACCCGAGCACGCTACGAAGTCGGACCACGGGCCCGGAGCCGAGAAGCCCGAACGGTGGACAGTCCGCGGAATCACTCTGCTGGGGAGGACTCGCGCCTAGCCTGGAGGGATGAACGAGAACGCCTGGCGCGCCATTCTCGCCGCGCTGGCCGACGACTCCGCTCGCGAGGTGTACGCCCGCGTGGTCCTCGGCGAGTCGGCCACCCCCACCCTCGACGCCCTGACGCCCGCGCGTGCCCGCCGGGTCGTCACGGCGCTCACCTCGGCCGGGCTCCTCGCCGAGACGCCCGAGGGCTACTCCGCCTCGCCGACGGTCTTCGCCGATGCCCTGAAAGCCGCACCCCGTGCCGCACGCCCGACCGGCGTCGACCGGTTCTTCACCGAGGGCCGCCTCACGGACTACCCCTCACGGGCCGGCGACCGACGCGAGGTCCTCGCCGCCGTGGCATCCCGGGTCCTCGCCGACGGCGAACGCCTCACCGAGCGCCAGATCAACGACCGGCTCGCCGACATCGTCGACGACGTCGCCGCGATCCGCCGCTACCTGGTCGACGAGGGTCTGATCGAGCGCACGCGCGCCGGCACCGAGTACGCCCTGGCGCGTCCCTGAACGACGGATGCCACGTCCCCGCACTCCGTGGAGCGGCGGGACGTGGCATCCGGAACGAAGAACTACTTCGTCGAGAAGCTGACCACCTTGGGCGGACGCACGACCGCACGCACGATCTCACGGTCACCCAGTGCCCGCCGCACCTTCTCGTCGGCGCGAGCGGCGGCCTCGAGCGCGTCGGCGCCGATCTTGGCCGAGACCTCGAGCGTGCCGCGCACCTTGCCGTCGATCTGCACGACCGCGGTCACGGTGTCCTCCACGAGCAGCGTCGGGTCGGCCTGACGCCAGGTCTGCAGGCCGACGAACCCGTCGTAGCCGAGCGTCTGCCACATCTCCTCCGCGGTGTGCGGAGCGAACAGGTCGAGGGTCATCGCGATGACCTCCGCCGCCTCGCGGACGGCGGGGTCGCTGGTGCCGGCGGAGCCGTCGATTGCCTTGCGGGTGGCGTTGACGAGCTCCATGAGGCGCGCGACGACGACATTGAACTTCGTCTGCTCGATGAGGTTCGGCGCCTCGGCCAGGAGGCGATGCGTGACACGGCGCAGGGACTGATCGCCCTCGGCCCACACCACGTCGGTCTCGCTGTCGATGTCGTGCGCGATGCGCAGGGCGCGCGCGAGGAACTTCGCCGCTCCCGTGGTGGAGACGTCGTTCCAGTCCTTGTCGTCCTCCACCGGGCCGGCGAAGGCCAGCGCGACGCGCAGCGCGTCGGCGCCGTGGGCGTCGAGCTCCTCCTGGAAGAGCACCAGGTTGCCCTTGCTCTTGGACATCTTGGCGCCGTCGAGGATCACCATGCCCTGGTTGATCAGGCTCGAGAACGGCTCGGTGAACTCCACCAGGCCCATGTCGAACAGCGCCTTCGTGATGAAGCGCGCGTACAGCAGGTGCAGGATCGCGTGCTCGACGCCACCGATGTAGAAGTCGACCGGCCCCCACTTGCGGGCCTCGGGCAGCGAGAACGCCTCGTTCGGGTCGTTGGGCGACAGGAAGCGCAGGAAGTACCACGAGCTGTCGACGAACGTGTCCATCGTGTCGGGGTCGCGCCGCATCTTCTGGCCGGTCTCGGGGTCGGTGACCTCCACCCAGTCGGTCGCGGCGCCGAGCGGCGACGAGCCCTTGGGCTTGAGGTCGAGGCCCTCGACCGACGGCAGCACGACGGGCAGCTCGTCCGCGGGCACGGGCACGATCGTGCCGTCCTCGGCGTGCAGCATCGGGATCGGCGTGCCCCAGTAGCGCTGCCGCGAGATGAGCCAGTCGCGCAGACGGTAGGTCTTGGCGGCGCGGCCCACGCCCTTCGCCTCGAGCTCCTCGATCATGCGCGCGATCGCGTTGCGCTTGGACAGGCCGTTCAGCGACCCGGAGTTGATCATGCGACCGTCGCCGGTCAGCGCGACACCGGTCTTCGCGGGGTCGAGGTCGTCGACGTCGCCCAGCGGGTCGATCGGCACGCCGTCCTCGTCGAGCTCGATGACCGGGATCGCACCCGTGACCGGGGCGTTCGTGTCGACGACGACCTTGACGGGCAGGTCGAACGCGCGGGCGAAGTCGAGGTCGCGCTGGTCGTGCGCGGGCACGGCCATGACGGCTCCGTGACCGTAGTCGGCCAGTACGTAGTCGGCGGCCCAGATCGGCAGCTTCTCGCCGTTGATCGGGTTGATCGCGTAGTGGCCGAGGAACACACCGGTCTTCGGACGGTCGGTGGCCTGCCGCTCGATGTCGGTCGCGCGCTGCACCTCCTGCAGGTACGCCTGGAACTTCTGCCGCACCTCGATGTCGGCGGATGCCGCGAGCTCGGCCGCGAGGTCGGACTCGGGCGCCACGACGAAGAACGTCGCGCCGTGGAGGGTGTCGGGACGAGTGGAGAACACCGTGATCTTCTCGGCGCGGCCCTCGATCTCGAAGGTGATATCCGCGCCGATGGAGCGACCGATCCAGTTGCGCTGCATCTGGATGACCTTCTGCGGCCAGAACCCCTCGAGCTGGTTCAGGTCGTCGAGCAGCCGGTCGGCGTAGTCGGTGATCCGCAGGAACCACTGGGTCAGCTTCTTCTTCACCACGACCGCGCCGCTGCGCTCGCTCGTGCCGTCGGGCAGCACCTGCTCGTTGGCGAGCACCGTCTGGTCGACCGGATCCCAGTTCACGAGCGCGTCCTTGCGGTACGCGAGGCCCTTCTCGTACAGCTTCTGGAACAGCCACTGGTTCCAGCGGTAGTACTCGGGGTCGCTCGTGTGGAGCACCCGGCTCCAGTCGAACGAGACGCCGTAGTCCTTCAGGCTCTCCTTCTGCTGCGCGATGTTCGCGTACGTCCACTCGACGGGGTCGGCCCCGCGCTTGATGGCCGCGTTCTCGGCGGGCAGGCCGAACGAGTCCCACCCGATGGGGTTGAGCACGTTGTAGCCGCGGTGGCGCCAGAAGCGCGCGACGATGTCGGAGTAGAGGTAGTTCTCGGCGTGCCCCATGTGGAGGTCGCCCGAGGGGTACGGGAACATGGCGAGCACGTACTTGCGCGGACGCGTGTCGCCGTCGCCACCGGCGCGGAACGGGTCCTTCTCGGCCCACGCCTGCTGCCACTTCGCCTGGATCGCATGGGGGTCGAAGCCTCCGTCGACGGACGGCACGGAAGGAACGTTCTGTGACACGGGTGAGACCAATCGTGAAAGTCGGGAGACCACAAGGGCCAACGTCCAGGCTACCGGACCCCGCGACACGCCTTCCGGCGCGGGCGGGCGCTCACCATCCGGGCGGGACGACCGCGCCGACGGCGGCGAGCGGAGCCCGCGCCTTGATCCCCACCTCGGCGACCTCGGATGCCGCGACCGACCGCCACGTGATCCCTCCGCCGGCGCCGACCCAGGTGGCATCCGGCTCGACGACGATGCTCCGGATCACCATCGCGAGGTCGGCCGCGCCGTCGTCGCCGATCCAGCCGAACGCTCCGGAGTAGACCCCGCGCGGGGCGTCCTCGAGGTCCGCGAGGATCTCCATCGCCGACGCCTTCGGGGCACCCGTCATGCTCCCGGCCGGGAACGTCGCGGTCACGAGATCGCCGATCGTCGTCCCGGGGCGGAGGGCGCCCGAGACCTCGCTGACGAGCTGATGCACCGTGGGGTACGTCTCGACCTCGAGCAGCCGGTCGACGCCCACCGACGACGGCTCGCACACCCGCGACAGGTCGTTGCGCATGAGGTCGACGATCATGACGTTCTCGGCGCGCTCCTTGGCATCCGTCCGCAGGTCTTCGGCGAGGGCGCGGTCGTGAACGGGGTCCGGATGCCGCGGGCGCGTGCCCTTGATCGGATGCGTGTGGACGCGGCCCCCGCGCACCTCGAGGAACCTTTCGGGCGACGCGCTCACGAGCGCCGTGTCGCCCTGCCGGACGAACCCGCCGTGGTGCGAGGACGCCTGCCGTCGCAGGCGGCGGAATGCGGCGAGGGCGTCGACGGTCCCGGACAGCCGGAAGCTGGTGGTGAGGCACAACTGGTAGGCGTCGCCGTCGGCGATGCGCTCCCGGCAGGCCGCGATGAGATCCGCGTACTCCTCGGGTGTGTGGCGAGCGGATGCCGCGCCCCGGTGTTCCGTCTCCGGGACCGCCGGAGCGATCCCGGCGCCGTCCGCGGTGCGCGCGAGTTCTTCCGCGGAACCTGCCGCCGAGAATGCCCAGACACGGCGCGCGGCGTGGTCGAACGCGAGCATCTCCTCGACGCGGAGCCACGTGGGGACGCCCTCGTACGAGATCCAGCCCACCCAGCCGCCGCGGAAGGCGGGATCATCGTGGTCCGCGTGGGCCGTGGCATCCACCGCCAAGGGCTCTGCGCCGGGGACGGAATGCCCGGTGCCGAGGTAGCTCCAGCCCGATGACGCGTCGGGGCCCGCGTCCAGCCAGAACGCGTGCGGCGCGGTGGCGAACAGCGTGGAGAAGACGTCGTCGGGGTCGCGCCACCGCGGCAGGGCGACCGGGGAGACAGAACGCGGCACGCTCCCAGGCTAGGGCGCGCGGACGCCCGTAGGCTGAGCGAGGTGAACGAGATCCTCACGTGGTTGCTCGACGTCGTCCAGAACGTCGACCCCGTGGTGCGCACGCTCGTCGCCGGAGTCGCGATGATGCTGGAGACCAGCGTGCTGGTCGGTCTCGTGGTCCCGGGCGACACCGTCGTCATCGTCGCGGGCACGGCGATCGCCTCGCCGCTGGAGGGGATCCTGCTCGGGGTGGCCGTCGTGATCGGGTCGCTCGCCGGCGAGAGCCTCGGCTTCTGGCTGGGACGCTACTTCGGTCCGCGTATCCGCGCGTCGCGTCTGGGGCAGAAGCTTGGCGACCGCAACTGGGAGCGTGCCGACCGGTACCTCCGCCGTCGCGGGGGCCCCGCCATCTTCCTGTCGCGCTTCCTGCCCGTGCTGCACTCGCTCGTGCCGCTGACGGTCGGCATGAGCGGCTACCGCTACCGACGGTTCCTGGCGTGGACGGCGCCCGCGTGCATCGTCTGGGCCGGCCTCTACATCACCGTCGCCGCGACGGCCGCGGGCACCTACCGTGAGCTCGCCGACCGCATCCACTACGCCGGATACGTCTTCGTCGGGATCATCGTCGTCTTCCTCCTCCTGGTCTACATCGGCAAGAAGGTGCTGGAGCGCATCGAGCGCCGGCACCTCGCCGAAGAGCACGACTCCCTCGAACCGGCGGGCGACGACGTGAAAGACTGAGCGGGATGCCTCGCTCCCCTCGCGCCAAAGTGCTCTGGTTCGCCCGCCTGGAGTACCGCTTCCATGCCTGGCGCGAGCGTCGCGCACGGGCTCGCGGTCTCCGGCCCTCGGTCACCGGCTTCCCTGGCTACGGGACTGAGGAGTGGGTTCGCGTCCTCGGCCGCGTCCTCATCACTCCCCCGGTCAAGCGCACGTCCACCGGGGACTTCGCGAGCCTGAGGGGATGGCGCAGCTTCGCGGCGGTCCCGGTCGGGTACGCCCAGGTCACGGTGACGATCGAGGGAGTCGCGCACGAGGTCGTCGCCGACCGCGGCGGCGTCATCGACGCGAAGCTCCCCGCGTCGCTTCCTCCCGGATGGCAGACCGTGACGATGACGGTCGAGGGCAGCGAACCGACCGAGACCCGGGTGTTCGTCGTCGGCTCGGACGTGCGTTTCGGCGTCGTCAGCGACGTCGACGACACCGTCATGGTCACGGCTCTCCCCCGCCCGCTGCTCGCCGCCTGGAACTCGTTCGTCGTCGACGAGCACGCCCGCCAGCCCGTCCCCGGCATGGCCGTGATGCTCGAGCGACTCTCGCGTGAGCACCCCGGCGCCCCCGTGATCTACCTCTCCACGGGCGCGTGGAACGTGGCGCCGACGCTCACGCGCTTCATGCGCCGGCACCTCTTCCCCGCGGGCGCGTTCCTGCTGACCGACTGGGGGCCGACGCACGACCGGTGGTTCCGCAGCGGCCGCGACCACAAGGAGGGCAACCTCCGGCGACTGGCCACCGAGTTCCCGAACGTGAAGTGGCTCCTGGTCGGCGACGACGGACAGCACGACGACGCGATCTACACGCACTTCGCGATCGAGCACCCCGACAGCGTGGCGGCCGTCGCCATCCGGCGCCTGCTGCCCGCCGAGGCCGTGCTCGCCGGTGGCCGCACGGTCGTCGACGACCACTCCGCCGCCGACGTCCCGTGGGTCTCGGAATCCGACGGCGCCGGACTCCTCGAGCGTCTCGAGGACGTGGGCGTCATCGCCGGCGACGCCTGACGCCGCCGCGTGACTGCGTCTGACGCCGTCGCGTAGCAGCGCTGACGCGGCCGCGTGGCTGCGCAACCTCAGCGATTCGCGTCGGGTGAGTGGCATCCGGGGTTCCGGGCTGAGGATGCGCGGATCGCTGAGGTTGCGCCCGGCCGGGCGACCCGTGCCGGCCCCAACCCCGCTCGCGCCGCCGCCGATGTCGGAACCCCCGCGTACGGTGGAAGCATGTGCGGTCGATTCGTCGTGGCCAATGTGGCATCCGAGCTCGTGGGGGTGCTGCGCGTCGACGTCGAGACCGATGAGCTGCCGCCGCCGTCGTACAACATCGCGCCCACGGCATCCGTGGCGATCGTGCTCGACTCGGTGAAGACCGAGCCGCCCGTGCGGCGCCTCGAGGTGGCACGGTGGGGGCTCGTCCCGGGCTGGGCGAAAGACGTGAAGATCGGCGCGCGGGCGTTCAACGCGCGGTCGGAGGAGATCGAAGACAAGCCGATGTTCCGCAACGCCCTGATCAAGCGTCGCGCGGTGATCCCCGCCTCCGGCTATTACGAGTGGAAGACCACCGAGGCGGGCAAGACCCCGCACTACATTCACCCCGCCGACGGGTCGCCGCTGTTCTTCGCCGGGCTCTACGAGTGGTGGAAGGATCCCGCCAAGGCGGAAGACGACCCGACGCGTTGGGTCCTCAGCTGCACGATCCTCACGCGCGACGCGATCGGCCGCCTCGGGTCGATCCACGACCGGATGCCGCTGTTCATGGACCCCGACTTCGCCGACGCGTGGCTCGACCCGACGACCGAGAACGTCGGCGACATCCTGGATGCCGCGGTCGACGCCGCCCCCGACGTCGCCGAGACGCTCGACGACCATGTCGTGTCGTCCGCGGTCGGGAACGTCCGCAACGACAGCCCCGACCTCATCGAGCCGGTGGAATGACCGCACTCCTCGAGACGGATGTGCTTCCGCCCGCGGAGTGGACCGTGCGGGCGGACGCGCACGCCGAACGCGCCGACGCGCTGACGGCCGCTCACCGCGCCCGCGCCTCACGGGGGCAGAAGCATCCGGTCGAAGACTTCCTGTTCACCTACTACTCGTACAAGCCGGCGATCCTGCGACGGTGGCATCCCGGTCCCGGCATCGTGCTCGCCGAGGCCGACGAGCGGGCGTCCTGGCGCTGGTACCGGGTCGCGCCGGACGGGACGGAGGTGGATGCCGAGGCGTTCCGCCGCGACCGCGGTTCGCTGTACCGCGGCGTAGTGAACCTGCTGCGGGCCACCGCGGCCCGCCCGGCTCAGTTCGGGTGCTTCGGGCTGCACGAGTGGGCCATGGCCTACCGCGCCGACGAGGTGCGCCACGCGGTGCCGTTGCGTCTCGGGCGCGACGGCACGGACGCCGTGGTCGAGTCGCACGATCTCAAGTGCACCCACTTCGACGCGTTCCGGTTCTTCACGCCCGAGGCGGTTCCGCGCAACCGGACCCCGCTCGCCCGTGAGGGGCAGATCGACGTCGAGCAGCCTGGATGTCTGCACGCCGGTATGGACGTCTACAAGTGGGCTGTGAAGCTCGGCCCGCTCGTGCCCGGCGAGATCCTGCTCGACGCGTTCGAGCTGGCACGCGACATCCGCACGCTCGACATGGAAGCATCGCCCTACGACCTCGCCGACTGGGGCTACTCCCCCGTCGCGATCGAGACCCCGGACGGCAAAGCGCAGTACGTCGCCCGTCAGCGGGGCCTGAGCGAGCGGTCGCAGGCGCTGCGGACAGCGCTCGTGGCCGCGGTCACGGAGGGCGACGACACGCCCGGTGGAGCCGATTTCCTGCGCCTCGAATCCGTGTAGTAAGCTCATGGAGTTGCCTCGAACGGGGCGAAAACAGAAAACGGGCCTGTGGCGCAGCTGGTAGCGCACCTGCATGGCATGCAGGGGGTCAGGGGTTCGAGTCCCCTCAGGTCCACCGGATCGAATGCCCCGCGAGTGATCTCGCGGGGCATTCTGCGTTTCCGGGCACCTTGCAGTATTTGGGAACGCGAGCACGCGATCGCTCCGTCCACCGTCACGGAACGGACGGGGGTGTCGTTCGTGTCGCAGAGAAGCGGTTACGACGTGACTCGCGTCCCGAAGGCCACGCCCGCGACGCAGAGATCGTCGGCCTCGCCGCGGAAGAAGAGAACCGCAGGTACTTCTCGACCACTCGCCCCCTCGTCAGGCTGTGACTGTGAGACGTTGATGAACCATGTCGGGGAGAGGTCGGCATATTCCTCCCACTGCTCACCGTCGAACTTCTCCGGCTCGCCGGCCGACAAGCCGTCCCACGAGGTCGGATCCCCGAAGTCCACTGGAGCGTCCGCGCATACCCTTCCGGACTGCCCGGAGGTGGTGACCTCCTCGATGACGTCATTGCTGACGGCTCTCACGGCAGCCCCGTCGGAGCCGTAGACGGCCGCCTCCGGTGAGCAGGCCGTACACGCGAGCACGAGACCCGATCCGGCGGCGAATGTGGCAATCCTCGTACTCGTTCGCATATCCCTGCCCGTTCATGAACTCACCGAATCACTCCGTGGGTGTCGTCGTGACAACCTAGCCCTCCGACGTGCCTGCTGCACCGACTCCTCAATGAACTCCCGCTGCCGGCCGCGGGTAGGCCACGATCGGATGCCCGTACCCCCCTACCCCAGCAGCACGACGTCGAACTCCCGCACGACGGCCCGCACCTCGTCGAGGTAGCGCTGCGCCTGTTCGGTGAGCGGGATCGCGGAGTGGGCGATCCACCCGATCTCGATGCGCTCGTCGACGTCGAGCGGCACCGCGACGATCTCGGGGTCGAGGTCGTCGCTGATGATCCCGGTCGAGATCGTGTATCCCTCGAGGCCGATCATGAGGTTGAAGATGGTCGCGCGGTCGGAGACGCGGATCTCCTGCTCGCTGGACAGGGTCGAGAGGATCTCCTCGGCGAAGTAGAACGAGTTGTTGTTGCCCTGGTCGAATGTGAGGCGCGGTAGGCCCGCGAGGTCGTCGAGCGTCACGCGCTCGCGCGCTGCGAGGGGGTTCTTCCGCGAGACGAAGATGTGCGGGTCGGCGAGGAACAGCGGATGGAACGTGAGCCCCGAGTCGCGCAGGAGCTTGTCGATGACGTCGCGGTTGAAGTCGTTGCGGTACAGGATGCCGAGTTCACTGCGCAGCGTCCGGACGTCTTCGATGATGTCCCACGTCCGCGTCTCCCGGAGGGAGAACTCGTATCGTTCGGCCCCGCTGGCCTTGACCATGCGGACGAACGCGTCGACGACGAACGAGTAGTGCTGCGCCGACACGCCCAGGAGGCGCCGCGACGCCGGGCCGCCCAGGTACCTCTGTTCGAGAAGGGCGACCTGCTCCACGACCTGGCGGGCGTACCCGAGGAACTCGACGCCGTCGGTCGTCAGCGTGATGCCGCGCGCCGACCGGACGAGCAACGAGCGGCCCACCTTCGCCTCGAGATCCTTCATCGCGGCCGACATCGTGGGCTGCGACACGTAGAGCAGATCGGCTGCGGCGGAGATGGAGCCTTCCGCGGCGACCTCGATGAAGGACTGGAGCTGCTGCAGCGTCACACCGCTGGAACGACGGGCCATAGGGAAAGACTATATGCGCGGATAGTCCATACGGATTACCCGATGGATGCCGCGAGCGAGCACCATGGTCCCACCGATGACCGCGGCGAGAGCCGACGAGCGAGAGGAGCCTCGGCGATGTCCACCGACTTCACCTACCGGATCTCGACCACCCGATTCGACGAGGACTACTCGCCGTCCGAGAGCTCCCGCGCCACGACGAACTTCGCCAACCTCGCCCGCGGTGACGACCGCCGTGAGAACCTGCGCAGTGCGCTGACGATGATCGACCGCCGGTTCAACGACCTGGCGCGGTGGGACAACCCGGAGGGCGACCGCTACACCCTCGAGCTCGACATCGTCTCGGTCGACGTGGAGTTCGCGGCATCCGGTGACGACCAGCGCTTCCCGCTCCTCGAGGTGCTCGACCTCGTGATCGTGGACCGAACGACCGGTGTTCGCCACCACGGGATCGTCGGCAACAACTTCTCGTCGTACCTGCGCGACTTCGACTTCAGCGTGCTGCTGCCCGCGGCCAGCGCCGCCGCCGGGTCGTTCACCGTCCCCGACGACTTCGGCGCGCTCCACGGAAAGCTGTTCCAGGACTTCCTGGAGTCCGCCGCGTACCGGAAGCGGTTCACGGTGTCGCCGGTCATCTGCATCAGCGTCTCCACCAGCAAGACCTACCGGCGCACCGACAACCACCACCCCGTCCTCGGTGTCGAGTACGCGCAGGACGACTACTCGCTCACCGACGAGTACTTCGGGAAGATGGGGCTGCAGGTCCGCTACTTCATGCCGGCCGGCAGCGTCGCTCCGCTGGCGTTCTACTTCCGCGGCGATCTGCTCAACGACTACTCGAACCTGCAGCTAATCGGCACGATCAGCACGATGGAGACCTTCCAGAAGATCTACCGTCCCGAGATCTACAACGCCAACGCCGCCGCCGCACACGTGTTCCGTCCGACTCTGGACAGCGGCGACTTCTCCCGCACGCGGGTCGATTACGACCGCGAAGAGCGCTCGCGCCTCGCGGTCACCCAGGGGAAATACACCGAGGAGCATTTCGTGAAGCCCCACGGCGAGCTTCTCGCCCGCTGGGCAGGCCTCTCCCCCGCCCTCGTCCACTGACCCGTCGGAGCCCTCACCCATGAACGCACTCCTTCCCACCGCGGTCGTCGGCAGCCTGCCCAAGCCCTCGTGGCTCGCCGAACCCGAGAAGCTCTGGTCGCCGTGGGCGCTCGAGGGCGATGCCCTCGTCGAAGGGCAGCAGGACGCCCTGCGTGCGGCCGTCCACGAGCAGCGCCAGCGCGGCATCGACATCGTCAGCGACGGCGAGCAGACCCGCCAGCACTTCGTGACGACGTTCATCGAGCATCTCAGCGGCGTCGACTTCGAGAACCGTGAGACGGTCCGCATCCGCAACCGGTACGACGCCAGTGTGCCCACCGTCGTCGGGCCCGTCGAGCGTCCCCAGCCGGTCTTCGTCGCGGATGCCGCCTTCCTCCGCGCGCAGACCGACCAGCGGATCAAGTGGGCCCTGCCCGGGCCGATGACGATGATCGACACCCTCTCGGACCGTTACTACAAGAGCCGCGAGAAGCTCGCGTGGGAGTTCGCCGGCATCCTGAACCAAGAAGCCAAGGAGCTCGAGGCGGCCGGGGTCGACGTTATCCAGTTCGACGAGCCCGCTTTCAACGTGTTCTTCGATGATGTGCGCGACTGGGGCATGGCGACGCTCGAACGCGCCGTCGAGGGTCTGCGCGCCGAGACGGCCGTGCACATCTGCTACGGCTACGGCATCAAGGCGAACACCGACTGGAAGGAAACGCTCGGCCCGGAGTGGCGGCAGTACGAGGAGTCCTTCCCCCTGCTGCAGAAGTCGAGCATTGACATCGTCTCGCTGGAGTCGCACAACTCGCGCATCCCGATTGAGGTCATCGAGCTGATCCGCGGCAAGAAGATCATGCTCGGTGCGATCGACGTGGCCTCGCACGAGATCGAGCGCCCCGAAGAGGTGGCCGACACTCTCCGTCGCGCCCTGGACTTCGTGGATGCCGACAAGCTCATCGCCAGCTCCAACTGCGGCATGGCGCCGCTGCCCCGCGACGTCGCCCTCGCCAAGCTCAGCGCGCTGAGCGCGGGTGCGGCGATCCTGCGGGAGGAACTGGCCGGCGCGCTGGTCTGAAACGCCGAAGCGCCGCTCCTCACGTGGAGCGGCGCTTCGTTTCGGTGAGCGTCAGTCGGCGGAAGCCGGAGCCGGGATCTCCAGCGGCACGACCGGGCAGTCCTTCCACAGGCGCTCGAGGCCGTAGTAGACGCGCTCCTGCTCGTGGAAGACGTGCACCACCAGGTCGCCGAAGTCGAGGAGCACCCAGCGCGATTCCTGGCGTCCCTCACGGCGCAGCCGCTTGTGACCGGTTTCGAGGAGCTTCTCCTCCACCTCGTCGGCGATGGCGGCGACGTTGCGCTCGTTGCGCCCCGTGACCAGGAGGAAGATGTCGACGAGCGGCAGCGGCTCGGACACGTCGAGCGCGACGAGGTCTTCGCCCGCTTTCGAGTCGGCTGCGATCGCGGCGATGCGCGCCATCTCGATGCCGTTGGGGCTGGCTGTCATCCGAAGACTCCTGTCGTGAAGGCGAGGACCAGCGCGACGGCGACCGCCACGGCGAGAGCGCCGGTGGTGATGATGAGACCGATGACGAGCTTGCTGCCCTTCTCCGGTGCCGGGGGGCGGATGATCTCACCGGGTTGCTTGACGGTGCTGATCGCGGCACTGGCCGCGATCGGGGTGGGGGACGACGCGGGCGGAAGCTCGCCGTCGAGAAGAACGGCGTCGACATCGCGGCCGTCGGTGGTTCCGGGAGCGTGGCCGGCGGAGCCGAGCCCCTCGGGGAGTTCGAATGTGCCCGTGATCAGCACCTCACCGGTCGACGTGACCGGACCCACGAGCGGGACGCCCGCGGGCGTCTGCGACAGGATCAGCGCGTTCGGCGTCGACACCGACCCCGTGGTCGCGCCTCCGCGCGAGATGAGCTGATCGAAGGACGGCGGCAGCGTGATCTCGGGAGTCTGGCCGCTGAGCAGATCGGAACCGAGAGCGGGGTTCACGGTCGAGAGCGGTGCCTCCGTCTCGGCAGCGGGCGCTTCCTCGGGAGCCGCGGGGCGGAAGATCGCCAGCGCCTCCGCCGGGCGCTCCTGCTCGAGCGGGGCCGCCGGTTCTTCCGTGACCTCGGCGGCCTCGGACTCGGGCGACGCGTCCTCGGTGGTGTCCGGGGCCTCGACCAGCGCGGCATCCGCGGATCCGGTCTCGGATGGCGTGACGTCGGTCTCCACCGGCTCGGCCGGACCGGCGGCGGCCGGCGTCTCGTCGCGCGCCGCGGGCACGCCCGGCTCGAGATCGGGCGCGATGATGGGCACCGAGGCGGTGCGGATGCGTTCCTGGGCACGCGCCTGACGACGGGTGAGGCCGGTCACGCCGAGATCGCCACCGTCGGCGGGCGGGAACGACGCCGGGACGATCGGCGGTACGGGGACGGGAGCGGGCTCCGCGTCGACAGCGGGAGTCTCGTCGACCGGCGCTGCCTCGGCCTTGCCCCGGCCGAAGAGTCCGCCGAACATTCCGCCCTTCTTGGCGGGCGCCTCCTGCGCGGCCGCGGGCTCCGCGGAGGGCGCCTCGGGCTCGGCCGCAACGACCTCGGGCTCGGCGGCTTCGGGGTCGGCGCCGGGTGCCTCCGCCGTGGCGGGCTCCTCGGCTGCGGCGGCTGCCGCGGCGGGCGCGTCCGTGGCGTCCGCTGCCGCAGGCGGCTCGGTCGGGGCCGCGTCGTCGGCGTCGAACTGCGGGTTGATGATCGGCGTGGCGCCGGTGTTGCGGAGTTCGCGCAGCTGACGCCGCGTCAGCGGCGGGGTCTCGGGGTTCTCGGATGTGCTCATGCAGGGCTCCGGTAGAGGTGATGCTTCGCGATGTACTGCACGACACCGTCGGGCACGAGGTACCACACGGGGTGGCCTCGGCGCACTCGGGCGCGGCAGTCTGTGGACGAAATGGACAGCGCCGGGATCTCGAGCTGGCTGACGTCTTCGGTGGGGAGGCCCTCCGTCGTCAGCACGTGTCCGGGGCGGGAGACGGCGACGAAGTGCGCCAGGTCCCACAGCTCCTGATGGTTGCGCCACCCCAGGATCTGGGCCACCGCGTCGGCGCCGGTGATGAAGAACAGGTCGGCGCCGGGACGTTCACGCTTGAGATCGCGCAGCGTGTCGATCGTGTAGGTCGGCCCCGCGCGATCGATGTCGACGCGACTGACCGTGAACTGCGGGTTGGAGGCGGTCGCGATGACCGTCATCAGATAGCGGTGCTCGCTCTCGGTGACGTCGGCTTTCTGCCACGGTCGACCCGTGGGGACGAAGACGACCTCATCGAGATCGAACGACTGAGCGACCTCACTGGCCGCGACCAGGTGACCGTGATGGATGGGATCGAACGTCCCACCCATGACCCCGATGCGAGGGGCGCGTGTCACCGACATACAGTGGGCCTCAGTGGCCGTGCGCCTCGGGGGTGGGCGTGCCGTGCTTGGCGGTGTAGGCCTCCGCCTTGTGCGCGTGCCGGTTCGACACGTTGCGGTACGACAGGGTCACGAGGCTCAGCGTGATGAACCCGGCGAGGGCGATCGCACCGATCCACCACGTCTCGGCCTGCGCGTTGCCGCCGTGGTGGGCGCCCTCTTCAGCGGCGAGGGCGATCAGCGAGGCGATAGTCATCAGTGCTCCGTTCGAGATTTCTGCGCGACGCGCAGGGCCATTTTAGCGGTCAGGCCCGGACCTGGCCGTCGCCGCGCCCGAGCCACTTGGTGCTCGTGAGCTCGGCGAGACCCATGGGGCCGCGCGCGTGCAGTTTCTGGGTGGAGATCCCGACCTCGGCGCCGAAGCCGAACTCGCCGCCGTCCGTGAATCGCGTGGACGCGTTCACGAGGACCACGGCGGAGTCGACCTCGGCGAGGAACCGGGCCGCGGCCGCGTCGTCGTCGGTGATGATCGACTCGGTGTGGTGCGTGGAGTACCGACGGATGTGCTCGAGCGCGGTGTCCAGATCGTCCACGACCCGGACGGCCAGGTCGAGGCTCAGGTACTCGGTCGCCCAGTCGTCCTCGGTGGCCGCGACGACGCGGGGGTCGTATCCGGCCGCCGTCTCGTCGCCGTGCACGCGCACCCCGGCGGCGGCGAGCGACCCCAGGAGTTCGGGCAGCAGTCGATCAGCGGCATCCCGGTGGACGAGGACGGTCTCGACGGCGTTGCAGACGCTCGGACGCTGCGTCTTCGCGTTCAACACGATGTCGCGCGCCCAGTCGGCTCGGGCGGTGGCATCCAGGTAGACGTGGACGACACCGGCGCCCGTCTCGATCACCGGCACCGTCGACTGCGTCACGACCGTCTCGATCAGCCCGGCGCTCCCGCGCGGGACGAGGACGTCGACCAGGCCTCGGGCGTTCATGAGGGCTCGAGCGCCGTCGCGGCCGAAGTCGTCGACGGTCTGGATCGCCTCGGGCGAGACGCCCTGGCTCTTCAGCGCACCGCGCATCACCTCGACGAGGGCGGCGTTGGAGTGCTGCGCGGCGGAACCCCCGCGCAGCACCACGGCGTTGCCCGAGCGCAGCGCGAGCGCCGCGATGTCGACGGTGACGTTGGGGCGCGCTTCGTAGATGGACCCGACGACGCCGAACGGCACCGCGACCTTCTCGAGCGCGAGACCGTTGGGGAGCGTGCGGCGGTCGAGCACGCGGCCGACCGGATCGGGCAGGTCGGCGACGTCGCGGACGGCGGCGGCGAGGGATGCCACCCGCCCGGCATCCAGCCGCAGGCGATCCAGCAACGCGTCGCCGATGTCGGCGGCGCGACCGCTCTCGAGATCATCGGCGTTGGCCGCGACGATCGCGTCGCTCGAGGCGTCGATCGCGTCGGCGATCGCCCGCAGCATCGCGGTCTTGGCCGCGGAGTCGAGGAGCCCGACCTGGCGGGCGGCGTCCTTCGCGAGACGCAGGCGTTCGTCGACCGAAACGGCGGTGAGGGTCATCGCGTCAGTCTATCGCCGCGGGCACCGCGCCCACGGGGCCGGTGGCGAGGGTGACGGGGTCGGGATGCGGGGCGAACCACGTGCCGACCGAGGCGCCCGAGAGGGCCTCGGCGACGAGGTCGGCGCTCGTGACCAGCACACCAACGCCGGCGGCGGAGGCGAGCTTCGCGGCCGAGGCCTTGGTCGCCGCTCCCCCGGTGCCGACGCCATTCACGGTGACCGAGCCGAAGGTGTACTCCGAGAGGTAGTCGCCCCACTCCACATCGGTGATCGGGCGCGCTCCCGGTTCGCTCGGCGGCGCCGTGTACAGGCACTCGATGTCGCTCAGCAGCACGAGGGCGTCGGCTCCGATGAGCTGCGCGACGAGGGCTGCGAGCCGGTCGTTGTCGCCGAAGCGGATCTCGTGGGTCGCGACGGTGTCGTTCTCGTTGACGATGGGCAGGATGCCGAGCCCCAGCAGCCGCTCCATCGCCCGGCGCGCGTTCGACCGGTGCGTCGCGTTCTCGAGGTCTCCGGCGGTGAGCAGCACTTGCCCTGCGAGCAGTCCGAACCGGTCGAGCGAGGTCTGGTAGCGCCACATCAGCACGTTCTGTCCGACGGCCGCCGCCGCCTGCTGCGTCGCGAGATCGTTCGGACGCCCCTGGAGGTCGAGCAGCGGCAGCGCCGTGGCGATCGCCCCGCTCGACACCAGGACGACCTCGATGCCGCTCTCACGCGCGCGCGCGAGGGCATCCACGATCAGGTCGATGCGGAACGCCCCGTCGCCGCTGATCGACGACGACCCGACCTTCACCACGACACGGGACGCCGAAGGGAGATCGGCGCGCGAGCGAGCGGTCATCGCTCCTCGTCCTCGAAGGTCAGAGCGGACGAGTCGCCGTCGGGTGAGATCCCCGCGGCACGCGCTGCGCGGCGCTCGGTCTCGAGCTCGGCGCGGGCGTCGGCCTTGGCATCCATGCGCTCGTGATACTGCTCGCGGCGCTCCGACGAGGTGCGGCGGTTGCTCTGCAGCAGACGCGGGTCGGTACCGCGCGGCGCCGTCATCAGCTCCGCCGTGGAGCTGAGCGTCGGCTCCCAGTCGAAGACGATGCCGTTCCCGGGGCCGATGACGACGGTCGCACCCGCGACGGCGCCGGCGCGGTAGAGCCCGTCCTCGACTCCGAGACGCGCCAGGCGGTCGGCGAGGTAGCCCACGGCCTCTTCGTTCTGGAAGTCGGTCTGCTGCACCCACTTGACCGGCTTGTCGCCGAGGATCCGGTACACCGGTCCGTAGGTTCCGCCCTCGACCTTGACCTCGAAGTCCTTCTCGGACCCCTTGGGCCGGATGACGACGCGCTCGGCGGGAGCCTCGTCGATCGTGGCGAGCCGGTGCTCCTCGACGATCTCGCCGAGGGCGAACGTGAGCTCGCGCAGCCCGGCGCGGCTCACCGTGGAGATCTCGAAGACGCGGAAGCCGCGCGCTTCGAGGTCGGGGCGGACGAAGTCGGCCAGTTCGTGCGCCTCGGGCACGTCGATCTTGTTCAGCACAACGATCTGCGGGCGCTCGAGCAGCGGAAGCTGACCCTCGGGGACCGGGTAGGCGGCGAGCTCGCCGAGGATGACGTCGAGATCGCTCAGCGGGTCGCGGCCCGGGTCGAGGGTGGCGCAGTCCAGCACGTGGACGAGCGCGGTGCAGCGCTCGACGTGACGGAGGAACTCCAACCCCAGGCCCTTGCCCTCGCTCGCGCCCTCGATGAGGCCCGGGACGTCGGCGATGGTGTAGCGCGCATCGCCCGCCTGCACGACGCCGAGGTTCGGGTGGAGGGTGGTGAAGGGGTAGTCCGCGATCTTCGGACGCGCGGCGGACACCGCGGCGATGAGGCTCGACTTCCCGGCGGAGGGGAAGCCCACCAGGGCCACGTCGGCGACGGTCTTG
The DNA here is from genome assembly GCF_029639405.1 of Microbacterium proteolyticum. Lineage (NCBI taxonomy): Bacteria > Bacillati > Actinomycetota > Actinomycetes > Micrococcales > Microbacteriaceae > Microbacterium > Microbacterium proteolyticum. Next base: position 3,039,087 of record NZ_CP121274.1, read on the forward strand.
AGCTCGAGGACGACGTCGCCCTCCCAGCCGGGGGTCCCCAGCAGCGCGAAGCCCGGGGCCTTGCGCTTGGGCGAGGCCAGCGCCGCGTTGCCGAGACCGCCGAGACCGCCGGGCGCCGCGACGAAACGCATGCCCGGTGTCAGCATGTCGACGAGCACGTTGCCGTCGGCGTCCTTCACGACGGTGCCGAGGGGAACCGGGAGTTCCTGGTCCTCGCCCAGGGCGCCGGAGCGGTGGTCGCCCATGCCGAACCCGCCGTTGCCGGCGGACCGGTGCGGAGAGTGGTGATAGGACAGCAGCGTCGTGACCTGCGGGTCGGCGACGAGCACGACGTCGCCGCCGCTGCCGCCGTTGCCGCCGTCGGGACCGGCCAGCGGCTTGAACTTCTCGCGGCGCACCGACACGCAGCCGTTGCCGCCCTTGCCCGCACGCAGGTGCAGGGTGACGCGGTCGACGAAGGTGACCATGAGAGATCCTTCCGGAAGGGGGCCGGTGCGGCCGGGACGGGTCCGGCGCTGCCGGGGCGGGGAAAAACGACGAGGGGGCGGGCCAGTGCCCACCCCCTCGGGAACGCCGTGCGCTGCGGGATTACTCCGCGGCGGCGACGATGTTGACGACCTTGCGGCCGCCCTTCTGGCCGAACTCGACGGAGCCGGCAGCGAGGGCGAACAGCGTGTCGTCGCCACCGCGACCGACGTTGGCGCCGGGGTGGAAGTGCGTGCCGCGCTGACGGACGATGATCTCGCCGGCGAGGACGGCCTGGCCGCCGAAGCGCTTCACGCCGAGGCGCTGTGCGTTGGAGTCACGACCGTTGCGGGTGGAGCTTGCGCCCTTTTTGTGTGCCATCTCTGCGTCTCCTGGCTCTTACTTGATGCCGGTGATCTTGACGCGCGTGAGGTCCTGACGGTGGCCCTGGCGCTTCTTGTAGCCGGTCTTGTTCTTGAACTTCTGGATCACGATCTTCGGACCGCGCTCCTCACCGAGGACCTCGGCCGTGACCGAGACCTTCGCGAGCTTGTCGGCGTCGGTCGTGACCGTCTCGCCGTCGACGAACAGGACGGCGGGCAGCTGGATGCTCTCGCCGACCTTCGCCGCCTGGCGGTCGAGCACGACGATCGTGCCGACCTCGACCTTTTCCTGCCGGCCGCCGGCGCGCACAACTGCGTAAACCACTTCACACCTGTTTCGTTCGGGAGCGCACGGCTCCGGTTGTCTGATGACGTCGGGAGGGCTTGACGCCCTGAGTCTCGGTGCGATCCGGCCGGCCTGAGCCTGCGGGGTCTCGCGTCAATCGCGCGGACACGACGCACCAAAGGACAAGTTTAGCTCACCGGGCGGCATCCGGCAAAAGCATCGGCACCGCGTGTCGGCCGTAGGATCGCCGGGTGGCCATTCTCATCGACGACCCGCAGTGGCCGGCGCACGGCAGACTCTGGGCGCATCTGGTGAGCGACGCGAACCTCGACGAGCTCCACGCCTTCGCCGCGGCGGCCGGTATCCCCCGCCGGGCCTTCGACCTCGACCACTACGACGTCCCCGACGAGCGCCACGCCGACCTCGTCGCCGCCGGCGCCGAACACGTCGGAGGTCGGGAGCTGGTGCGCCGCCTCCGCGCGTCCGGCCTGCGCATCACCGCCCGCGAGCGTCGCGCCCGCTGAGGCGCATGCGTGAGGGGTCAATTTCTGTCGCTTCACGGCGTCTGAAGCGACAGAGGTTGACCCCTCACGCGCGGGGAGACACGGGCAGCAAGCGGCCTAGGCCTGGTCGGTGGGCTGGGCGTTGACCGGAGTCCCCGTCAGGGCTGCGGTCGTCACGCGACGGCGCGAACGGCCCTGGCCGGGAGCCTTGGGCTCGGGCAGTGCCTCGAGCACCGACTCGAGCAGCGCGTCCTTCTCGGTGCGCGGGGCCCGCGGTTCGCGCTTCTTGCGCGGACGCTTCTCGCGCACGGGCGCCTCGACCTTGGCATCCAGGACCGCCTCCACCGAGGCGACGACCGCCGCCTCGACGACGGCCGGGTCATCGACCGTCGGGTGGATCGTGGATGCCGCGATCTGCGCCAGAGCGGACTTCACGCCCTCGGTGATCACGTGCGTGCCGCCCGTCGGGGCCGTCTGCGCACCGTTGCCGTTGCCGCCGGTCGCAGCGTTCCCGCTCGCGGAGCCGTTGCCGCCGCGGCCGCCGCTCCGGCGGTTGCCGTTGCCGTTCCCGTTGCCGTTCGTCGACGGAGCGGAACGGTGCTTGACCACGGGGTCGTGGTGCACGACGACACCGCGCCCGGCGCAGACCTCGCACGCCTCGCTGAACGTCTCGAGGAGGCCGAGGCCCAGCTTCTTGCGGGTCATCTGCACCAGACCGAGGGAGGTGACCTCGGCGACCTGGTGCTTCGTCCGGTCGCGGCTCAGGCACTCGATCAGTCGACGCAGCACGAGGTCGCGGTTGGACTCGAGCACCATGTCGATGAAGTCGACGACGATGATGCCGCCGATGTCGCGCAGGCGCAGCTGGCGGACGATCTCCTCCGCCGCTTCGAGGTTGTTCTTGGTGACCGTCTCCTCGAGGTTTCCGCCCGAGCCGACGAACTTGCCGGTGTTGACGTCGACGACGGTCATCGCCTCGGTGCGGTCGATCACGAGCGACCCGCCCGAGGGCAGCCAGACCTTGCGGTCGAGGGCCTTCTCGATCTGCTCGGTGATGCGGAACGCGTCGAACGGATCCTGGTCGCCCTCGTACTTCTCGACGCGCTCGAGCAGGTCGGGGGCGACGCCGGCGAGGTAGTTCGAAATGGTCGTGAGCGCTTCGTCACCCTGGATGAGCATGCGCGTGAAGTCCTCGTTGAAGACGTCGCGCACGATCTTGACGAGGAGGTCGGGCTCAGAGTGCAGGAGCGCCGGCGCCTGGATCGACGAGACCTGGGTGCTGATGTGCTCCCACTGCGCGGTGAGGCGCTGGACGTCGCGCGTGAGCTGATCCTCGGTCGCGCCCTCCGCGGCGGTGCGGACGATGACGCCCGACGACTCGGGCAGCACCTCCTTGAGGATCTTCTTCAGGCGCGCGCGCTCGGTGTCGGGGAGCTTGCGGGAGATGCCGTTCATCGACCCGTTCGGCACGTACACGAGGTAGCGGCCGGGGAGCGAGATCTGGCTCGTCAGGCGCGCACCCTTGTGGCCCACCGGGTCCTTCGTGACCTGCACGAGCACGCGGTCGCCGGACTTCAGCGCCAGCTCGATGCGGCGGGGCTGGTTGCCGGTCTCGACGCCGTCCCAGTCGACCTCGCCGGAGTACAGCACGGCGTTGCGGCCGCGGCCGATGTCGACGAACGCGGCTTCCATGCTCGGCAGCACGTTCTGCACGCGACCGAGATAGACGTTGCCGATGAGCGAGGCGTCCTGGTTGCGGGCGACGTAGTGCTCTACGAGCACGTTGTCCTCGAGCACACCGATCTGGATGCGGCCGGACTTCGACCGCACGACCATGACGCGGTCCACGGCCTCGCGGCGGGCGAGGAACTCGGCCTCGGTCACGACGGGGCGGCGGCGCCCGGCCTCGCGGCCGTCACGACGGCGCTGCTTCTTGGCCTCGAGACGCGTCGAGCCCTTGATGCGCTGCGGCTCGGTGATGAGCTCGACCGCGCGCTGACGGACGGGAGCGGCGGGGGCTTCGGCCTGCTCGTCCGCGCCGGAACCCGTGGCCGCTCCCCCGCGGCGACGGTTGCGGCGCCGGGCGTTCGCGGACGTCCGCTCCACGGGAGCATCGTCATCGTCGTGGTCGTCGATCTCGTCGCGCGCGGGGAGCGGCGGGAGCTCGGGCGCGTAGAAGTGCAGCTGCGTCGACACGGCCGACACGAACACCTCGGGAAGCAGACCGAGCGAGACCGCGGTGGGGAGCGCGGGCTTCTCCGGTTCGGCGGGGGCATCTGGCGCTGCCGCGGGCTCGGGCTGCGGCTCGGGCTCGGGCGCTGCCGCGGGCTCCGCCTCGGCCTCCGCGGCTGCCTCGGCCTCAACCGGGGCCGCGTCGATCTCGGGCTCCACGGCGTCGGTCGCCGTCACGGCGGCGGCGTCCGCGGCATCCACCGCGTCGATCTCGAGGACGGCGGGCTCACCGGCGTCGGTCGCGGCGGCGGCCTCGGCGTCGTCCGCCGCGACCTCGTCGTCGGGATCGGCGTCGACCGACGGAGCGTCGGCCGTCGGGTTCTCTTCCGCCACCGACTCGGGGGCGTCGGTCGTGGGGATCTGATCTTCTGTTGCGTCAGCCATATCGGGCGTACTCCCTGGCGGGCGACACCGCGCGTCGCCCGGCGAAATCTCGTGCGGCGCCGCACCCGGCGGGGCCGCGAACTCACTCGGTCTGCAGCAGGCCTGCGGCTCGTGCTGCGAAGGGCGGTCATCGCCCGAAGTCTTCTGGTGATTCGCCTGCGGCGCGGCCGCGGCTCATCGAAGCTCCATTATCGCACGGTCGGCCGGATTCGCTCACAGGCGCGTGGGGTCATCCTCCGTGAGAAACGCGATCCGCCGCGCGAAACGGCGGGAGACGCCGTTTCTGCACGCCGATCGCGTTTCTCGGCAGGTAGGCACGGGGCGCCGGCATCTCGACGACGAGGCATCCCACAGCAGCCGCACCGCCGGACGGTGGAAGAATCGCGAGCATGAGTGAAAGCGTCGCGCCGCGCCGGCCCACAGTCCTCGCGGTGTGGTTGATCATCGCGGGAGTCGTCGGATGGTGGGCGGCGTTCTCGCTCACCATGGAGCGGTTCCGTCAGCTCATGGACGGCGGGCAAGCGGCATCCTGCGACTTCAGCGTGCTCGTCCAGTGCACCGCGAACCTGAAGTCGTGGCAGGGCAGCGTCTTCGGTTTCCCCAACCCGATCATCGGGCTCGCGGCGTGGATCGCACCGATCGTCGTCGGCGTCGCGATCCTCGCGGGCGCCAGATTCGCCCGTTGGTTCTGGATCGTCTTCTGGCTCGGCATCGTCGGGGCGCTGGCGTTCGTGATCTGGCTGATCTCGCAGAGCATCTTCGCGCTCGGCACCCTGTGCCCGTGGTGCATGGTCACGTGGTCGGTGGTCATCCCCACGTTCTTCGCGGTCACCCTGCACGTTCTGCGGGAGGGGATCCTCCCGGTCGGCCGGAAGACCCGGGATGCCGCGGCCTCGCTGATGGCCTGGGTGCCGCTCATGGCGCTCGGCGGCTACGTGGTCGTCGCCGTCCTCGCGCAGCTGCGCCTGGACGTCCTCGGCCAGCTCTGACGTCGGCGATCCGCGGACGGAAGTCCGTTCCGCGGATGCCACTGAGTCGGTGCGGATCGCCGAGTCTGCGCCGATGGCGGAGCGAACGCCGCGCCGTCGCGCCCGCACAACCTCGGTCATCTGCACGACCTCAGTCCGTTCCGCGCGGATGCCACTGAGTCGGTGCGGATCGCGGAGCCGGTGCCGCGCAGCCGCCGCTGACGAACAGAACGGCCGCCGCCCTTCGGGGGACGGCGGCCGTCGTGGCATCCGGGATCAGTCGAACCAGATCGCGAGCTCGCGCGCGGCGGACTCGGGGCTGTCGCTGCCGTGGACGAGGTTCTGCTGGACCTTCAGGCCCCAGTCGCGGCCGAAGTCGCCGCGGATCGTGCCCGGGGCTGCGGTCGTCGGGTCGGTGGTGCCCGCGAGGGAGCGGAAACCCTCGATGACGCGGTTCCCGGCGAGGCGGATCGCCACGGACGGGCCGGAGAGCATGAACTCGAGCAGCGGCTCGTAGAACGGCTTGCCCTCGTGCTCGGCGTAGTGCTGCGCGAGGGTCTCGCGGTCGGGTTCGACGAGGCGGATGTCGACGAGGGCGTAGCCCTTCGCCTCGATGCGGGCGAGGATCGCGCCGGTCAGGCCGCGCGCGACCCCATCGGGCTTGACCAGGACGAGGGTCTCTTCGGTGGCCATGGGTCATTCTCCGTTCGAGAGGTCGGGGTCGGCGGCCCTCCGCGCATTGGCGCGATCGAGAGCCGCTCCCTTGATCGTCGCATACGCCCACATCCCACCGAAAATGAGAGCGACGACGGCGAGAGCCGGAACCAGGATGCCGCCGAGCGCCAGGATCACCTGGAGTGCCCAGCCCACGACGATCGCCCAGCGGTGACGCAGCAGGCCCGACACGGCGACCATGGCGGCGGCCATCACGACGCCGCCGACGATCCCCCACCACGGCTCGATGCCCCAGGGCAGGGCCTTGAGGCCGAAGACCACGAGTCCGCCGAGGAACACGACGATCGACTCGAAGCCCAGGACGACCGCCCCGAGCGACTCGAGGGCTCCGCGGGTGCGGCGCGGGCGCCGCTCCCGGGCGCTCATCCCTGCCACCCGGCCTTCCAGTCCTCGAGGTCGGCGAGACGGATCGCCTCGCCCGCGAGAACCACCGATCCGGCGATGATCACGGCGCGGCGGTCGGACTCGGCGGCCCATTCGCGGGCCGCGTCGGCCGCATCCTCGAGCGTCGGGTGCACGGTGACGGGGACGTCGGCCGCCTCGGCCACGTCGGCGATGAGGTCGGGGTCGCCCGCGCGTTCGCTGTCGGGGGCGGTCGCGAAGACGCGCGCGACCGCCGGGGTCAGCGTCGAGACGATGCCGACGGTGTCCTTCCCCGCCAGGATGCCGACCACCGCACCCCACTCGTCGATGTCGAACGCCTCGTCGAGGGCGGCGACGAGGGCGCGGGCCCCGTGCGGGTTGTGCGCGGCGTCGACCAGCACCGTCGGCGCGGTGCCGAGGAGCTGCAGACGGCCGGGCGAGGTCGTGGCGCCGAGGCCGTCCGCGACCACCTCGGCGTTCAGCGGCTGGTCTCCCCCGCCGATGAGGGATTCCACGGCGGCGATGGCCAGAGCGGCGTTCGCCCCCTGGTGCGCACCGTAGAGCGGCAAGTACAGCTCGGGGTAGCTTCCCGCGATCCCGCGCACAGTGAGCAACTGCCCGCCGACCGCGAGAGTCTGCGCCTCGAGCGAGAACCCCTCGCCGGCGAACGCGACGGAGGCATCCATCCGCTCGGCGCGGGCGAGGATGGCCCGGCGCGCCTCCTCGGGTTGAGCCGCCGAGACGACGGCCGCGCCCTGCTTGATGATCCCGGCCTTCACGGTCGCGATCTCCGCGATCGTGTTCCCCAGGCGGTCGGTGTGGTCGATGTCGATGGGCGTGAAGACCGCGACGTCGCCGTCGGCGGTGTTCGTCGAGTCCCACTCGCCGCCCATGCCGACCTCGAGCACGAGGACGTCGATGGGCGCGTCGGCGCACGCGACGAAGGCGAGCACCGTCAGCAGCTCGAAGAACGTCAGGGGCGCGTCGCCGGCCGCCTCGAGTTCGGCATCCACCATCTGCACGAACGGCTGGATCTCGTCCCACGCGTCGGCGACGGCGGCATCCGCCACCGGTTCGCCGTCGATGAGGATGCGCTCCGTGAAGCGCTCGAGATGCGGACTGGTGAACAGGCCCGTCCGCAGCCCGAGCGACCGCAGCAGGCTCTCGATGATGCGGCTGGTCGAGGTCTTGCCGTTGGTACCGGTGACGTGGATGACGCGGTAGGTGCGCTGCGGGTCGTCGAGCAGCTCGAGCACGCGGCGCGTGCGCTCGACCCGGGGCTGCACCCACTGCTCGCCCTGCCGCTCGAGCAGGGCGGCGTAGACGCCGTCGGCGCGGGAACGGTCGCTCATGCGGGTGCTCCGATCCGGGCGACGGCGACGGTGACGGGGCCGACGTTCGCGTAGGTCTTGGCCGCGATGACGTTCTCGAACTCCGGCGTACGGGACTCCCCGCGCTCGATCAGTCGCTCGGTGCGGCTCGCGAGCACGACGCCTTCGGCGAGGGTCTCGGATGCCACGCCGGCGAGGTCGAACGCCTGGGCCACGGCCGCGGCGTCCGCGGCATCGTCGAACGTCAGGGTCAGCGCGATGCGGTCGCTCACGTCGAAGCCGGCGGCCTTGCGGGTGTCCTGGATCGCGCGGATCATGTCGCGCGCCAAGCCCTCGGCTTCGAGCTCGGGCGTCGTGGTGGTGTCCAGCAGCACGAAGCCGCCCGACGAGAGCACGGCAAGGGCTTCGCCGTCGGGACGACCGGCCGTTTCGACGACGAGGTCGTACTCGCTCGGCTCGAGCGGGATGCCGCCGGCGACCACCCGACCGTCGACCTCGCTCCAGCCGCCCTCGCGCGCGGCCTTGATGGCCTGCTGCACCTGCTTGCCCAGGCGTGGACCCGCGGCGCGGGCGTTCACCGACAGGCGGTGGGTGATGCCGTACTCCGCGGCGCTGCCCTCCTGCAGGGCGACCTGCTCGACCGCCTTGACGTTGAGCTCGTCGCGGAGGATGTCGTCGAACTGCGCGAGGCCCGCGGCATCCGGGGTCACCACCGTCAGACGCGGCAGGGGCAGGCGCACGCGCTTCCCCTCGCGCTTGCGCAGGGCGTTCGCGACGCTGGAGACGTCGCGGACGGTGTCCATGGCGGTCCGGATGTCCGCTGCCGCCGGGAACGCCGACGCGTCCGGCCAGTCCTCCAGGTGGACGCTGCGGCCACCGGTGAGGCCCTGCCACACGCGCTCGGTGACGAGCGGCAGCAGCGGGGCCGCGACGCGGGTCAGCGTCTCGAGCACCGTGTAGAGCGTGTCGAAGGCCTCGCGGCTCGACGGGTCGTCCGTCACGCCCACCCAGAACCGGTCGCGCGACCGGCGGATGTACCAGTTGGTCAGCACCTCGGCGAAGTCGCGCAGGCGCTCGGCCGCGGTCGTAGAGTCCAGGCCCTCGAGGTCGGCGGCGACGTCGCGGACGAGGTCGCCGGTGAGGGCGAGGATGTAGCGGTCCAGCACGTCGGTGGAGTCGGTGCGCCACTGCGCCTCGTAGCCGTCGGAGCCCGAGGCGTTGGCGTAGGTGGCGAAGAAGTACCACGCGTTCCACAGCGGCAGCAGGAACTCGCGCACGCCCGAGCGGATGCCTTCCTCGGTCACGACGAGGTTGCCGCCGCGGAGCACCGAGCTGGACATGAGGAACCAGCGCATGGCATCCGAACCGTCGCGATCGAAGACCTCGCGCACGTCGGGGTAGTTGCGCAGCGACTTCGACATCTTCTGGCCGTCGTTGCCGAGGACGATGCCGTGGCACGACACCCCCGTGAAGGCGGGGCGGTCGAAGAGCGCCGTGGACAGCACGTGCATGACGTAGAACCAGCCGCGGGTCTGCCCGATGTACTCGACGATGAAGTCGGCCGGCGAGTGCTCGTCGAACCACTCGTGGTTCTCGAACGGGTAGTGCACCTGCGCGAACGGCATCGAGCCGGAGTCGAACCAGACGTCCAGGACGTCCTCGATGCGGCGCATCGTCGAGCGTCCGGTGGGGTCGTCGGGGTTGGGGCGCGTGAGGTCGTCGATGTACGGACGGTGGAGGTCGACCTCACCCTCCGCGTTGCGCGGCAGACGGCCGAAGTCCGCCTCCATGTCCGCGAGCGAGCCGTACACGTCGACGCGCGGGTAGTTCGGGTCGTCGCTCTTCCACACCGGGATCGGCGAGCCCCAGTAGCGGTTGCGGCTGATGGACCAGTCGCGCGCGCCCTCGAGCCACTTGCCGAACTGCCCCTCCTTGACGTTCTCGGGCACCCAGGTGATCTGCTGGTTGTTCTCCAGCAGGCGGTCCTTGACGTCGGTCACGCGCACGAACCAGCTCGAGACGGCCTTGTAGATCAGGGGGTTCCGGCAGCGCCAGCAGTGCGGGTACGAGTGCTCGTAGGAGGCCTCGCGCAGCAGGCGACCACCCTGCGTCAGCAGGCGGATGAGCGGACGGTTCGCCTCGAACCACAGCTCCCCCGCAACGTCGGTGACGGCCGACAGGAAGCGTCCGCCGTCGTCGAGCGAGATGATCGTGGGAAGGCCCGCGGCATCCGCGAGGCGCTTGTCGTCCTCACCGTATGCCGGGGCCTGGTGGACGATGCCGGTGCCGTCGCTGACGGTGACGTAGTCGTCGACGAGGATCTTCCACGCGTCCTGCGTGCCCCACGTCTCGGCGTCGGCGTAGTAGTCGAAGAGGCGGTCGTACGACACCCCGCCGAGCTCGGCGCCCGTGATGGTCGACTGGACCGCCGCGCGGGCGGCATCCACGGATTCGTACCCGAGGTCCTTCGCGTAGCCCGGCAGCAGGTCTTCGGCCAGCAGGTAGCGGTGCGCGACGGCCTCGAACGCCTCGTCGGGCGTTCCGTCGGGCGCGCGGTGCACGTCGGCGGCGCCGTTCGGTCCGCCCGGGACGACGGCATAACGGATGCCGGGACCCACCGCCAGAGCCAGGTTCGTCGGCAGGGTCCAGGGCGTGGTCGTCCACGCGAGTGCCCGCACACCGGTGAGGCCCAGCGCCTCGGCCTTCGCTCCGACGAGCGGGAACGTCACGGTGACCGACGGGTCCTGGCGCATCTTGTAGACGTCGTCGTCCATGCGCAGCTCGTGGCTGGACAGCGGCGTCTCGTCGCGCCAGCAGTACGGCAGCACGCGGTAGCCCTCGTAGGCGAGACCCTTGTCGTGCAGGGTCTTGAACGCCCACAGGACGCTCTCCATGTACGACGTGTCGAGCGTCTTGTAGCCGCGCTCGAAGTCGACCCAGCGCGCCTGGCGGGTGACATAGTCCTGCCAGTCGCGCGTGTATTCGAGCACTGACTCGCGGGCCTTGCCGTTGAACACGGCCACGCCCATGCGCTCGATCTCGTCCTTCTCGGTGATCCCGAGCTGCTTCATGGCCTCGAGCTCGGCGGGGAGGCCGTGCGTGTCCCAGCCGAAGACGCGGTCGACCTTCTTGCCGCGCATCGTCTGGAAGCGCGGGAAGACGTCCTTCGCGTAGCCGGTGAGCAGGTGCCCGTAGTGCGGCAGGCCGTTGGCGAACGGCGGGCCGTCGTAGAACACCCACTCCTCGGCGCCGTCGCGGTTCGCGATCGACGCGCGGAAGGTGTCGTCGGCATCCCAGAACGCCAGCGTGTCGCGCTCGATGTCCGGGAACCGGGGGCTCGGGACGACGGATGCCGCGGCGTCGGCGGCCGGGCCGAAGGATGAGGGGCGTGGGTAGGTCATGTCTCTCCGCAGGTTGCGATCCACCTGCGGGGACGATCCGTTCGGACCGCGGTACCACCCCGCATTGCGTCCACCGGGGTGGGCGCCGCTCTCACTGCGGCTGTGACGGGCCTGACCCGCTCGGTTCTACTGGGGGCCGTGACCCTGTTCTTCCGAGAGCTCCCCGGTGATGGCCGGATCGGTGCTGGTTCCTTCATTCTACGCGGTCCCCCGCGCCACCGCGTGCGGGTCGGGGAATGCCGGGGGGCGTCGGGGGGTTTCTGGACTCGTGCCAAGATCGACTCCCGTGACTTCTGCTCCTCCCGCTGCCCGTCCGACCTCTTCCGCACCCGCGCGCCGTGTCGCGTGGGCGTCGATGATCGGCACCTCCCTCGAATCGTTCGACTTCTACGTCTACGCCTACTTCGCCGCGTTCTTCGTGGGGCCGCTGTTCTTCGCCCCCCTCGGTCAGGTCGGCGCGACACTCGCCTCGTTCTCGACGATCGCGCTCGCGTTCGTCGTGCGCCCGATCGGCGCGATCATCTTCGGTCACATGGGCGACCGGCTCGGTCGACGGACGACGCTGCTGTGGACCGTCGCGATCATGGGAGTCGCCACGGGGCTGATCGGCGCCCTCCCCACGTACGCGCAGGCCGGATGGCTCGGCGTCGTCCTGCTCCTGGTGCTGCGCATCGCGCAGGGCCTGTCGCTCGGGGGCGAGTGGGGCGGCTCCATCCTCCTGGCGACCGAGCACTCGAGCCCGGTGAAGCGCGCGTTCTACGCCGCGATCCCGCAGCTCGGATCCCCGGTCGGGTCGATCCTGTCCGCCGCGGTGTTCATCGTCATGACCGTCGCGCTCCCCGCCGACCAGCTCGCCGAGTGGGGCTGGCGGATCCCGTTCCTGCTCGCGCTGCCCCTGCTCCTGGTCTCGCTGTACCTGCGGTGGTCCATCGACGAGACGCCCGTGTTCGAAGACGTCGTCGCCTCGGGCCGGCGTGAGCGCCTCCCCGTGCTGGCGATGTTCCGCGCGCGGCCCGTCGCGGTCGTGATCGCGATCGGCGCCGCGCTGCTGGGCATCGGGTCGTACTCGCTGATGAACACCTACACGATCAACTACGGTGTCGCGCAGCTCGGCTTCAGCTTCCAGGACCTCCTGGTGGCGACCACGATCGGCGCACTGCTGCAGCTGGTCACGATCCCGCTGTTCGGCGCGTGGGCCAACCGCATCGGTTCCGCGAAGGTCGTCGCGTGGGGCGCGCTCGGCACTCTGCTGATCACGTTCCCGATGTACTTCCTGCTGCAGTTCGCGACGTTCCCGATCCTGGTTGCGACGATGATCGTCGGCGGCATCCTCCCGACGATGTCGTGGGCGGCGCTCGGCGGCCTCATGAGCGATCTGTTCCCGGACCACTTCCGGTACTCGGCGCTGTCGCTCACGTACGCGATCGCCGCGACCATCTCGGGCTTCGTCCCGCTGGTGACCACGGCGCTCGGCACGCAGACGGCGTTCGCGTGGTGGCATCCTGGTGTCGTGCTCGCGATCCTCTCGGCCGTCACGCTCGTCGCCGCGTGGGCGGCGTCGCGCCGTCGCCCCGAACCGCTCGAGGCCTGAGTGGTCCGCGCCCGCGGTCCGCTGCCGCCCCGCCTCTCCGCGCCCGACCTGCCCCGGGTGTTCGAGAGCGTCGACGGACTCGGACCGCGGGCGGATGTTCTCGGAGCACGCGTCGTCTCACTCGAGGGTCACGTGGATGCCGCGCACTCGGCGCTCTCGGAGAGCGTGATCGCCGAGGCATCCGTCGACTCCCTCGACCTGACCGGTGCGTCGCTCGCCGACGTCGAGATCGCCACGCTGCGCGCGACCGAGCTGCTCGCGCGCGACGGGCGCTGGCGGAACGTCGCGGTGATCGGCGGCCGTATCGGCACCCTCGACCTGTCCGGCGCCGAGCTCGACAGTGTGGAACTGCGCGGACTCCGGATCGACTACCTCTCCCTTCGGGGCGCGAAGGTGCGCGACGTCCTCGTCGCCGACTGCGTGATCGGCACGCTCGACCTGCCGCTCGCGACGCTCTCGCGCGTGCGATTCGACGGCTCCCGGGCCGATGAGGTTGACTCCGACGGTCTGCGCGCCGAGCACACCGACCTCCGCGGCCTCGAAGCGCTCTCGTTCGGGCGTCCCGACGCGCTGCGGGGCGTCACGCTCACCCACCGTCAGGTGGAGCTGGCCGCCGCCGACTTCGCGCGGGCACTGGGCATCGACGTGCAGGACTGACCCCGGGCGCCCTCCGCCGCACCTCGGCGTCGCCCGTCCGCCCGATAGACTCGAGCGACATCCCACACTCAGGCACGATCACACGGTGCCGCCTATATCGCTCGAGGAGTACCCATGTCGCTGATTCCGGACAAGCCCGCCCTGGAGGGCCTCGAGCAGAAGTGGGATGCCGCGTGGACCGACCGCGGCACGTACGTCTTCGACCGCGTCCGCGCCGCCGAGCTGGGCCGCGCGGGAGTCTTCTCGGTCGACACGCCTCCGCCGACGGCATCCGGAAGCCTGCACATCGGTCACGTCTTCAGCTACACCCACACCGATGTGAAGGTGCGCTTCGAGCGCATGCGCGGCAAGACGGTGTTCTACCCGATCGGCTGGGACGACAACGGCCTGCCGACCGAGCGTCGCGTGCAGAACTACTACGGCGTGCGCTGCGACCCGTCGCTGCCGTATGACCCTGATTTCACTCCCCCGTTCTCGGGCGGCGACAACAAGAGCAGCAAGGCCGCCGACCAGGTGCCCATCAGCCGCCGCAACTTCATCGAGCTGTGCGAAGAGCTCACCGTCGAAGACGAGAAGGCCTTCGAGGCGCTGTGGCGCGACCTGGGGCTCAGCGTCGACTGGGGCCAGACGTACCGCACGATTTCCGACGATTCCATCCGCACGAGCCAGCTCGCGTTCCTCCGGAACGTCGAGCGCGGCGAGGCGTACCAGGCGCTCGCCCCCACGCTCTGGGACGTCGACTTCCGCTCCGCGATCGCGCAGGCCGAGCTCGAAGACCGCGACCAGCCCGCCGCCTACCACCGTCTCGGATTCCACAAGACCGACGGCTCGGGCGACGTGTTCATCGAGACGACGCGTCCCGAGCTGCTCGCCGCGTGCGTCGCACTCGTGGCCAACCCCGACGACGAGCGCTACCGGCCGCTGTTCGGGACGACCGTGCGCACTCCCCTGTTCGACGTCGAGGTGCCGGTGCTCCCGCACCCGCTCGCGCAGCAGGACAAGGGTTCGGGCATCGCGATGATCTGCACCTTCGGTGACGTCACCGACATCATCTGGTGGCGCGAACTCGACCTCCCCAACCGCACGATCATCGGCAAGGACGGCCGCATCGTCGCCGACGCGCCCGACGTGATCGTGACGGATGCCGCGCAGGCGGCGTACGCGGAACTGGCGGGCAAGACCGTGTTCAGCGCCAAGAAGCGCATCGTCGAGCTGCTGCAGGAGTCCGGCGAGATGGAGGGCGCGCCGAAGCCGTTCACGCACCCGGTGAAGTTCTTCGAGAAGGGCGACCGCCCGCTCGAGATCGTGTCGACGCGCCAGTGGTACATCCGCAACGGCGCACGCGACGCCGAGCTGCGCGAGCGTCTCATCGCCCTCGGCCGTGAGATGTCGTGGCATCCGGACTTCATGCGCGTGCGCTTCGAGAACTGGACCAACGGGCTCACCGGCGACTGGCTCGTGTCGCGCCAGCGCTTCTTCGGGGTGCCGATCCCGGTCTGGTACGGCCTCGACGAGAACGGCGACCGCGACTACGGCCGCGTGCTCACGCCCGACCTCGCGACGCTCCCGATCGACCCGACGACCGACGTGCCCCCGGGCTACACCGAGGACCAGCGCGGCGTCCCCGGCGGGTTCGAGGCGGAGCAGGACATCCTCGACACGTGGGCGACGTCGTCGCTCACGCCGCAGCTCGCCGGCGGCTGGCAGCGCGACGACGAGCTCTGGAACCTGGTCGCGCCGTTCGACCTGCGTCCGCAGGGTCAGGACATCATCCGCACGTGGCTGTTCTCGACGATGCTCCGCAGCGCCCTCGAGGACGACCGCGCCCCGTGGTCGGACGCAGCCATCTCGGGCTTCATCGTCGACCCCGACCGCAAGAAGATGTCGAAGTCCAAGGGCAACGTCGTCACCCCCGCCGACATCCTCCAGCAGCACGGATCCGACGCAGTGCGCTACTGGGCGGCGTCGAGCCGTCTCGGCACCGATGCGGCCTTCGACCCGCAGAACCCGACGCAGATCAAGATCGGTCGCCGTCTCGCGATCAAGCTGCTGAACGCGGCGAAGTTCGTCCTGTCGTTCCCGGTGCCCGAGGGCGCCGAGGTGACGCACGCGCTGGATGCCTCGATGCTGACGACCCTCGACAAGGTCGTCGCCGACGCGACCACGGCGCTCGAGGCGTACGACCACGCGCGCGCGCTGGAGATCACCGAGTCGTTCTTCTGGACGTTCTGCGACGACTACCTCGAGCTCGTCAAGGAGCGCGCGTACGACCGCTCCGACGCCGGCCAGGCGTCGGCGGCGCTCGCCCTGCGCACCGCGCTGTCGACCCTGACCCGCCTGTTCGCCCCGGTGCTGTCGTTCGCCGCCGAGGAGGTCTGGTCGTGGTTCGAGGAGGGCTCGGTCCACACCGCTGCCTGGCCGCAGCCGCTCGGCATCCAGGGCGACCCGGTCGTGCTGACCGCCGTCGGTGAGGCGCTCATCGGCATCCGGCGCGCCAAGACCGAGGCCAAGGCCTCCCAGAAGACGCCGGTGCTCTCGCTCACGATCCACAGCCCGAACGTCGAGGCGCTGCGCCTCGCCGAGGGCGATCTGCGCGCCGTCGGCCGGATCGAGACGATCACCTTCGTCGAGGCCGACACCACCGCCGTCACCGACATCGTGTTCGCACCCCAGGAGGACTGATGCAACTCGGAACCCGTTGGACCGCCCGTGAGCAGCCGCCGGCTGCCGTGCCCGCGGTGCTGCACGCTCAGATCGCGGCCGTCGAGGCGGCGCTGAACCCCGACGGGCTCAGCGCTCCCGCCCCGCGGTGGACGCTCACGTTCCTCGAGGGGCGTCCGGTCGCCGAGCTCGACACCGGCGTGATCGTCGCGCAGGACGCATCCGGCGAGGTGGTCGTGCGCTACGACGACGAGGACGAGTTCGCCTGAGTGCGGACGAAGGGCCGGGATGCCATGCACCCCGGCCCTTCCTCTTCGTTCACCGCACGCGGAGGTAGGCCTCTGCCGAGAACTCGGGGCGCGCTCCGGCGGCGAGGGCGGTCTCGCGCTGGACGGTGACGTCGATGCGTTCCGCGCGGGCGCGCATCCGGGCGTGGGCGTGGTCGGCGAGGATGCGCGACAGCGCCAGCAGAAGCCGCTCGGGCGTGGTCGGTGTGGCGAGGGGTGCGGTGAGCGCGCTCATCGGATGCCTCCTTCGGTGGGGAGCGGGAAGACGTCGGCACGCATGGTGACCACGCGGAGGCCGTCGCCGGTCTGATCCCGGTAGCGGTCGACGGTTTCGGAGATGACGGCCTGCAGCCGATCGGCGAGCTCCGCCATCTGCGCGACGGTGAGCCGTGCGCTCGCGGTCGAAACGAGGCTCTTGTCGAGCCACTCCTCGTCTTCCTCCCATCCGTGCGTGACGAACGACATGAGCTGCTGCTGGCGAAGCGTGAGCGTCTCGGAGTGCACGGCTTCCATCACGGCGCGTCCGCTCGCGGTGGCGGCCATCTCGGGGTTGATCAGCGTCACCGCGCCCTTCGGGCGCTCCCACCAGCGCTCGCGCGCCGTTCCCCGTCCCGCGACCTCGCGGATCAGGTCCTGTTTGGCAAGGGCCCGCAGGTGGTAGCTGGTCGCGCCGGTGGACTCTCCCGTCAGGGTCGCGAGCCCGCTGGCCGTCTGCGGTCCGTACTGGCTCAGCAGGTCGTAGAGCCGGACGCGGAGCGGGTGCGCCAAGGCTCGCAGCGCACCGGCGTCGAGGACGCGCCCCTC
Source organism: Microbacterium proteolyticum (assembly GCF_029639405.1). NCBI lineage: Bacteria > Bacillati > Actinomycetota > Actinomycetes > Micrococcales > Microbacteriaceae > Microbacterium > Microbacterium proteolyticum. The sequence continues at coordinate 3,056,138 of NZ_CP121274.1, forward strand.
GGGGCGGGAATCGGAGCTCATGCATGCAAAGATACCTTTGCAACACCCTTGTTGCAAACACTTCTTTGGAAACATCCCCACCCGCGGTGACTACGCTGGAGCGATGACGGATGCCGTGACCAATCCCCTCCTCGCTCCGACGCCCCTCCCCTACGATCTGCCGCCGTACGGCAGCATCCGGGTCGAGCACTACCTCCCCGCGTTCCACGAGGCGTTCGCCGCGCAGCGCGCCGAGGTCGACGCGATCACCGCGCAGACCGAAGCCCCGACGTTCGAGAACACCCTCGTCGCGCTGGAGCGCAGCGGCGCGCTGCTCGACCGCGTCGCGCGGACGTTCTACACCGTCTCCTCCGCCGACGGCACCGCGGAGGTGCAGGCCGTCGAGGAGGAGCTGGCGCCGCTCATGTCGGCGCACGGCGACGCGATCCAGCTCGACGCGGCGCTGTACGCGCGCGTCACGGCCGTGCACGACGCTCTCGACAGCCTCGACCTGGATGCCGAGAGCCGGTACCTCGTCGAGCGCCGATACCGTGAGATGTCGCTCGCCGGAGCCGGTCTCGACGACGCGCAGAAGCAGAAGCTCACCGACCTCAACCAGCGTCTCTCCACTCTGACGACGACGTTCGAGAAGAACCTCCTCGCCGACACCAACGAGCTCGCGGTCGTGTTCGACGACGCGGCCGAGCTGGACGGACTGAGCGAGGGCGAGCTCTCCGCCGCGGCGCAGGCCGCCACCGAGCGCGGACTCGACGGGCGCTACGTCGTGACCCTCACGCTGTACACGGGTCACCCGTACCTCGCCTCGCTCACGAACCGCGAGAGCCGTCGCCGACTGCTCGAGGCCTCCCGCGCGCGCGGCACCCGCGGGAACGCCCACGACAACCGCGCCACCCTGCGGGAGATCGTCCGGCTGCGCGCCGAACGGGCCGCCCTCCTCGGCTACTCCTCGCATGCCGCCGCCGTGCTCGCCGATCAGACCGCTGGGTCTCCGGAGGCCGTCCACGACCTGCTGCGCCGCCTCGCGGTGCCCGCGGCCGCGAACGCCCGGGCCGAGCAGGCCGCGCTCCAGCGAATCGCCGACGGCGACGGCATCCGGATCGAGGCGCACGACTGGGCGTTCTACACCGAGAAGGTCCGTGCCGAGCAGTACGACCTGGATCGCGCCGCGCTCCGACCGTGGTTCGAGGCCGAGCGCGTGCTGCGCGACGGCGTGTTCTCCGCCGCCGAGCAGCTGTACGGCCTCCGCATCTCCGAGCGCCACGACCTGCAGGGCTACCACCCCGACGTGCGCGTGTTCGAGGTGCACAACGCCGACGGCAGCGAGCTCGGACTGTTCCTGCTCGACCTTTACACGCGCGACTCCAAGCGCGGCGGCGCGTGGATGAACTCCATCGTCACGCAGTCGCGTCTGCGCGGCACCGCGCCGGTGGTCGTCAACAACCTGAACGTCAACAAGCCCGCGCCCGGCACGCCGACGCTGCTGACGCTCGACGAGGTCACGACACTGTTCCACGAGTTCGGTCACGCGCTGCACGGCCTGTTCGCCACGGTGACGTACCCGCACTTCGCGGGCACCGCGGTGCACCGCGACTTCGTGGAGTTCCCGAGCCAGGTGAACGAGATGTGGATCTTCTGGCCCGAGATCCTCGCGCACTACGCGCGGCATCACGAGACCGGCGAGCCGCTTCCCGCCGACGTCGTCGAGCGTCTCCACGCTTCGGAGGCGTTCAACCAGGGCTTCGCCACGAGCGAGTACCTCGCGGCATCCTGGATCGACCAGGCGTGGCACGGCCTGAGTGTCGACGAGGCCTCGCGCGAGATCGACGTCGCCGCGTTCGAGGCGGCAGCCCTCGCCGACATCGGCCTCGACAACCCGGTGGTCCCGACGCGCTACGCCTCTACCTACTTCGCGCACGTGTTCTCGGGCGGCTACAGCGCCGGGTACTACTCCTACATCTGGAGCGAGGTGCTCGACGCCGACACCGTCGAGTGGTTCCGCGAGAACGGCGGCCTCACCCGCGAGAACGGCGACCGGTTCCGCCAGCGTCTGCTGGGCGTCGGCGGGTCGGGCGACCCGCTCGAGGCCTACCGCGATTTCCGCGGTCGGGATGCCGAGATCCAGCCGCTGCTCGAGCGCCGGGGTCTCACGGTCTGAATGACGACGGTCCCGGTCGCGAGTGCGACCGGGACCGTGGACGTCGGATGTCAGGCGCTCTTGCGTTTCTGCGCCAGCACCAGGGTCGCGGGGGCGCGGTCTTCGACCGACGCGCGCGTGATGACGACCTTCGCCACGTCTTCCGCCGACGGGATGTCGAACATCACCGGACCGAGCACGTCTTCGAGGATCGCACGGAGCCCTCGCGCACCGGTCTTGCGCGCCACGGCGAGGTCGGCGATCGCGCGCAGCGCGTCTTCCTCGAACTCCAGCTGGACTCCGTCGAGCTCGAACATGCGCTGGTACTGCTTGACGAGCGCGTTGCGCGGGGCCGTGAGGATCTCCATCAGCGCGTCCTGATCGAGGGGCGAGACGGAGGCCACGACGGGCAGACGCCCGATGAACTCGGGGATCAAACCGAACTTGTGCAGGTCTTCCGGCAGCACCTCGCTGAAGAGGTCGGGCGCGTCCTCCTTGCGGTGGAGGGGCGCGCCGAAGCCGACACCGTGCTTGCCGACGCGAGAGGAGATGATCTCTTCCAGCCCGGCGAAGGCGCCGGCCACGATGAACAGGACGTTCGTCGTGTCGATCTGGATGAACTCCTGGTGCGGGTGCTTGCGGCCGCCCTGCGGCGGAACCGAGGCGACCGTGCCCTCGAGGATCTTCAGCAACGCCTGCTGCACGCCCTCACCCGAGACGTCGCGCGTGATCGAGGGGTTCTCGGCCTTGCGGGCGATCTTGTCGACCTCGTCGATGTAGATGATGCCGGTCTCGGCGCGCTTCACGTCGAAGTCGGCGGCCTGCAGCAGCTTGAGGAGGATGTTCTCGACATCTTCACCGACGTAGCCGGCCTCGGTGAGGGCCGTGGCATCCGCCACCGCGAAGGGCACGTTGAGACGCTTCGCGAGCGTCTGCGCGAGATAGGTCTTGCCGCACCCGGTCGGCCCCAGGAGCAGGATGTTGCTCTTGGCGATGTCGATCTCTTCGGCGCGCTGCTCGGCGGGCTGCAGGGTGCCGAGCGCCCGCACGCGCTTGTAGTGGTTGTATACGGCGACGGCGAGGGCGCGCTTCGCGGGCTCCTGCCCGACGACGTACTCCTCGAGGAAGCCGAAGATCTCACGGGGCTTCGGAAGGTCGAAGTCGGCGACCTCGCCCGTGGAGGACTCGGCCATGCGCTCTTCGATGATCTCGTTGCACAGCTCGACGCACTCGTCGCAGATGTACACGCCCGGACCGGCGATCAGCTGCTGCACCTGCTTCTGGCTCTTGCCGCAGAAGGAGCATTTGAACAGATCGGCGCTCTCTCCGATGCGTGCCATGCCCGTGCCTCCTCATTCCCGGCCCCACGCCGGAGTGACTTTGAGCCTAACCGGTGCCCGGGACATTCGAGGGTATTTGCGCGAGCGCCGTCGCCGTGATCGCCACGGGCGGACACATGGGCCGCCCTTCGGGGTCTCGGCATCCGTCTCCCCCACCCCTCTTCGCGTGAGTCGCCAAGATCTGTCGCCTCCATCACGCGGGAGGCGACGAATCTTGGCGACTCACGCGCGAAGAACCCGCCGGACACGACGATGCCCCGCCGGACGGATCCGGCGGGGCATCGGGTGGAGCAGGTCAGGCGGTCAGGGCAGCCGGGACGCGCTTGCGGCTCGTCAGCACCTGGTCGACGATGCCGTACTCGAGCGCCTCCTGAGCGGAGAGGATCTTGTCGCGGTCGATGTCCTTGTTGACCTTCGCCACGTCCTGACCCGTGTGGCGGGCCATCGTCTCCTCGAGCCACGTGCGCATGCGCATGATCTCGGCCGCCTGGATCTCGATGTCCGACGCCTGACCGTGACCGGACTCGCCGACGGCGGGCTGGTGGATCAAGATGCGGGCGTTCGGGAGGGCGAGGCGCTTGCCGGGGGCACCGGCCGCGAGCAGAACGGATGCCGCGGATGCCGCCTGGCCGAGCACGACCGTCTGGATCTGGGGCGAGATGTACTGCATCGTGTCGTAGATCGCCGTCATGGCCGTGAAGGAGCCACCGGGCGAGTTGATGTACATGATGATGTCGCGGTCGGGGTCCTGCGACTCGAGCACGAGCAGCTGGGCCATGACGTCGTCGGCCGAGGCGTCGTCGACCTGGACGCCCAGGAAGATGACGCGGTCCTCGAAGAGCTTGTTGTACGGGTCCTGGCGCTTGTAGCCGTAGGCCGTCCGCTCCTCGAACTGGGGCAGGATGTAGCGGCTGCTCGGCATGTGTGCGGCGCCGCCGCCGAAGGTGGGAGTGTGCATTGCGGTGTCCTTTCCTCTCGCCCTCGGCCTCAGGCCGCGGTCCCGCCGCCGCCGGCGACGTCGGTGGCGTGCTCACGCATGTGGTCGACGAAGCCGTACTCGAGCGCCTCCTGGGCGCTGAACCAGCGGTCGCGGTCGCCGTCGGCGTTGATCTGCTCGACGGTCTTGCCGGTCTGGGCGGCCGTGATCTCGGCGAGACGCTTCTTCATGTCGAGGATGAGCTGCGCCTGCGTCTGGATGTCGCTCGCGGTACCGCCGAAGCCACCGTGCGGCTGGTGCAGCAGCACGCGGGCGTTGGGCGTGATGTAGCGCTTGCCCTTGGTGCCGCTGGTGAGCAGGAGCTGGCCCATCGAGGCGGCCATGCCGATGCCGACGGTCACGATGTCGTTCGGGACGAACTGCATGGTGTCGTAGATCGCCATGCCGGCCGTGATCGAGCCGCCGGGCGAGTTGATGTAGAGGTAGATGTCCTTCTGCGAGTCCTCTGCCGCGAGCAGCAGGATCTTGGCGCAGATCTCGTTGGCGTTCTCGTCACGCACCTCCGAACCGAGCCAGATGATGCGGTCCTTGAGCAGCCTGTCGAAGACGCTCGTTGCCATAAGGGGTTCGGGCATGTGTGCTCCTCTTCCGGTGATCTGCAACGAATCTACCGGCGCGGTTCGGGGCGGGTCGCCGTGTTCGCCGCGGGCGGATCAGGCGTGTCCGTCCGCGATTTCGCGGGCGTATCCGGTCACTGATCGCGTGTAGCGCGGCAGGTGCGGAGCGAGGGCCTGAAGGGCGACGGATGCCGCCCGCTCGGACTCCCCCGACGACACCAGCGCGAGCGCGTAGAACGCCGCCGCGGCATCGTGCAGCGGGCCGCGCGGCTCGCGCTCGTACTCCGCCCGCAACAGCTCCCGTGCCTCGTCGATCTTGCCGAGGTTGCGGATCGTGCTGGCCAGCTGGATCGTCGCGCGGGCACGGCGCTCGTCGTCGAGGCCACCGTCCAGCGCCCGGCGGTACAGCACCTCGGCTTCGGCCTCGAGCCCGGCGGAGTCCCGCGCGCCCGCGCGTTCGAAGAGGCCGACCGGGTCGTCCTCGGGCCGTTCGGCCGCGAGGGCGTCGATGCGCTCGATCACCTGCTGCTCGGTCAGCGACGTGTCCTCCCAGACCGCGTCGACGCGTTCCTGCCAGTCGCTCATGGGTGTTCCCTCTCGTGTCGTGCGGTGCAGCGTGTGCCTCGACCGCACCCGGGTTCGATGTCCAAGACACGCCGTTCCACGCTCATCGCATCGGCGTGTCTCGGACACTCGGTTGTCGAGCCGGAACGAGAACAGGGGGCGGATGCCGTGGCATCCACCCCCTGTCGACGAACCGGACGAGTCTTACTCGCTGTCGGCGGCCTTCTTCTTGGCGGGAGCGCGCTTCTTGGCGGGGGCCTTCTTGGGCGCCTCCTCGGCGGCGGCCTCTTCGGCCTCGACGACGGCGTCCGCGTCCGCGGCGGCGTCGGCGATCTCCTGCGCCTCTTCGACGACCTCTTCCTCGGCGTCGGCGGGCTCTTCGCCCTCGACGGCGACGAAGCCGGTCAGGTCGACGGGCTTTCCGTTGCTGTCGACGACGGTGACCTTGCCGAGCGCGATCGCGAGCGCCTTGTTCCGGGCGACCTCGCCGACCATGGCGGGCAGCTGGTTGCCCTGCTGCAGCGCGTTGACGAACTCCTGCGGAGCCATGCCGTACTGCGCGGCCGACTGGATGAGGTACTGCGTGAGCTCGTCCTGCGAGACCTGGACGTTGGCGTCCTCGGCGATCTTGTCGAGGATCATCTGGGTACGGAACTGCTTCTCGCTGGCCTCGGTGACCTCGGCGCGGTGCACGTCGTCCTCGAGGCGGTTCTCGCCCTCGAGGTGCGTGTGGACCTCGTCCTCGATGAGCTGCGGCGGCACGGGGATCTCGACGGCCTCGATGAGGGCCTCGACGAACTTGTCGCGCGCCGCGGCACCCTGCGTGAACACCGACTGCTCGGACACGCGGCCCGCGAGCGAAGCGCGCAGCTCTTCGAGCGTGTCGAACTCGGATGCCATCTGGGCGAAGTCGTCGTCGGCCTCGGGCAGCTCGCGCTCCTTGACGGCCGTGATGGTGACGGAGACCTCGGCCTCTTCGCCGGCGTGCTCGCCGCCGACCAGCTTCGAGCGGAACGTGGTCTGCTCGTCGGCGGTGAGGGAGTCGATGGCCTCGTCGATGCCCTCGAGCAGCTCGCCGGAGCCGACCTCGTACGACACGCCCTCGGCGCGGTCGATCTCGTTGCCGTCGATGGTGGCGACGAGATCGAGCTCGACGAAGTCGCCCTTCGCAGCCGGACGGTCGACGGTCACGAGCGTGCCGAAGCGGGCGCGCAGGCGGTCGAGCTCGGCATCCACGGCGGCGTCGTCGGTCTCGACGGCGTCGACGGTCACCGTGATGGTGTCGTAGGCGGGGAGCTCGAACTCGGGACGCACGTCGACCTCGACGTCGACGACCAGGTCGCCCGAGTAGTCCTTGAGCTCGGGCAGTTCGACGATCTCGGCGCTCGGGCGACCGATGACGCGCAGCTCCTGGTCCTCGACGGCCTGGCGGTAGAACCCGTCGAGACCCTCGTTGACCGCGTGCTCGATGACGGCGCCACGGCCGATGCGCTGGTCGATGATCGGCGCGGGCACCTTGCCCTTGCGGAAGCCGGGGATCTGAACGTCCTGCGCGATGTGCTCGTACGCGTGGGCGATGCTCGGCTTGAGCTCTTCGGGCGAGACCGTGATGTGGAGCTTGACCCGGGTCGGGCTGAGCTTCTCGACGGTGCTGTTGACCATGCGGTGTGTTCTCCTCGTGTGGCCCGCGCGCACGCGGGGGCCGGCTAGGCCTGTGGTCTGTGGGGCCGTTGCGTCGGGGCGACAGGATTTGAACCTGCGGCCTCCCGCTCCCAAAGCGGGCGCTCTACCAAGCTGAGCTACGCCCCGGGGCGACGCGCAGGACGCGTTCGACGAAACGACCCCTGGAAGTCTAGTCGATCGAGGTGTGGGGGCCGGTCTGGGAGTCGAACGGATGCCATGTGCTTCGCCGGGGACACGTCGATCGGGCGACATGTCCCCGGGCGCGAGAACAGGGGATGCCACGAGAACAGGCCATTCCGGACGATGATCGCCTGTTCTGGGCACATGCCCTGTTCCGGCGACGTCGGTGTCCGTGGCACCCGCGGACGTGAAGTAGAGTGGTCGACGCTGCGGTTCGCCGCCGCGGGGATGTAGCTCAATGGTAGAGCCTCAGTCTTCCAAACTGATGGTGCGGGTTCGATTCCCGTCATCCCCTCCATTCGCACCGTATCGGCGGGATTCCGACGACGCACTTCGCTATGTGACGAGCGCGACCGTGGCCAGCCCCGTCGAACCGCCGGCGACCGCGGCGACGCAGGTCCAGATGAGAGCGGCTCGCCATCTGGACGTAGCCGCGCACCACACTGTGGTCAGCACGATGGCGACGACCACAACCCACCCGGTGGCAACCGCCCCCCACAGCGCGATCGGACGCGCGTTGTCCGCACCTGCAATGGTGAGGCCGTAGGTCGCGACCAGCGTGAGAAACGACGCGGCGAGTACATACGTCCACGGGACGGCGACATATCGATCCCACCGACGCAACTCCCGAACCAGGGGTCCTCCCCCGTCGATTGCTCTCTGCACCCGCTTCGGGAGATCGAGATCCGCCGGCATCAGACTGAGCCGTCGTGCGGTCTTCGCGTCCGCATCCAGCCTTCGGAGCATGGCGGCGTAGGCGCGAACCTCCTCCGGCCGTGCGCCGCCGTCAAGTGCGATCGCGAATCGACCTGCCTGATCCGTGTGGCCCAGTCGACGGTAGGCCTCCACGAGCTCCGCGCGGACGTACGGGTCCGTGGGGTCGTCGCGCAGCCGCATCTTCAGCGCGCCCATCGACTCCCGGCGAGAGGAGCGATCCTCGCCCGAGGGGTCCACGGGTGCGCGAGGCGGCGTCATCAACTCATTATGGAGCGACGCTTTGGTCGGGTCCCTCGACGGCTCCGCATCCGTTCGACAGGGGCAGCGCCTGACTGCCGGGGCGTGAGCGCGACCCCGGTTCTGCACAGCGCTGCATTTGATGGTTATCGTACGACCACCGATCGAGCGCTGCCATGAACGCCCGGCGCCGCTTGGTCGACCGGTACGGCAGCCAGTTGAGGCGTCCCGGCTGGACGGCGGTGATCGGCGTGACGACACGCCGTCCATCGGCCGTCCGCCAGACGACCGCCGCGAACTGCAGCTCGGTCACGATGTCCTCGAGGTCGTCCCACGGGATCGTGCGGGACCACAGGAGACCGCGGACGATGACCTGGGTCTCGTCGAACTCCGCGCCGACCGTCGGAATCCGCCACGCCATCACGGCTCCGGCCGCGAGCAGGGGGGCGCCGAGACCCCATAACCACACCTCGCCGACGAGAGCGAAGTGAGCGAGACCGACTCCGCCGAAGAGTGCGCTCCCGGCGCCGACGTAGGCCAGCAATCGCCAGCGCCATCCGGGCCGAAAGCGGGTCATGCTGGCTCCTCGTGGTCACTCGATCCGAGGACGTGAATCCACCGTATCGGGTCGCCCAGCGTGAGAGAACGGGCGGCTCGCGCTCCAGCGGTGCCCTCAGACGTCGGGAAGCACCGCCCGGAACGACTCCGGCAGCACAACGTTCTCCCCCGCCCCGGCGAAGAATCCGGCCACCTGTTCGGGCCGGTAGCCGGCGATGCCGCAGCCGACCTCGGTCACGAGGAACCGCAGCTCCGGGTGCTCGGCTGCAAAAGCGAGGAACCTCCGCGCCTGTTCCTCGAACACGGTCAGCCCCGACATGGTGTCGATGCCGTACGACTGGCCCTGCAGCCCCTCGGACTGGCCCCACACGGCACCGAATCGGTCGAGGGCGAAACGGGCCGCGCCGCCGCCGTGGGCGCCGGAGCCGTTCGACCCGAAGACGAAGACTTCACCGGGCTCGAGCGTCGTGATGTGCATGGCGCCACGCTACGCAGAAGCGCCGGCCCGACGAGGGGGTTGCCTCGCCGTAGGCTCGAACAGATGATCGCGTGGGCGAACCGCTGGCAGATCCCGCTGTACCTCGCGGGGATGCTCGTCGGCGGTGCGGTCGGGCTCGCCGTTCCGGGAAGCGCGGGCGCGCTCGAGACGCTCGTCACCCCCGCGCTGATCCTCCTGCTGTTCGCGACGTTCCTCGCCGTGCCGTTCGCCGAGATCGGCCGGGCGCTCCGCGATGTGCGCTTCCTCATCGCGGTCCTGGTCCTGAACTTCGTCCTCGTCCCGATCCTCGTGTTCGGTCTCTCGCGGTTCGTCGCGTACGACCGCGCTCTGCTCGTCGGCGTCCTGCTGGTGCTCCTCTGCCCCTGCATCGACTACGTCGTCGTGTTCACGCGGCTCGCCGGGGGCTCGGCATCCCGTCTTCTCGCTGTCTCGCCGGTGCTGATGCTCGGTCAACTCGCCCTGCTCCCGGTTTTCCTCGGAATCCTGGCGGGTCCCGACCTCCCGGGCGCGATCGCCGTCAACCCGTTCCTCGGAGCGTTCGCACTGTTCATCGCCCTGCCGATGGGGGCCGCCGCGCTCACGCAGCTGCTGGCGCGCCGGTTCCACGCCGCCCGCGCTGTCGAGAGGACGATGGATGCCAACATGGTGCCGCTTCTCGTCGTCACCCTCGCCGTGGTCGTCGGCGCGCAGATCGATGTTCTGCGCACGCACGCGGAGGAGCTCCTCGCGGTCGTGCCGATCTACGTCGCGTTCCTCGTCGTGGCGCCGGTGCTCGGCATCCTGGTCGCCCGGGTGTTCCGCCAGGACGGCCCCACCGCACGAGCGACGGTGTTCTCGGGCTCGACGCGGAACTCCCTCGTCGTGCTCCCGCTCGCGCTGGCCCTGCCCGAGCCGCTCGCTCTGGCACCCGCCGCCGTCGTCACGCAGACGCTCGTCGAGCTCGTGGGAATGATCGCACTGGTGCGGGTGGTGCCGCGGATCCTCGCGCGGTGAGTCAGGCCTGAGCCGCCGAGTGCCGTTCGACGTGGGCGAGGTACGTCTGCGCGTTGCGGAGGATGCCGGCCCGCTCCTCGGGCGTCAGTGCGCGCCGGACCTTGGCGGGGACTCCCGCGACGAGGGAGCCCTCCGGGACCACCGTGCCCTCGAGGACGACCGCTCCCCCGGCGACAAGGCATCCGGGTCCGATCTGAGCGCCCGAGAGCACGACGCTGCCCATCCCGATGAGCGAACCGTCGCCGATCGTGCAGCCGTGGACGACGGCGTTGTGGCCCACCGACACGTCGGCTCCGATCGTCACCGGACGCCCGCGATCGACGTGCACCGAGACGTTGTCCTGCAGATTGCTCCGCGGTCCGAGCACGATCGCGGCGCTGTCGCCGCGCACGACGGCGTTGTACCAGACGCTCGATCCCTCGCTCAGGGTGACCGCTCCGATCACGCGAGCCCCGGATGCCACGAACGCCGTCTCATGCACCTCCGGCGTCGCGTCGGGAAGGGCGAGGACCGTGGCATCCGGAGCGATCGTCATGCGCCGACACTATCGCGCGGGTGAGGTGAGGATTGCCTTTCCACCAGGGATTTAGCCGAGCCTCATCTTGCTTGCGGAATGTTCGCGCGTGAGTAGCGTTGGTGTCATCACGACTTCGGTACAACACTCAGGAGACCTCATGAGCACCGTTCAGACGCCCGCCGCCACCACCGTCGACTCGACCATGGCCTCCAGCACCGCGCAGTTCCTCTCGCCGATCGTCCTCGGCCTCGAAGCCCTCGTCGTCAACGGCAAGCAGGCGCACTGGCACGTCCGTGGCTCCAACTTCATCGGCGTGCACGAACTCCTCGACACCGTCGTCGCCCACGCGCAGGACTGGGCCGACCTCGCCGCCGAGCGCATCGTCGCCCTCGGCCTGCCGATCGACTCGCGTCTGTCGACCGTCGCCGCCAAGGCGAAGGAGACCGCCGTCCCCGCCGGCTTCGCTCAGTCCGACGTCGTCATCCGCGCGGTGATCGCCGACATCGACGCCGTCCTCGTCGACATCCAGACCGCCATCGACGGCCTCGACGAGACCGACCTGTCGAGCCAGGACGTCGCGATCGAGATCAAGCGCGGCCTCGACAAGGACCGCTGGTTCCTCTTCGCGCACCTCGCGGCCTGAGCCGAGGTTTCCAAGGGGGCGGCGCGTCGGCGTCGCCCCCTTTTCTTTTGCGTGAGTCGCCAGGATTTGTCGCCTCCACGCGCGGTCAAGCGACAAATCGTGGCGACTCACGCACACGCGCACCCGCCCCGGGCGCACGCGAGCGTTTCAGGACGCGTGCGTCACGCGACCGGCGAGGAGCGTCGTGCGCACGGGCATCGCGCGCAGGGCTTGCTCGTCGGCGGTGCGCGGATCGGCATCCACGATGACGAGATCCGCGCGGGCGCCGGGGGCGATCTCGGCCGGGGCCGTCGAGCCGCCGGCGGTGGATGCCGCGATAGCGGTGTCGATGTCGACCCGCTGATGCGGCTGCCACGCGTCACGCCCGTCGCGCGTGCGGAACACCGCCGACGCGATAGCGCCCCACGGGTCGAGCGGCGCGACCGGAGCGTCGGAGCCGAAGCGCAGATTCGCGCCGCTGTCGGCCAGGGCGCGCAGGGGGTAGGGCTGCGCGGACTGCCCGGCCCAGACGGCATCCGTCATGTCGCGGTCGTCGATCGCGTGCTCGGGCTGGACACTCGCGGCGACCCCGAGCCGAGCGAACCGCGGGATGTCGGCGTGGGACACGAGCTGGGCGTGCTCGATCGTGCCGACCGCCCCGGTCAGGGCGTAGGCATCGAGGGCGTGGGCGTTCGCGACGTCGCCGATCGCGTGGATCGCGCATTCCAGACCCGCCGCGGTCGCCCGCGTCATCAGCTCGACGAGTTCGTCGGGCGGGATCGTGAGAAGCCCGTGGTTGTCGACGTCGCCCGGGTAGTGGTGGGCGCAGGCGGCGGTCCGCGTTCCGAGCGAGCCGTCGGTGATGGCCTTGAGCGGACCCACGCGCACCAAGGCGTTCGCCGCGCCGCGCACGGGGTCGCCGGTGCGCAGGCCCTCGGCGATCGCGCGATCGAGGTGCTGCGGGTAGGTGCCGTACGACACCCGTAGCGTGTCGAAGCCGCGCGCGACGCGGCGCTGCCACGGCTCGTCGTTCCAGGTCATGTCGAGGTCGACGAGTCCGACGAGTCCGCGTGCGGCGGCGGCACGCGCCATCCGCTCGACGGCGCGATCCCCCACCTCGGGGTCGACCGCGTTGATCCGTCGGGAGATCTCGAAGGCGTCTTCTTCGCGCAGGACCCCGGATGCCGGGGGCTCGAATCCTTCGCGCCGGAAGGCCGCGGAGTTCAGCCAGACGCTGTGCACGTCGGCGTTGACGAGGTACGTCGGGACCTCGCCGGTCGCGGCATCCAGGAGTTCGAGGGTCGGCTCGTCGGGCCAGAGACCGTCGCGGAAGCCCACACCGACGCGGCGGCCGCCGTCGCCCACCGGCGCTGCGGCCATGATCGACGCCGCCTCGCGCGCCGACGCCGCCTCGCCGAGCGCGACGCGGTCGGCCGTGAGCGCCCACTGCAGAACGTGCACGTGGTGGTCCCACAGCCCGGGGAGCAGCCAGCCGCCCTCTCCGTCCACGACGAGGCCGCGCGGGCGGAGGTTCCCCGTCGGCGCGATGTCGACGATGCGGCCGTCCGCGAGCACGAGATCGACGGGTTCATCCGGTGTCGGGAGGAAGTCCCGCCCCGGGCCGGCCACCCGGACGGCCCGCACGAAGGCCATGGTCTCGCCGATCATGCGCGTCCTGCCGGACGGCGCGCGTCTGCGGCGCGCTGCATCTCAGCGGCCAGCGAGGGGTTCGCGTACGGCCCGTCACCGAGCCCGGCGATGATCGTGTCGACGACCTCCACGGGACGGTTCTGGCTCAGCTTCCGCTTGCCCACCACCCGCGTCGGAGTCAGACGGAAACCGACGGTGCCCGCGGCGAGTCGGTCGACGAAGGCGGCGTCGTTCGGCGCACGGTACAGGCCGCGACCGTCCTCCCCCTCGAAACGCTCCACCAGTCGGTCGAGCACGCGCAGATTCTCCTCGGGCGTGAGGATCTCCGGGATGCCGCTGAGGTGCGCCGACACGAAGTTCCAGGTCGGCACGGCCGGGCCGTCGCCGTACCAGCGCGGCGTGATGTATCCGTGCGGGCCCTGCACGACGACGAGCAACTCGCGCTCACCGAGACCGAGGATCGCGTCGTCCGGCTTGCCGACGTGTCCCACGATCGTGAGGTCGTCACGGCTTTCGTCGAGCAGGACGGCGTAGTGCGAAGCGACCAGGCCGTCGGGGGTCGACGCGACGAGCGTGACCCAGGGATGATGCTCGATCAGGCGTCGGATCTCGCCGACGTCGGTCATCGCGAAACTCGGATTCTGCCGCACCGGATCAGCCTAGAACGCTCACGCCTGGCAGCGCGGGCACCAGTACAGCTTGCGTCCGGCCGCTTCCTCGACGAGCACCGTGGTGCCGCACAACCGGCACGGGAGACCCGCCCGGTGGTACACCCAGTGCCGGTCGTCGCGGTGGGCCATGGCGCGTCGGTACGCCTCGGGGTCGAGGTCGTCCATCGTCATCATCTGACCGGTCTCGACGCCGATCGCCAGAAGCCGGACCCAGTCGCGCCACATCTCGCGCGCGGTCTCCTCGCGGACGTCGCGGCCCGGCGTGTGCGGGTTCTGCCGGGCACGGAAGAGGATCTCGGCGCGATAGACGTTGCCGATCCCGCTGACCACCGACTGGTCCATGAGCAGCAGCCCGATGGCCGTCGGCTTTCGCCGCACCGTGGCGACGAACCGCTCCTCCCCCTCGGCGACGTCGTCGACGAGCGGGTCGGGGCCGAGCTTGGCGATCGTCGCGGCGACCTCATCGGGCGTCTGGAGCGCGCACGCGGTGGGCCCGCGCAGGTCGGCGCACGTCGTCTCGGTGAGCAGGCGCAGACGCACCGCACCGACGACGGGCGGCGGCCACTCGGTCTGCTCCTCGAGCCCGGTCGTCTGCTCGGACATGCGCACGCGTGCGCGCCGCGGAGCGCCGATCGAGGTGAGGGAGTTCTCGCCGGCGGCATCCATGATCGGCTCGTCGAGGACGGTGCCGCGCTGGTTCGTGTGCCCCATGCGACCGTTCGCCGAGGCGATCGTCGCATCGATCGCGACCTCGCCCGAGAAATCCCAGGCGCCGTACATGCCGAGGTGCACCCTCAGCCACACGTCGGGGTCGAACCGCAGGAACATCTGCTTGCCGACGGCACGCACCTCGAGCGCTTCACGGCCGTCGAGGACCGCGGCCCCTTCGACGAATCGTCCCTGAGGACTGGATGCCGCGACGGCGCGGCCCACGATGTTGCGGTCGAACTGACGGGCGATGCGGTGGACGGAATGCCCTTCGGGCATCAGCCTGCCTCGGGATCGAACGTGTCGCTGGCGTCGAGGACGTCGGGTCGCGCAGCCGCCTCGCGAGGATCGGGCAGCAGGATGCCGTCCTGCTCGTAGGCCGCGAGCTGGGCGATGCGCCGGGCGTGGCGCTCTTCGCCCGAGAACGGGGTCGCGATGAAGCGGTCGATGAAGGACGCGGCCTCGTCGAACGTGTGCTGGCGCGCGCCGATGGCGATCACGTTGGCGTCGTTGTGCTCGCGCGCCAGTTCGGCCGTCGCGATGCTCCAGACGAGCGCCGCGCGGATCCCGGGAACCTTGTTCGCGGCGATCTGCTCGCCGTTGCCCGAGCCGCCGAAGACCACACCCAGCGTCTCGACGCCATCGGCCTGATCGCGGACGACCGCCTGGGCCGCGCGGATGCAGAAGGCCGGGTAGTCGTCGAGGGGGTCGTACTCGATGGGGCCGTGATCGACGACCTCGTGGCCCTGGGAGGCGAGGTGGTGCTGCAGCTGGGTGGAGAACTCGAGACCGGCGTGATCGGTGCCGATGTGAATGCGCATGCGCCCATCCTAGGGACGGCCGCCGACACCGCGGGCGCGAACGACGACGCCGCCCGCCCTCGGCGAGGGACGAGCGGCGTCGAACGGTGTCAGGGGCGCAGACCCGCGGCGACGGGCTTGAATCCGGCGCGGACGTTCTCGCAGCAGCCGGGGCGGCACACGTCGTACCAGGGGCCCAGGTCGGTCAGGTGCGGACGTTCCGCCTTCGGCGTGCCCTTCAGGCGCTCCTCGACGAGGTCGACGAGTCCGGACACGTACGCGGGGTCGATACCCGGCGTAGGCGTGCGGACGGCGCGGATGCCGGCTTCCTCCGCCGCTTCCATCGCCTCGGTGTCGAGGTCCCACAGAACTTCCATGTGGTCGCTGACGAAGCCGAGCGGCACGATCACCACGGCCTCGGCACCGCGGCCCGGGAGCTCGGCGATGACGTCGTTCACGTCCGGCTCGAGCCAGGGCTGCGTGGGAGGGCCGGAACGCGACTGGTACACCAGCTCCCACTCGACGTCGGCGACGGCGGCGGCGACCTCGGCCATCACGAATGCCGCGACGGCCTTGTGCTGCGCCTCGTACGCGCCGCCCTCGCCGAAGTCGACGTCGCGGGGGCCCGAGCGCTCGGCGTCGGCGGTGGGGATCGAGTGGGTGGAGAAGAGCACACGGATCTTCTCGGGTGCGATGCCGTCCGCGACGTACGCCGACACGGCATCCCTCACTCCCTCGACGAAGGTCGAGACGAAGCCGGGGTGGTCGAAGAACTGCCGCACCTTGTCGATCGTGACCGTCTCGCCGAGGCCGGTCGCCTCGAGCACGCGCGCGTAGTCCTCGCGGTACTGACGGCAGCTCGAGAACGAGCTGTACGCGCTCGTCGCGATCGCGAGCAGCCTCGTGTCACCGGCTTCGGCGGCCTCGGCGACGGCCTCCTCCAGGTACGGCGACCAGTTGCGGTTGCCCCAGTAGACGGGGAGATTCAGCCCGCGGCGCGCGATCTCGGCCTCGAGCGCCGCCTTCAACTGGCGATTGTGCTCGTTGATCGGGCTCACGCCGCCGAAGTGGCGATAGTGGTGGGCGACCTCTTCCAGTCGCTCATCCGGGATACCGCGTCCGCGCGTGACGTTGCGAAGGAAGGGGATGACGTCGTCCTGGCCCTCCGGTCCGCCGAATCCGGCGAGGAGGATCGCGTCGTAGGCCACGGGGGTCTCGACCCACTGGGGTCCGGATGCCGCGGCGGGAGACGCGTAGAGGACGGTCTCGGGGGTGGTGTCCATGTCGGTCGTGCTCACCCCGACATCCTCCCACCTGAGCGATCAGCCCGGCCGTGGGGTATCTCGACACTAGGCTTATACGGTTGTCGTCGGCGCCAGCAGTGTCATCCGCAGCAGTGCCATCCGCGACGATCCACCCACATCCTCGGGAGAACGCCAGTGCCAGGAGAGAACCTCACCCGCATCGAAGCGCAGGAGCGCCGCGCGATCGTCGACACGCACGGATACGACGTGCGCCTCGATCTGCTGCGCGGCGACGAGGTGTTCGGCTCGGTGACCACCGTCCGGTTCGCCGCGACCGAGGGCGCGTCGACCTTCATCGACCTCATCGCGCGCACCGTGAACTCGGTGACCCTCAACGGCCGGGTCCTCGACCCCGCCGAGGTCTTCACCGACTCGCGCATCGCGCTCGACGGACTGGCCGCCGAGAACGAGCTCGTCGTCGACGCCGACTGCGAGTACACCAACACCGGCGAGGGTCTGCACCGCTTCGTCGACCCCGTCGACGGTGAGGTCTACCTCTACACGCAGTTCGAGGTGCCGGACTCGCGCCGCGTCTTCACGGTGTTCGAGCAGCCCGACCTCAAGGCCGAGTTCACCTTCACCGTGACGGCCCCGGCCGCGTGGAAGGTCGTCTCCAACTCCCCCACGCCCGAACCGCGCGAGGTGGGCGACGGCGTCGCCGAGTGGGCCTTCCCGACGACGCCCCGCATCTCGTCGTACATCACGGCCCTCATCGCCGGCCCGTACGAGTCGACGTTCTCCGAGCTGACGAGCGCCGACGGCCGCGTCATCCCTCTCGGTGTCTACGCCCGCAAGAGCCTGTGGCAGTACCTGGATGCCGACTACGTCTTCGACAAGACGCGTCAGGGCTTCGCGTACTTCGAGGAGAAGTTCGGCTTCCCCTACCCCTTCGCCAAGTACGACCAGCTCTTCGTGCCGGAGTTCAACGCGGGCGCGATGGAGAACGCCGGTGCGGTCACGTTCACCGAGACCTACGTCTTCCGCAGCAAGGTCACGGATGCCGTCAAGGAACGTCGCGTCGTGACGATCCTCCACGAGCTGGCGCACATGTGGTTCGGCGACCTCGTGACCATGAAGTGGTGGAACGACCTCTGGCTCAACGAGTCGTTCGCGGAGTGGGCGTCGACGATCGCCACCGCCGAGGCCACCGAGTGGGAGGCCGCCTGGACGACCTTCAACGCGATGGAGAAGACCTGGGCGTACCGCCAGGACCAGCTCCCCTCCACCCACCCCGTCGTCGCCGAGATCAACGACCTCGAGGACGTGCAGGTCAACTTCGACGGCATCACGTACGCCAAGGGCGGGTCGGTGCTCAAGCAGCTCGCCGCCTGGGTGGGCATCGAGCAGTTCTTCGCGGGCGTCGCCGCCTACTTCCAGAAGCATCAGTGGTCGAACACCGAGGTCGGCGACCTGCTCGCCGAGCTCGAGACCACGAGCGGCCGCGACCTGGGCGACTGGGCGAAGAAGTGGCTCGAGACCGCGGGCGTGAACACGCTTTCCCCGCTCATCGAGCAGGACGACCACGGCTCGCTCACGCGCTTCGCGATCGTGCAGACCGCGCCGTCGGACTACCCGACGATCCGTCCGCACCGCCTCGGCGTCGGCTTCTACTCGCTCGACAAGTCCGGCCGCCTCGAGCGCGTGCACCGCATCGAGCTCGACGTCGACGGCGACCGCACCGAGGTGCCGCAGCTGCGCGGCATCCGTCGTCCCGACCTGGTGCTGCTGAACGACGACGACCTCGCGTACGCGAAGATCCGCCTCGACGAGCGCTCGCTCGCCACGGCCATCGCGCACCTCAAGGACATCGCCGACCCGCTCGCGCGTTCGCTCGTCTGGGGTGCCGCGTGGGACCAGACCCGGGATGCCGAAGCGTCGGCGACCGACTACATCGACCTGGTGCTGCGGAACATCGGTTCCGAGACCGAGTCGACCACGGTCCGCACGACTCTCGCTCAGCTGCAGCTCGCGGCCAACAGCTACGTCGCTCCGGCGACCCGCGCGGCCGCTCGCGAACGCGTCGCGGACGGTCTGTGGGCCCTGGCGCAGTCCGCCGAGGCCGGCAGCGACAGCCAGCTGCAGTTCGTCACGGCGTTCGCCTCGGCCGCGGCCACGCCCGCGCACGTCCAGACGGTCCGTGCGCTGCGCGACGGCGAGACGGTGCTCGACGGACTCGAGATCGACACCGACCTGTCGTGGCAGCTGCTGGTGGCTCTCGCCGCCGGCGGAGCGGTCACGGCGGCCGACATCGACGCTGCGCGCGAGGCCGACAACACCGCCAAGGGCGGGGAGTTCGCAGCCCAGGCCAAGGCGGCGCTGCCCAGCCACGAAGCGAAGCAGGAGGCGTGGAGCTCCCTCATCGACCGCTCCGACGCGCCCAACACGATCGTCCGCTCCGCGGCGCTCGGGTTCACGCACCCTGCCACCGTCGGCGTGCTGGCCGACTTCGTCGGGCCGTACTTCGACATGCTGCTGCCCATCTGGGAGAGCCGCAGCTACCAGATCGCGCAGTACCTGATCGTCGGGCTCTACCCGGCAGCTCTCGCGAACACGCAGCTGCGGGATGCCACCCGCGCGTGGCTCTCCGCGCACAAGGACGCCGCGCCCGCTCTCCGCCGCCTCGTGAGCGAGAACCTCGCGGGTGTCGAGCGCGCACTTGCCGTGCAGGAGCGCGACGCGCAGTAACGTCACCGCCGTCGACGTACGCCCTCTCCCGCTCCGGTGGGAGGGGGCGTACCTCCTCCGATGTACGGGAATCCGTCCGCGGGGGGACGTGCGGGAAACGCCGCCTTCCTAGCGTGGAAGCATGATCGTCGCAGACCACCTCACCAAGCGATACGGCACCCGCACCGCCGTGTCCGACGTCTCCTTCACCGTCCCGCCCGGGCGCGTCACCGGGTTCCTCGGCCCCAACGGCGCTGGGAAGTCCACCACGATGCGCATGATCGTGGGACTCGATCGCCCGACCGCCGGCAGCGTCACCGTCAACGGAACGCCGTACGACCGCCTGCGCGCCCCGCTGACCGAGGTCGGCGTCCTGCTGGATGCCAAGGCCGTGCACACGGGGCGGAGCGCCCGGAACCATCTCCGCGTCATGGCGGCCACGCACGGCATCAGCCGCAGCCGCGTCGACGAGGTGATCGAGATCACCGGCATCGCCTCCGTCGCCGACAAACGCGCGGGCGGGTTCTCGCTCGGCATGGGCCAGCGACTCGGCATCGCCGCGTCGCTCCTCGGCGACCCGCACACCCTCATCCTGGACGAGCCGGTGAACGGACTCGACCCCGAGGGCGTTCGCTGGGTCCGTGAGTTCGTCCGGCACATCGCCGCCGAGGGACGCACGGTGCTGCTGTCGAGCCACCTCATGAGCGAGATGGCGTTGACCGCCGATCACGTCATCGTCCTCGGGCGCGGCGAGGTGCTGGCGGACGCTCCGCTGCCCGAGCTCGTGCGGTCGTGGACCACTGAAGTCGTCCTGGTCCGCTCGCCGGAGCTGTCGCGTCTGGTGGAGGTGCTCGCACCCGAGGGCGTCACGGCGACGCGCGTGGAGACGGGCCTGGCGAGCTTCGCCGGCGCCTCGGCGGTCCGGATCGGCGATCTCGCCGCGCGTCACGGCATCCCCCTCCACGAATTGACCCCGCGCAGCGGATCCCTCGAGGACGCCTACCTCGCCCTCACCGGCGACGCGATCGAGTACAAGACGAAGGAACTCGCATGACCACCCTCACCGCGCCCCGGCGCACCACGTACACGGATGCCACGGCCGGCCCGACCTTCCTCCGCACGCTCCGCAGCGAACTGCTGAAGCTCACGACTCTCCGTTCGACCTGGTGGTCGCTGGGGATCGCCGCTGCGCTGTCCCTCGCCATCGCCGCGCTGTACGTCTCGGCGTCCGACGGCGGGTATCCCATCCTCGGGGTTCTCCTGTCGGCGCAGTTCACGATGCTCGTGGCCGGCGTGCTCGGGGCGATCGCGATCACCGGCGAGTACGCCACCGGGATGATCCGCTCGACTCTGACGGCCAATCCGCGCCGCGCCCAGGTGGCGCTCGCCAAGAGCCTCGCCATCGCCCTCCTGGTCGGTGCGGCGACGGCGGTCAGCTCCCTGCTCAGCCTCGCGGTCACCGTTCCGATCTCGTCGACCGCGGTCACGTGGTCGGATCCGACGCAGGCCGTCCTCCCCCTGATGCTCGGCGTGCTCGCGATGATCGCCTACGCCCTCATCGGCACGGGCTTCGGACTCCTGATCCGCAACGGCGCCGGTGCGATCGCCGCGACCGTCGGCGTCCTCTTCGTCGCCCCGATCGCGGTCAACCTCTTCGCGCTCGGCGGGACGTCCTGGCAGTGGGTCGTCGATCTCGGACGCTACCTGCCGGTCGCCGCGGGCAGCGACCTGACCGCCATCCCCACCGGCGACATCCTGCAGCCCGCCCTGACGCTCCTCGCCTGGGTCGTGGCGCTCGTGGGCTCGGGCATCCTCGTGCTGCGGCGACGGGACGCCTGACGGATCGGACGAACGACGGATGCCTCGATGCCCAGGTGGCACCGAGGCATCCGTCGTTAGCATGAAGACGATGTCCGTACTCGCCAGCACACCTGACCCCACGACGAGCCCGAGCGCCCCGAGCAGTCCGGCCGATCTCGTCCTCCCCTCCTCCTGGGCGTGGATCGGAGAGCAACTGCTCGGCTTCGGCGGGGTACTCCTGCAGATCTTCGGGATCATCGTCGGCGTCACGATCGCGGCCTGGGTGCTGCGTCTCATCATCCGGCGCGTCGTCGATCGCATCGTCAACGGTGCGAAGAAGAACGCCCGGGTGGACGACACGCAGGCGCTCGACCGTTCGCCGCTCGCCGCCGTCCGCCTCGTTCAGCGCACGCGGACCCTGGGCACGATCCTCCAGAACATCGTCAACGTCGTGCTCGTGATCGCCGCCCTGGTGTGGATCGCCGGGATCGTCGCGCCCGATGCGCTGGCATCCCTCACCCTGCTCACCGCGGCGATCGGCGCGGGTCTGGGCTTCGGCGCCCAGAACATCGTCAAGGACGTGCTGAACGGGATTTTCATCGTCGCCGAGGACCAGATCGGGATCGGCGACGTCGTGGACCTCGGCCTCGCGACCGGGATCGTCGAGTTCGTGAGCGTGCGCATCACGCACGTCCGCGACGTCAACGGCACGCTCTGGTACGTCCGCAACGGCGAGATCACCCGCATCGGCAACATGTCGCAAGGGTGGGCCCGGGTCATCATCGACCTGGCGGTGCCCACGGACGCCGACATCGACGAGGTCGAGAAGGCGATGCTCACCGCGGCGAAGACCCTCGCGAAAGAGACGAAGTGGCGGTCTCGCATCATCGAGCAGCCCGAGATCTGGGGCCTGGAGTCGATCAGCGGCGACGCCCTGGTGATCCGTCTCGTGATGAAGACCCGATCGGGCGCGAAGGACGACGTCGCGCGGGAGCTGCGCGTGCGTCTCAAGCGCGCGATCGACGCGCTCGGCGTCACCCTCCCGCAGCTGAACTCGATCGTCCTCACCGGCGCCGAGGGGGCACAGAGCGTGCGCGGGGCGCACCCCCCGAAGACCAAGCCCACCCCCGTCGCCACCGCACCCGAACGTCCGGTCTGGCGTCCGCGGCGTAAGAAGCTCGCCGTGTCGGACACGGTGTTGGACGCGGATGCCGTGGCTGCCGAGATCGCGGCGGAGAAGGCGCGTCCGACAAAGCCGAAGACCGAAGAGGCCGCGCCGCGGGTCGACGACGGCGACGTGATCAAGCCCACTCCCCCCGCCGTGCGGGCCGACGACGATGGAGCATCCGCGTGAGCGAGCCGATCAGCCTCTACGAGCAGGTCGGCGGGATGGGCACCTTCCGTCGACTCGTCGACGCCTTCTACCGCGGGGTGGCCGAAGACGAAGTGCTGAAGCCGATGTACCCCGAGGAAGACCTTGGGCCCGCGGCGGAACGGCTCACGCTCTTCCTCGCCCAGTACTGGGGCGGCCCCACGACCTATGGCGAGCGACGCGGTCACCCGCGCCTGCGGATGCGGCACATGCCGTTCCACGTCGACCCCGACGCACGGGACCGGTGGCTCCGTCACATGCGCGCGGCCGTCGACGAGATCGCCCTGCCGCCGGCGCTGGAGGCGCCCCTCTGGGACTACCTGGAGCGCGCGGCCCACGCCATGGTGAACACGTTCGAGTCCCGGGGAATCGGACCGACCCGCGACGGGCGCGCCGACACCGGTCTGCCGATCCGTCCCGCCGGCTGATCCCGGGCACGGCGATCCACCGGGCCGCACATCCACCGGTCGCGGGCGAGCTGGCGCGACCCACCGTGACCGAACGCGCGTCAGCGACCGAGGAAGTCGCCGAAACCCGGGATGTCGAGGTTCGACAACCGCTCGCCCCAGCCGCCGATCTGCTCGCCCGCTCCCGACACGGCATCCTGAGCCCCACCGGCCCACTCGCCGAGATCGGTTCCGCCGGCGAGGGAGGCGAGATCGACTCCGGATGCCAACGACTCGAGGTCGACCCCCTCGGCGAGGCCGGCGAAATCGACGCCCATCTGCCCGGCATGCGCGAGCAGCGGCGCGGCGACGGCACTGACGACGGCGCCTCCGGCAACCGCGGCGAGGAGCCCTCCCGCACCGACGACGCCCGCTCCGATGAGGCCGCCACGGCCCGCGCGCGCCAGGATCGTCGACATGCGACCAGGGTGCGCAGCCTCCGCGCGGGCAGCGGTGCGTGCCAGATCGTGGGCGCTGTCCGACCGCGGGCGCTCGGGGGGCGCCAGCTCCGCATCCATCCGCTCCCGCACGTGCGCGCGTTGGGTCGGGCTCAGGCGCGCGAAGGCATCGCGGTGGATCTCCTCGACGCGGTCGGGATCGGCCGTGCGCAGCAGATAGTCGTAGCGAGCGATCGCCGCGCGGTCGCTCTCCGAGACGGAGGCTGAATCGGCGGCGGGCGAGGTGGGGACAGCTCCGCTCGCTGTCGAGGACGGAGGACGAACCGCAGGTGTTCCAGATGCGGTCCCGGAGCGGCCGTCGCCCGTGACCGCGTCCGCGGCGGAGCGCACCACATCACGCCAGTCGGTGCGGCCGCCTCCCGCGCCCGACGGGCGAGACGGCGAGGATGCGGCTTTCTCGACAGCTCGAGAGGCGAGGGAGACCAGGCGGGAGAACGAGACCATGGCAGACCTTTGAACGGGCAACGCGAAGCTGCGGCGTCAAGGTCTCCTCCGCCCGAGTCGGACCGATGCGCCCGGAGACCAATCGTGGTCTCGTGATGACGGAGGCATCGCGACGGGAGTACTCCCCCTGCACGACTCAGCCTAGGCCGCCCGCCTATGGGCCGGCTGAGTCACCCGCCGGTGGCACGCACCGGCGTCAGGCCGGAGCGCACCGGCCCGCGCACGAGCACGTGACCGCGGGCCAGGGTGAGACGCGTCCAGACCCCGCTCGTGCGCACGGCGGCCTGCTCTGCACCCGCGATGAAGCCGAGGGCGTAGGCGGTGAACGCCGTGCCGAGCGCGAGGCCGCCGAGAGCCTCGTCCGGCTGCCCCCACACCTGGGCGCGCACCGTGCGGACGACGTCCTCGCCCGGATCGGACGGGAGGGCGTCGGCCACGGCCGCGATACCGTACTGGGCCCGGGCGGCGAGGACCGCGCTGTCGAGAGCATCCACTTCGGTCCAGCCGCCACGCGGTGGGGACACCCCCGCCCAGGCCGGGGCGCTCGCGGTCTCGGGCAGGACGACCGCGGAGGCGTCGTCGGGTGCGGCCAGGAGAGCGGATGCCTCGACCACGAGATCGCACTGCAACTCCGGGTCGATGACCGATACGCGAAGGCCCAGCACGGTGGGCGTGGCATCCAGAAGGCCCCGGGGGGCGAGCGGGGCGGCCGTGGTCACGAGGACCCCGCCGTCGGCGCGGAGCCGCACCGTCCCGTCACCGAGCCGGACGGCGCGGGAGGCGAAGGTCAGCAGGTCGGCGGCCGCCTGCGGGTCGGGGAACAACAGGCGCGCGGACACCCGCCCTAAACTATCAAGCGACGCAGACCTCTGCGGCGGAACGGGAGTGAGCGTGACCGACGCCATCGACCCCGTCGCCTCTCTGCTCGCGGTGCTCGACCTCCGCGACGCGGGCGCACGGACCACCGAAGACATCTTCACCGGCGTCTCGCAGCCCATGCCGTTCGGGCGTGTCTTCGGCGGGCAGGTGCTCGCGCAGTCCATCGAGGCGGCGTCGCGAACCCTTCCGCCCAAGCGCACGGTGCACTCGATGCACGGGTATTTCCTCCGGCCGGGCGACCCGTCCGACGGCGTCACGTTCTCGGTCGATCGCATCCATGATGGACGGTCGTTCTCGACGCGCCGGACTCAGGCCTTCCAGGCCGGCGTCCCGATCTTCTCGATGATCGCGTCGTTCCAGGACGACGACCCCGGTCTCGAACACGCGGAGCCGATGCCGGAGGGCATTCCTCAGCCGGAAGACCTGCCGCCGCTCGACGACGCGTCTCTGCACCCGCTGAGCCGGCGCGCGATCGCGGACAGCCCCGTCGAGGTCGTGCACGTCCCGTCTCCGGTGTATACCGTCGTGGAAGGGCCGCACGTTCCTCGTCAGGCGGTGTGGATGCGCACGCGGCGCGCGCTGCCGGACGACCCGGCCGTGCACCGCGCCGCGCTCGCCTATCTCAGCGACCTCACCATTCAGGAGCCGATCCTGCGTGGTCACGGCGTGCCCTGGGGTACCCGCGGGCTGCGGGTGGCGAGCCTCGACCACGCCATGTGGTGGCATCGCGCCGGGCGGGTCGACGAGTGGCTCCTCTACGTGCAGGAGTCGCCGAACGCGCGCGGGGGGCGCGGCCTGTCGACCGGTCGCATCTACACCCGCGAGGGCACGCTCCTGGCGAGTGTGGCCCAGGAGGTCATGGTGCGGGTACCGGGCGAGAACGGCGCGTGAGTCGCCAAGAATCGTCGCTTCCGGCCGCATCCAGGCGACAGAACTTGGCGACTCACGCGGGCTCGCGGCGTCAGCGGCCGCGGCGTCGGTACTCGATCGGGTCACCGACGTAGGGGCCCCACGCGGCGCGCTCGGTCTCGCTCCAGCGGATGGGGCGTCCGCTCGCGGTGTCGACGAGCACGACGACAGCGGTCGCCCGCGCGTAGAGCACGGGCTCGTCCTCGCCTGTGGGACTGAAGACCTCGAAGCAGATGTCGGCGCTCGAGCCGCCCATCGCGCCGATCCACAGGCGCACGTCGAGTGGACGCTGGCTGTAGGGAACCGGGCGGAGGTACTCGATCTCCTGCCGGGCGATCAGGGTCGCCCGCTCGCCGCCGCTTTCCAGGACGCTCATGTCGAAGACCGCGGTCGGGAGGGCCTCGCCCTCTTCGTCACCGCGCCAGAAGGCGCGCAGACGCGCCTCCTCGAGGAGCTTGAGCATCGAGGTGTTGTTGACGTGCCCGAGCGCGTCGAGATCGCCCCAGCGCAGGTGGATGGGGACGTGCAGCCGCGCGGGCCCGGCCGCTGCCGGACCCGCGGGCGCCGTCGACTCAGTCACGCGTGAGCTTGCGGTAGGTCGAACGCGACGGGTTGGCCGCGTCGGCACCGAGGCGCTCGATCTTGTTCGCCTCGTAGGCCTCGAAGTTGCCCTCGAACCAGTGCCACTGGTCGGGGTGCTCCTCGGTGCCTTCGTAGGCGAGGATGTGCGTCGCGATGCGGTCGAGGAACCACCGGTCGTGGGTGATGACCACGGCGCAACCGGGGAACTCCAGGAGGGCGTTCTCGAGCGAACTCAGCGTCTCGACGTCGAGGTCGTTCGTCGGCTCGTCGAGGAGCAGCAGGTTGCCGCCCTCTTTCAGCGTGAGCGCGAGGTTCAGGCGGTTGCGCTCACCGCCGGACAGGACGCCGGCCTTCTTCTGCTGGTCGGGCCCCTTGAAGCCGAACTTCGACACGTAAGCGCGGGACGGGATCTCGGTCTTGCCGACCGTGATGATGTCCAGGCCGTCCGACACGACCTCCCATAGCGTCTTCTCGGGGTCGATGTTCGCGCGCGACTGATCGACGTAGCTGATCTTGACGGTCTCGCCCATCTTGAGCGTCCCGCCGTCGAGCGGCTCGAGACCCACGATCGTCTTGAACAGCGTCGTCTTTCCGACACCGTTCGGTCCGATGACACCGACGATGCCGTTGGGCGGCAGGTTGAAGCTCAGGTTGCTGATGAGCGACCGGTCACCGAAGCGCTTCTCGAGCTTCTTGGCGTCGATCACGATGCTGCCCAGACGCGGGCCCGCGGGGATCTGGATCTCGTCGAAGTCGAGCTTCCGCGTGCGCTCCGCCTCGGCGGCCATCTCCTCGTAACGGGCGAGGCGCGCCTTCGACTTGACCTGGCGGCCCTTGGCGTTCGAGCGGACCCACTCGAGCTCTTCCTTCAGGCGCTTGGCGAGCTTGGCATCCTTCTTGCCCTGGACCTCGAGGCGCTGCCCCTTCTTCTCGAGGTAGGTGGAGTAGTTGCCCTCGTAGGGGTACAGGTGCCCGCGGTCGACCTCGGCGATCCATTCCGCGACGTTGTCGAGGAAGTACCGGTCGTGGGTGATCGCGATGACGGCACCCTTGTACGCCTTCAAGTGCTGCTCGAGCCACAGCACGCTTTCGGCGTCGAGGTGGTTGGTGGGCTCGTCGAGCAGCAGCAGGTCGGGCTTCTGCAGCAGAAGCTTCGCCAGCGCGACGCGTCGACGCTCACCACCCGAGAGCGGCACGACGCTCGCGTCGGCCGGCGGGGTGCGCAGCGCGTCCATGGCCTGCTCGAGCTGAGAGTCGAGGTCCCACCCGTCCGCGGCGTCGATCTCTTCCTGCAGGGTGCCCATCTCGGCCAGCAGCGCGTCGAAGTCGGCGTCCGGGTCGGCCATCAGGGCGGAGATCTCGTTGAAGCGGTCGAGCTTCGGCTTGATCGCGACACCGTCCTGGATGTTCTCCAGCACGGTCTTGTTCTCGTCGAGCTCGGGCTCCTGCATGAGGATGCCGACGGTGAACCCGGGGCTCAGGCGCGCCTCGCCGTTGGAGGGGGTGTCGAGCCCCGCCATGATCTTGAGGATCGTGGACTTGCCGGCACCGTTCGGTCCCACCATGCCGATCTTGGCACCGGGGAGGAACGACATCGTGACGTCGTCGAGGATCAGCTTGTCGCCCACGGCCTTGCGGGCGCGGACCATGGAATAGATGTATTCGGCCATCGAGGACGTACCACCTTCGATCGGGGATGAGGGCCGCGCCCGCCCGGTTCGCCGACTCGATCTCGGCGGAGCACCCGGGTGCGCGGAAGTCCCGATCAGCCTATCAAGGCCGCCTGTGCGGGCGCCGTCCGACGCGGGCCACGGGTGACCGGAGCCGCGGCGACGGCCGAGCCGCTCGCGACGGGGTCACCGCCCGCGGACCGGCACCCCCGTTTCCACCCGGCCCCGTGGTGTCACCAGTCGATCGCGCGCGTCTGCCCGATCAGGCACGCGCCGGTGGACAGCCCCGGCAGCACGGTGGCCACGGGGTCGCCGATGGACGGGCCCACCTGACCGACGAGGCAGTCCTCACCCCACCGCACCGAGAACTCGATGCTCTCGGCGGGGTTGCCGATCGTCGTGGTGTCGGGTGTGACCTGCATCGCCGCCTTGTCAAAACCGGCGGCGACGAGGGCGTCGACGTAGGCCCGCCCGGACACCTGGTCGGGTCCGGCCCACACCGCGCGCACGACATCCGCGAAGAGGGGGAGGTTCTCCGCCGCCGACCCCGTGGGGACGAGGGTCGGGACCGCAGCGGACGCCGAGGGAGTCGTCGCTGCCGTCGCCGTCGCCGCGGGGGTCGCGACCGCCTCGGAAGGACCGTCGGACGGTGTCGGGGTACAGCCCGCCAGCGCGAGAACGGCCGCCGCCGCCAGAACGGTGGCCGGTCGGGGTGTCAGGCGAATCACTCGCCCGAGTCTACGGACCGACCGCGCGCGCCCCGGCCGTCAGAACGGGGTCGCGTCGCCGACCTCGACGAGGGCGGGAGTCGACTTCCCCCCTTCGACGCCGTCGGGATCGGGTGCCCCGGCGGGAACGGACGGGGATTCTCCCGGCACGGCCCACGCGTCGTCGCCGCCCTCGGAGGACGCACTGGACGCCTCACCCGATCCGGCCGTGGCGGTGTCGTCGCGCCGGACGCTCCGACGGAACGTCGACGCGCCCCATCGAAGATCGTGGCCGACGGCGTCCGCGGTGACGTCGGCGCTGACTCCGCGTTTGGCATCGGTCTCCCACTCGCGGAGGCGGAGCCGGCCCGCGACGATGACGCGTTCGCCCTTGCGGAGCGAAGCCAGCGCGTTCCTGCCCAGTTCGCCGAAGACCGAAACGGCGTAGTAGTTGGTGTGCCCGTCGATCCATTGGCCGCGTTCCCGGTCGAACCGGCGCTCGCTCACGGCGAGACGGAACGCCGCGATCGGCTCGCCGCCGCGGGTGGCTCGCTCCTCGGGGTCGCCGATGATGTTGCCGACGAGGGTGATGTGGTCGCTCATGATGTGTCCTCTCTGGGTTCGGGCTCCGGCATCCGTGTGCCCGACGGACGCCGGAGCCAGGGACAGAATGACCGGTCGGGCCAGAGAGTCGCAGGCCGCGGACGCCGTTCCGTGGAGAAGTCCGACGAACCGATCAGTGGGGAGAAGGAGCACCCCGGCGATGTCGGAGGCCCCTCGTAGCGTGAGGGCATGACCACCGCACTGTGGAACGACCTCGCCCCGGCCCCGCGCCCGGCCGGGTGGGGAGCGGCGACCCACGTCGCCGCAGGCCTGTGGCGCATCGCCGACCCGCGCGGCGTCGTCGTGGGTCACGTGCGCGCGATCGCCGCCGATGACGGGTGGCGATACGCGGCCGAGCGTTTCCATGCGACGACGGGTCGGTTCCGCCGATTGGGCGAGTTCTGGTCGTCCAACGACGCACTGGAGTGCCTCCGCTACGCGCGGTAGAGCTCCACGCGGGCGCGCCCCGGCGACCCCGCGAGGTCGGAGCCGGACGCACGGACCACGACGATCGGGGCTGCAGAAAACAGACCCGATACGCCCTCGCGGCTCAGACCACGGTCGCGAGGTCGTCGAGCGCCGCTCCCGCCGCTGTCCCGCGCACGTCCTCCCAGGCGTGCCGGAGGATGTCGACGGCGCGCTCGAGCGTGTGCGGTGCGGCCGTGAACGGGATGCGCAGCCGCCGGTCGTGTCCTCCCTCGACCGCGAAGCGTGAGCCGGCGGACAGGAGCAGCCCACGGGCCCGCGCGCTCATCACGAGCGGGGTGCTGACCGGTTCTCCGAGGCCGACCCACAGCGACACCCCTCCGTGCGCGTGCGGGATTTCCCACTCGGGGAAGCGCTCGACCAGTGCGCGCGTGAGTGCATCCCGACCGGCGCGCAGCAGATCCGCGCGCTGCGTGCTGATCTCATCGAGCCGGTGCAGCAGACGCGCCGCCACGGCCTGCTCGAACTCCGGGGTGCCCAGATCGTGCACCGGTCGGCCGCTCGCCAACCGCCGCACGATGTCGGCTTCGGCCCGGACCCATCCGACGCGCAGGCCGCCCCACACCGTCTTCCCCAGGGAACCGACCCTCACGATCCGGCCCAGGTCGGGGAAGGCGACCGGCGCGGTCGGACGGTCGATGTCCAGGCCCGAGGTCGTCTCGTCCAGCACGAGGTACGTCCCGGCGCGCTGCGCACCGTCGACGAACGCGGTCACCTCCTCCCGGCTCATGGTGCGACCGGTCGGGTTCTGGAACTCGGGCATGAGATAGGCCAGAGCCGGCAGCACCCGGGCGAACGTCTGCGCCGCTCGATCGAGATCCCACCCGTCGTCCGGGGAGACGGGGACGCCGACGAGTCGGGCGCCCACGGCACGGAAGGCGTCCGCGCCGTGGGGGTAGGTCGGCGTCTCGATGAGGACGCGGTCGGCGCGCGACAGGAGGACCGAAGCGATCAGGTGCAGTGCGCTCTGCGCCCCCGTGGTCACGAGGATCTGGTCGGGCTCGGTCGCGAGTCCGCGGTCGCGATAGTGCTGGGCGATGGCTTCGCGCAGTCCCGGCTCCCCGACGACGTCGTACCCCGTACGCGCGACCAGTGCGGCGGCATCCTGAGCCACGTCCTGGATGACCGCCGGCAGACCGGGCCAGGCTGCGGGGCTCGCCTGCTGAAGGTCGATGACGCCGTCCCGCCGGTCGTCCGCGCCGGGGTCGTTGCGCCGGAGTGGCAGGGTCACGCTCCCGCTCCCGCGCAGGCTCTCGATGTGGCCGGTGTCTCGCAGGCTGCGGTACGTGGCGGCCACGGTGGTGCGACTCAATCCCAGGGCCGCGGCCAGCTCGCGCTCGGCGGGAAGCGCGGTGCGCGGGGCGATGCGGTTGTCGAGGCACAGGAGGCGGATGCCGTCAGCCAGCGCCTCGTAGGCGGGGCCGCGGCCGCGCCAGCCACCGAGCGCCTCGGCGAGGGCGCGGGCGGAGATGCGGGAGTCCATGAGGCCAGAGTAACCAGATTGGCACGCTTGCATAGACCCAATCCTGTGATTGGCTCCTTTCGTGACCACCCGGATCCTTCGCCTGCTGATCGGCCTCTGCCTCTACGGCTTCGGCTGCGCCCTCACCATCGCGGCCGGTCTCGGCGTCGACCCGTGGACGGTGTTCGCCGAGGGGCTCTCGCGCGTGACGGGGATCGGTGTCGGCTGGATCACCAACATCGTGGGACTCGGCGTGCTGCTCCTGTGGATCCCCCTCCGGCAGAGACCCGGCGTCGGCACGGTGGCCAACATCCTCCTGGTCGGGACGAGCATCCAGGTGTCCCTGACGTTCCTGCCGCATCCCGACACCCTGATCTGGCAGGCGCTGATGCTCGTGGGCGGAGTCGTCACCGTCGCGGCGGCCTCCGGACTGTACATCGGCGCGCGCTTCGGACCCGGCCCGCGCGACGGGCTGATGACCGGAATCCACGCCCGGTTCGGTTGGCCGATCTGGGCCTCGCGGCTCGCCGTCGAGGGCACCGTGCTGGTGGCGGGCTGGCTCCTCGGCGGCACGGTCGGCATCGGCACGGTCGTGTTCGCCCTCGGGATCGGACCGTTGGTGCACGTCGCACTGCGCCTGTTGGCCGCACCCGAGCCGCGACGGCGTCTTCACCGCCCGGCCCGGGTGTGACGCCCGGCGGGGTCGCGGAGGCTTCCTCGCCTCCACGACACGCTGCGGGGCTCAGTGCTCCCGGAACTGGGGCCGATCGCTCCCGGGCTTCAGGTGCGAATGCACCGCGTTCTTGGCGATCTCCATCGTGGGGTAGACCCCGAGGCGTTCGTCCCTGCCGGTCATGTGCACGGCGTAGCCCTCGGCATCCTTCTGGATGGTTCCGACCACTCCGCCGGGGCCGTACGCGACCCACAGTCGGCGCGTCGTCGTTTCGGACATGGTGCTCCTTTCGTTCGATCTGGCCGGAGCGTACGCCCGCCCGTCCGGCCCCGCCAGGGGGTCGACCACGGCGCGAGCGGGTCACCGATATCCTGGTGGCGACCCCCAGTAGCTCAGTGGATAGAGCAGCGGCCTTCTAATCCGCCGGTCGCACGTTCGAATCGTGCCTGGGGGACCGACTCCCCCGTCTCACCCCGTCAGTAGGATGACGGGATGGTAAGCGCCTCTGAGAACGACCGGCTCGTCTGGATCGACTGCGAGATGACGGGACTCGACCTTGCGGTCGACGAGCTCGTCGAGATCGCGGTCGTGGTCACCGATTTCGAGCTGAACGTCCTCGACCCCGGCTTCCAGGTCGTCATCAAGCCCGACGCCTCGGCCCTGGCGAACATGGGCGACTTCGTCACCGAGATGCACCGGTCCTCGGGTCTGCTCGACGAGATCCCGAACGGCGTGAGCCTGGCGGATGCCGAGTTCCAGGCGCTCGAGTACATCCAGCGCTTCGCCCCGCTCGAGGGCAAGGCGCCCCTGGCGGGCAACACGATCGGCACGGACCGGATGTTCCTCGCGAAGTACATGCCGCGGGTCGACCGGTGGCTGCACTACCGGAACGTGGACGTGTCGAGCATCAAAGAGCTCTCGCGCCGCTGGTATCCGCGCGCCTACTTCAACGCTCCCGCGAAGAACGGCGGGCATCGCGCCCTCGCCGACATCCTCGAGTCCATCCGCGAGCTGGCGTACTACCGCAAGGCCGTGTTCGTGCCGGAGCCGGGCCCCACGAGCGACGAGGCCAAGGGCGCCGCATCGTCGGTCGTTTCGTCGTTCGCGCGGGACGTATGACATAATCGTTCAGTTGTCCGCTGCGGTGGACACATGGTGGCTATAGCTCAGTTGGTAGAGCACCGCGTTGTGGTCGCGGGGGTCGCGGGTTCAAGTCCCGTTAGCCACCCCACCCCGAAGGCCCGCCTCCCCGGCGGGCCTTCGTCGTTCCGGCCGGTGCCCTGCGAGGACTCATAGAATTGGGCGGACGGAGCGCGAGGCATCCCCGCCGACGTCCGCAGGAACGGGAGAACCATGCACGACGAGGTGGACGAGCACGCGTGGCTCGACCTCGACGGTGCCGCGTTCGAGGCCCTGGTCGTGGACGAGCTGGACCGCCTCCCGGACGACATGGTCGACGGGCTCGACAACGTCGTGTTCGTCGTCGAGGACCGCCCCGAGGATGGATCGCTCGATCTCCTCGGCCTCTACGACGGATGGGCTCTCACCGAACGTGAACGCTACGGCGTGGGCGAACTCCCCGACCGGATCATCGTCTACCGCGAGCCGCACCTCGCCGCCTGTGCGGACGAGGACGAGCTCCGCGACGAGATCCACACCA
Source organism: Microbacterium proteolyticum (assembly GCF_029639405.1). Lineage (NCBI taxonomy): Bacteria > Bacillati > Actinomycetota > Actinomycetes > Micrococcales > Microbacteriaceae > Microbacterium > Microbacterium proteolyticum. Next base: position 3,089,684 of record NZ_CP121274.1, read on the forward strand.
CCCTCGTCCACGAGATCGCCCACTTCTACGGCATCGACGACGCGCGTCTCCACGAACTCGGATGGGCGTGATGGCCGGTACCGCGGTTCCCGACCTCGACGAGGTCACCGAGATCGAGGCCGCTCCCCCGACCTCGTGGCAGACGGTCGTCTGGAACGACCCCGTCAACCTGATGAGCTACGTCGTCCACGTCTTCCGCACGTACTTCGGCTTCGACGCCGACACCGCCCATCGGCTCATGCTCTCCGTGCATCACGACGGGCACGCCGTCGTCGCGCGCGGACCCCGCGAACTCATGGAGTTGCACGCGCAAGCCATGCACGAGTTCGGCCTCTGGGCCACCGTGCGGAAGGACGTCGAATGAACGACCGCATCGTCGTGATGGAGATCAGCGGCCTCGAGGCGCTGCACCTCGCCGGAATCGTCGGACAGTTCCGCGATCTCGTCGCGGGCGCCGAGCGCGAGGAAGACCCGGCCGTCACGCGCCTGCTGCCCGACGCCTATCCCGACGATGAGGCCGCGAGCCGCGAGTTCCGCCGTCTGACCGGGGCCGACATGCTCGACCGGCGCGTCGAGGATGCCGGAACGGTCCTGCACACCCTCGGCATGGACGGCGGCGAACTCGATCCGGGGAGCGACCCCGACACGACTATCACCGTGGCGCTCGGCGAGACCGAAGCCCGGGCCTGGATGCGGACCCTCGCGGCGGTCCGCCTCGTGCTCGCCACGCGTCTCGGCATCCAGGACGAGGACGAGCCCCGGACGGGCGACGCGCGATTCGGCATCTACGAATGGGTCACCTACCGTCTCGACGGACTCGTCACCGCCCTCGATCGGAACTTGAGCGATCCGCCCACGGCCTGACTCAGGGTACGAACACGACGAGGGATGCCAGCGCCTGCGGCTCGTGCTCGGCGAGATGCGCGTCTTCTTGGGCCGCCCAGCGGTCCCAGTGCGGGCGGTACGTGTCACCGTCGCGCCGCAGGGCGCGGTCTTTCCGTGCGCCGTCGGGCGCGTCGACCCACACGCGGACGTCGGCGAGCGTTGCGGCCGCGGGGGTGAGCACCCCCGATCCCTCGACGACGAGCGGCAGCGACGGGTCGACGGCGTGGGCCTCCGCCCGCTCCCCCGCCTCCCAATCCCAGCGTTGCCACACGCCGATCGTGCCCTTCGCGTGGGGCAGGAGGATCGTCTCGCGAGCGTACTCCGCTCCCTCGGCGAGTCCTCCCCAGCCGGGGTAGAGGTCATCGAGAGCGACGAGCTGCACCCGGCTGCGCCCCGGCCAGGCACTGACCAGGCGGCGGGCGAGCGAACTCTTGCCCGCTCCGCTGCGGCCGTCGATGAGCACCACGGGGTTGGACGCCCCCACCGCCGACACCCGCGACGACACCGCCCCGACCGCGGCGGTCAGGGCGTCGTCGAGGGGATCGGCGCTACTTCTTGAGGGCGCGGATGACACGGCTGAGCGCGCGACCGGCGACCCACACGAAGGGGATACCGACGGCGAGCAGGGACACGAGGTTCGGGTCGAAGCGGAGGTCGTCACCGCGACGGATGTACGCGCCGAGCGGGAGGGTGTACCCGCCGCCACCTCCGCCGCCGTTGCCCTGTTCGTCCGAGCCGCCGCCGAATCCGGCCCACGTCAGGGCGACCGGGACGATGCGCACGCCGTCCACGTCCTGCTGCTCGCCGTAGGCGGAGGTGACGCCGAAGCTGGTGGCCCGCTTGCCGAGTTCCAATGCGATGTTGGGCATGGACCCCACCGTACCCGCCCGTGATCGACGCGCCCAGGGGCGTTGCGCACCGGGCGGCGCCGTGTCAGTGGTCGTACGAGGGACGCGGATTCGTGGGCAGCGCGCCGCCGCCGCGCGACGGGCCGAGGAGCGACCCGCGAGTGACGGCGCCGCGCCCGAACCGCGCGGTCGCGCCGTCGAGCGCCCCTTCCACACGGCGCCACTCCGCGTCGTCGTCCCACAGCGTCGCGGCCGTCGCGGTCGGCCGCAGTTTCTCGCCGCGGACGCCGACGAGCCGCACCGCCTGACGGCGGTCGATCCCGTCGAACAGCTCGATCGCGGCATCCCCGATCCGCTGTCCGACCGACGTGGGTTCGGGGAGGGTCCGCGAGCGGCTCAGCGTCGTGAAGTCGCTGAACCGCACCTTGATGGAGATGGTGGATGCCTCGAATTCCTGGTTCCGCAGACGCGCGCCCACACGGTCGGCCAGCCGGCGCAGCTCGACGTGGAGCGTCTGCGTGTCGGAGATGTCGGTGTGGAACGTCTCTTCGTGCCCCACGCTCTTCTCCGTGCGCCCGGTGTGCACCTCTCGGGCGTCGATCCCGCGGGCGAGGTGCCAGATGCGTTCACCCATGGCCGGCCCGAGCACCTTCTCGAGCGCCGGGCGCGGAGTGTCGAGCACGTCGGAGATGAGACGGATGCCCCGCGATTCGAGAGCCTCCGCCGCCTTCGGCCCCACTCCCCAGAGCGCACGGACCGAACGCGGCCGCAGGAACGCCTCGGTGTCCGCTTCGGCGACGATCAACAGGCCGTCGGGCTTGGAGATCGTCGAGGCCATCTTCGCCACGTGCTTGGTCGCCGCGACCCCCACGCTGCACGTCAGACCGGTGCGTTCCTTGACCCGGACCCGCAGATCGCGCGCGATCCTCCCCGGACTCCCCCACAGCCGTCGAGCCCCGCGCACGTCGAGGAACGCCTCGTCGATCGACAGGGGCTCCACGAGCGGGGTGATCTCATCGAAGATCGCCATGACCTGGCGCGACATCTCGGTGTACCGCGAGTACGGCGGATTCACGACGATCGCGTTCGGGCACAGGCGCAGGGCGATCGCCACCGGCATCGCGGACTTCACACCGTAGCGTCGCGCCTCGTACGACGCGCTGGACACGACCCCGCGCCCTTCGGAGCCGCCGATGATGAGCGGCTTGCCCGCGAGCGACGGGTCGTCGAGCACCGCGACCGAGGCGAAGAAGGCGTCCATGTCGACGTGCAGGATGCCGGTCCCGGTGTCGTCGGCACCGGGCGGCGACACGATGCGTCCCGTGCCGTCTCCGCGTCCCATGGCATCCATTCTCCCCCGGGCCTCCGACATCGCGGCCGGGGCGGGGGGCGGCGCGCGCGGCCTCGGCGATCTGCGCAACCTCAGCAGGAATCCGCCGAGGCCAGCGGATCCGAGGCCAATCGCTGAGGTTACGCCGGACGCGCTCCCGCCCCCGCCGCCTCGACCCATCCGCGCAACCTCAGCGAACTGCGCAACCTCAGCCCAAATCCCCCGAAGCCAACTGACCCAAGGCGAATCGCTGAGCTTACGCTGCCGCCCCACCCCGGGAACGACGGATGCCACGGCCCGCGCCCGCGAGGAGCGTCGGAGCCGTGGCATCCGGGGTGCTTACTGTGCGGCGGCGCGCTCCAGCACGAGCTCGCGCACGCGCGCGGCGTCGGCCTGACCCTTCATCGCCTTCATCACGGCGCCGATGACCGCGCCGGCGGCCTGGACCTTGCCGTCGCGGATCTTCGCCAGCACGTCGGGCTGGGCGGCCAGGGCCTCGTCGATCGCGGCGATGAGCGCGCCGTCGTCGGACACGACGGCGAGACCGCGGGCGTCGACGACTTCCTGCGGGGTGCCCTCGCCCGCGATGACGCCCTCGAGCACCTGACGCGCGAGCTTGTCGGTCAGCGTGCCCGCGTCGACGAGCTGCTGCAGCGCGGCGACGTTCTCGGGGCTCACGAGCTCAGCGGGCTCGCGCTCCTCGGCGTTGGCGATGCGGCTGATCTCGCTCATCCACCACTTGCGTGCGGCGGCGGGCGACGCACCGGCGGCGACGGTGGCCTCGACCTCGTTGAGCAGCCCCGCGTTCACGACGCCCTGGAAGTCGATGTCCGCGAAGCCCCAATCGGCCTTGAGCCGACGACGGCGTGCGGCCGGCGGCTCGGGCAGCGCGGCGCGCAGCTCCTCGATCAGCTCCGGCGCCGGCACGACGGGGAGCAGGTCGGGCTCGGGGAAGTAACGGTAGTCGTCGGCATCCGACTTCGGACGCCCCGGCGACGTGCGCCCGGTGTCCTCGTGCCAGTGGCGCGTCTCCTGCGTGATCGTGCCGCCGGCGGCCAGGATCGCCGCCTGGCGCTGGATCTCGTACCGCACCGCGCGCTCGACCGACCGCATCGAGTTGACGTTCTTCGTCTCGGTGCGGGTGCCGAGCTTCTCCTGGCCGCGGGGGCGCAGCGACACGTTCGCGTCGCAGCGCAGGTTGCCGCGTTCGAGGCGCGCCTCGGAGATGCCGAGACCGCGGACGATGTCACGGATCGTCGCGACGTACGCCTTCGCGAGCGCCGGAGCCGAATGCTCGGCGCCGAAGATGGGCTTCGTCACGATCTCGACCAGCGGAACGCCGGCGCGGTTGTAGTCGACGAGCGAGTACTCGGCGCCCTGGATGCGCCCGGTCGCCCCACCCATGTGGGTGAGCTTTCCGGCGTCCTCCTCCATGTGCGCGCGCTCGATCGGCACGGTGACGATCGTGCCGTCCTCCAGCTCGACCTCGACCGATCCCTCGAAGGCGATGGGCTCGTCGTACTGCGAGATCTGATAGTTCTTGCCGAGGTCGGGGTAGAAGTAGTTCTTCCGCGCGAACCGGCTCGACGGCGCGATCGAGCAGCCGAGGGCGAGGCCCAGGCTGATCGACGATCGGATCGCCTCGGCGTTCACGACCGGGAGCGCGCCCGGCAGGCCCATGTCGACCGGCGCGACGAGCGTGTTCGGCTCGGCGCCGTGGTTCGCCTCGTTGGCGGGGTTGGGCGCGGCGGAGAACATCTTCGTCGCCGTGTTGAGCTCGACGTGGACCTCGAACCCGAGAACCGGCTCGAACAGTTCGAGCGCCTCGTCGAAGTCCATCAGCGCGTCCTTGGCCATCAGCGGGTCGCTCCGTTCGTGAGGGAGGGGGCACGGTCGAGAAGCGGACCGCCCCACTGGTCGACCAGCAGCGCTTCGAGCGCCGCGCCGACGCGGTACAGACGTGCGTCCTCACGGGCCGGGGCGAGGAACTGGATGCCGACCGGCAGACCGTCCTCCTCGGCCAGGCCGCTCGGGATCGAGATGCCCGGGACGCCGGCGAGGTTCGCCGGGATGGTCGTCACGTCGTTGAGGTACATCTGCAGCGGATCGTCGAGCTGCTCGCCCAGGCGGAACGCCGTGGTCGGCGCCGACGGGGTCGCGATCACGTCGACCTCGGCGAACGCGGCGTCGAAGTCCTGCTGGATGAGGGTCCGCACCTTCTGCGCACTGCCGTAGTAGGCGTCGTAGTACCCGGCCGACAGGGCGTACGTGCCGAGGATGATGCGGCGCTTGACCTCGGGACCGAACCCGGCGTCGCGCGTGGCGGCCATGACGTTCTCGACCGTCGGGGTGCCCTGCGGTGTGACCCGCAGACCGAAGCGGACCGAGTCGAACTTGGCCAGGTTGCTGGATGCCTCGGCCGGGAGGATCAGGTAGTACGCCGCCACGCCGTATTCGAAGTGCGGGGCGCTGATCTCGACGATCTCGGCGCCCTGAGCCTCCAGGGTGGCGAGAGCGGCACGGAACGAGTCGGACACGCCCTTCTGGAAGCCGCGGTCGTCGAGCTCGCGGATGACGCCGACCTTGAGGCCCTTCAGCACCCCACCGGTGGCGCCCTCGCGGGCCGCCGCAGCGAACGAGGGCCACGCGTCGGTGAGCGACGTGGAGTCGTGCGGGTCGTGGCCGGCGATGACGTCGTGCAGGAGTCCCGCGTCGAGCACGGTGCGCGTCACGGGACCGACCTGATCGAGGCTGGATGCCAGGGCGATCGCGCCGTAGCGGCTGACACCGCCGTACGTGGGCTTGACGCCGACGGTGCCGGTCACGTGCGCGGGCTGGCGGATCGAGCCGCCCGTGTCGGATCCGAGCGCGAGGGGGGCCTCGAATGCGGCCACGGCGGCGGCCGAACCGCCGCCCGAACCGCCGGGGATCCGGTCGAGGTCCCACGGGTTGTGCGTCGGACCGTACGCGGAGAACTCGGTCGACGAGCCCATGGCGAACTCGTCCATGTTCGTCTTGCCGAGCGGCACGAGTCCGGCGGCGCGCGAGCGAGCGACGACGGTGGCGTCGTAGGGCGACAGGTAGCCCTCGAGGATCTTGGATCCGCTCGTGGACGGCATGTCGGTCGTGACGAGCACGTCCTTCACCGCGAGCGGCACGCCCGCGAGCTCGTGCAGCTCCTCGCCCGCGGCGCGGCGGCGGTCGATGTCCGCCGCGACGTCGAGAGCATGGTCGCTGACGTGGAGGAAGGCGTGCACGTCGCCGTCGACGGCGGCGATGCGGTCGAGGTGCGCGCGCGTCGCCTCGACGCTCGACACCTCCTTCGACGCGAGGGCCGCGGCGAGGTCGGCGGCGCTCAGGCGCGTGAGGTCGCTCACTGCTCCTCCCCCAGGATCGCCGTCACGCGGAACCGGCCGTCGGCCTGGTCGGGTGCGTTCTGCAGCACCTGGTCGCGGGTCAGCTGCTGCTGCACGACGTCGGGGCGGAACACGTTCTGCAGCGGGATCGGGTGGCTCGTGGCGAAGACGTCGGGGGTTGCCACCTCGGACACCTTCGCGATGTTGTCGACGATGGCATCCAGCTGGCCGGTCAGGCTCTGGATCTCTTCGTCGCTCAACTCGATCCGAGCGAGCACACCGAGATGGCGCACGAGATCAGGGGTGATTTCAGACACCCGCCAAGTCTAGTTCGCGGGCACCGCGCGCCGAGACCGGCCCCGGCCTACGCTGGGACGGTGACGAGCTATGACCCGCCTCGCCCCTGGACCGCCAGCTATGCCGCCGGAGTGCCGGAGGACCTCGAACCTCAGACGGGTTCGCTCGTCGACATCCTCGACGCCTCCACGCGCGACTATCCCGACGCCCCGGCGTTGGAGTTCTTCGGTCGGACGACGTCGTACGCCGAGCTGTCGGCCGAGGTGAGCCGCGTCGCCGCGGCCCTCGCCGCGCACGGCGTGCGTGCCGGCGACCCCGTCGCGATCGTCCTGCCGAACTGTCCGCAGCACATCGTCGCGTTCTACGCGGTGCTGCGCCTGGGCGCGGTCGTCGTGGAGCACAACCCGCTCTACACCGCGCGGGAGCTCCGCAAGCAGTTCGAGGATCACGGCGCGAAGCACGCCATCGTGTGGAGCAAGGTCGTGAAGACCGTGCAGGACTTCCCCGCCGACCTTCGGGTGGACACCCTCGTGTCCGTCGACGTCACCCGGGCGATGCCGCTCCGCATGCGCGTGGCCCTGCGCCTCCCCGTCGCGAAGGCGCGGGAAGCGCGCGCGGCCCTGACCGAGAAGACGACGGATGCCGAGCCCTGGGCCCAGCTCCTCCGCCACGATCCGCTCCCCGCGTCACACCCCCGCCCGGCCACGGACGACCTCGCGATCATCCAGTACACCAGCGGCACGACCGGCACGCCCAAGGGCGCGATGCTCACCCACGCGAACCTCCTCGCCAACGCCGCGCAGGCCCGCGCGTGGGTGCCGTCGATCGTGCGCGGCGAGGGCTGCGTCGTCTACGCGGTCCTGCCGATGTTCCACGCGTACGGTCTGACGCTCTGCCTGACGTTCGCGATGTCGATGGGCGCGCGACTCGTGCTGTTCCCCAAGTTCGACCCCGACCTCGTCCTCGCCGTCACCAAGCGGCATCCCGCGACCTTCCTGCCCCTCGTGCCGCCGATCGCCGAGCGCCTGCTCGCCGCCGCCGAGGCGAAAGGCGTGTCGCTGGCCGGCACCGACATCGCGATCTCGGGCGCGATGGCCCTCCCGCATGAGCTGGTGGTCCCGTTCGAGAAGGCCACCGGCGGGTACCTCGTCGAGGGGTACGGCTTGAGCGAGTGCTCCCCCGTGCTCATGGCCAACCCCGTGGCCGAGAACCGCGTGCCGGGAACCGTCGGGCTCCCGCTGCCGGGCACCGAGTGCCGCGTCGTCGACCCCGACGACCCGCACACCGACGTCGAGCCGGGTGGCCGCGGAGAGCTCGTGGTCCGCGGGCCGCAGGTGTTCTCGGGCTATTACGGCAAGCCCGAGGCGACCGAAGAGGTCTTCGTCGACGGGTGGTTCCGCACGGGCGACATCGTCACGATCGACGAAGGCGGATTCGTCCGGATCGTCGACCGCATCAAGGAGCTCATCATCACGGGCGGCTTCAACGTCGCGCCGACCGAGGTCGAGAACGTCCTGCGACAGCACCCCTCGATCGCCGACGTCGCCGTGGTGGGGCTCCCGAGCGACCATTCGGGCGAAGACGTCGTCGCCGCCGTCGTCCCGTTCGCCGGGGCCGAGATCGACCCCGACGCGCTGCGCGACTTCGCCCGCGGCATCCTGACCCCCTACAAGGTGCCGCGCCGGATCGTGGTCGTCGACGAACTGCCGAAGTCGCTCATCGGCAAGGTCCTCCGGCGCCAGGTGAAGGAGCGTCTGCTCGCGGAGTGAGCGAACCCGCCGGCCTCTCCCCGGGATTCACCGACCGGAGCGGATGCCGGGCGCCTCGACTCAGCCCTCGGTCGCGGCGTCCGGAGCCGGAGGGAGCGCGTCCGGTCCCTGCTCGACGAGCACGCGGAACTGCGCGGCATCCAGAATCCGGATGCCGAGTTCTTCCGCCTTCGCCAACTTCGACCCCGCGCCCGGCCCCGCGGCGACGAAGTCGGTCTTCTTCGACACGCTCGAGGCCGCCTTGCCTCCCGCGGCGATGATCGCCTCCTGCGCCCCCTCGCGGGAGTATCCCTCGAGCGATCCCGTCGCGACCACGGTGAGACCGGTCAGGACGCCGCCGGCGGCGGCCGCGGCCCCCGGGCCGGGATGCCCGGGGATGGAGAAGCGGACACCCGCGGCTGCCCACCGATCGACGATGTCGCGGTGCCAGTCGACCTCGAACCAGTCGATGACGGCGTCGGCGATGATGCCGCCCACCCCCTCGACCGCGGCGAGTTCGTCGCGCGAGGCCGCGCGGATGGCATCCAACGACCCGAACCACTGCGCCAGGGCGCGCGCCGCCACCGGGCCGACGTGCCGGATGTTCAGGGAGACGAGAAGGCGCCAGAGGTCTTTCGACTTCGCCTTCTCGAGTTCGGCGACGAGCTTCACGGCCTGCTCCGAGGGCAGGACCTCGCGATAGTCCTTCCGGATGCCGCGGCGCCGACGCTCCGCGGGATCCAGGTCTTCGGAACCGGGCGGATACGTGGCAGGTCCGAGCTTCTGGAACGGCGCGCGCCGCACCTCGTCGCCGGTCTTCTCGTCGATCTTGCGCTCCCCCGTCTCGGCGTCGCGCACGACGACCTCGATCGGGACGAGCTGCTCGAGCGTCAGGTCGAACAGACCCGCCTCGGTGTCGAGCGGCGGCTCGGCGGGGACATCGGGCTGCGTCAACGCCGCCGCCGTCACCTCACCCAGCGCCTCGATGTCGAGCGCGCCCCGCGAACCGATGTGCTCCACGCGCCCACGGACCTGCGCGGGGCACGACCGCGCGTTGGGGCAGCGGAGATCGATGTCGCCCTCTTTGGCGGGGCGCAGCGGCGTGCCGCATTCCGGGCAGTCGGCCGGCATGACGAACGTGCGCTCGCTGCCGTCGCGCAACTCGACCACGGGGCCGAGGACCTCGGGGATCACGTCGCCGGCCTTGCGCAGCACCACGGTGTCGCCGATCAGGACGCCCTTGACCTTGACGACGTCCTGGTTGTGCAGGGTCGCCTGGCGCACGACGCTGCCCGCGACGCGCGCGGGTTCCATGACGGCGAAGGGCGTGGCGCGGCCGGTGCGCCCGACCGACACCACGATGTCGAGGAGCTTGGTGTTCACCTGCTCGGGCGGGTACTTGTACGCGATCGCCCAGCGCGGGGCGCGGCTCGTGGCACCGAGCTCGTCGTGCAGAGCGAGCTCGTCGACCTTCACGACGACGCCGTCGATCTCGTGCTCGACGTCGTGGCGGTGCTCGCCGTGATGCGCGACGAAGGCGAGCACGCCCTCGACGGTCGATTCGACGCGGCTGTAGGGCGACGTCGGAAGCCCCCACGACGCCAGGAGATCGTAGATCTCGCTCTGCGCGGCGACCGGCGGATCCGGCCACGCGCCGATGCCATGGACGTAGAGCGCGAGCGAGGCGATGCGGGCGAGTCCCGCCTCGAGCTCGAGCCCCGACTTCTTCTCGATCTGCTGGCGCAGCCCTCCGCTGGCGGCGTTGCGCGGGTTGGCGAACGCCGGGAACCGCCGCGCCGCCGCCTGCTCGGCCTTCTCGAGGTCGAACGCCTTCGCCCCGCCGCGGCGCGCGGCGGCGCGCTCCCGGGCCTCGGCCACGGCGCGCTCACGGTACTCGCCCTGCAGCCGGTTGAGGTTCTCGAAGGCCGCGACGGGGATGAAGACCTCGCCCCGCACCTCGACCAGCGCGGGGTGGCCGTCTCCGGTGAGTTCGCGCGGGATCCCGGCGACCCGCAGCGCGTTCTCGGTCACGATCTCGCCCACGCGCCCGTCGCCACGGGTCGCGGCCGAGGTGAGCACCCCGTTCTCGTAGCGCAGGCTGATCGCCAGTCCGTCGATCTTGAGTTCCGTCAGCCAGTTCACCGGCCGCCCGGCGGAGGCCTCGGTCTTGACGGCCCAGTCGCGCAGCTCCTCCGGCGAGAAGACGTTGTCGAGGCTCAGCATCCGCTCGGCGTGCTCGATCGTCACGAGGTCGGTGGCCTCTGCCGCACCCACGGACAGGGTCGGGCTGTCCTGCCCCTGCAGCTCGGGGTACAGGCGCTCGATGGCCTCGAGACGATGCATCCACCCGTCGTAGGTCGCGTCGTCGACGAGCTCGGCATCCCGCCCGTAATACGCGTCGCGCGCATGGACGATCCGCTCGGTCAGATCGGCCGCTTCGGTGCGCGCTTCGTCGAGGGTGAGGTCGGGAAGCTGGTCGTGCTCGGTCACCCGTCCAGCTTAGGCAGGGCCACCGACACCGCCCGGGGCTTGCCCGGGGTCCGCGCGCGACGGGAGGAGATTCGGCGAGCGGCGGACGGATGCCACAATCCCGGTCCGCCCGCCCCGGAATCCCCTCCCGGGGCCGGGGTCGCCGCGCGCCCGGGCCTAGGCTCCGACGGGAACCGCCGACACCGTCCGGGCGATCGTGAACTGACCGATCACGCGGGTGCCGTCGTAGAGCACGGCGGTCTGCCCCGGTGCCACGCCGTCGAAGGGCTCCTCGGGGCGCACGGTGAGCGCTCCTCCGTCGAGCACGGCGGTGGCGGGCACGGGATCGGCGTGGGCGCGGATCTGCACGTGGCACGCGAAGGTCGCCGCGGAGGGGGCGCGTCCCGCCCAGGAGAAGCGATCGCCCGAGATCTCGGCGCAGGCGAGGGCCTCTTTCGGTCCCACCACGACCGTGTTGTTCACGGGACGCACTTCGAGGACGAAGCGCGGCTTGCCGTCGGCGGCGGGGACGCCCAGCTGCAGTCCGCGGCGCTGGCCCACGGTGAAGGCGTGCGCTCCCTCGTGCGTGCCGACGACCGCACCGGAGCGGTCGAGGATCTCGCCCTTCTCCGCGCCCACGCGGTCGGCGAGCCACCCTCGCGTGTCGCCGTCGGGGATGAAGCAGATGTCGTGGCTGTCGGGCTTCTGCGCGACGGACAGTCCGCGCTCCTCCGCCTCGGCGCGGACGACCGCCTTGGACGGTGTCGACCCGAGCGGGAAGTACGTGTGCGCGAGCTGCGCCTCCGTCAGGACGCCGAGGACGTACGACTGGTCCTTCGCGGCATCCGAGGCCCGGTGGAGCTCCCGCCCGTCGGGCGTGTCGACGAGCGTGGCGTAGTGGCCCGTGCACACGGCGTCGAAGCCGAGTTCGACGGCGCGCTCGAGGAGAGCGGCGAACTTGATCTTCTCGTTGCACCGCATGCAGGGGTTGGGCGTGCGGCCGGCGCGGTACTCCGACACGAAGTCCTCGATCACGTCGTCGCGGAAGCGCTCCGAGAAGTCCCACACGTAGAACGGGATGCCGAGCTTGTCCGCCGCGCGACGGGCGTCCATGGCGTCCTCGATCGTGCAACAGCCGCGGCTCCCGGCGCGGAGCGTCCCGCCCGCGCGCGACAGTGCCAGGTGCACGCCGACGACGTCGTGCCCCGCCTCGACCGCGCGCGCCGCGGCCACCGCGGAGTCGACGCCACCGCTCATCGCCGCCAGAACTCGCATCGTCCCAGTCTACGAACCGCCCGCTGAACGGGCGCCGGATGCCACGGCCCGCTCGTACGCGGACGGCAGCGCCGCGAGCACGGCATCCACGTCGTCCTCGGTCGACGTGCGCCCGAGGGTCAGACGAAGGACCGACCGGGCGGCACGGTCGTCGAGCCCGAGGGCGAGTACGACGTGCGAGGGTTCGGCGACGCCCGCCTGACACGCCGAGCCCGTGGACACCGAGATCCCCGCCATGTCGAGGAGGAACAGCAGCGTCTCCCCCGCCGCACCCGGGAAGAGCACGTGCGCGTTGCCGGGGAGCCGGTCATCGGGATCCCCGAGCAGTCGCGCGGTCGGGATCGCCCCGAGGATGCCGTGGACCAGGCGACGACGCAGGCCCTCGAGTCGCACGGTCTCCCGTTCGCGCTCGGTCTCGGCCGCGATCGCGGCGGCGGCGAAGGCGGCCGCCCCGGCGGCATCCTGCGTGCCGGCGCGCAGTCCGCGCTGCTGACCGCCCCCGTGCTGCAGCGGCGTCAGCCGGGCGTGCCGAGAGACGACCGCCGCGCCGACGCCCACGGGTCCGCCGACCTTGTGCGCCGAGACGGACAGGGCGACCAGGCCACCGGGGCCGTCTCCGGCGCCGCGCCAGCCCGAGAAGTCGACGTCGACCTGGCCGAGCGCCGACACCGCGTCCAGATGCAGGGGAACGCCGGCCTCGGCGGAGGCACGGGCGAGGCCGGCGGCATCCTGCACCGTTCCGACCTCGTTGTTGGCCACGAGCGCGGTGGCCAGGGCCGCGTGCGGAAGCTCCGCGGCGAACGCGGCGACGGGGATCCGGCCGAGCGCGTCGAGCCCCACCGGGCGCACCCGCGCCTCGGCGGAACGCGTCAACCACGCGACCGTGTCCAGCGTCGCGTGGTGTTCGCCGTCGGGGAGCACGATCGCGTCGGTCGACGGCTCCCGCGACCACCACAGACCCTTCAGGGCCAGGTTCGTCGCCTCGGTGCCGCCGGAGGTCAGCACGACCTCGATGGGCTGGCATCCCAGCACCTCGGCGAGACGCTCGCGCGCGTCTTCGAGGAGGCGCCGGGCGGCCTGACCGGCGCCGTGGATCGACGACGGATTGCCCAGCACCTCGTGCGCGGCCAGCCACGCGTCGCGAGCTTCGGGCCGCAGCGGGGTGGTCGCGGCATGGTCGAGATAGACCGGCATTCACCCTCCCCGGTGTCTCGTGCGCGTCCTTCACTACCCTAGGACGCATGGTCCCACCCGAAGCGGCCCTGTCGCCCCGCCCTGCCCTCCTCGCCTCGTCCTTCGACGACCTCGGCGTGCGGCTCGGCCCCGACGGAGGAAGACTGCGTGTCTGGTCCGGGAACGCCGATGCGATGCACCTCGTCGTCTTCGACGACGTCGACCTCGACTGGGCCGTCGAGACGCTGCCGATGACGGCGACGGGCGACGGCGTGTTCGAGGCGACGACGCCGCTTCTGCGGCCCGGCGCCCGCTACGCGGTGCGCGCCGGCGGACCCCACGGTCCCGGCAACACCTTCAACCCCGAGACGCTCCTCCTCGACCCGTACGCGCGAGGCCTGGTGTCGGGGAACTACGGCGACTGGCGCGGCGTCGTCGTCGAGGGCGGGTTCGACTGGGGCGGCGTGGCCAAGCCCCGCGTCCCGATGGACCGCACCGTGATCTACGAGGGACACGTGAAGGGGCTCACCAAGCGGCATCCGCTGGTTCCGCCCGCCCTGCACGGCACCTACGCGGGCCTGGCCCACCCGGCGATGATCGAGCACTTCCTCTCGCTCGGCGTCACGAGCATCGAGCTGCTCCCCGTGCACGCCTTCGCCACCGAGCCGCGTCTGCTCCAGCTGGGCCTGACGAACTACTGGGGCTACAACTCGCTCAACTTCTTCTCCCCGCACTCCGCGTACGCCACCGCCGCCAGCCGCGCGGAAGGCCCCGAAGCCGTGCTGCGCGAGTTCAAGGGCATGGTGCGGCTGCTGCACGAGGCGGGCCTCGAGGTCCTCCTCGACGTCGTGTACAACCACACGTCGGAAGAGGGGATCGGCGGCCCGCGGACCAGCCTGCGCGGCCTCGACAACCGCTCGTACTACCGCCAGACCGACGAGGGCGTGTATATCGACGTGACCGGGTGCGGCAACGCCGTGAACACGTCGACGGATGCCGCGGCGCGCCTCGTCCTGGACTCGTTGCGCTACTGGGCCGAGGACGTGCAGATCGACGGGTTCCGGTTCGACCTGGCCGTCACGCTGGGGCGCGACGGGAACCACTCCTTCGATCCCGAACATCCGCTGCTGCGGGCGATCCGCGACGACGAGGTGCTCGCGGGCACCAAGCTCATCGCCGAGCCGTGGGACGTCGGCATGGGCGGGTGGCAGACCGGCAACTTCGGCGACGGCTGGCACGAGTGGAACGACCGCTACCGCGACCGCGTGCGCAATTTCTGGCTCAGCGACGTCGACTACGCCCGGCGCGCCAGCACCGCGCCGGTCGGCATCGGCGGCTTCGCGACCCGGCTGGCGGGATCGTCCAACACGTTCTCCCAGGAGCGCGGACCGCTCGCCAGCGTCAACTTCGTCACGGCGCACGACGGATTCACCCTGCGCGACCTCGTCTCGTACGACGTCAAGCACAACCTCGGCAACGGCGAGCAGAACCGCGACGGCGCGGACACCAACCGCTCCTACAACCACGGGGCCGAGGGCAAGACCGACGACCCTCGCATCCTCGCCACCCGCCGGAAGGCCATGCGCAACCTCCTCGGCACTCTCCTGCTGTCGGCGGGTGTTCCGATGATCACCGCGGGCGACGAGATGGGGCGCACGCAGCGCGGCAACAACAACGCCTACTGCCATGACTCGCCGCTGACGTGGCTGTCGTGGAACCTCGCGCCCTGGCAGCAGGACCTCTTCGCGCACACTCAGCGCCTCCTGGCTCTCCGCCGTGAGAACCCGGCCCTGCGACCTGTGCACTTCGCCCGCCTCGGCGAACGGATCCCCTCCGCGTCGCTCATGGACTGGTACGACGAGCACGGCGAGACGATGTCGAGCGACCGCTGGACCGACCCCTCGCACCGCACCCTGCAGTACCTCGCGACCTCCACGCCCGAGAACGAGGAGCTCAATCGCATCCTGCTCGTCGTCCACGGCAACGAGAGCCCCGTCGAGGTGACCCTGCCCGTCCTGACGGACGACGTGGAGTACGTGTCGCTGTGGTCGAGCGCCGACGAGACCCCGTCGGACGACATGCCGAGGATCGCTCCGGGTGAAGTCCTCCCGTTCGTCGGCACGTCGATGCGGCTGTTCCGCGTCGAGTCCCGGGGCTGACTCGGCGTCGGAGGATCGGGTCGGTCTGTCAAGGCCCGCGGCAAGCCCTGGGGGAACGTCGCCGGGCCACGGTAGGTTCGGACCGTGGCCACCACGACGACGACACTTTCGCCCGTTCACCCCTGGCGCAGCGCCGCCTCGATCCCCGTGCGACCGATCAAACCGACGCCCGCGAAGGGCGTGGTGACGCCGCGCATCCCGCTGGCGCTCCCCCATCCGCACGTTCCCGGGGGTCGGTTCCGACCTTCGGCCTTCGTGGGTGAGGCGGTGCCGTTCACCGTGACCGCCTTCCGCGAGGGTCACGACCGCATCGGCGTGCACGTCCGACTCTTCTCGCCCTCCGGCGACGAGTCGCTGCACCGCCTCTCGCCGCTGAACGACGGGTTCGATCGCTGGTCCACCCTGATCGCCCCGCTCGAGCAGGGCGTCTGGCGGTTCCGGTTCGAGGCGTTCGCCGACGAGTTCGCCACGTGGGAGCACGCCGCCGAGGTGAAGATCGCGGCCGGCGTCGACTCCGCGCTCATGCGGGAGATGGGGGCGCAGCTCTTCGACCGCGCCCGGGGCGAGAAGAAACGGCCCGGCAGCGACAAGGACGTGCTCTACGCCGCCGCGCGGACCCTCCGCGACCCCGAGACGCACGACGACGTCGCCCTCCAGGTCGTGCGCGATCCCGCGATCGCCGAGATCTTCGCGGTGCGCCCGGTCATGGGGCTCGCGTCGGCGGGCAAGGATGCCGAGCTGCTCGTCGAGCGCGAACGCGCCGGCGTCGGCGCATGGTACGAGTTCTTCCCGCGCTCCGAGGGCGCGACCCGGGCCGAGGACGGCTCCGTGGTCAGCGGTACGTTCCGCACAGCCGTGGATCGTCTGCCCGGTGTGGCCGACATGGGCTTCGATGTGCTCTACCTGCCCCCCATCCACCCGATCGGCGAGCAGAACCGCAAGGGACCCAACAACACCCTTGTGACCTCCCCCGGCGACCCGGGCTCGCCCTGGGCGATCGGCGGCCCCGCCGGCGGGCACGACACCGTTCACCCGGATCTCGGCACGCTGGAAGACTTCCGCGCCTTCGTCGACGCCGCGCGCAGCGACGGGATCGAGGTGGCGCTCGACCTCGCGTTGCAGGCATCACCCGACCACCCGTGGGTCACCGAGCACCCCGAGTGGTTCACGACCCTCCCCGACGGCTCGATCGCGTACGCCGAGAATCCGCCCAAGAAGTACCAGGACATCTACCCCGTCAACTTCGACAACGACCCCGACGGCATCCGTGCCGAGGTCCTGCGGATCGTGCGGCACTGGATCGCCCAGGGCGTGCGCATCTTCCGCGTCGACAACCCCCACACGAAGCCCCTGCAGTTCTGGGAATGGTTGATCGCCACGGTCAGCGCCGAGGAGCCCGACGCGGTGTTCCTCGCCGAGGCGTTCACCCGACCGGCCCCGCTGCAGGGACTCGCGATGGCCGGCTTCCAGCAGAGCTACACCTACTTCACCTGGCGCAACACCAAGGAGGAGCTCGAGGAGTTCTTCGACGGCCTCGCGCACGAGACCGCCGACTTCCTCCGTCCGAACCTCTTCGTGAACACCCCCGACATCCTCACCGAGTACCTGCAGTTCGGAGGCCGCCCGGCGTACAAGATCCGTGCGGCGCTGGCGGCCACGGCCGCCCCGACCTACGGCGTCTACGCGGGGTACGAGCTGTACGAGAACGTTGCGCGTCCCGGTTCCGAAGAGAACATCGACAACGAGAAGTACGAGTACAAGTTCCGCGACTGGGCGGGCGCCGAGTCGGCGGGCGACTCGCTCGCCCCGTATCTGCGTCGACTCAACGGCATCCGTCGTGATCACCCGGCTCTGGGCCAGCTGCGCAATCTCCACGTCCAGTGGAGCGACGACGACGCGATCCTCGTCTACGCGAAGCATCTCGATGCGGCTCTCTCGCCCACCGGAGTGTCCGACACGATCATCGTCGTCGCCAACGTCGACCCCCACTCCACGCGCGCGACGACGGTGCACCTCGACACGACGTTGTGGGGCGTCGAGCCCGGGACGCCCTACGAGGTCGAAGACCTCGTGACGGGCGCCGTCTGGACCTGGACGGACCACAACTTCGTGCGCTTGGACGCATTCGACGAACCCGTGCACATCCTGCACGTGAAGGAGTCCCGATGACCGCTCTTCCCTCAGAACTCCTGGATGCCGTCGCCCACGGCGCCCACCACGACCCGCACAGCATCCTCGGCTCCCACGAGACCGCCGACGGCTGGGTCATCCGCACCCGGCGTCCGCTCGCCCGCGAGGTGGTGGTCGAGCTCGAGGACGGCTCGACCGTCGAGCTGTCGCACACGCGCTCCGGCATCTGGGAGGGTCTGCACGCCACGGCTCCCGGTGCGTACCGCGTGCGCGCCGCGTACGACGGGAGCGCCGACCACATCGCCGACGACCCGTACCGTCACGTTCCCTCGGTGGGCGAGCTCGATCTCCATCTCATCTCGGAGGGCCGCCACGAGGAGCTGTGGCGCGTCCTGGGCGCGCACGTCCGCGAGCTCGACGGTTCTGCCGGTACGGCGTTCACGGTGTGGGCGCCGGACGCCCGCGCCGTACGCGTGATCGGCGACTTCAACGGGTGGGACGGTTCCGGGAGCGCGTTGCGCTCGATGGGCGGCAGCGGGGTCTGGGAGCTGTTCGTGCCCGAGGTCGGCGTCGGCGCCCGCTACAAGTTCGAGATCCTCACCCGGGCGGGTGCCTGGATCCAGAAGGCCGATCCCATGGCCCGTCTCGCCGAGACCCCGCCCGCGACGGCATCCGTCGTCACCTCGTCCGATTACCGCTGGGACGACGACGCGTGGCTGGAGGAGCGATCCCGCACCGCCCCCATCGACCGGCCGATGTCGATCTACGAGCTGCACCTCGGCTCGTGGCGCCCCGGTCTGTCGTACCGGGATGCCGCCGACGAGATCATCGACTACGTCGGCGCCCAGGGCTTTACGCACGTCGAGTTCCTGCCCCTCTCCGAGCACCCGTTCGGCGGGTCGTGGGGTTACCAGGTCTCGGGCTACTACGCCCCGACGAGCCGCTTCGGCGACCCCGACGACCTGCGTTACCTGATCGACCGTCTGCACCAGGCGGGCATCGGCGTGATCATGGACTGGGTTCCCGGCCACTTCCCCAAGGACGACTTCGCCCTCGCGAAGTTCGACGGCGAAGCCCTCTACGAGCACCCCGACCCCCGTCGCGGCGAGCACAAGGACTGGGGCACGCTGATCTTCGACTACGGCCGCAACGAGGTGCGCAACTTCCTCGTCGCCAACGCGCTGTACTGGTTCGAGGAGTTCCACGTCGACGGGCTCCGCGTGGATGCCGTGGCATCCATGTTGTACCTCGACTACTCCCGCAACGACGGCGAGTGGGCACCGAACCAGTTCGGCGGCCGCGAGAACCTCGAGGCGATCCGCTTCCTGCAGGAGGTGAACGCGACCGCCTACAAGCGCTACCCCGGGATCGCGATGATCGCGGAGGAGTCCACCAGCTTCCCCGGCGTCACGGCGCCCACGGCGCACGCGGGCCTCGGCTTCGGGTTCAAGTGGAACATGGGCTGGATGAACGACTCGCTCCAGTACATCGCCCGCGACCCGATGTACCGCTCGCACCACGAGGGCGAGCTGTCGTTCTCGTTCGTCTACGCGTTCAGCGAGAACTTCATCCTGCCGATCAGCCACGACGAGGTCGTCCACGGCAAGGGCAGTCTCTTCGGTCGGATGCCCGGCGACCACTGGCAGAAGCTCGCGAACATGCGCGCGTTCCTGGCGTACATGTGGGGTCACCCGGGCAAGCAGCTGCTGTTCATGGGTCAGGAGTTCGGGCAGATGTCCGAGTGGTCCGAGTCCCGCAGTCTCGACTGGTGGATGCTGGACCAGCCGTCGCACGCCCAGCTCCACTCGTTCGTCGCCGAGCTGAACCGCGTCTACCGCGAGCAGGCGCCGCTGTGGTCGCGCGACCACGACGGTGCGGCCTTCTCGCGCCTCGGGGCGCCCGCATGGAATCCGAACGCGCTCGCGTTCGCGCGGCGCGACCACCACGGCAACACCCTGGCCGTCGTCTGCAACTTCTCGGGCGTCCCCCTCGGCGACTTCCCGCTCGACCTCCCCGAGGCCGGCACCTGGACCGAGGTGCTCAACAGCGACGCGGAGGCGTTCGGCGGCTCGGGCCAGGGGAACCTCGGCGCGATCACGACCGACGGTCGCGGCAGCGCCGTGCTGACGCTCCCCCCGCTCGGCGTCCTCTGGCTTCATCACCGCGCGGACTGAGTCCCGACGACGAGAAAGGCCCCGTCCGCGGACGGGGCCTTTCTCGTGTCGTCGTCAGAACAGCAGGGATGCCAGTCGCGACCGCGCCCGGATCACGCGGGGGTCCTCGTCGCCGATGAGGCCGAACAGCTCCAGGAGACGCTCCCGCACGGGGGCGCGCTCGTCGGAGGGCAGCGCACCGAAGAGATCGAGCAGACGCGCGAACGCGTCCTCCACGTGGCCGCCGGCGATGTCGAGGTCGGCGACCGTGAACTGCGCCTCGATGTCGGTCGGAGCGGCCGCCGCCGCGGCGCGGGCCGCCTGCAGGTCGGCGCCCTGCACGCGGTCGAGCAGGCGCACCTGACCGAGCCCGGCCCGTGCGTCGGCGTCGCGCGGGTTCTCCGCGAGAGCCTGTTCGTACGCGGCGATGGCGCGGGGGTAGTCGCCCTCTTCGATGGCGGCGAACGCCTCCGCGTGCAGCGGAGGCAACGGCTGCTCCACCGGCTCCTCGGACCCGGCTTCGGCGCCGTCGACGGGAACGGTGCCGGTCACGCCGTGCTGCGCCGCGAGCTGGAGGAGCTGCGCGAACACTTCCCGGACCTGCTGCTCGGGCACGGCGCCGGTGAACAGGGGCACGGGCTGACCCGCGACGAGGGCCACGACCATCGGGATCGACTGCGCGCGGAATCCCTGGGCGAGCTGTGGATTCGCGTCGACATCGACCTTCGCGAGCACGACCTTGCCGGCGAGCTCGGCCACGACCTTCTCGAGGATCGGGCTGAGCTGCTTGCACGGGCCGCACCACTCGGCCCAGAGGTCGACGACCACCGGCACGCTGCGCGACAGTTCGAGGACCTGACCGAACGACGCGTCTGTGACGTCGAACACCAACGACGGCGCCGGCGCCCCGCCGGCCGCGGTCGGGGCGGACCCGTCGGCGGGCGCCGCGGGGGACTGAGGACGGTTGCGCAGCGACGACAGGTCGACGGCGCCGCGGAGGACGGAACCGGGGGTGGGAGTGCTCACGGTGACACCTTCGCTTCGAGGAGGCTGGAACGGTAGCCCAGGAGTCGGATCTGGTCGCTGGACCCCTGGCTGGGCACGTAGAAGAAGATCTGATCGGTGTACGTCGTGGTGAAGCCGGTCGCCGACTGGTCGACGCCGGTGAGGGCCTTCACCGCGGGGTTGTTGTCGAGCTTGATCACGGCATCCGCGTTGGTCGGTTTCGCTGTGTCGCTCTCGTAGACGTTGACCGCGACGATCGCGCCCGTGTCGAGCGTGGCGAGGGCGATGGGCGCCGCCGGGCCCGCGGATGCGGAGAAGCTGATCTCCGCCGTGCCCTGACCGGTCTGGTTGAGCTCGTCCGTGCGGTTCTTCTTGTTCTCCTCGATCGCGGGGAGCAGAAGGTCGTTGGCGGTGTCGAACGCGGCCCACGACGCGCTGTTCTGGCCGTTGTTGATGAGATCGGCGTACGCGGCCGCGACCTGGTCGGGCTGCATGACCAGGAACGAGGAGTCCGGCGGCACCTGCGTCGCGCCCACGTATGGAGCAGCGAGCTCCGGGAGGTTCGTGGATGCCTCGAGGTTGCCGATGTAGGACACCCGGTACTCCGACCACGGGTCGTCCTGCGTCATCATCATGATCGACGTCGACGGCGAGGTGGCATCCGCCGACTCGACCACCGTCATCACCGTGCGCGGCCACGTGCCCGTCGTCTGCGGGAGGGTGATCTGCACCGGCTCGGCGGGGATCGCCGGGAGCGCGGGGCGATCGGGCAGCGCCGCGCGCAGCGTGTAGTTGGTCTTGCGCTCAGCCAGTGCCGGGCCCGTCAGCCGGGTCTCGGCGGCGGTCGCGTCGAGGGCGGCGTCCGCCTGAGCCACGGTCGTGGCGATCCGCGAGACGATCTTCGCGGCCTGGTTCTCGGTGACGGCCGGGGGGAACTGCCCCTCGGGGACGATGACCGTGGGCGTCGGACTGGGGCTCTCGCTCGCCGCGAGCTGCGGCCACGCGTCGGCGGAGCAGCCCGCGAACAGCGCGGCGGAGAGCCCGAGCGCGGGAACGGCGATCAGCGCACGGCGCCCCGGGCCGAGGGCGCCGCGGCTGCGGCGCGACGGCGACGAGTTGATGACGCCCTTGTCCGCCGCATCGGCATCGGCGATCGATATGGGCTCGGTGACCGGCAGCGGCAGGCCCTTGCGCCGAGGCCGTCGGGAGCGGCGCACGTGGCGGATCCCCAGGAGATATAGCACGATGCCCGCCAGCAGGGCGATCGCTCCCCCGGCGATCAACGGTCCCGCCCAGGGAGTGGAGTTGTCGATGGGCCAGGTCACGGAGACATCGGTCGGCGCCGGAGCCGTGCCGTCGCTCGCGACGAGAACGCTCATGTCGGACGGGAGCTGCAGCGTCGTGCTCAGCGACCCGGTCTGCTGGTACTCGTCGAGCCAGAGGTCGGATCCCGCGGGCGTGCGAGCGGTGGTCGTCGCGTCCGATGCCGGCGGAGTCACCGAAGCCGGGACGAGCGCGGTCTGGACGGCGTTCTCCTGCCCGAGGGTGACCGCGGTGTAGGGGACGTCGGCGAGCCAGGCCTGCATGTCGGATGTGCGGCCGTACGAGACGAAGACCTCCCCCTCGCCCGCGACCCGGAGCGACTGCGCGCCCGGGAGGCTGCCGAGGACGGCACCGTCGATCAAGGTGTAGGCCGTCGAGCCGTCGGTCTGGATCGACTCCGTCGCCTCCGACGGACCTTGGAAGACGGTGCGCTGGGCGATGCCCGCGCCGATCAAGACGGCGGCGATGACGAACGCCACCACGGCCCAGACGAATCTCACGCTACACACCATCCCCACCGGCGACTCGGGCGGCCACCGAAGAATCGACGTTTCAGACTAGCCGAGCCCGGCTGAAAGTTCGCGGCGAGGCCTGACGGTGCCGGGACGACGCCCCGCTCAGTATCCTTTCGAGACGGGCACGCTCGCCCGCCGGAGGCAGGAGTCGCTGCGGATGAAGATCCACAATCCTTTCCGAGTCGCGATCCTCGCGACCCTCGGTGTCGGAGTCGGGCTCCTGGTGATCGTGAGCATCCAGAACCTCTCCACGATCCTCCTGTACGTGGGGACCGCACTCTTCCTCTCGCTGGGACTCGACCCGGTGGTGTCGTTCCTCGAGCGGCGCGGACTGCCGCGCTGGGCGGCGGTGCTGCTCACGATCCTCGGGGTCCTCGGCGTCTTCGCCGGCATCATCTTCATGGTCGTCCCGATCATCGTGAGCCAGATCACGCAGCTGATCACGCAGATCGAGGGTCTGCTGCAGCCCGGCAAGTGGAACGAGATCGTCACCGGAGTCCAGGAGTGGGTGACGGCCAACTTCCCCTGGTTGCGGATCGACGAGGTGTGGGCCGGGGTGCAGCACTGGTTCTCGACGCTCGACGTCGGGTCCATCTCCACGATGATCGGCAACAGCCTCCTGACGATCGGCGGCGCCGTCGCCGCGGGACTGGGCGGGGCCTTCATCGTCCTCATCCTGACGATCTACTTCACCGCTTCCACGCCGTCGCTGAAGTCGGCCGTGTATCAGCTGGTCCCGGCATCCAAGCGCGCGCGCTTCATCGAACTCTCCGAGAAGATCACCGACTCGGTCGGCTACTACGTGATGGGCCAGGTCAGCCTGGGTGTGATCAACGGCATCCTGAGCGCGATCTTCCTGAGCATCATCCAGGCGCCCTTCCCCGCGGTGCTCGCGGTGATCGCGTTCTTCTTCTCGTTGATCCCCCTCGTCGGGACTCTCACCGGCTCGACGATCATCGTCCTGACGTGCCTGATCCCGGGGCTCGGGTCTCCGACGACGGCCATCGTGGCCGCGATCTACTACCTCGTCTACATGCAGATCGAGGCGTACGTGATCTCGCCGCGCATCATGAACCGCGCGGTGTCGGTGCCCGGCTCGGTCGTCGTCATCTCCGCGCTGGCGGGAGGCGCGCTGCTGAACCTCCTGGGTGCGCTGATCGCCATCCCCGTGGCGGCGAGCATCCTCATCATCTACCGCGAGGTCATCATCCCGCGGCAGAACGAGCGCTGAGACTCAGTCGCCGACCGGACCGTCCCACTCCACCGGAAGCGGGAGCGCGTCGGGATTCACCGCGGCGACGATCTCCGTCAGGACGCGACGCGTCTGCGTCTCCCCGACCCAGAGGTGCTTGCCGCCGTCGACGGCGATGAGGTCGGCGTGCGGAACCGAGGCGAACCGCTCGCGCGCCTCGGCGGGCCGGAGGTAATCGTCGAACTCGGGCACGAGGACCACCATGCGGCGCTCGTCGCCCGCCCACGCGGCCACCTCGTCGGCCGTCGCCCGGTGCAGGGGCGGGGAGAGCAGGATGACGCCCTCGATGTCGTGGTCGCGACCGTACTTCAGCGCGAGCTCCGTCCCGAACGACCATCCCAGGAGCCACGGCCGGGGCAGGCCGCGCTCGCGGACGAAGTCCATCGCCGCCGCGACGTCGAAGACCTCGGACGCGCCGCCGTCGAACGTGCCCTCGCTCGTGCCCCTCGGCGAGGTCGTGCCGCGGGTGTTGAAACGGAGCACGGCGAGGTCGGCGAGGGCCGGGAGGCGGCCCGCCGCCTTGCGCAGGATGTGCGAGTCCATGAACCCACCGGCCGTCGGCAGCGGATGCAGCGTCACGAGGGTGGCGACGGGCTCACGGGCTTCGGGAAGAGCCAGCTCGCCGACCAGGGTCAGGTCATCGACGGTGGTGAGCTCGATGTCCTCCCGGCGGGCGGGAAGCAGCACGGGTCCGCGTATCTCCATCAGGCGATCCTCCAACAGGGGTTGTGCCAATGGCGGCGAGCGGCGAGATCCGCCGAGTCGCCCAGGACTCCATCCGCGCGCCACACGACGACGTGAGCCACACCGACTTCGACGGTCCGCCCGCATCCCGGGCAGATGTACGGCTTCTGCGCCTGCGCCGCCGACAGCGGCTGGATCGTCCATTCGGCGCCGCGCTTGACCTCGGTGCGCTTCCAGCCGGCGATCAGCCGGTCGAGTGACGCGTCGGATCGGTCGCTCGAGGGCCGACGCTTCCGGGAGCGGGGCACGCGCCCGTCACCACCAGTGGTTGCTGGTCCAGAACGCGTACGCGCTCGCCCAGCTCCCGTACCGGCCGGTGGCGTAGCCGGTGGCCCACCGCAGGTTGTCGACGGGGTCGTACCCGTTGCCGGGGACCTTGCTGCACGGGAGGGCCTGGACCAGCCCGCAGGCCCCGGACGAGCGATTCGTGGCGTTGGGGTTCCAGCCGCTCTCGCGGCTGACGATGTAGTCGACGTAGCCCATGTCGGCGTCGGAGATCCCGGCGGCCGCCATCCATTCCGCGGGCGCACCTCCACCCGTGTAGTAGAGGGGGCCGCTGCTCCCCCCGCTCGAAGCGTCCGATCCCGTCGACGACTTCGTGGCCGTCGGCGTCGGAGTGGGCGTGGGCTTCGGCTTCACGTACACGTTGTAGCTCGACCGGTCGAGCGTCGGCGCCTGCTTCTCGCCCCCCGTGGAGACCTGCTGCGCGTCGTCGAGCCCCTCGGCGTAGAGGGTGACGGTCTTCGGCTCGTCGGCCTGGGCGCGCAGGATCGCGCCGCCCATCGGGCCCACGTAGGCGCCGGTGAACGCGAGCGCCGCGCACGCGGCGAAGACCGCCACGACGCCGCGGCGACGCGACCAGTGCGGTCCGCGACGCCCGGACGGGGCCGGGTGCACGACGTCTGCCACGGCGTGGCCACGACGGGCCACACGCCGCGAAGAGGCACGCGTGAGATCGGATCCGGAAGTCACAGTGCGCTCGAGTCTACCGATCGGTTCGGCTGCAGGCTACGCGAGGGTCAGCCCACCGCGAGCATGACCTCGACGACGGCGTCCAGCACGGCGTCGACCTGCGTCTCGCGGTAGCCTCCGCGCTGCACACGGAACGCGACGGAACGGACCTGCTCGGCCGTGATGGCGTCGCCCGTGGCGAGATAGCGCGCGATGCGGTCGGACACGATGTCGACCTCGCGGACGCTGTAGCCGTAGCGGAACACGCCGACGCGGTCGAACCGGCCCCCGCGCGGGCGGGAGAGGCGGTCGAGTACGACCTGCGCGGTGTCGCGGGTCTCGGCGACCCAGGCGCGCGCACCGAGCCGTGAGAGGGCGTACTCGCGCTCGCGGGCGGCGAAGGCGTCCTCGACCCGTCCGAGCGCGGCATCCACTGGTCCGATCGCGTAGCCGCCCCGCACGAGCGGGAAGGATGCCGAGCGCACCTCGGTCGAGCGGAGGGCGCCGGGCTCATCGGCCTCGAATGCGTCGCGCGCCTTCTCGAGGAAGGTGTCGACGGCCCGCTTCTCGTAGCCCTTCTTGCGTCCGGGGGCGTCGGGGAAGGGCGTCGAGCGGTCGGTGCGGGTATCTGTCATGACGCTCCCAGGGGCGAGAGGAGGTAGTACATCGCCAGCGCTGCCGTCGCGGACGGGAGGATCGAGTCCAGGCGGTCGAGGACGCCGCCATGCCCCGGCAGCCACGAACTCATGTCCTTGATGCCGAGGTCGCGCTTGAGCATCGACTCGCCGAGGTCGCCCACCGTGGCGGTGGCGAGCACGACCGCACCGAAGATGAGTCCGGTCCACCACGGCACCTGCAGCATGAACACGGCGAGGAGCACGCCCGCCGCGAGTGCGGCGACGCACGCGCCGGCGAAGCCCTCCCACGTCTTCTTCGGGCTGATCCGCGGGGCCATCGGATGCCGCCCGCCCCGACCGAACGTGAGGCCCGAGACGTACGCGCCCGTGTCGGCCACGACCGCGAGCACCAGGAACGCCAGGACCCACCATTCACCGCCGTCCTGCGCGAGCAGGACCAGCGCCATGCTCGTCAGGAACGGGACGTAGAGCTGCACGAACGCCGCGACGAGAACGTCGGCGAGCACCTCGGTGCGCGCTCTGCCGTCATTCGCGTGCAGTTGGGCGGTGAGGCGCCACACGATGACGAAGGCGACCGCGACGAACACGGCCACCCAGTGCAGCCACAGGCCCGCGAGGAAGCCACTCGCCAGCAGGAGCACGCCCGCCGTCAGCTGGGGAACCACGTCGACCCGGCGTCCCGACACCTGGAGTGCGCGCGAGAACTCGAGGACGGCCAGCACCATCGCGCCGAGCGCGAAGAAGGCGAACAGCCACTTGACGAAGATGAGCGAGGCGATGACG
This sequence comes from Microbacterium proteolyticum, assembly GCF_029639405.1. Lineage (NCBI taxonomy): Bacteria > Bacillati > Actinomycetota > Actinomycetes > Micrococcales > Microbacteriaceae > Microbacterium > Microbacterium proteolyticum. The sequence continues at coordinate 3,116,718 of NZ_CP121274.1, forward strand.
ACGACGCCGATCGCGACGCCGATCAGGCTGGCCACGATCAGGTCGCGGCCCGTGCGCTGCTTGATGCGCTCGTTGGCCTGGTCGAACTCCGCGCGCGCGTGAGCGATGTGCTGCTCGGCATCCGTCCGCATGGCGCGCAACTGCGACTCGATCGCGGTCACGGTCTCACCGGTGGGAGGCGTGCGCCGCGCAGCGTCGCTCCTCCGTCCGGAGGGCGACTCGGCGGGCGCGGTCACATCGTCGTCGGGGGCCTGGGGCATGGGTCAGACCTCGAGCAGCTCGGCCTCTTTGCGCTTGAGCGCCTCGTCGATGGCGTCGACGTGCGCACGGGTCACACCGTCGAGCTCCTTCTCGGCGCGCACCAGCTCGTCTTCTCCGACGTCGCTCTTGAGCGCATCGAGGTCGTCCTTCGCTTTGCGGCGGAGGTTGCGCACCTGCACCTTCGCGTCCTCGCCCTTGCCGCGCACGATCTTGACGTACTCCTTGCGACGGTCCTCCGTCAGCTCGGGCATCGTCACGCGGACGATGTTGCCGTCGTTCGTGGGGTTGACGCCGAGGTTCGGCATGTCGCGGATGGCCTGCTCGATGGCCTTGAGCGCCGACTTGTCGTAGGGGTTCACCACGAGCGTGCGGGCCTCGGGGTTGTTGAGGGAGGCGAGCTGAGCGAGGGGCGTCGGAGAGCCGTAGTAGTCGACCAGGACCTTCTGGAACATCTGGGGGTTCGCGCGCCCGGTGCGGACGGTCGCGAAGTCCTCCTTGGCGGCCTCCACGGCGCGATCCATGCGCGCTCCGGCATCGGCGAGGACATCGGCGATCACGGTGACTCCATTCGTTGAAACTGAGGTCCCAGTCTAGTCGCGCGCGGGCCCGGAACCCGGGCCCGCGCCGCGCGTCACGAAGTGACGAGCGTACCGATGGTCTCGCCGAGCAGGGCGCGGGTGACGTTGCCGGCGGGCTCCATGCCGAACACCCGCATGTCCATCCCGTTGTCCATGCAGAGGCTGAACGCGGTCGAGTCCACGACCTTCAGACCCTTCTGCAGCGCGTCGCCGTAGGTGAGGTGGTCGAGCTTCGTCGCGGACGGGTCCACGCGCGGGTCGGCCGTGTAAACGCCGTCGACGCCGTTCTTGGCCACGAGCACCTCGGACGCACCGATCTCGAGCGCACGCTGCGCGGCAACGGTGTCGGTCGAGAAGTACGGCAGGCCGGCACCGGCGCCGAAGATCACGACGCGACCCTTCTCCATGTGCCGCTGCGCACGGCGGGGGATGTAGGGCTCGGCGACCTGGGTCATCGAGATCGCGGACTGCACGCGCGTGGCGGCCCCCGCCTGCTCGAGGAAGTCCTGCAGGGCGAGGGCGTTCATCACGGTGCCGAGCATGCCCATGTAGTCGGCACGGCCGCGGTCCATGCCGCGCTGGCTGAGTTCGGCGCCGCGGAAGAAGTTGCCACCGCCCACGACGATCGCGATCTCCACGCGATCCACCGCCTCGGCGATCTCCCGGGCGATCTGGCTGACGACGTCGGGGTTGACCCCGAGCTGTCCCCCACCGAAAGCCTCACCGGACAGTTTGAGCAGAACGCGGCGGCGCCGGGTCGCTTCATCGATCACGTGTCATGTCCTCTCGTCGGGTTCAAACTATCTCCCCCGCCGACGCGACCGATACGCCACGCGCGCAGGGAAAAGGCCCGGGATGCCATGGCATCCCGGGCCTTGTCATCGGTGCTTACGCGCCGACCTTGAAGCGGGCGAAGTCGGTCAGGGTGAGACCGGCGTCGGACGCGACCTTCGCGACGGACAGCTTGTTGTCCTTCGCGTAGTCCTGGTCGAGCAGGGCGACCTGCTTGAAGAACGCGTTCACGCGGCCCTCGACGATCTTCGGGAGCGCGGCCTCGGGCTTGCCCTCGTTGCGGGAGATCTCGGTGACGATCTCGCGCTCCTTCTCGACGTCGGCCTCGGGCACGTCGTCACGGGTGAGGAACGAGGGGTTGGCGAAGGAGATGTGCTGCGCGATGGAGCGAGCCGTCTCCGCGTCGTCGCCGGTGTAGGCGAGGACGACGCCGACCTGCGGCGGGAGGTCCTTGCTGGTCTTGTGCAGGTAGACCTCGAACTTGTCGCCGCGGATGGTGCGGACGCGACGGAGGTCGACCTTCTCGCCGATGATCGCGGCCTCGTCCGAGATGAGCTGCTCGACGGTCTGGCCGTCGGCGTCGGCGGCGAGGGCGGCCTCGACCGAGTCGGCACCGGCGGCGGCGGCCGCGGCGACGACCTTGTCGGCCAGCGCGATGAAGCGGTCGTTCTTCGCGACGAAGTCGGTCTCGCAGGCGAGCTCGAGCAGCGTCACGGCACCCTCGGTCTCGCGGGCGGTGACGAGACCCTCGCTCGTGGAGCGGTCGGCGCGCTTGGCGTTACCCTTCGCGCCCTTGAGGCGCAGGATCTCGACGGCCTTCTCGACGTCGCCGTCGGCCTCTTCGAGCGCCTTCTTGGTGTCGACCATGCCGGTGCCGAGCTGCTCGCGCAGGGCCTTGATGTCGGCGATCGTGAAGTTTGCCATGGTGTGGCGTCTCCTAAGTCGTTGGTGGTTCTGATGTGAGCTCGGCGGGGCCGCGCGCACCCCTGGGGGCGCGTACGACCCCGCCGGATCGTAGCCTGTGCGGGTGACGCCGCGGTGTCGCGGCGGCGCGCTTACTTGCTGTCGGTGGCCTCGGCGTCGGTGGCCTCGGCGTCGGCGGCCTCGGCGTCGGCGACCTCGGCGGTCTCCTCGCCGGACTCGGCGGCGACGGCCTCGTCGTGCGCCTCGGCGCCGGCGGCGTCGTCAGCGGACTCGGTCGCGGCCTCGACGGCCTCTGCACCGGTCTCGGCGGGGGTCTCGAGCAGCTCGCGCTCCCACTCGGCGAGGGGCTCGGCGGCCTCGTCCTCACCGGCGGGCTGGTGGCGCTGGATGAGGCCCTCGGCGGCGGCGTCGGCGATGATGCGCGTGAGCAGGCTCACCGAGCGGATCGCGTCGTCGTTGCCGGGGATCGGGTACTGGAACTCGTCGGGGTCGGCGTTGGTGTCGAGGATGCCGATCACGGGGATGCCGAGCTTCTTGGCCTCGTCGATGGCGAGGTGCTCGCGCTTGGCGTCGACGACCCAGATCGCCGAAGGGGTCTTCTGCAGGTTGCGGATACCACCGAGCGACTTGTGCAGCTTGTCGAGCTCGCGCTTCTTGAGCAGGAGCTCCTTCTTGGTGAAGCCGCTCTCGGCCGGGTTCTCGTAGTCGAGCTCCTCGAGCTCCTTCATGCGAGCGAGGCGCTTGGAGACGGTCGAGAAGTTGGTGAGGAGGCCACCGAGCCAGCGCTGGTTCACGTAGGGCTGGCCCACGCGGGTCGCCTGCTCGGCGAGGACTTCCTGCGCCTGCTTCTTGGTGCCGACGAAGAGGATGGTGCCGCCGTGCGCGACGGTCTCCTTGACGAACTCGTAGGCCTTGTCGATGTACGACAGCGACTGCTGGAGGTCGATGATGTGGATGCCGGAGCGCTCGGTCAGGATGAAGCGCTTGACCTTCGGGTTCCACCGACGGGTCTGGTGTCCGAAGTGAACGCCGCTGTCGAGCAGCTGGCGGATGGTGACGACGGCCATGGTCGTACTCCTGTTCTGAGGCGCTCTCGCGCCGTGGTTGCGGTTGTTTCGCGCCGATCGAGGGACCGGCGAGCCTGGTGCCCGGCGCACACCCGCCTTCCGCCGGAGCGGAGGACCGTGGGGTGTGGATGCCGCGCGGTGCGCTGACCCGAAGGCCAGCGCGGTGCGCTGTGGGCACGCGGAGTCATCCCGATGTACGAGATGCGTCCTCCAGCATACAGGACACCTCCTCCCCACGAGGTCCGATCCGTGCCCCGCCCACCGAACGGGGGATGCCGCGTACCGGCTCGTCGTCGCGCCGGGCACGCTGCACTCATGAGGACTCGTTTCACCGGTCGGCTGTCGCGGATGTCGGCATCCATCGCGGTCCTGCTGCTCGCCCTGGGCACCACCGCGGCGGATGCCGCCGAGCGCGACCCGCTCGCGGACCGGGGCTGGGCGTGGCCGGTCGCGGTGGTGCGGGTGGTGCGTCCGTTCGAGGCGCCCCCGGGCCCGTACGCCGCGGGCCATCGCGGCGTGGACCTCGGCGACGTCGAGCGCGTCCGCTCCCCCGCTCCCGGACGGGTGGCGTTCGCGGGAGAGGTGGCCGGGCGCCCCGTCGTCACGATCGACCACGGCGACGGCCTCGTGACGACGTTCGAGCCCGTCACGACGGTGCTCGGCGTGGGAGATCCCGTCGCGCGCGGCGACCCGATCGGCGAGGTGGCGGCGGGCGGCCACGTCGCGGGTGGTGCGGTGCACTTCGGTGTGCGGTGGAACGGCGAGTACGTCAACCCGCTGCGGTTGCTGGGCGGGGTGCCCCGCGCCGTGCTGCTGGCGTGCTGCTGAACGTCGGTCCCTGCCGTGATCCGCGGCGGATGGGATCAGCCGACGCTGTTGCCGCGCCCCTCGACCGTGCTGGTGCCGATCCCACCGCCGGCCGTGACGACGCTGTCCTGCCCTCGGAGGACGAGGGTGCCGAGCGCTCCCCCGGTCGAGATCGTCGCGCGGTCACCGCTGAGATCGAGGCGGCCGAGTGTCCCGCTCACGGTGAGCGATGTGTCGTTGCCCTGCACGGTGGCGTCATCGACCGCAGAGGCCGTGACGCGGAGGCGATCCCCCGACATCGTCAGCGTGGCGATCGTGGCGGCGCTCGCATCGACGGTGATCGCAGAGCCCGACACGGTGAGTCGGGTGCAGGTGCCGTCGACGCGGACCGACCGCTCGGATCCGGTCACCGTCGCGGTGCCCCCGTCGCCGCACGCGGTGACCGACGCGTCCCCCGGTGCGACGGATGCGGTCGTCCCGGGGGTAGGAGTCGTGGGCGTCTCGTCGGCGGGCGTGCCGCTTGGAGTCGGGTTCGCGCTCGGGGCGGCGGAGGTTCCGGATGCCGCCGGCGGGAGGCGGGTCACGACCGGTTGGGGCGCGAGACCGCAGGCGGCGAGCAGCGTCAGGGAGAGGAGGACCCCTCCCGTCGCCCAGACGAGTCGAGCACGATGCGCCACGGCTCTACGCTACGACCGCCGCCCGTCGCGCGCCACGACGGCGTGCGGCGTGTGCGACATGTCAGGCACGGGGGTGTGCGAGCCGGTAGGCCTCGCGGAGTCGCTCGGCGGAGACGTGGGTGTAGATCTGGGTGGTGCCGAGGCTGGCGTGCCCGAGGATCTCCTGCACCGATCTCAGATCGGCCCCGCCGTCGAGCAGATGCGTCGCGGCCGAGTGACGGAGCGCGTGCGGGCCGAGGGATTCCGCCCCCACCGCCGGCGCGACGACACGGGAGACCAGGGCATGAACGGTGCGGGGTCCGAGACGGCTGCCTCTGGCGCCGACGAACACGGCCGCGTCGGCATCCTCCGCGCGCGCCCGGAGGGCGGGCCGGCCCCGAACGAGGTAGGCGTCGAGGGCCCGTGCGGCCGGGGCGCCGTACGGGACGACGCGCTCCTTGTCTCCCTTGCCCCGCAGGCGCAGTGTGCGCCGCTCGTGATCGACGTCGTCAATGTCGAGCCCGCAGATCTCCGATACGCGCGCGCCGGTGCCGTACAGCAACTCCAGGAGCGCGTGATCGCGCAGGGCCACCGGGTCGCCCGTCTGCGCGGCCGCCTCCATTCGCGAGAGCAGTCCCTCCAGCGCGGGCGCGGTCGCGACGGTCGGGAGTGTGCGCCCGCGTTTGGGAGCCACGAGACGTTGGGCGGGATCTGCGTCGATGACGCCTTCCTCGCGCGCCCACGCCAGGAACCCTTTCACCGTTGAGGTCCTCCGCGCGGCCGTGGCCTTGCTGAGGCCCGAGGTGGTGGCATCCCACTGCCACTCGCGGAGCGTCTCGACGTCGATGTCGCGCATCTCGGGATCGCCCGAGGCGCGCGTGAGGTCCGCGAGATCGGAGCGGTAGGCGCGCACCGTTGCCGGTGAGAGCCGCCGCACGCTGCCGAGGTGGGAGAGGTACCCCTCGACCGCTTCCGAGATCCGCATGCGTCAAGACTGCCCCCGACGCCGACGGGCGGTGCGCAGGACGCGCGCGCCGCCACCGACCTGCCCGCCCCGGCGGCGGGCGGCCTCCGCCGAGCTCGGTTCTCACCGGCTCGGCCGCGACGATCGCCACAGGCCGTCCTCCGACCGCGCGGCGCGCCCGTCGAGGTCCGCGAGTCCGAGCAGGCCTCGAGTATCCGACTCCGAGAATCCCGCGCGCCGGGCGATCTCCTCGACGCTGCGGCCAGTGCGCGGCGACAGCGCGTCGAGCAATCGGCTGCTCTCGTCGGTGCGGCTTTCGGCGTTCTGACGAGGTGGGACGGCCGCGCCGAGCATCTCCCGCACATCCTCGGCGGAGGTGACGCAGACGCCGCCGAACTCGCGCAGGACGCGATGGCTGCCGGCCGAGGCCGCGCTGGTCACGGGACCGGGCACGGCACCGAGCGCGCGCCCGAGCTGGGCGGCATGCGCCGCCGTGTTGAGGGAGCCGCTCCGATGGCCCGCCTCCACCACGACCACCGCATCGGCCGACGCGGCGATCAACCGGTTCCGGGAGAGGAAGCGCCATTTGGTCGGAGCCGCGCCGCAGGGCGTCTCACTCACGACGCAGCCCGTTGCAGCGATACGCGAGAGCAGACCCTCGTGTCCCCGCGGATACGACCGGTCGACACCGCCCGCAAGGAACGCGATCGTCGTCCCGTCAGTCGACAGAGCTGCGCGATGCGCCGCCCCGTCGATACCGTAGGCGGCCCCGGAAATGATGGCCACTCCCGTTGCGGCGAGATCGGCGGCCAGATCGGCCGCCACGACCTCCCCGTACGGAGTCGCCGCGCGCGCACCGACGATCGCCACCGTCGAGGCGTCGATGAGCCGCCCGGGGTCGCCTTTGACCCACAGGCCGTGCGGCGCATGGACGCCGAGGTCGTCGAACCGTCGGGGCCAGCGGGGGTCCGACGGAACGAGGAACGTGGCGCCCGTTCGGCGCCCCGCGTCCAATGCACCGCGAACGGCAGCGCGGTCGGCCCGCGGACGCCATCGCGCTCGGGCCGCACTCCACTCGTCGTCGTCGTCGGCGTGCGCGATCCGGAGAGCGGCCTCCGCGCCGAACCTCGCGATGAGGTCCCCCGCCACCCCGTCGCCGGGTTCGGCCAGGACCGTCCAGCACGCCCGCGCGTACGCCTCCGCCCTGTCGACGGCACTCGCCAGGCCCAGCCCGGCCATCGCGGCATCCGCCGCGGCCCGTCCCATGTCGACGCCGTTCACGCGACGCTCCCCTGCCGGAGGAAGAGCGCGCGCCCCACGTCCTCTGCCCGGAGCCGGTCGTGCCCCGCGATGTCGGCGACGGTCCATGCCACGCGCAGGAGACGGTCGTACCCGCGCAGGGTGAGGGAGCCGCGGCGGAGGGCCGTGTCGAGTGGACGCAGCACCGCCGCATCGGGCGCGGCCGCACCCCGCAGCCATGTTCCCGGGACGTCGGCGTTGCGACGCCAGGGAGTCGCGGCCCACCGGTGCGCGGCGCGTTCGCGCGCAGACCCCACGATCGCGCGGGCGTCTCGCGTGGTCACGGCCGGCGCCGCATCCGACCGGCGCGCGTCCGACACGCGCTGTAGACGCAGGTCGAGGTCGATGCGGTCCAGCAGCGGCCCGGAGAGCCGTCGCGTGTACCGACGGATCGCCTGCGGTGCGCACTCGCACACTCCTCCCGGCACGCCGTGCTGCCCGCACGGGCACGGGTTCGTTGCGACGACTAGTTGAAACCGCGCGGGGAACGTCGCCGACACCCCGGAACGGTGCAGCTGGATCACCCCGCTCTCGAGCGGCTGACGCAGAGCGTCCAGCACGGAAGCCGGGAACTCGCCGCCTTCGTCGAGGAAGAGCACACCCTCGCTGGCCCGGGCGATGACGCCGGGCCGCACGACCCCCGAGCCCCCTCCGATCAGCGCCGCCGCGCTGGCACCGTGATGCGGGCTCTCGAACGGCGGTGTCCGACTCAGACGCGTCACGACCTCCCCCGAGAGGGAACGCACGGACGCGACCGACAGCGCCGCCTCGTCGTCGAGATCGGGCAGGATGCCGGGAAGACGACGCGCGAGCATGGTCTTCCCGGCGCCGGGAGGCCCGCTCATCAAGAGGTGGTGGCCGCCGGCCGCGGCGACGACCAGGGCGTCCACGGCATCCGGTTGTCCGAGGATGTCGGCCAGGTCGAGGGATTCTCCGCGGTCGACGGGAGGCTCCTCCGCGAGCACCGGAAGCAGATCGGGCGCCTCGCTGAGACCGCCGTGCCAGCGCACGACCTCCGCCAGGCAGGTCGCGGCGCGCACCTCGATGCCCTCGACGAGCTGCGCCTCGGCGGCATTCGCCGCGGGCACGACCACGCGCGATCGCCCGGCACGGTGCGCCGCGAGGACCGCCGGCAGCACCCCCGGGACGGGCCGCAGACGTCCATCCAGACCGAGCTCGCCGATGTGCACGGTGTCGGCGACGCGGGCGGCATCCATCATCCCCGTCGTCGCCAGAGCGGACACCGCGATCGCGACGTCGAACGCCGACCCGCGCTTCGGAAGGCTCGCGGGCGAGAGGTTGACCGTCAATCGACGCTTGGGGAGTTCCAGACCCCGGTTGGTGCAGGCGTTCCGCACTCTCCGGACCGCCTCGCCGAGCGCCTTGTCGGGCAGCCCGATGATGGCGAACTCAGGTGTCTGGTGCGACAGGTCGGCCTCGACCTCGACGAGGTCTCCCCGCACCCCGGTCAATGCCACCGCCCACGTGCGCGCGACGGTCACAGCGCGTCCTCGAGGTGCTCGAGTCGCGCGGTTCGCGGGTCGGCGCCGATCAGGGCGATCGCGTCGATGCGCAGACTCCGTCGCCGGGCCTCCTCCGGATGCACGGCGATCCACGCCATGGCCAGGCGCCACAGACGCTCGGCCTTGCGCTTGTCGATCGCCTCGAACGGGTGTCCGAACGCTTCACTCGTCCGGCTCTTCACCTCGACCACGACGAGCGTTCCCGCGGTCTCGGCGACGATGTCGATCTCGCCCTGCGGGCACCGCCAATTGCGGTCGAGGATGCGGAAACCGTTCGCGGTCAGGTGGCGGGCGGCCCGTTCTTCACCGGCTCGCCCGAAGTCGTCTTTCGCTGCCATGCCCGAGAGCGTGGCATCCAGGGTTCATGTCCCGACGGGCCGGAACCGGGATCCGGGGACAGCCCGGCGAATCGGGCTCCTGGGGAGGAACCGTCAGCTGTCGAGCGAGAGCTCTTCGGGCAACTGGAAGTCGCGGCGCGAGAGCTCCTCGACGTTGACGTCCTTGAACGTCAGCACGCGCACCGACTTCACGAAGCGGTCGGCGCGGTAGATGTCCCACACCCACACGTCGGTCATCGAGATCTCGAAGTAGAAATCGTGCTCGGTGTCGCGGCGGACGACATTCACGTCGTTGGCGAGATAGAACCGGCGTTCGGTCTCGATCACGTACTGGAACTGCGCGACCACATCGCGGTACTCGCGGTACAGGGCCAGTTCGAGTTCGCGGTCGTAGTCCTCGAAGACGTCGTCATCCATGGTCCTCCCATCCTAGGCGCGTTGCACGCCGGCGCCGACCGGGCGACCACCGCCCGCGCGTGTCAGAACAACGTCGGCGCCGGGGCGATCGCCCATGAACGCCGGTGGTGCACGCTCATGCCGTGCAGGCCGATCGCCTCGCGATGGTCCAGGCTCGCGTAGCCCTTGTTGCGCGCCCACCCGTACGCCGGCAGTTCGTCGTGCAGGCCGACCATCACGGAGTCGCGCGCGACCTTCGCGATGACGGATGCCGCCGCAGCACTCGCGCAGTCCCGGTCGGCCTTGATGATCGGCTTCACCCGGAGGCCGCTCTCCCCCGCCGGAGTGATGTAGTCGTGGTTGCCGTCGAGGATCACCAGCGCATCCTCGGGGATGACACCGTGCGCGCGGAGATCGGCGATCGCCCGCACCGCCGCGAGACCGAGGGCACGGATGATGCCGATCTCGTCAATCTCTTCGGAGCTGGCCCAGCCGACCGCGCTGTGCTGAACGAACGCGGCCGCGCGGGCGGCCACATCGGGACGGCGCGCCTCGGGAACCAGCTTGGAGTCGCGGAGCCCCGCGGGGACGCGCTTCCGAGACCGCGAAGGATCGATGACCGCCGCCCCCACCGCGACCGGACCCGCGAGGGCACCGCGACCGACCTCGTCGCACGCGATGATCAGCGCGTGCTCCTTGAGCAGGCGCCGCTCGAGGGTGAGAGTGGGCTCGATCACGGCGCGGACTCCGGCGCCGGCACCCCCGCGAACACGTCGTGGTGGAAGTCGATCGCGCCGAACCGGTTGAACGGCCAGGTGATGAGGAACGCGCGGCCCACCACGTTGTCGATCGGCACGAAGCCCTTCCCGGGCTGGTCCTGGTTGAAGCGGGAGTCCTTCGAGCTGTTGCGGTTGTCACCGAGCACCCACAGCGAGCCCGCGGGCACGGTGATGTCGTAGGGAACCGGCGACGGGGCCGCCGCGCCCGGCGCGAGCTTGACGTAGGGCTCGACCAGCGGCACGCCGTTGACCTCGGTCTGCCCGAGGGCGTTGCAGCACACCACGTGATCGCCGGGGGTTCCGATGACGCGCTTGATCAGGTGGTCGTCGCTGTCGGGTGCCGACAGGCCGACGAGCGACAGCACCCAGTCCGTGGCCTCGACGAGGGGCGGACGTTGCTCCTTGATCGTCGCCGGCAGCCACCCGCCCGGGTCGCGGAACACCACGACGTCGCCGCGGGCGTAGTCGCCGAAGCGGGGCGTCAGCTCGTCGACGAGGATCCGGTCGTTCACGAGCAGCGTGTCGTTCATCGACGCGGACGGGATGAAGAACGACCTCACGACGAACGTCTTCACGAGGAAGGAGACCACCAGCGCGATCAGCAGGATCACCACGACGTCGCGCAGGAACGTCAGCGCCCCGCGGCGTCGACGCGCGGTCGTGGCCGGGGCCGGAGGGGATGCGGTCTCGTCGCTCATGTTGATCCTTCGCCGGGCTCACCGCACACCGGAAGACCGCCCGACAAGCCTCGCACATTACGTCGCCCCCGCCGAACGGCACACGGCAACGAACCGGTATGAATGCGCGACCGCCGCGGCATCCGGGTGCCGACACCGCCGCGGAAACGGCGAACGCCCCGCGACGGATCGCGGGGCGTTCGAAGAGGCGGACTCAGCGGTCGCGCTTCTCCTTGATCTTGGCCTTCTTGCCACGCAGGTTGCGCAGGTAGTAGAGCTTCGCGCGGCGCACGTCACCACGGGTGACGACCTCGATGTGGTCGATCACGGGGCTGTGCACGGGGAAGGTGCGCTCGACACCGACCTGGAAGCTGACCTTGCGGACGCAGAAGGTCTCGCGCACGCCGTCGCCCGAGCGGCCGATGACGACGCCCTGGAAGACCTGGATACGCGAGCGGTTGCCCTCGGTGATGTTGACGTGCACCTTGACGGTGTCGCCGGGGCCGAAGACGGGGATGTCGGAGCGCAGCGAAGCCGCGTCGACGGAGTCGAGGATCTGCATGATCATCACTTCCTGCGACCGCCACAGGTCGATCGCACGATAAAGGGGAAAAGGTGAGGCGTGCCCGAGGCCGCGGATGCGGCGGACTCCCCTGAGGCAGAGTCTGTCAGGGCACAAACGCCTATTCTGCCACGGACGGACACGCCGACCAAACCGGCTCAGGACGCGGCGGGCTTCTCCGTGATGACGATGACGTCACCCTCGACGCGGGGACGCGGCTGTTCGCGCGTCGGCGGGATGTAGCCGGTGCCGTCGGTCGTGTGCAGGAGGGCGACCCCCGCCCGCGCCTCGTTCCACATCTGGGCCAGCGACGACCACAGCAGGACGAACGCCCCGACCACGCTCAGGACGAGCAGGGGGAAGAAGATCCGCGAATCGTAGAGCCCGAGCGCGATGACGACCACCTGCCACAGCCCGATGCCGACGACGTCGCGCCACGACGCGGCGCGCTCCAGGCGGACCGTGCCGCGGCCGCGGACGAGGAGCGCCACGAGGGTCTGCGTCACGAAGACCGCGGGGGCCGCGATGAAGAGCCACAGCAGAGCCCACCCGCTGCCGCCGCCGAACACGATCCACCCGACGAACAGCCACAGGGGCAGCAGGAAGGCGGCCGGGAAGAGCCAGCGGAGGAAGAAGCGGCGCAGCACCATGGACCGATGCTACGGGTGGGAGTTGTGCGGCTGCTTTGAACCGCGGCGCGCCCGCTCGCCACGGGCCGAGGCGGGACCCGGACCGTCCGGAAACCGCGGGTGCAGCCGCACGGTGCGAGCGGCGGGCAGCCGTGATCGGAGAGAATGGAGGTTCGAGGAAAGGGAACCACCGATGATCGAACTGCGCACCCCGGCCGAGATCGACGCCATGCGCCCGGCCGGCAGATTCGTCGCCGAGGTCCTGGCGACGTTGCGCGACGAGACGAAGGTCGGCACGAATCTCCTGCACCTCGACCGTCGCGCGCACGACATGATCCGCGCCGCCGGAGCGGAGTCCTGCTACATCGACTACCACCCGTCGTTTGGAGCCAGCCCGTTCGGCAAGGTGCTCTGCACCTCGATCAACGACGCGGTGCTGCACGGTCTCCCCCACGATTACGCGCTGCGCGACGGCGACCTGGTGTCTCTCGACTTCGCCGCCTCCGTCGACGGGTGGGTCGCCGACTCGGCCGTCTCGTTCGTCGTCGGCACCCCGCGCGACGAGGACCTGGCACTCATCGACACCACCCAGCGCGCCCTGGCCGCCGCGATCGACGCCGCGACGGTCGATCACAAGATCGGCGACATCTCCGCCGCCGTCGCCGCCGTCGCGCGCGCCGAGGGACTCAGCATCAACACCGACTTCGGCGGGCACGGAGTCGGGCGCACCATGCACGGCGACCCGCATGTCGCCAACGACGGCAAGGCCGGACGGGGCTACCCCCTGCGCGCCGGTCTCGTGCTCGCCCTCGAGCCGTGGTTCCTGCAGACCACGGACGAGCTGGTGACCGACCCCGACGGGTGGACCCTTCGCAGCGCGGACGGCTCGCGCGGCTCGCACTCCGAGCACACGGTCGCGATCACCGCGGACGGCCCCATCGTGCTCACCGACCGGTCGTTCCTCGGCGTCGACTGAGCGTCAGGCCGGTGGCATCCCCGATCCGGATGCCACCGGCCCCCGCCGGACGCGCAACCCACCGCGCCGGGCGTGCCGACGGCGAGGCTCAGTCGGCGAGGAGGTCGGGACGACGCTCGCGCGTGCGCTCGAGCTGCTGCTCGCGACGCCACGTCGCGACGGCGCCGTGGTTGCCGCTCAGCAGCACCGGCGGAACCTCGCGGCCGCGCCAGGACGCGGGCTTCGTGAAGGACGGGTACTCGAGCAGTCCGTCCTCGTGCGACTCCTCGACGAGGCTCTCGGGATTGCCGACGACACCGGGGATCAGACGCCCGATCGCCTCGACCATCGCCATGACGGCCACCTCGCCGCCGTTGAGCACATAATCGCCCAGGCTGAGCAGCCGGACGCGCCCGAGGTCGGCGGCGTAGTCGAACACGCGCTCGTCGATGCCCTCGTACCGGCCGCATCCGAAGACCAGATGCTGCTCCGTCGAGAGCTCCCGGGCGATCTTCTGCGTGAAGCGCTCCCCCGCCGGCGACGGGAAGACGATCACCGGTGCCGCCTCGGCATCCCGCGCGACGTCGTCGAGAGCCTCGCCCCACGGCCCGGGCTTCATGACCATTCCGGCGCCGCCGCCGTACGGGGTGTCGTCCACCGTGCGATGACGGTCGTGCGTGTAGTCGCGGAGATCGTGCACCCGGACGTCGAGCAGCCCGCTCTGCCGAGCCTTGCCCAGCAGAGACACCTCGAGCGCGTCGAAGATCGTCGGGAAGATCGAAACGACGTCGATGCGCACGTCAGTCCTCGCGGGAGTCGGCGGCCTCGTCGGAGTCGTCCGGAGCGGACTCCTCCCGGGGGGCGTCGTCGTCTCCCGGGAGCTCTTCGAAGAGCCCGGCGGGCGGCGTGACGACCACGCGACCGCCGTCGACGTCGACCTCGGGAACGATCGCGCTGACGAACGGCACCAGGACGTCGGCGTCCTCGCCGCGCCCGGTGGGTCGCACGATCAGAAGGTCTTGCGCCGGGAAGTGGTCGACGCGCACCACGCGACCGATGACGTCACCGTCGCGCACCACGTCGAGCCCCACCAGCTGGTGGTCGTACCAGGCATCATCCTCGGCCGGAGCGGTCTCGGTGTCCTGGTCGATCCACAGGATCGCCTTGACGAGCTCTTCCGCGGCCGTCCGATCGTCGACACCCTCGAAGAAGGCGACCGGGTGGGAGTTCATCCAGCGGAACTCGCGGACCGTCAGCTCGCGGCCGTGCCACGGCGAGGACTCGGGAACCTGCAGCGTGAAGGTCTTCCCGGGGACGAATCGTCCCTCGGGGTCATCCGTGTACAGCTCGATCTTGAAGGCGCCCTTGAGGCCGTGGGCCTTGACCAGGCGGCCCACACGGAGCTGGGTCTTGGCGGGCTCGGCGCCCGCGGTGTCGCCGGCCGACATCAGTCGTCGGCGACGTCGACGCGGACGCGCTGTCCGTCGGCGAGAGCCGTGATGAGGGTGCGCAGCGCTTTGGCGGTGCGACCGCCGCGCCCGATCACGCGACCCCGGTCATCGGGGTGCACGCGAACCTCCAGCACCTCGCCGCGGGGCGAGGAGGCGGAACGGATGGTGACGGCGTCGGGGTGATCGACGATCCCCTTGACGACGTGCTCGAGCGCGGCGGACAGCACGGGACTTACTCTGCCGAGGTCTCGGCGGCGGCTTCGGGCGCCTCGTCGGCGGCCGGGGCCTCGGCCTTCTTCTCGGCCTTGGGCTTGACGACCGACTTCTTCGCGGCGTCGGCCTCGAAGGCGGCCTTCGGCTCGCGGACCTTGACGGTGGACTTCGCGTCCTTCTCGCCCTTGAAGGTGCCCCAGTCGCCCGTGAGCTTGAGGATGGCGCGCACCTGCTCGGTCGGCTGAGCGCCGACGCCGAGCCAGTACTGGGCGCGCTCCGAGTCGACCTCGATGAACGAGGGCTCCTCGGTCGGGTGGTACTTGCCGATCTCCTCGATCACACGACCGTCGCGCTTGGTGCGCGAGTCGGCGACGACGATGCGGTAGTAGGGCGCACGGATCTTGCCGAGACGCTTGAGACGGATCTTGACAGCCACGATTTCTCCTGTGGTGGGAAATGAACGAACCGGTCGCCTGGAGCGTGGGGTGCACACCCGGCGGAAGCTCAAAGAGGAGGACCGGCGCTGGATAGAGGGTCGAGCACCTGGTCCGACCCTCTATTCTGCCAGATGACACGGCGGGTCGCGAACCCACCGGCGGCCGTGTCGTCATGTCAGACTGACCGGATGACGCTCCCGTTCGCCCCGTCCACGCGTTCCTCGGTCGGACTCGAATGGGAACTCATGCTCGCCGACCGCGAGACCGGCGACCTCGTCGGCCGTGCCCCCGAGATCCTCGACCTCGTCGAGGACGCCACGGCGCTCGAGCGCTTCACCGTCACCGGCGAGCTGCTGACCAACACGGTGGAGGTCACCAGCGGCGTCGGCCACACCGTCGCCGAGGCCGTGGACGACATCGCTGATGCCATCGGTGCGCTGCGCGCACAGACCGAGCCGCGCGGCATCGAGCTGCTGTGCGCCGGCAGCCATCCCTTCGCCCAGTGGTTCGAGCAGCAGGTCACCGACAAGACGAGGTACCACACGCTGATCGAGCGGACCCAGTGGTGGGGCCGGAACATGATGATCTGGGGCATCCACGTCCACGTGGGCGTCGATGACGTGGACAAGGTCATCCCGATCGTCAACGCGCTGACGGTGTACCTGCCGCATCTGCAGGCGCTGTCGGCATCCAGCCCGTTCTGGGCGGGTGAGCGCACCGGCTATGCGAGCAATCGAGCGCTCGTGTTCCAGCAGCTGCCCACCGCGGGCCTCCCCTGGCAGCTGAAGGACTGGGCCGAATTCGAGAGTTACCTCGACGACATGGTGCGGACGGGGGTGATGGCGGATGCCAGCGAGGTGCGCTGGGACATCCGTCCCGCGCCGCGCTGGGGCACCGTGGAGATCCGCGCGTGCGACGGAATGTCGACCCTGCCGGAGCTCGCCGCGGTGGCCGCCCTGGCGCAGACGCTCGTCGAGCACTTCTCGCGCCTGCTGGACGAGGGCAGGGAGCTCCCCGGCATCCCGCCGTGGTTCGCCCGCGAGAACAAGTGGCGCGCCGCGCGGTACGGGTTGGACGCACGGGTCATCGTGGATCGCCGCGGCACCCAGCGACACGTCGTCGAGCATCTGCGCGAGACCATGGACGAGATCGCCGACATCGCCGCGGAGCTCAAGTGCGCACGGGAGTTCGCGGGCCTCGAGACGATCCTGGCGACCGGCGGGAGCTCCGCCCGGCAGATCGCCGTGGCCGAGGCTGCGGACGGTGATCTGCGCGAAGTCGTGCAGCATCTCGTCCGCGAGTTCCGCGGAGGCCCGACTCTGCGGGAGCACCTCGCCGCGCTGCGGGTGTGACAGCACCCGCGAAGGCGAACACATAGGTTGGCGCCCGTAGGATCACGCCATGATCCCTCGGCGCCGTGTCGCGTTGCCCCTGGTGGCCGCCGTGGCCGCCGGGGGGATCGTCGTCCTCGCCGGCTGCGCGCCCGAGCGGACCGATCCCGTCCAGGCGCTGACTTTCCCGGCCCCGACGCCGGCAGCGGTCGCGGCGCCGAGCACATCGCTCGCGCCGCTGCGCGTGGTCACTCTCGGCGACTCCCTCATGTCGGGTGCGGGACTGCCGCTCGACGAGGCGTGGCCCGCCCTCCTCGCCCAGCGCGAGGACGTGTCGCTGACGAATCTGGCCTGCGGCGGCATGGGCTTCGTCGTCACGGGCGAATGCGGCACCGCGTACGCGGGCTTCTCCCCCGCGATCGCCGCCCTACAGCCCGACCTCATCATCGTGCAGTCCTCGAGCAACGACTTCTGGGAGGATTCCGACGAGATCCGCGCCGACACGGACGACACCGTCGCGCAACTGCACGACGCCGCCCCCGGAGCCCGCATCGTCGGCCTGAGCACTATCTGGAACGACGATCCCGACGTACCGGATGACACCGCCACCACCTCGGACGCGCTCCGGGACGCGGTCGACTCCGTCGGCGGAGCCTTCGTCGACGTGGGTCAACCGCTCGTCGGCCACCCGGAGTGGCTCCAGGACGACGACGTCCATCCCACGGCGCGCGGACAGAAAGCCATCGAGCAGACCGTCGTGTCGGCGCTCCAGGACGCGGGAGTCCTCCCCTGAGGGAGGCCCGTCCGCCCCGCGGGGGTCAGCCCCGACCGAGCAGCTTCTGCAGTTCGGCGAGGTCTTCCTCACTCGGCGCCTTCTGACCGCCCAGCCCGAAACCGGACCCGGTCGCGGGGGCGGCCGCGGCGATCCCGGCGTTCTCGGCGGCGCGCTTCGCGGGGTTGCCCGACCGCGACCCCTTCGCCTTCTGCTGCTTCCCGCGCTTCGAGGATGCGCCGGGCTTGCCCCCGATGGGACCCATGCCGGGGATGTTGGGCACCCCGCCGCGCGCGACCGTCTTCATCATCTTCGCGGCCTGCTCGAAGCGCTGCACAAGCTGGTTGACGTCGGTGACGGTCATGCCCGAACCGCGCGCGATGCGCAGGCGGCGCGAGCCGTTGAGCAGCTTGGGGTTCCGGCGCTCGGCGACGGTCATCGAGCGGATGATCGCCTCGGTGCGGTCGATCTCGCGCTCGTCGAAGTCCTCCAGCTGCTGCTTCATGGAGCCCATGCCCGGGAGCATCCCGAGCATCTTCTTCATGGAGCCCATCTTCTTCATCTGCTGCATCTGCTCGAGGAAGTCCTCGAGGGTGAAGGTCTCGGTCGCGAGCTTCTCGGCGACCTTCATCGCCTCGGCCTCGTCGAAGGCCGACTGCGCCTGCTCGATCAGCGTGAGGATGTCACCGAGGTCGAGGATGCGGGATGCCATGCGGTCGGGGTGGAAGGGCTCGACGTCGTCGAGACCCTCACCGGTCGACGCGAAGATGATCGGGCGCCCGGTGACCGACGCGACGGACAGCGCGGCACCACCGCGCGCGTCACCGTCGAGCTTCGACAGCACGACGCCGGTGAAGTCGACGCCGTCCTGGAACGCCTTCGCCGTGTTCACGGCATCCTGACCGATCATCGCGTCGATGACGAAGAGCACCTCGTCGGGCTGGGTCGCCGTGCGGATGTCGGCGGCCTGCTTCATCAGCTCGGCGTCGACACCGAGGCGGCCCGCGGTGTCGATGATGACGGTGTCGTACTGCTTCTGCTTGGCGTACTCGACGCCGTCGCGGGCGACCTTCACGGGGTTGCCGACGCCATTGCCCGGCTCGGGCGCGTAGATCGCGGCACCAGCGCGCTCGGCGACGACCTGCAGCTGGTTCACGGCGTTGGGGCGCTGAAGGTCGCACGCCACCAGGAGAGGCGTGTGGCCGTCCTTCTCGAGCATCTTCGCGAGCTTGCCCGCGAACGTCGTCTTTCCCGATCCCTGCAGGCCCGCGAGCATGATCACGGTCGGCGGGTTCTTGGCGAACCGTAGACGGCGCTGCTGGCCGCCCAGGATGCCGATGAGCTCGTCGTTCACGATCTGCACGACCTGCTGCGCGGGGTTCAGTGCACGGTTGACCTCGTCACCGAGGGCGCGCTCGCGCACCGCCGCGGTGAACTCCTTGACGACGGGCAGCGCCACGTCGGCGTCGAGCAGGGCGCGCCGGATCTCGCGGACCGTCCCGTCGACGTCGGCAGGGGTGAGCTGCCCCTTCTTGCGCAGATTGCGGAAGGTCTCTGTGAGCCGGTCGGAGAGGGTGCCGAAAGTCGCCATGATGGGACGAGTTTACGCGGCCCCGCTGCAGACCGCCGCCGCGCGCCGGCACATCGTCAGCGATCCGCGCAACCTCAGTCCTCATCCGGCGCGTACGACTGACCCTGCGCGCATCACGGACGACACGACCCCGGATGCCGCGCCCTCACGCCGCGTCGAGCGCCTCCGACAGCGTCTCGGTGAGCGAGCGGCCCGCCGTGTGATCCGCCCAGGCCCAAACCGCCGCGAGCACCGCCGCCGACAGCGCCCCCGCCCCGACCTGTGCCGCAAGCGGAGACGCGCCCTCGCGCACCAGCCGCGCGGCCGCCTCCCGCTGCAGACGGAACTGGCGGATCGCGCGATCGCGGTCGAGTTCGGCGCCGATCCCCATGGCATCCGCGTTCACGATGGCCAGCGCCAGCGCGTCGGGCGCGAGGCCGTCTCCGATGGCGAGGAACACCTCCCGGACGGAACCGCCCTCGCGGAGGTCGCCGACCGCGGCGTCGACCCGCGCGTCGAAACCCGACCAGAGGACGTCGCTCTTCGCCGAGAAGTAATTGAAGAAGCTCGAGCGGCTCACGCCGGCACGGCGCGTGATGTCCGAGACCGACGTCGCGTCGTACCCCTTCTCGAGGAAGAGTTCGCACGCCGCTTCCGACAGCACCTCGCGCGAGGAGGCGCGAGGGCGACCGGTGCGGGATTCGGTGGCCATGCCGTCAGCCTAGAGCGCGGTGGGTCATGTATTCTTGGACCCAATCCATAAACAGGGAGCGCTGATGCTCGACATCCTTCGCGCGGGGCTCGCCCCCGACTACGTGCCCTACCTCGACGGCTGGGCGCTCCAGCGCGCGGTGCACGCCGACGTGCTCGCGGGCGTCCGCCCCGACACGCTGCTGCTTCTGGAACACGAATCCGTGTACACCGCGGGCAAGCGCACCGAAGCCCACGAGCGCCCCACCGACGGCACCCCGGTGATCGACGTCGATCGCGGCGGCAAGATCACCTGGCACGGCCCCGGGCAGCTCGTCGGCTACCCCATCGTCCGTCTCCCCGAGCCGCTCGACGTCGTCGCCCACGTCCGCCGGCTCGAGGGCCTGCTCATCTCGGCGCTCGCCACGCACGGCGTCGAGGGTTTCCGCGTCGAGGGCCGCAGCGGCGTGTGGGTGCGCCGCCCGCTCGGCGTCGACAAGGTCGCAGCAATCGGCGTCCGCGTCGAGAAAGGTGTCACCATGCACGGGTTCGCGGTCAACTGCGACAACACCCTCTCCGGATTCCGGGGCATCGTGCCCTGCGGGATCACGGATGCCGGCGTCACGACGGTGAGCGAGGTCCTCGGGGCCGACATCTCCCCCGCCGACATCGTCGCCAGTGTCGAGACCGCCTTCCACGCCGAGTACGCGGCGGTCGCCGCGTGAGCGCCTGCGGGACCGGCAGCGCCGGGGGCGCGGCATCCACCGCCCCGAACGGACGCAAGCTCCTACGCCTCGAGGTGCGCAACGCGCAGACGCCGATCGAGCGGAAGCCCGAGTGGATCAAGACCAAGGCGCGCCTCGGGCCCGAGTACACGGCCCTCCAGAACCTCGTGAAGACCGAGGATCTGCACACCGTGTGCCAGGAGGCCGGCTGCCCCAACATCTTCGAGTGCTGGGAGGACCGCGAGGCGACGTTCCTCATCGGCGGCTCGCAGTGCACGCGCCGCTGCGACTTCTGCCAGATCGACACCGGCAAGCCCGCCGACTACGACACCGACGAACCGCGCCGAGTCGCGGAGAGCGTGACGCGCATGCAGCTGCGCTACGCGACGGTCACCGGCGTCGCCCGCGACGACCTCCCCGACGAGGGCGCGTGGCTGCACGCCGAGACCGTGCGCCGCATCCACGCCGAAAATCCGGGCACCGGCGTCGAGATCCTCGCGACGGACTTCTCGGGCAACCCCGCGTTGCTCGAGGAGGTCTTCTCCTCACGGCCCGAGGTCTTCGCGCACAACGTCGAGACGGTGCCGCGCATCTTCAAGCGCATCCGTCCCGCGTTCCGGTACGAGCGGTCGCTCGGCGTGCTCACCGCCGCGCGCGACGCCGGGCTCATCACGAAGTCGAACCTCATCCTCGGCATGGGCGAGGAGCCCGAGGAGGTCGTCCAGGCCCTCCAGGACCTGCACGACGCCGGGACCGACATCATCACGATCACGCAGTACCTGCGGCCGACCCCGCGGCACCTTCCCGTGCAGCGCTGGGTGAAGCCCGCGGAGTTCGTCGAGTTCAAGGAGGAGGCCGAGCGCATCGGGTTCCTCGGCGTTCTCGCCGGCCCCCTCGTGCGCTCCTCCTACCGCGCGGGACGCCTGTGGGCGCAGTCCATGGTGTCGAAGGGCCGCGAGATCCCGCCGCACCTCGCCCACCTCGCGAAGGACATCGCGGCGGCGGACGCGGGCTTCGCGCAGGCGGTCTGAGACGCGTCGCGCAGGCGGTCTGAGACGCATCGCGCAGGCGGTCTGAGACGCATCGCGCAGGCGGTCTGAGACGCTGCGCGCACGCGACGTGACGGCGCAGAGTAGACCTGTGCCCACCGGGGAGGGAAGCACGCTTTCCGTTCGTTTCCGAGGCCTATCCTGACGCGCGGTCATCCGACCGCACGTGGGAAACACCCTCTCGAACGGAGCCCCCGGTGGACCTCGTCGTCCTCATCCCCGTCCTTCTCGTCGTCGCACTCTCGTTCTTCTTCGACTTCACCAACGGCTTCCACGACACCGCGAACGCGATGGCGACCTCCGTCGCCACGGGCGCGCTGAAACCCAAGGTCGCCGTCCTCATCTCCGCGGTGCTGAACCTCGTCGGAGCATTCCTGTCGACCGCGGTCGCCAAGACCGTGTCCGAGGGCATCCTGGCCCAGGACTCCCAGGGTCTGCCCGACATCACGGTCCCCATGATCTTCGCCGGGCTGATGGGCGCTGTGCTCTGGAACCTCCTCACCTGGTGGCTCGGCCTCCCCTCGAGTTCCACGCACGCGCTGTTCGGCGGCCTCATCGGCGCCGCCGTCATCGGCGCGGGTTTCGGAGCCGTCGAGTGGGGCGGCGTCGTCTCCAAGATCGTGCTGCCGGCGCTCCTGTCGCCGTTCATCGCGGGGTCGGTCGCGCTCGTCGCGACGTATCTCGTCTACCGCGTCACGCGGATGGCGACGGTCGCCGGGTCCACCACCGCCTTCCGACACGGGCAGACGGTGTCGGCATCCCTGGTCTCGCTCGCCCACGGAACCAACGACGCGCAGAAGACGATGGGCGTCATCACGCTCACCCTCATCGTGGCGGGATACCAGGAGACGGGGACCGGCCCGCAGTTCTGGGTCATCCTCGGCGCGGGTCTCGCGATCGCCCTCGGCACCTACCTCGGCGGGTGGCGGATCATGCGGACGGTGGGCAAGCGCATCACCGACGTCAAACCTCCCCAGGGCTTCGCGGCCGAGACGAGTGCGGCATCCACGATCCTCATCTCCTCCACGCTCGGATTCCCGCTCTCGACCACGCAGGTGACCTCGGGCGCGGTGGTCGGATCGGGGCTCGGAAAAAGACTGGCGTCCGTGCACTGGAACGTCGTTGCGCGCATCGCTTTCGCATGGATCACGCTGCCCGCCGCCGCGCTGGTCGGAGGACTCGCGGCCTGGGCCGCCACCGCGGGGACGATCGGTCTCGTCGCCGTCCTGGTCGGAGGCCTCGGAGCGTGCATCGGACTCTTCCTGCTCGCCCGCCGGAAGCCGGTCTCGGCCGAGAACGTCAACGACGAATCCCTGGATGCCGACCGCGTCGGCCGCGAGGGAACGACCACGCAGGAGGCACGCGCATGAACGGCATTCGGCACACCGCGTCGGCCTCGGCCGGGTGGCTCGGCGTGGACTGGGGATCGATCGGACTCGTGTTCGTCGTCGGTCTCGTCGCGACCCTGCTGATCGTGGGGCTCTACACCGCCGGCATCCGCTTGTTGGCGGTGGGGGCGCCCGACATCCGCGTGGGGGCGGACGGCGACCCGGAGGGCCGCGACGCCGTCACGGCCACGAGGGTCGCGCCGCGACCCGTGGCGGCCACGGTCGGCGGCTACGCGTGCTTCGCCGGTTTCGCGGCCGCGGTGCTCGTGGGGGTCTACCTCGTCATCCCGGCGTTCCACGGGCACTGACGCGGCCGGGGGCCCGTGGATCTCAGTCGGCGCTGGTCACCGACTGAACCTGCCCGTCGGAGGCGAGGTTCACCAGCAGGACGTCGTCCGTCGAGTCCGGGTCGAGTGCGTACTCGAGGACCGCGAACGGGTCCGTCCCCCCGTGCTCGTCGGCCAGGATCGTCATGCTCATGAGTTGAAGCGACTTGATGACGTCGATGTGCGTATCGCCGGACGGGTCGGAGAGCAGGTCGTCGAGCTCGTCGCCCAGCGTCGCCTGCTGCTGCAGGATGTACTCGGTCACCTCGCTCGTGCGGTCGTCGAGCTCGTTGACCATGGCGTTGCGGGCGGCGAGGTCGATCGTCTCGAGCGACGAGATCATGGCCGCGGCGACGTCGAGGGCGTCGATCGACACGTCGTCCTGATCCGGTGCGGTCAGATCGACGGTGACGCTCTGGTCGCCGAACTCGACGTTCTCCGACCAGAAGATCGACCCGTCGGGGCCTGACTCGAGGAGTCCGAAGAAGTCGTGCTCGATCGCCATCCCCCCATGAAACCAGCCCGACCCCCCTCGCGAAAGGCGACCCGCCAGAGCGACGACGTGCGGTAAAGGATCAGTCGACGAGCGAGGCGGCGAAAACGTGGGGCGTGAAGCCCGTGAGATCGTTGATCCCCTCGCCCTGGCCGAGCAGCTTCACCGGGATGCCGGTACGCTCCTGCACCGCCAGGACGAACCCGCCCTTGGCCGACCCGTCGAGCTTCGTGAGGACCAGGCCGGTCACCCCGGCGCTGTCGAGGAAGGCCTGCGCCTGCATGAGCCCGTTCTGTCCCGTCGTGGCATCCAGGACCAGGAGGACCTCGCTGATCGGAGCCTGCTTCTCGATGACGCGCTTGATCTTGCCGAGCTCGTCCATCAGGCCGCCCTTGGTGTGGAGGCGGCCCGCGGTGTCGACGAGCACGATCTCGGTGCCCGTCTCCTTCGCGTGCGCCACGGTCTGGAACGCGACGGATGCCGGGTCCTGACCCTCGTGCTGGGGGCGCACGATCGTGGCTCCCCCGCGCTCGGCCCACGTCGCCAGCTGGTCGACGGCCGCGGCACGGAAGGTGTCGGCCGCGCCGACGACGACCGTCCGCCCGTAGCGCTGCAGGAACTTCGCGAACTTGCCGATCGTCGTGGTCTTGCCGACGCCGTTGACGCCGACCACGAGGACCACGGCGGGGCGTTCGGTCAGGCGCAGCGTGGTGTCGAACTTCGCGAAGTGCTCTTCGAGGGTCTCGCGCAGCATGCGCTGCAGGTCGCGCGGATCCGTCGTGCGGTAGCGGTCGACCTTCTCACGCAGCTCGTCGATGAGCCGCTCGGTCACGTCGGGACCGAAGTCGGCGGTCAGAAGAGCCGTCTCGAGGTCGTCCCACGTGGTCTCGTCGATCGTGGGTTTGACGAACAGACCGCGCAGCGCGCGGCCGAGCGACCAGGGGTTCTCAGCCATTGCTTCAGCTTACGGGCGCGGGTTCCGCCGTCGCGCGGGCGCGGTCGCCGACGCGCTGACCGACCACCGCCGACACGCCGTCCTGACGCATCGACACGCCGTACAGCGCATCCGCGATCTCCATCGTGCGCTTCTGGTGCGTGATGACGATGAGCTGGCTGCTCTCGCGCAGCTTCTCGAACACACCGAGCAGGCGACCCAGGTTGGCGTCGTCGAGCGCCGCCTCGACCTCGTCCAGGATGTAGAACGGGCTCGGGCGCGCCGTGAAGATCGCCGTGAGGAACGCCACGGCCGCGAGCGACCGCTCCCCGCCGGAGAGGAGCGAGAGTCGCTCGATCTTCTTGCCCACCGGACGCACGGCCACCTCGATGCCGGTCGTCAGGGGGTTGTCCGGATCCGTGAGCGAGATGCTGCCCGCTCCGCCGGGGAAGAGGATCGGGAAGATCTCCCCGAATGCGGCACGGGTGTCCTCGAACGCGGCGACGAAGATCGTCTGCATCCGCTCGTCGAGGTCGCCGATGATCGTCTGCAGATCGGCCCGGGTCTGCTGCAGGTCGGCGAGCTGCTCGGTGAGGAACGCGTGGCGTTGCTCGAGCGCGGCGAACTCCTCGAGCGCGAGCGGATTCACGCGGCCGAGCTGAGCGAGCTTGCGCTCGGCATCCTGCAGCCGGCGCTTCTGCGAACCGCGTTCGAACGGCTCGGTCGTCTCGCCCTCTCCGGTAGGTATGGGCTGATCCGGGCCGTATTCCGAAACGAGAATGTCTTCCTCGAGCGACAGCTCCGAGTGCACGCGTTCGAGAAGGCTCGTGACATGGAGCCGCTTCTCGTGCATCTGCAGCTCGAGTCCGTGCACGCTCTCGGTGAGTCGCGCGAGTCTCTCGCGGACCGCAGTGTCCTCCGCCCGAGCGCGGGCGAGATCGGCGGTGACGGCCGAGCGCGCGGACTCCGCGGCGGCGAGGTCGACGCGCGCCTGGCTGACCGATCGATCGACCGAGTCGAGGAGCGCCGGCAGCGCTCCGGCCACCTCGGCCGCGATCTCCCGCTGCGCGCGACGGATCACGGCGCGTCGCGCGGCAGCGGCAGCCGCGGCACGTTCGCGTTCGCGCTGCTGCTCGAGCTGCACGATGCGCGCCTCCCCCGCCCGCACGCGTTCGCGCAGCGTCTCGATGTCGAGCCGCGCCCGCATCTCGCCCTCGCGGGCCGTCTCGAGGTCGGCGAGCATCCCCTCACGGGCGGACGCATCGAGGAGCGGACGCGGCGCTTCGAGCGCGCGGGCGAGCGTCTCGTCGGCGACGCGGGCTTTCTCCTCGGCATCGGCGACCGCGGCCTGGGCCTGCGCGAGCCCGGCCTCGAGACGCTCGCATTCGGCGACCGCGGCCTCGTGCCGCACCGTGACGCGGTTGAGCTTCTCGGCGTGCGCCGCGAGGGCGGCATCGTGCGCGCGGAGGGTCGAGAGCGCCTCTTTCGTTCGCGCCCTGACGTCGGTGAGCTTCTGCTGCGCCTCGGCGAGGGCCTCGCGGAGCGAATCGGCGATCACGGTGATCTCGGCGAGGCGATCCGCCGCCGCGTCGCGCTCCGCCGCGAGCTCGAGGCGCGAACGTCCACCACCGGATCCGGCCCGCAGCGTCCGCGCGGTCATCACGGCCCCGTCGCGTGTCACGACGACGGTGCCCGCCGGTGCGGACTCGAGGTCGGCGCGTGCGGACTCCGCGGCCGCGAGATCGTCGACGATGACGACACCCGACAGGATGCCGCGCACCCCCGCCGGCGCGGAGACGACGTCGATCGCGCGCACGCCCCCGCGGACCGGCACGCCGTCGCCCGCGTCCGGAGCGTTCGCGATCGCGATCTCGACGACGCCCAGATCGCCCTCGCGCGCGGCGTGGGCCGCCGCGAAAGCAGCCGCACCGTCATCGACGAGAAGGCCCTCGGCGAGGGAGCCGAGCGCCGCGGCGATGGCGGCTTCGTACCCAGCGGTGACCTTGACGGAATCACCGACGAGTCCGCGGATGCCGGCGGCCCCGCTCGCGACGAGATCCGCCGCCGCGTTCCGCACGTCCAGCGCACGGCCGAGCGCCGTGGTCTGGGCCGTGAGGGCGTCGCGCTCGCGCTCGGCGGCGTGCAGGCGTTCGCGCAGCCCCGCGACCTCCGACTCGGTATCGTTCGTCTCGCGCTGGGCTCGCTCGTACGCGGCGGCGTGCTCGGCGCTGGACTCCTCGGGCGTAACGTCAGGATCGAGCCCCGCCCGCGCCTCCTCGGCCTCGGCGAGGCGCTCGCGCGCGGCATCCAGCGCGCGCTGCTGCCGCTCGACGGCTCCCCTCACCGCGGCGAGGCCGGACGCCGCTGCGTCGGCGGAGCCGCGCAACGCGGCGATCTTCATGTCGTGCTCGGAGACCAGCGCGCTCTGGGCCGCGATGTCGGCGTCGAGGGCGTCGAGCTCCGCGCGCGCCCGTGCGACACCGCGGGCCGCCTCGGCAGCGGCATCCTGAGCATCTCCGAGGCCGCCGGCGATCTCATCGATCTCCGTCCGCAGATCGTCGATCATCGACTGCGTCACCGTGGGCACGGCCGCGGACGCGTCCCCCTCATCGTCGGCGAGCAGCGTCAGGCGCTGCCCGGCCAGCGTGTAGAGCCCGCGAAGACGTTCCTGCACCTGCTCGAGCGAGAAGGCGACGCGTCGGGCCCGGTCGACCGCCTCGGAGCGCTGCTCCTCCTCGAGCCGCTCGACTTTCAGCCGGATGCCGTCGGCCTGGTCCTGCAGCATGAGCCGCTCGGTGTGGCGTTCGCTCTCGGCCGCGGCCGCGTCTGCGAGTTGGCGGCGCAGCTGGACGAGCTCGTCGGCGAAGAGGCGCGCTTTGGCATCACGGACGACGGCGGCGATGGTCGCCGCCTCGCGTGCGATCTCGGCCTGCTTGCCCAGCGGCTTCAGCTGCCGCCGCAACTCCCCCGCGAGGTCGCTCAGCCGGGTGAGGTTGGTCTCCATCGCCTCGAGCTTGCGGACCGTCTTCTCTTTGCGACGCCGGTGCTTGAGGATCCCGGCGGCCTCCTCGATGAAGCCGCGCCGTTCCTCGGCCGAGGCCTGCAGGACGGTGTCCAGGCGCCCCTGCCCGATGATCACGTGCATCTCGCGCCCGAGACCGGAGTCGCTCAGCAGCTCCTGCACGTCCAGCAGGCGACACGTCTGGCCGTTGATCGCGTACTCGCTGGCGCCGTTGCGGAACAGCGTGCGGCTGATCGTCACCTCGCTGTACTCGATCGGCAGAGCGCCGTCGGCGTTGTCGATCGTCAACTGCACCTCGGCACGTCCGAGAGGTCCGCGCGTGGAGGTGCCCGCGAAGATGACGTCCTCCATCTTGCCGCCGCGGAGGGTCTTGGCACCCTGCTCCCCCATGACCCAGGCGAGCGCGTCCACGACGTTGGACTTGCCCGACCCGTTCGGACCCACGATGCAGGTGACACCGGGTTCCAGCGCGAACGTCGTCGACTGCGCGAAGGACTTGAAGCCCTTGAGCGTGACGCTCTTGAGGTGCATGCGGATGCGCCTTCCCGACCGATGAACTTCCGCCTCACGCTACCCGACGACCCGCGGAATCCCGCGGTGGCTGGCCGATCGACCCCTCTCCCGACGCGCCCGGACGGCCACCGTTTCTGAGTCTTCGCTTGACATCCGCTGAGCGACCCGGCTAGCGTCGGGGGTCGCAACCGACTGAGAAAGGAGGTCACTCCCATGATTCGCAACACCACCGGCTTCTTCGCCACCGGCTTCACCGCCGCTCCCGTGCTTTCCGCACCGCTGCGCGGAGTGACCACCGCTGTCGGCATGCTGTTCGTCAGGCGTAGCCGCGCCGCGTCGAGACGACTCTTCGTCTCCGCTCCCGCCGCACCCCCGTCCGATCTCCGGATGCCGTGCGCCCGGGTCGTCCGCGACCCTCCCGCCACCTGCCGCCTTCCGTCGGCCGTGGCACCCTCGCTCTCCCTTCCTCATCGGAGCCTCCGCATGAACACCTCGCTCACGCGCGCGCCGCAGCACACGGCATCCGCGTTGTCCCTTCCCGTCGTCGAGACCACGGCCCAGCACCGCCTCGGATTCCTCGACCGTCTCTCCCTCCGCCTCGGCCTGTGGCTGCTGACGCGCGCCGCGGCACGCGCCGCCCAGCTCGCGCACCGCACGGAGCGCGGCGACCTCGCGCACCGCGCCGCTCTCGAGCGGGGCCGGCGCGAGACCCACTGGCAGCGGCAGGCGCTTCTCTCGCGTCCGCCGCTGTGATCCGGCGGGGCCGGTACCGCCGGCCCCGCCCCTCCCCACTCCTTCCACCGAAAGTTCCGACATGAGCACCCTCCCGGCCGGCCTCGAGCTGCGCCCCCTCCACATCCCGGCATCCATCGACTCCCCGGATGCCGCCGACTTCCGCGAGATGTCGCGCGTGCGCAATCTCGTCTATCGCGAGATCGCGGGCCACGACGACCACGCCATGCCCGCCGACGAGCTTCTGCCCGTCTACCGCCCGACCGCTGCGCAGATCCGGCTCGTCTGGATCGCGCTGTGGGACGGCGAGGTCGTGGGCCGCGTCGGACTCGACCTCCCCCAGGAGGACGGCGCGCGCACCGGCTTCTGGCTCATCGAGCTGCGACGCAGCGCGTGGGGCCGAGGCATCGGACGCGCCGCGCACGACCTCATCGAGCGCACGGCGCGGGAGCACGGACGGACGATCCTGCAGTCCTGGGCCGAGCACCCGGCCACGGACGGTCCGCACCTGGACGCGCCGACCGGGTTCGGTCGGATCCCCCTCGATCGTGCCGCGCAGTTCTACCTCGACGCGGGATACACCCTCGAGCAGATCGTGCGGCAGAGCCGTCTCGACCTCGCCGGCGCGGAGCCGCACCTGCGGGCACTCCTGACGGAGGCGGAGGCGGCGGCCACGGGGTACCGCGTGATCCAGTGGACGCTCCCGACTCCGCCCGAGTTCGTGGACGCCTTCGCGTACATGAAGTCGCGCATGATCACGGACGCGCCCGCCGCCGGTCTCGACTACGACGAGGAGATCTGGGATGCCGCCCGGGTCGCCGAGTGGGAGCGCACCTACTCCGACGCCGACCGGCACCTCCTCGTCACCGTCGCACAGCACGTCGATTCGGGGGAACTGGCCGCGTTCAACGAGCTCGTCGTCGGCAAGGACCGCACCGCGGTGACCCACCAGGAGGACACGCTGGTCGTGGCATCCCACCGGGGACACCGACTGGGGATGCTCGTGAAGTGTGCCGGCCTCCTCGCCTGGCGCGAGGCCGTCCCGGAGTCGCCCCGCGTGATGACGTACAACGCGGAAGAGAACCGCCCCATGCTCTCGATCAACGAGACGATCGGGTTCGCCCCGATCGCCTACGAGGGTGCATGGCAGAAGGTGCTCGGCTGACCCGCCCACGGGCCCCGGAGCGCCGAGACGGCATCCGCCTGACGTCTTCCCCGCAGCGTGCAGTGGGTTCGTCAGGCGGATGCGGTCTCGCGGCGGGGAGCGGGCGCGACGCGGGTCAGCCCCGGCGGAGCATCCCGCGCTCGCGCATGTCGTCCAGCGTCTCGAAGATGGTGGTCTCGGCCGGGCGCGGGGTGAAGCCGAGTTCCGCCTTCGCGCGTTCGTTGTGAATCACGAGCGGCGGCAGCTCGTCGCCCGGCACCTCCTCGGTCGGCGCAGCCGCGGCGAGGTCGCCGAGGTGCTCCCGGAGCAGGGATGCCACGCCCAACCACGAGATCGTCGGCCCGTCGGCGAGCAGGAGGTACCGCTTGCCGGCGGCGTCCGGCGTGCCCATCGCGGCCAGGTGCGCCGCCGAGACGTCACGGACGTCCGCGATACCGAACCGCTGCCGCGGCGCGAGCGGCATGTGCCCGTCGAGCATCGCGAGGAACGCCTGCAGCGACGAACGCGGGTCTGCGGTCAGAGTCGGTCCGGCGATCCACGTCGGGTTGAGCACGACGAGCTCGAGCCCGTTCCCCTCTCGTTCGACGAAGTCCCACACGGCACGCTCGGCGAGGGTCTTCGATCGCGGGTAGTCCGGCAACCCGGGTGCGTCCGGGTCGGTCCAGTCGCTTTCGTCGTACTCCCGCTCGCCCTCGGCATTCAGCGGCTTCGGCGAGTACCCGACGGCCGCGAACGACGAGGTCAGCACGACCCGTCGGATTCCGGCATCCCGAGCGGCGCGGACCACTCGCAGCGCGCCGTCGCGCGCGGGAGCCAGGAGGTTCGCGTCCTTCGTGGCGAGGGTCATCGGGGATGCCAGGTGGTAGATGCCGGCGACCCCGGAGACCGCGGCATCCCATCCGGCATCCTCCGTCAGGGAGGCGAGGGTGAGTTCGAGGCCTGTGTCGTCCGCCCCGGCGCGGCGGACGGCCGCGCGGAGCGCCGGCTCCGCGTCGAGGGAGCGGACGACGGCGCGCACGCGCGTGCCCCGCTGGAGGAGGTCGGCGACGACGCGGGTTCCGAGGTATCCGGTGGCTCCGGTCACCAGGACGGTGTCAGAAGAAGTGTTCATGAGCCGAGTCGAACAGCCCTCCAGCGCTGGAGGTCAAGCCCGGATCAGCATCTCGATCTCGGGGTAGATCTCGTGGACGCGCGCCTGGGCCTCCGCTTCCGCGGTGGCATCGCCGCGGTCGCGGGCGTCCCACAGGTCCGCCTTGCGACGCAGGTAATCGAGGTGCACGCGCAGGGTCGCCCTCTCGATCTCCACTCGCTCGGCATGGCGCAGGAGGATGTCGCGCTGCTCGGCCGCGGCGGCGTTCCCCCGCGCGCGATTCGCCTGGTACGCGCGCATGTCCTCGATCCCGACGCCCATCGCGCGAAGACACGCGAGCACCTGGAGGTCGTCGAGGTCGCGCTCGCGATACCGCCGGTGACCGCTGCTCGCATCGCGCGCGATCGGGCCGATGAGCCCGACGTCCTCGTAGTACCGGAGCGTGGGCACGCTGAGCCCGGACCGACGTGCGGCCTGCTGAATGGTGAGCATCGACATGCCGCTAGCTCAGCACACCTCAGGCACTTGAGGTCAAGCAGTGCTCAGCGCACGCGTTGGCACCGCGGGCAGAAGTGGCTCGAGCGGTTCATGAAGCTCACCCGCACGATCGGGCGACCGCAGCGAGGGCACGGCTGTCCGGTGCGACCGTACGCGTTGAGCGAGTGAGCGAAGTACCCCGCTTGACCGTTGACGTTGACGTACTGAGCGTCGAAGCTCGTACCGCCTTCGGCGAGAGCCTTCTCGAGCACCGCGCGTACTTCGGCCAGCAGGCGGTTCACCGAGCGGGTCGGAAGATCGGAGCCGGGCGTCTCGGGGTGGATGCGCGCCGCCCACAGCGATTCATCGGCGTAGATGTTGCCGATGCCGCTCGCCACGGTCTGGTCGAGGAGCACGCGCTTGATCCCCGACGACGTGCGCCCGAGACGCGCCCGGAACCGCGCGTCGGAGAACGCCGGGTCGAGCGGGTCGCGGGCGATGTGGGCGACCTGCGTGGGGACGCGGGGCAGTGCCGAGCCGCGGCCGCCGGCTGCGGCATCCGGGGTGTCGACCAGCTCGTCGAGGGCGAGCGACCCGAACGTGCGCTGGTCGGCGAAGACGACCGACAGCGCCCCGTGCGCGGGGTGCTCGAGCTCGATGCGGATGCGTTCGTGCCGCTCCTCGGGAGCACCGGGCACCCGGAGCAGCATCTGGCCGCTCATGCCGAGGTGCGTCACGACCGCCTCGTCGTCGCCGACCGGCATCCACAGGAACTTGCCCCGGCGGACGGCGCCCACAATACGGCGACCGGTGAGTTCGGCCTCGAAGTGCTCGGGCGAACCGGAGTGACGGGTGAGGGCGCGGGGGTCCCGCACGTCGACCGAGGCGATGAGCGCCCCCGTCACCGCGGGCTCGAGGCCGGCGCGGACGACCTCGACCTCGGGCAGCTCAGGCACGGGCGTCGAGCTCGCGCCACGCCGCGAGGGCCGCGGCCATCTCGGCCTGCTTCTTGCTCGACCCATGGCCCTGGGTGGCGACGTCGCCGACCGTCACCGTGGCGGTGAAGCGCCGATCGTGGTCGGGACCGGCCGCCTCCACGGAGTAGACCGGGGCGGACAGCGACTGGCGCGCGGCGATCTCCTGCAGGCTCGTCTTCGGATCCATCGCGGCGCCGTACCTATCCGGGTCGGCGAGCAGCGGCTCGACCAGACGCAGCACGAGCTCGGTCGCCGCATCCGGGCCGGCGGAGAGGTACGTCGCGCCGATGACCGCCTCCATCGTGTCGGCCAGGATCGAATCCTTGTCACGGCCGCCCGTGAGGATCTCGCCCCGGCCGAGCCGCACGTGATCGCCGAGACCGATGGCCCGCGCCACCTCCGCCAGGGCAACGGTCGACACGACGCTCGCGCGACGCTTGGCGAGGCTGCCCTCGTCGAGATCAGGATGCCGCGTGTACAGGCGGACCGTCACGGCCTGCCCGAGGACGGAGTCGCCGAGGAACTCGAGGCGCTCGTTGTGCGGGATGGCGCCGTTCTCGTACGCGAACGAGCGATGGGTCAGCGCAAGAGAAAGAAGCTCGGGGTCGATGTCGACCCCGAGCTTCTCGATGAGCGCAGATGTACGCGTCACCGGACGTTGATCAGACGTCGGCGACCTTGCGGCCCTTGTACTCGAGGAAGAGCTCGGTGCCCTGCGAGTCGGTGACGACCTTCGCCTGGTGAGGGCGGCTGTAGACGACCTTGCCGTTCTCGATGGTCTTGACCAGCGTGGGGGCTTCGGCCTTCCACTGCGCGCGACGCGAGCGGGTGTTGGAGCGGGAGACCTTCCGCTTCGGGGGGTTACCTGCCATGACTAGCTCTTCTCTGTCTTGGGGGCGGCGCGGAGCGCATCGCCGTCGTCTGGGGTGTACTGCTGGAGCGCCGCCCACCGGGAATCGACGGGCGTCTGCTCCGTGTCGCCGGCGCTCTCCGTCAGCTTCTCACCCGTGACCGGGTCGAGCCCGAGGCAATCCGGCTGACACACCGGCTGGAACGGAAGCGACAGGACGATGGCATCCCGGACCAGATTTTCAAGATCCACGTGGTCGTCTTGAACTTCGAAGTCGTTCGCTTCATCCCCAGGATACGCGAAAAGTTCCTGGAACTCGACTTCGACAGGCTCGGTGATGTCGGTGAGGCAGCGTCCGCAGACGCCGGAGGCCGTGGCGTAGACGGTTCCGGAGACCAGGATGCCCTCGTGGACGGACTCCAGACGCACGTCGATCTCCAGCGGCTCAGCCGCGGGGACGGCGACGAGACCCTCTCCCCACTTCTCGGGGGCGGGGATCTCGAGCTCGTGCTCGCGCATCTCGCCCGGGTGGCGCACGATGTCGCGCACGGGGAGCTGGAAGGGTCCGGGGCGGTGGGTTCTCACGGTCGTCCATGCTACCCGGACGCCCCTGGGCGCGGGCCGCACGGCATCGCGGACGCCTCACCCCGCGTCCGTGGGCGTCAGAGGCCGCGCGCGCCGGTGTCGAGGAAGCGGGCGACCGACGCGGGGACGTACGGCGAAACGTCTCCACCGAGTGCGGCCACCTGACGCACCAGCGAGCTCGACACGAGCGCGTGGGAGGGATCGGGCAGCAGGAACACGGTCTCGACGTGGGCGAGGTCGCGGTTCACGATCGCCATCGGCGTCTCGTACGCGACGTCGACCTGCGACCGGATGCCCTTGACCAGCACCTGCGCGCCCACATCGGTGGCGTAGTCGACGAGGAGCCCCATGCTCCACGCGGCGACGATGACATCGCCCTCGATGCCTTCCTCCTGGATGGACTGCTCGAGCAGGGCCTGCCGTTGAGCGATGGGCAGCATCGCCTCTTTGCCCGGGTTGTGGACGACGAGCACGTGCAGCTGATCGAACAGGCCCGCCGCGCGGCGGATCACGTCGAGGTGCCCCCGCGTCGGGGGGTCGAAGGAACCGGGTACGACGGCGATCCGCGGACTCATGCCGCCAGCCTACCGATCACGACTTGGCCAGGGCCGCGCGTTCCTCGATGCCGACACGTCGCTCGAGAGCCGCCGCGAGCCCCGGGTGCCGGACCAGGGCCGGGTCGTCGGCGAGCACCGTCTCGGCGACCGCACGCGCTTCCACGATCAGCTCGGCGTCGGTGACGACGCGCAGGAGACGCAGCGACGAGCGCACGCCCGACTGCGCGCCGCCGAGCACGTCGCCCTCTCCGCGCAGCTCGAGATCGACCTCGGCGAGTTCGAAGCCGTCCAGGGTGCGGGCGACCGCTTCGACGCGCGACCGCGACGACGTGCCCGGCGCCGCCTCCGTCACGAGCAGGCACAGTCCTGGCAGACCACCACGACCGACGCGTCCACGCAACTGGTGCAGCTGCGAGACGCCGAAGCGATCCGCTTCGAGGATGACCATCGTCGACGCGTTCGGCACGTCGACCCCGACCTCGATGACGGTGGTCGCGACCAGGACGTCGATGTCGCCGCGCGCGAACGCCTGCATCACGGCATCCTTCTCGTCGGCGTGCATCTTGCCGTGCAGGATCTCGACCCGGATGTCGGCGAACGCCGGGAGCGTGTCGAGCAGCGCTCGAACCTGGACGACGCCCCAGCGGGTACGCGCGTCGGCAGGCCCCTCGGCCGGTTCGTCGCCGACCTCGTCGGAGGTGAGCTTCTCGGCGTCGATCGCGGCGCACACGACGAACACCTGGTGCGTCTTCGCCACCTCTTCGGCGACGCGGTCCCACACCCGCGCGAACCAGCCCGGCTTCTCGGCGAGGGGCGCGACGAAGGTCTGGATGCCGGCACGCCCGGCCGGCATCGTGCGGATCGTGGAGACATCCAGGTCGCCGAACACCGTCATCGCGACCGTGCGAGGAATGGGGGTCGCCGTCAGCACGAGCGTGTGCGGAGAATCGCCCTTGGCTCGGAGCGCTTCGCGCTGGTCGACCCCGAATCGATGCTGCTCGTCGACCACGACGAAGCCGAGGTCGGCGAACGTCGTCGTGGAACTGAGGAGGGCATGGGTGCCGACCACGATCCGGGCCTGACCGGATGCCACCCGCAGGGCGGCGCGACGACGCTCGGCCGCCGGGAGCTGACCCGTGAGCAGTGTCGGCATCAGCTCGGGCGCCAGCTGCGGGCCGAGCATCTTCGCGATCGAGCGGACGTGCTGGGCGGCGAGCACCTCGGTCGGGGCGATGAGCGCCGATTGGCCGCCGGATTCGGCCACCTGCAGCATCGCCCGGAGGGCCACGAGTGTCTTTCCCGAACCGACCTCGCCCTGGACCAGCCGGTTCATCGGCCAGTCGCCCACGAGGTCGTCGGCGATCCGGGCCCCGACCGTCTCCTGATCGGGCGTGAGCGCGAAGGGCAGGGACGCGTCGAAGCGTTCGAGCAGCCCACCCGGGGCCGCGGGACGCTTCGTCGCCGACAGGGCACGGACGAACTGACGCTGCTGCAGCAGAGCGGTCTGCAGGACGAAAGCCTCCTGCATGCGCAAAGTCTCGACCGCCGGCGGGATCTCGTCGTCGTGGTAGGGCCGGTGGATGTGTTCGAGCGCGGTCCGCGCGCCGACGAGGCCGCGGCGCTCGCGCAGATCGTCGGGCAGAGGATCGTCGACGGCGCCGAGGCCGTCGAGCACGAGGGCGATCGTCTTCTGCACGAGCGGGCTCGGCACCGTGCTGGTGGCGGGATAGATCGGGATGGGGCGCTTGGCGTTCACCTCGGCCTCGGCGCGGGCCTCCTCGAGGTCGTCGAAGAGCGAGTAGTCGGGGTGGGTCAACTGCGTCTGACGGCGG
The DNA here is from genome assembly GCF_029639405.1 of Microbacterium proteolyticum. Classification (NCBI taxonomy): domain Bacteria; kingdom Bacillati; phylum Actinomycetota; class Actinomycetes; order Micrococcales; family Microbacteriaceae; genus Microbacterium; species Microbacterium proteolyticum. Next base: position 3,153,104 of record NZ_CP121274.1, read on the forward strand.
TACTCCCCCACCTTTCCCGAGAAGATGCCGCGCCGACCCGGCGTCAGGTCTTTCAGACGCCACGACTGGTTGAAGAACGTGAGCGACAGGCGGCCGTCGCCGTCGCTGATGATGACCTCCAGCAGCGATCCCCGGCGGTTCTGCATCCGCCGTTCGGTCGCGCTGACGACTTCGGCCACGATCGTGACCGGCTCGCCGAGCGGCAGCGACGCGATGGGGGTGAGCTCTCCGCGCCGCGCGTAGCGTCGCGGATAGTGCTCGAGGAGTTCCCCGACGGTCTTCATGCCGAACGCGCGCTCGAACGCCGCGGCGGTCTTGCCGCCCACGGCGCCGTCGAGTCGGGACGACAGCGAGAGACCGGGCATGCACCGAGTCTAGGCACGGCCCCGGACACGCGGTTTGTAGGCTGAGAGGGTGACCCGCATCATCTCCGGCCGCGCGGGCGGCACGGTCCTCGACGTCCCGCCCAAGGGCACGCGGCCCACGAGCGACCGTGTCCGCGAGTCGCTCTTCGGCGCCCTCGATTCCGCGGACCTCGTCGACGGTGCGCGCGTGCTCGACCTCTACGCGGGCTCGGGCGCGCTGGGGCTCGAGAGCCTCAGCCGCGGTGCCCTCTCCGCCGATCTCGTCGAACTCTCCGCTCCCGCGGCGGCCCTCATCCGCAAGAACGCGGAACGGCTGCGCGCCGCCGGTGCGAGCGGCACGGCCCGGGTGCACCGCGCCAACGCCGCGACCTACCTGGAGACCTCATCCGCCGAGTGGGACCTCGTGTTCCTCGACCCCCCGTACGACGTCTCGGACGACGAGATCGCCCGGGTCCTCGCCGGGGTCGCCCCGCGACTGAGCGTCGATGCCGTGGTCATCGTCGAACGGGCGAAGCGTTCCCCGGCCCCGGACTGGGATGCCGCCGGCCTCGAGGCCGATCGCCACCGCACCTACGGCGACACGACGCTGTGGTGGGGGCGCCCCGCGCTTCCGCGCGCGTGAGTCGCCGGCGCCGCACCGGTCAGCCGCGGCCGGCGTCCCAATCGCGGTAGGGGTCCCAACCGGTGCGGCCGGTCCACGGGCGGCCGTCGACCGTCACGGCGACCTCGCCGCGGGCGACGACCGTGCCAACACGCCGACCCGGACCGTCGGTCCCCGCGGGGTAGGTCACGAGGAAGCCGTGGTCTTCTCCCCCGCCGAGCGCTCGCGCGAGGTCGTCTCCCAGCGCACCCGCGTCGAAGGCGATCGTCACCCCGGACGCGTCGGCCAGGCGCTCGGCATCCAGGGCCAGTCCGTCGGAGACGTCCATCATGGCGGTGGCTCCCGCGTCCGCGGCGCGCAGCGCGTCGGCGATCGGCGGATGAGGGCGCAGTTGCCGGTCCAGGCCTTCCGCGTCCTCGGCTCCGAGTGAGGCCCGCGCCTCGGGAGTCACCAGGATGGGCGCACCGGCCGCATCGACGAAGCGGGTGAACAGCACGTCGAGGCCCCGGCCGGCGACGCCGAGTTCGCCGATGATGTGCACGGCATCCCCCGCCCGCGCTCCGGATCGGCGCACCGGTTCGCGGCCGTCGAGACTCCCCAGTGCGGTGACGGCGATCGTCAGCGTGTCCGACACGGCGAGGTCGCCGCCCTCGACGGCGCATCCGGGCGCGAGGTCGGCGCACGCCTCGGCGAGACCGTCCGCCAGCCCGCGGACGAACGACAGCGGGGTGGACTCCGGCATCGCGAGGGCCACGAGAAGCGCGATCGGCCGCGCGCCCATCGCGGCGACGTCGGCGAGGTTCACCGCCGCCGACTTGTACCCGAGGTCGACCGCCGACGACCAGGCCAACCGGAAGTCCGGGCCGTGCACGAGCGTGTCGGTGGTGGCGACGACACGGCCGTCGGGGACGGCCAGAACCGCCGCATCATCACCGGGGCCGACGGGCGCGGTCGAGGCGGGCAGGCGGCTCAGGATGCCGCGGAGCACCTGCCCCTCGGACAGCTCCCCCACGGTGGTCTCGGCGTCGGTCACCCTCCCACGCTATTAGCCTGGAGGGGTGCCCCGCTCCCGTCGTCCCCTCGCGCTCCTCGCCGTCCTCGCCCTGCTGCCGGGACTCGCCGCGTGCACCACGACGGTCTCGATGGAGCCGGCCAAGGCGGCGAACGACCCGGCCTGCGCGCAGATCACCTCGCGTCTACCGAAGTCGATCTCGGGCCAGGACCGCCGCTGGACGGACGCGCAGGCGACCGGCGCGTACGGGAATCCGGCCAGCATCCTCATCACGTGCGGCCTCGAGGCCCCGGGTCCCTCGACCCTGCCGTGCCGCACGTTCGACGGCGTCGACTGGCTCGTGGACGAGTCGCAGGCGACCGATCAGAAGTACACGCTGACGACGTTCGGGCACCAGCCGGCCATCCAGGTCTTCCTGAACGCCGGCACCGCCAGCAGCGCCGACATCGCGCGGGCGCTCGCGCCGCTCATCCGCGACTACCTGCCCGCGACCGGGCAGGTCTGCACCTCCCCGGCGGACGCGACCCCCGCGCCGACCCCCTCGTCCTGAGCGCGGGCGCCGGTCGGGTCAGTCGCGCGTCAGCGCCGCGTCGAGCAGGTCGCTGATGAGCTCGGGGTACGACAGTCCCGAGGCGATCCAGCAGGTGGGGAACATCGAGATCGGCGTGAACCCGGGCATGGTGTTGACCTCGTTCACGTAGAACTCGGTGCCGGTGTAGAAGAAGTCGACGCGGGCGAGCCCCTCGCCGCCGAGCGCCTCGAACGCCTGCGCAGCGATCCGCTGCATCTCGGCGAGCTCGCCGTCCCGGAGGTCGGCCGGGCACACGAGGTCGACGCCGGGCGCGTTCATGTACTTCGCCTCGAAGTCGTAGAACTCCCGCCCCGTGACCACGATCTCGCCGGCGACGCTGACGCGCACCGGTCCGCCGTCGCGACCGGGCAGCACACCGCACTCCAGCTCGCGCCCGACGACGGCCTGCTCGACCAGCACGAGGCGGTCCTCGGCGAAGGCCGTGTCGAAAGCGGCATCCAGGTCTTCCCATCGCGAGACCTTCGTGACGCCGACGCTGGAACCGGCCTCGTTGGGCTTGACGAACACCGGGAGGTCGAGCGAGCGGATGCGGCGCTCCCACAGGTCGCGGTTGCGCGCGAGGTCGGCCCGGGTCACCGCGACCCACGGCACGACGGGCACGCCCGCGGAGCGCAGCACGCGCTTGGTGACGTTCTTGTTCATGCCGATCGCCGACATGAGGACTCCCCCGCCGGCGTACGGGATGCCGAGGAGCTCGAGGAGCCCCTGGATCGTGCCGTCCTCCCCGAACCGACCGTGCAGGATCGGGAGCACCACGTCGATGTCGCCGAGGGAACGTTCGCCGTCGGCATCCGTGACCGTCCACTCCCGCGAGAGCACGGATTCCGGCAGTCGCACTCGGGTGCCGTTGTCGCGCACCTCGGGCAACGCCTCGGGGCGCAGCGCGAACTTGTCGGGGTCGTCGTCCTCGAGCACGAAGGCGCCGTCGCGGGTGATCCCGACGGGGATCACACGGAAGCGGTCACGATCGATCGCCCGCAGCACCCCTCCCGCCGTGGCGGAACTGATCGAATGCTCGCTGGAGCGCCCGCCGAAGAGCACCACCACCGCCGGTCTGGTCATTCTGCGTCCTCTCGCCCTGCGGCTGGTCGTCGTCGGTCGTGAGATGGGGCGCGATGTCGCGCGGGTCCATGGTGCCGTCCAGCACCATCTTCACCTGCCGGACGATCGGCATGTCGACACCGACCTCGCGGGCGAGCTGCAGGACGGGGGCCACGGATGCCAGCCCCTCCGCCGTCTGCTGCATCTGCTTCACGACGTCCTGGTAGCCGTAGCCCTGACCCAGCAGGCGTCCGGCCGTGTTGTTGCGGCTCAGCGGCGACTGGCACGTGGCGATGAGATCGCCCAGGCCCGCGAGACCCTGGAGGGTCTCGGGCTGCGCTCCCTGCGCGACGGCGAAGTCCGTCATCTCCACCAGCCCGCGCGTGATGATCGACGCCTTGGTGTTCTCGCCGTATCCGACGCCGTCGACGATGCCGATGGCCACCGCGATGAGGTTCTTCAGCACACCGCCGAACTCGGTGCCGATGACGTCGGTGTTCACGAAGGAACGGAAGTAGCGGTTGCGCGCGCGCCGGGCGACGGCTTCGGCGGTCTCGGGGCTCAGCGAGCTGATGACGGCCGCGGTCGGCTGCTCGCGCGCGATCTCCAGGGCGAGGTTGGGTCCGGATGCCACGGCGATACGCGCCGGATCGCATTCGAGCACCTGGGCGATGACCTGACTCATCCGCAGCCCCGTCGACTTCTCGACGCCCTTCATCAGCGACACCAGGGGGACGTCGGTGCGCTCGACGAGGGGGCGGATCGCGGCGAGGTTCTCGCGCAGCGACTGGCTGGGCACGGACAGGTAGATCTGCTCCGCACCGTGCAGGGCCTCGGCGAGGTCGGTCGTCGCCGTCATCGTGCGCGGCAGGTTGATGCCCGAAAGGTAGCGGCTGTTGCGCTTGGACTCGGTGATCTCGGCGGCCAGTTCGGGCCTCCGTGCCCACATGACCACCGATGCGCCGCCGTCGGCGAGGATCTTGCCGAACGTCGTGCCCCAGCTACCGGCACCGACGACGGCGACCTTGGGTGCGGGAGCTTCGCTCTTACGACTCAAGGCGGCCCGTCTCGTTCTGCCCGTGCTGCGACGGGTTCCAGCGCTCGGCCGGTGCCGGCAGACCCCGGAGGCCCGAGAGCATCTCGGAGATGCGGGCCATGAGCGCATCGGTCGCGCGCGTGAGCGTCGCCGGCTGCGTCGCGGTCGCGCGGTACTCGGAGACGTCCAGCGCCGGACCGAACTCCACGATCACGTGGGCGCGTCGGGGGAAGCGGAGCTTTCCATAGCGCGGCAGGATCTGCTGCACGCCCCACTGCGCCATGGGGATGAGTGGGAGGTCACCGCCGAGTGCCAGACGCACAGCCCCCGTCTTTCCCCGCATCGGCCACAGCTCCGGGTCGCGGGTCAGCGTGCCCTCGGGGTAGACGATGACGCCGCGGCCGTCGCGGGCGATGTCCTGCGCCGCCGTGATCGACTGGTTCGCGCTCGTGGACGTCCGGGGAACGGGCACCATTCCGGTCGCCCGCAGCGACGCGCCGAGGACGGGGACCTTGAACAGGCTCTCCTTGGCCATGAACCGCGGTGCGCGACCGGCGCGCCACACCGAGACGGCGACGATGAGCGGATCGAACTCCGAGTTGTGGTTGGGCGCCAGCACGTAGGCGCCCTCCCTCGGGAGGTTCTCCACGCCGCGCATCTCGATACGGGCGAAGAGACCCGTGAGTGGCACCACGATCGCGGCGAGAGGCCAGAAGGCGCTGGGCCGGCTCTTCTCCGGGGAGGCCGCCACGGGTCAGCCCACGACGTCGAAGTCGGCGTCGAGAGCGGTCAGCTTCTCGAGGAACTTCTCGTATCCGCGACGGATGATGCCGATGTTGCGCACCGTCGATTCACCCTCGGCCGCGAGGGCGGCGATGACGTAGCTGTACCCGCCGCGGAGGTCCGGCACCTCCACGTCCGCGCCATGGAGAGGCGTCGGGCCGTTGATGACGGCGGCCTGCTCGAGGTCGCGGCGCGGGACGCGCCGGTCGGGGCTGTCGAGACCCTTGGGGTGCACGACGATGTCGGCGCCCATCTTGTTGAGCGCCTGCGTGAAGCCGAGGCGGTTCTCGTACACCGTCTCGTGCACCGTCGAGGTGCCGTGCGCCTGCGTGAGGGCGACGATGAGCGGCTGCTGCCAGTCGGTCATGAAGCCGGGGTGCACGTCGGTCTCGACCATGACGGGCTTGAGGTCGCCGCCACGGCGGAACAGGATGCCGTCCTCGCGCACGTCGAACCACCCGCCGGCCTTGCGGAAGACGTTGAGGAACGTGAGCATGTCCTGCTGACGCGCGCCCTTGGCGAAGATCTCGCCGTCGGTGGCGAGGGCGGCGCACGCCCAGGACGCGGCCTCGTTGCGGTCGAAGATCGCGCGGTGGTCGTATCCGGCGAGACGGTCGACGCCCTCGATGAAGATCACGCGGTTCGGCTCGTACGAGATGATCGCGCCCATCTTCTGCAGCACCGCGATGAGATCCATGATCTCGGGCTCGATCGCGGCGTTGCGCAGTTCCGTGACGCCCTTGGCGCGGACGGCCGTGAGCAGAACCTGCTCGGTCGCGCCGACGCTCGGGTACGGCAGGGTGATGTTCGCCCCGTGCAGACCGTTGGGGGCCGTGATGCGGATGCCCTCGTAGCTCTTGTCGACCACCGCACCGAAGGCGCGGAGCGCGTCCATGTGGAAGTTGATGGGGCGGTCGCCGATGCGGCATCCCCCGAGGTCGGGGATCAGGGCCTCGCCGAGGAGGTGGAGCAGCGGACCGCAGAAGAGGATCGGGATGCGAGAGGCACCCGCGTGCGCGTCGATCTCCTCGAAGTGCGCGGCGACCGCTCCCGACGGGTCGAGGTGGAGCGTGCCCTCCTCGTCGCCCTCGGTGACGGTCACGCCGTGCACCTCGAGGAGCGACCGGACGACCTTGACGTCGCTGATCATCGGGACGTCGCGCAGCGTGCTCGTGGTGTCGCCCAGGAGGGCGGCGACCATCGCCTTGGTCACGAGGTTCTTGGCCCCCTTGACCTCGACCGTTCCGCGGAGCGGTCGGCCGCCGCGGATCGAGAGGGTCTCCGCCGCTTCCCAGTCCGGCTGCCCGGGGATCTGATCTCCGGATTCGGTGACGAGTGTGCTCATAGGGGGGTGGACCTCACTTCGTGGACGAGGGGCGGCGGACCGGCCCGATCGGGCCGACCGGGCTTAGCGGACCGGAAGGGTCCGCGGCCGCCATGCCTCGCGGCGCGCCTCGAACTGCGCGATCTTGTCTTCGTCGCGCAGAGTGAGCCCGATGTCGTCGAGCCCTTCGAGAAGCCGCCACCTAGTGTAATCGTCGATCTCGAACGAGACTCGGAGGTCGCCGAGTACGGCGGTGCGCGCCTCGAGGTCCACCGTCATCTCCACACCGGGCTGCGCCTCGACGGCCGCCCAGATGCGCTCGACGTCGTCCTCGGTGATCACACCCGTGACCAGGCCCTGCTTGCCGGAGTTGCCGCGGAAGATGTCGGCGAACTTCGGGCTCAGCACCACCTGGAAGCCGTAGTCGCGCAGCGCCCACACGGCGTGCTCGCGGCTCGACCCGGTGCCGAAGTCCGGTCCCGCGACGAGGATGGATGCCGAGCGGTAGGCATCCTGATTCAGGACGAACTCGGGGTCCTGCCGCCAGTTGGCGAACAGCGCGTCCTCGAAGCCCGTCTTGGTGACGCGCTTGAGGTAGACCGCGGGGATGATCTGGTCGGTGTCGACGGCCGAACGCTTGAGGGGGGCGACGACACCGGTGTGCGTGGTGAACTTCTCCATGTCAGGCCTCCGCCCCGGTCGTGACGGCCTCCGCGGGCAGCGGATCCAGGTCGGCGGGGCTCGACAGGGTGCCCCGCACGGCGGTCGCCGCCGCCACGAGCGGCGACACCAGGTGCGTGCGACCGCCCTTGCCCTGGCGGCCCTCGAAGTTGCGGTTCGACGTCGAGGCGCAGCGCTCGCCCGGAGCGAGCTGATCGGGGTTCATGCCCAGGCACATCGAGCAGCCGGCGAAGCGCCATTCCGCGCCGAAGGCGGTGAAGACCTTGTCCAGGCCCTCCGCCTCGGCCTCGAGCCGCACACGGGCCGAGCCCGGCACCACCATCACGCGGACGTTGTCGGCCTTGGTGCGCCCCTGGATGACGGAGGCGAACGCGCGGAGGTCCTCGATGCGGCTGTTGGTGCACGAGCCCATGAAGACGGCATCCACCGGGATGTCCTTCATGGGGGTGCCCGGCGCGAGGTCCATGTACTGCAGGGCGCGCTCCGCGGCCGCGCGCTCGTTCGCGTCGGCGATCTCGGCCGGCGTCGGCACGACATCGGACAGCGACACGCCCTGGCCGGGGTTCGTGCCCCACGTGACGAACGGCTCGAGCTCGTTCGCGTCGAGGAAGACCTCGGCGTCGTACACGGCGCCCTCGTCGCTGGGGAGCGTGCGCCAGTAGGCGACGGCGTCGTCCCAGTCCTGACCCTGCGGGGCGTGGGGCTTGTCCTTGACGTAGGCGAAGGTCGTCTCGTCGGGGGCGATCATGCCGGCGCGGGCGCCCGCCTCGATCGACATGTTGCACATCGTCATGCGCCCCTCCATCGAGAGGGAGCGGATCGCGCTGCCGCGGAACTCGAGGACGTAGCCCTGGCCGCCGTTCGCACCGATCTTGGCGATGATGGCGAGGATTATGTCCTTCGCGGTGACGCCCGGCTTCAAATCGCCCTCGACCGTGATCGCCATGGTCTTGAAGGGCTTCAGCGGCAGGGTCTGCGTGGCGAGGACGTGCTCGACCTCGCTCGTGCCGATGCCGAACGCCATGGCTCCGAACGCGCCGTGGGTCGACGTGTGGCTGTCACCGCACACGACGGTGATGCCGGGCATCGTCAGCCCCAGCTGGGGGCCCACGACGTGCACGATCCCCTGCTCCTTGTCGCCGAGCGAGTGGATGCGCACACCGAACTCGTCGGCGTTGCGTCGCAGCGTCTCGATCTGCGTGCGGCTGGTCAGGTCGGCGATCGGCTTGTCGATGTCGAGCGTCGGGGTGTTGTGGTCTTCGGTAGCGATCGTGAGGTCGAGGCGGCGCACGGGGCGCCCCTCGGCGCGCAGACCGTCGAAGGCCTGGGGGCTGGTGACCTCGTGCACGAGGTGGAGGTCGATGTAGATCAGGTCGGGCTGACCGTTCTCGCCCTTCACGACCAGGTGGTCGTCCCAGACCTTCTCGGCCAGGGTGCGCGGGCGATCGGGAACGTGGATGCCGTCGATCGATGTCGTGCTCATGAGACTTGCGTTTCTCCTCGGATGGGATGTGAGGCCCGCGACGAACTCCGCGACGAGAAAGGCCTAGAACAAGGTCTCGTCGCGGCCGCTAAGGAGGAGGCCGGCGATCCGCACGTCGCCACGATACCACCGGGCGAACGGGCCCCTCCGCGTAACACGGCGCCGCACGGTTGGGCGGCGGGTGGGCCGACGTGCGAGCCTGTCGCCACGCCGTTGGAAGGAGAGTGCCGCATGAGCGCGCAGGAAGACACCGGGTTCTCGACCCGTCAGGTGCACGTGGGAGCGTCCGTCGCCCCCGCCTCGCCCCGGGCGACGCCCATCTACCTGACCGCCGGGTTCACCTTCTCCGACCTCGACGAATCCGCCGCGCACTTCGCCACCGGAAGCGGCTTCGGGTACACCCGGACCGGAAACCCGACGGTGCAGGCGGTCGAGGAGCGCCTCGCGTCCCTCGAGGGAGGCGACCAGGCGATCCTCGTCTCCAGCGGGCAGGCGGCGGTCACCGTCGCGCTCCTCGGACTCCTGGATGCCGGCGACCACATCGTCGTGTCCGAGCACATCTACGAGGGCACCCGCGGCCTCCTCCTCGACAACTTCTCGCGTCTGGGCGTCGAGGTGACCTTCGTCGACACGGACGACCTCGCCGCATGGCGTGCCGCGATCACGCCGCGGACCAAGGCGCTCTTCGCCGAAACGCTCTCGAATGCCCGCAACGACGTGCTCGACGTCGCCGCCGTCGCGGCGATCGGCTCCGAGCGCGGCGTCCCGCTCGTCGTCGACAGCACGTTCACGACCCCCTACCTCCTCCGGCCGATCGAACACGGCGCGGCGATCGTCGTGCACTCGGCGAGCAAGTTCCTCGCCGGGCAGGGAGCGGTGCTCGGCGGCGTCATCGTCGACGACGGACGCTTCGACGCGGCCGCCTCGGGACACCTCTTCCCTCACCTCGTGCAGATCGACCGGCTCGGCGGCGCGAGCTACGCCGAGAAGCACGGGCGCCGCGCGCGGGGGCAGTACCTCCGCGAGAGTGTCGCACCGCGTTTCGGCCCCTCGCCGTCGCCGTTGAACGCCTTCCTCATCGGTCAGGGCGTCGAGACGCTGAGCCTGCGGGTCGAGCGGCAGTCGGCCAACGCGCTCGCCGTCGCGCGGTGGCTCGAGAGCCGGCCCGAGGTCGAACGCGTCGACTACGTCGGGCTGCCCTCGCACCCGCACCACGAGCTCGGTCGGCGGTACCTCACGCGCGGCAGCGGTTCGGTGTTCACCGTGACCCTCCGCGGCGGGCTCGAGGCTGCGCGGCACCTCGTGCAGTCGGTTCGCCTCGTCACCCACATGACGCACCTCGGCGACGTGCGTTCCCTCGTGCTGCACCCGCAGAGCACGAGCCACTCCGCCCGGACCGTGGCCGAACGCGAGCGCGCGGGGGTCTTCCCCGGCACGATCCGGCTCTCGATCGGCATCGAGGACGTCGACGACATCATCGCCGACCTCGCTCAGGCCCTCGAGGGGCTGGCATCCCTCGCCCTCGACGACGAGCTCGCGGACGCTCTGGACGAGCGCGAGGTCGTCGTCCTGTGAGCCGTCTGCAGCACTTCGGCTGGTTCCTCGCACGGGGCTTCGGACCGCACGGCTGGGGGCACCCGTACCTCCGCTGGAACCACCGTTGGACCGAGCCGGGGCTGTACCAGGACTCGGCGCGCACGCTCGAGCAGGCCGGCTTCGACCTGCTGATCATCGAGGACGCGCCCTCGCTCGGCAGCGCCGAGACGATCGACCTGCGCATCCGGCACGCGTTCGGCGGTCCGAAGCACGACCCGCTGCTCCTCGCGCCCTACCTGTTCGCCGCGACGCAGCACCTCGGCGTCGTGCCCACCGTGAACCCCGCCGCGTACCTGCCGTACACGGCGGCGCGCCAGTTCGCGACGCTCCAGCACCTCAGCGGCCACCGCCTGGGCCTCAACATCGTGACCGACACCGGCAGCGCGCGGCACTTCTCCACCGCTCCGCAGCTCGGTCACGACGCCGCGTACGACCGCGCCGAGGAGTGGGTCGATGGTCTGCGCGAGCTGTGGCGCAGCTGGGGTGACGGCGCCCTCGTCGAGGACGAGGAGTCCGGCGTATACGCCGACGGCACGCGGCTCGCCGGCACGGCGCACCGCGGCGAGTACTTCGGCTTCGACGGTCCGCTCAACGCGGTGCCGTTCACCGACGGCGAGCCCACGATCGTGTCCCCCGGCGGCTCCGGACGCGGACTCGCGTTCGCCGGACGCAACTCCGACGTGCAGCTGGCCCTCGCCCCGCTCGACGAGCAGAGCATCCGCGCCTACCGGGGCCGCATCCACGCCGCTGCCGAGGCGGCCGGACGCACGCCGAGCGACGTGAAGATCCTCTTCGCGATCCAGCCCGTGCTCGTGTCGTCACCGGAGGAGGCCGACCGCCTGGTCGCGGCATCCGCGGATCCGGACGAGGCGGCGCTGCTCGCCATCGCGCGCAAGCAGTCCAGCGACCTCGAGACCGACCTCACCGGACTCGACCTCGATCAGCCCCTGGACCGCGCGATCTTCGGCGAGCACGTCTCGGAGGGAAGCGTGCGGCGCCTCGTCGGGAAGCACGCGCCCGACGCTCCGCTGCGGGCGATCCTCGCCGCGCACGCGCGTCTCGGGCGTTTGAACGACGGCTCGGGCTTCGTCGGCACCGCGGACGAGTTCGCCGACCGCATCGAGGAGCTCGGCGACTGGGGCAACGACGGCGTCCTGCTGTGGGGAGACCTGCACCCGGTCACGGTGCACCGGCTGCTCGACGAACTCGTCCCGATCCTGCGTCGCCGTGGCATCCTGCGCGAGGAGTACGTCGAGGGCGGTCTGGGCGCGAACCTCCGCGCCTTCTGACCCCGGTCAGTCCTTCGCGTCGACCTTCTGGGGGATCGTCAGGCTCGCGATCGTCGCAACCGCCATCGACAGCACGATCACCGCGAGCGACACCCAGGTCGAGATCTCCGGAGCCCACTCGATCGGCTCACCGGCATTGAGGAACGGCAGCTCGTTCACGTGCAGCGCGTGCAGGATCAGCTTCACGCCGATGAAGGCCAGGATGAACGCGATGCCGTAGTGCAGGAACCGCAGTCGCTCGAGCAGGTCGCCGAGCAGGAAGTACAGCTGCCGCAGACCCATCAGCGCGAACAGGTTCGCGGTGAAGACGATGAACGGGCTCTGCGTGATGCCGAAGATCGCCGGGATCGAGTCGATCGCGAACAGGAGGTCGGTCACGCCGATCGCCGCGAACACGATGATCATGGGCGTGAACACCCGCTTGCCGTCGATGCGCGTCAGCACCTTCTTGCCGTCGTACGCCTCGCTGATGGGGAGCACGCGGCGCAGCATGCGGACGATGAGGTTCTCGCGCTGGGTGTCGTCCTCGTGGTCGTCGCCGGGGAACGCCTGACGGATCGCCGTGTAGATCAGGAACGCCCCGAAAAGGTAGAAGATCGGGCTGAAGTTCTCGATGATCGTGGCACCGACGAGGATGAACGCGCCGCGCAGGACGAGGGCGATGATGATGCCCACCATCAGCACTTCCTGCTGATAGCGCCGCGGCACCGAGAACTGGCCCATGATCAGCACGAAGACGAACAGGTTGTCGATCGACAGGCTGTACTCGGTGAGCCAGCCGGCCACGAACTGTCCCGCGACCTCTCCCCCGGCAACGACCACGAGCACGCCCGCGAACGCCAGCGCGAGCACCACGTAGAACACGACCCACAGCGTCGATTCCTTGGGCGAAGGGATGTGCGGGCGGGCGAGGATGATGAGCAGATCCGCGGCGAGGATCAGCACGAGCACCACGAGGGTGACCGTCTGGAACACCGGGTCCAGCTGCAACTCCATGACGGGCCTTTCGTTCGGGGAAACGCTGAAGTCTATCCACCGACCCGCCGACCCGGCATCCCGCCCGGAATCGGGTATGAGACGATCCGGCGCGAGCGGACACCTCTGAGTGAGAGAGTGCTCGCACGGGTGCCGGATCGAGGGAACGGATGCCATGACCGACGACGTCATCGACGACAGGGCGCTGGTCGCGCGCGCCGCCGACGGGTCGGAGGACGCCTTCCGCTCGCTGTACCGCGCCTACGTGCGGCCGGTGTACTGGATCGCGTTCGGACTCGTCCACGACGAGAGCGACGCGGAGGACGTCGTGCAGGAGACGTTCGTCGTCGCCTGGCGGAAGATCCCGAAGCTGCGATTGGAGGGGGCGTCCCTCCTCCCGTGGCTCGCCACGGTCTGCCGCCTGCAGGCGCAGAACAGGCTTCGGTCGAAGCGCCGGCACGGGAACACCGCGGAACTGGACGAGCGCATCCCCGCGCTCGTCGACGTCGAGAACCAGGTCGTCGAGGCCGAGACGGTGGCCGCGATCCTCGCCGCCGTGGACGGGCTCGGCGATCTCGACCGCGAGATCTTCCGCCTGTGCGCGGCCGAGGGCTACGGCTACCAGGCGGCGGCCGAGACGCTCGGCGTCTCGCACGGGACCGTGCGCAACCGCCTCTCCCGCATCCGTTCCCGGGTGCGCGCCACCGCGATGGAGACGGAGACCCCATGACCACCCCCAGCCTTCCCCCCCTTCGCGCCGAGCGCGTGGATGCCATGGAGTCCGCTGTGTTCGCGCGGATCGCCGACGAACGAGCGGCCCGCCGTCGCCGCCGGCGCAACATCTGGACGGGCGTCGGAGCCGCGGCCGCCGTGGTCGTCGTCGCCGCCGTCGTCGGGCCGGCATTGACCACCTCTACCGGCACGTCGGGGTCGTCCGTCTCCACCGTCGGCGAGGCCGGCAGTGCCGTGGACCCGGGCATCGGCACCGAGGCCGGCACGCGCGACATGAGCGCACCGCTCGTCCCCCAGGGCGCCGCGGGAGGGTCGGCGGACTCGTCGACCTCCTTCGCCGCATCGGGCTCCGACTCGTCCGCGGCCGACGGTACCCGCGACATCGTCGCGACCGGATCCAGCACCGTGGAGGTCGAGGACGTGCCCGCGGCGATCACGCAGATCTCGGATGCCGCGACCTCCGCGGGCGGATACGTCGAGTCCTCGCAGGTCGGGGGCGGCTACGGCGTGGTGCCCCTGGACGCGACGGCGTCGCAGCCGGCCGTGTCGTCCGGCTGGATCACGGTGCGGGTGCCCGCCGAAGCGCTGACCTCGGTGATGGACGGGCTCTCCGCGGTCGGCGACGTCACCGCGACCAGCGTGAACCGCTCCGACGTCACCGAGCAGACGGTCGACCTCCGTGCCCGCGTCGCCGCCGGCGAGGCATCCGTCGCTCGTCTGACCGAACTGATGGCGCAGGCAGGGTCGGTGTCCGACCTCATCGCCGCCGAGTCCGCCCTGTCGGAGCGTCAGGCACAGCTGGACTCCGATCGCGCGATCTTGACCTCGATCGAGTCGCAGGTCGCGATGTCGTCGCTCAGCGTCCAGCTGAACGTGCGGTCGCAGACCGTCGCGGCCGATCCCGCGGGCTTCGGCGACGGCCTCGTCGCCGGGTGGAACGGCCTGATCGCCACGCTCAACGGCGTCGTGATCGGCCTCGGCTTCCTGCTCCCGTGGATCGCCGTCGCGGGCATCGTCGTGCTGATCGTCTGGGGTGTCCGTCGCATCGTGCGGAAGCGTCGGGGGTCGCGCGAGGCGTAGGACGACGGCGGCCCCGGCCCGCGGCGGTCGGGGCCTGGCCGGCTCGTCCGGCTACGGCACCGAGACATGAGAAAAGCCCCGACCATACGGTCGAGGCTTCTTCTCGTTTGGTGACCCCAGCGGGATTCTCCCTCCGCCCCCTCCACCCGCCGCTTCGCGGCGCGCGGAGCCTCCGGGCGGTGGGGCCCAACCCGCACTGACGGCTTCTCGTCCTGCTACGGCACCGAAACGACAAGAAAGCCCCGACCATCCGGTCGAGGCTTTCTTCTCGTTGGTGACCCCAGCGGGATTCGAACCCGCGTTACCGCCGTGAGAGGGCGGCGTACTAGGCCGCTATACGATGGGGCCGCGTCGCAACCGTTCAAGTATGCACTACGGGTGCCGCGCACGACAAATCGGGCCGCGAATGACTCGCAGCCCGGGCGTGTCCGGCCCACCGTACCGCGACCGCGGCTCCGAGGGAAGAGCCGAGCCGGAGCCGACGCACGACGTTCACCCTGTGGCATCCCGATGACTCGCCGTCCAGCGGTTGCAGGCTCCCCCACCGCGGAGTTGACTCGAGCGCATGCAGGTCACCAAACGCGAACACGCGGCCCTCGTCCTCACCGAGGCCGGACACACCCTGGTCATCGATCCCGGCGTCTTCACCTCGCCGCTCGAGGAGCTCACCGGACTCGTCGGCGTCGTCATCACGCACGAGCACCCCGACCACTGGACCCCCGAGCACCTCACCCGACTCCAGAAGGCGCACCCCGGCGTGCCGATCTACGGCCCCGAGGGCGTGCAGAAGGCGGCCGCGGGCTTCGATGTCGTCGCGGTCCACCCCGGTGACTCGCTCGACCTCGGACCGTTCCACCTGGAGTTCTTCGGCGGCAAGCACGCCGAGATCCACTCGTCGATTCCGATCGTCGACAACGTCGGCGTCCTCGTGAACGACGCGTTCTTCTACCCCGGCGACTCGTACACGGTCCCGAAGGGGGCGCACGTCGCCCTCCTCGCCGCCCCGGTCGGCGCCCCGTGGCTGAAGATCTCCGAAGCGATCGACTACGTGCTGACCGTCAAGCCCGCCCGCGCTTTCGCCACCCACGACATGACGCTCTCGGTCGCCGGGAAGCAGATGGGCGACGCGCGCCTCACGTGGGCCGTCGAGCAGAACGGCGGATCGTTCGTCGACCTGGGCCCGGGCGACTCGACCGAGGTCTGACACCACCCGCAGACGGAACACCGGATGCCACGACCCCTGGGGGCCGTGGCATCCGGTGTTCTGCGTACGACGTGCTTACTGCGCGTCGAGGTCGGTCTCGAGCAGGGCGACCAGCTCGTCGAGCGCCTGCTCGGCGCCCTCGCCCTCCGCCTTCAGCGTCACGACGGTGCCGTGACCGGCGCCCAGGCCCATGAGCGACAGGATGCTGCCGGCGTTGAGGTCGGGACCGCCCGCGGCCGCGATGGTGACGGGCACCTTCTTCTCCTGCACGGCCTGCACGAAGAGCTTCGCGGGGCGGGCGTGGAGACCCGAGCTGCTGGCGATGGTGGCCTGACGTTCTGCCATGGTGATTCCTTTCGAACCGTTGGGGCCTTATGCGGCGACCGGGACCGCCGTGGCGGACTCGGCGACGGGGGCTTCTTCCTTGCGTGTGCCACCGATCCGCTTGAGGGCGACGACGAGCACCGCCGAAACGACCGTACCCACGATGATCGCGAGCGGGAAACCCCACACGGGATTGATCGCGAAGAGCACGAAGATGCCGCCGTGCGGAGCGTACGACTGGACCCCGATGAGCATGCTCAGACCACCGGTGATCGCGCCGCCCACCATCGAGGCGGGGATCACGCGCAGCGGGTCGGCCGCCGCGAACGGGATCGCGCCCTCGGAGATGAACGAGGCGCCCAGGAGCCAGGCGGCGGCGCCGTTCTCGCGCTCGACGGGCGTGAACCGGCCGCGGGCGAGGACCGTGGATGCCAGGGCCATCGCGAGCGGGGGCACCATGCCGGCGGCCATGACCGCGGCCATGATCAGGTACGGCGCGGTGTTGGTCTGCGTCGCCGCGGCGAGGCCGGTGGTGGCGAAGACGTAGGCGACCTTGTTGACGGGTCCGCCGAGGTCGAAGCACATCATGAGGCCGAGGATGACACCGAGCAGGACGGCACCGGCGCCCGAGGCGGCGAGCGACGTCAGGCCCTCGGTCAGGGCGGCCATGAGCGCGGCGATCGGACGACCGAGGAACAGGATCATCAGGCCCGAGGCGAAGATCGAGCCGAGGAACGGCACGATCACCACCGGCATGAGGCCGCGGAGCCAGCGGGGAGCGTCGAAACGGCCGAGCCACCAGGCGATGAAACCGGCGAGCAGACCGCCGATGATGCCGCCGATGAAGCCGGCGTTCATGAGCACCGCGACGGCACCCGCGACGAAACCGGGCGCGATGCCGGGCCGGTCGGCGATCGCGTAGGCGATGAAGCCCGCGAGGACCGCGACGATGAAGCCCATCGACGTGGCGCCGATCATGAAGGCCACCGACCCGAGGTACTGCCCGAGCGGGCCGAGCGACGAGGTGATGTTCTCGGTCGGGAGGTCCCACAGCGAGTTCTGGATGATGACGTTGGCCGCGTCCTTGGTGACCTGGTATCCGCCGAGCAGGAAGCCCAGCGCGATGAGAAGGCCACCGCCGGCGACGAACGGGATCATGTAGCTGACACCGGTCAGCAGCCACCGCTGGATGCGACGTCCCACGGACTGCTGGACGACCGGAGCGTCGGAGGCGGATGCCGCAGCGGCGCCGCCCTGGACGCGGGCGGCGTTCGGGTTCTCGCTGGCGGCGATGGCCTCGGCGATGAGCTGCTTCGGCTGCTCGATGCCGCGCTTGACGCCGGCGCGCACGACGGGCTTGCCCGCGAAACGCTGCGGCTCGCGCACGTCGACGTCGACCGCGAAGATCACGGCGTCGGCGTCGTCGATGACGCTCTGCGGGAGGGCCTTGTAGCCGCTCGAGCCCTGCGGCTCGACGACGAGCTCGACGCCGTCGGCCTCGAGGCCCGCGGCGGTCAGGGCGTCCGCGGCCATGAAGGTGTGGGCGATGCCCGTGGCGCACGCGGTGACCGCGACGATCTTGGTCGTCTTCGTCGCCGTGGCGGTGCGGGCCTCGGCACGCGTGGCCGCGGGTGCCGCGGCCGCAGGTGCCTCGGGAGCGGGGGTGATGGCATCCGTGATGATCCGGACCGCGTCGGACGGCGTCGCCGCGGCGCGAAGGCCGCCGGTGAACTCGGGCTTCATGAGGCTCCGAGCCAGCTGCGACAGGACCGCGAGGTGGGCCTCGTCGGCACCGGCGGGCGCGGCGATGAGGAACACGATGTCCGCGGGACCGTCGGGCGCGCCGAAGTCGACACCCGGGGTCAGGCGCGCGAACGCGAGGGTCGGTTCGGTGACGGAGGCGCTGCGGGCGTGCGGGATGCCGATGCCGCCCGGGAGGCCCGTCTCGTCCTTCTGCTCGCGGGCCCACGCATCGTCGAAGAGTTCCTGCGCGCTGGTCGCGCGGCCCTGCGCGACGACACGCTCGGCCAGAGCACGGATGACCGACTGCTTGTCGGCCCCCAGGGGCGCGTCGAGGCTGACGAGCTCCGGTGTGATGATGTCGGACATTTTCTGGTGACCTTTCGTGGTCAGGGTGTTGCGGTGGGAGGGGAGAAAACGGTCACGGCGATCGGCCCGGCGGGCAGGTCGGCCGGTGTCGGGGCTTGCGTCCCCGGCAGGGTCGCCGCAGCCGCGCCGTACGCGATGCTGCGGGCGAGTCGATCGGGGGCGGACGCCCCCTCGAGGTCGGCGAGGAGGTAGCCGGCGAGCGAACTGTCGCCCGCGCCCACCGTGCTCGCGACCTGGATCTTGGGGGCGCGCCCGCGCCACGTGCCGGCCGCGTCGAACAGCAGGGCACCGTCGGCCCCAAGGGTGACGAGGGCGGATACCACGCGCCCGGGGACGAGCTCGGCGGCCCGGCGAGCGGCCTCGGCGATCACGTCGAGGTCGTCCGCCGCATCCTCGCCGACGAGCTCGGCCAACTCCTCGTGGTTCGGCTTGATGAGGTCGGGATGCGCCGATGCGACGACGGCGGCGAGGGCGGCGCCCGAGGCGTCGACGGCGATGCGCGGAGCGGCGGCCCCCCACCGATCGCGGACGGCGGCGATGAGGTCGGCGTAGAACGTCGCCGGGACACCCGGCGGCAGCGACCCGGCGAGGACGAGCCAGGTGGCGTTCTCCGCCGCCGCGACCACACCCGCGGTGAGCGCGGCGGCCTCGGCGGACGAAAGCTCGGCGCCGGGGAGGTTCAGCTTCGTCGTCTCGCCCGTGGGATCGGTGATGGTGAGGTTCGCCCGCACCCGACCCGCCACCGGCACGATCGCCACGTCGACCTCGGCGTCGTCGAGGAGCAGACGGTACGGGTCGTGGTCGTTGACCGGCACGACGGCGCGCGCGGGAGCGCCGGCGGCCGAGACGACCCGGGCAACGTTGACACCCTTGCCCCCGGCATCCTCCCGCGAGGACTCGGCGCGCTGGACCTCGCCGGGAACGAGCGCGCCGGTGAGCTGCACGGCACGGTCGGCCGACGGGTTGGCGGTCAGGGTGACGATCATGCGACACGCACCTCGGCGTCGGCGTCGGCCAGAGCCTGCGCGAGCGATTCAGGCGGTGTGCCGTCGGTGACGAGCACGTCGATCTCATCGAGGCGGGCGAAACGCACGAGCAGTTCCTCTCCGAACTTGGCGGTGTCGGCGACGACGACGACGCGGCGGGCGGCACGGATGATCGCGGTCTTCACCGCGGCCTCCTCGGGATCGGGCGTGCTGAGGCCGAACCCGGCGCTCAGCCCGTTGGTGCCGACGAAAGCGATGTCGGGGCGCAGCTCGCCGATCGACCGCACCGTGTGCGCGCCGACGGCCGCAGCGGTGACCCCGCGGATCTTGCCGCCGATCACGGTGAGCGAGACGCGGTCATCACCTGCGAGGATGTGAGCCGCCTCGAGCGAATGCGTGACGATCTCGACCGCGCCCGCGCTGTCTCCGAGAACCTGCGGCAGTTCGGCCGCGACCGCGGCCGGCGTCGTGCCGGCGTCGATGAAGATCGAGCCACGGAAGCCGGGGGTGAGCAGGCGCGCCGCCGCGATGCCGATCGCGCGCTTGGCCTCGCCCTGCCGCAGACGGCGCTCGGAGAGGGATGCCTCGGTCGTGCTCGCGCGGTCCACACCCACGGCACCGCCGTGGACGCGCCGCAGCGAACCGGTCTGCTCGAGGCGGTCGAGGTCACGGCGCACGGTCTCGGTAGTGACGTCGAAACGACGAGCGAGGTCGACGACGCTGACGCGACCGATCTCTCGCAGTTCGCGCTCGATGAGCTGCTGGCGCTCCATTGCGTACACGGGATCCCCTTCGAAGATTCCCACACGTTACAACACGAAGTCACACGAATCAACACCCCGAGAACACAAAAAGCAGACCGCGGTGCGCGCGAGGTCGCACCGCGGTCTGCGTCGGGAACGGAGTCAGGGGAGGGCGATGGACGGGTCGAGGAAACGGTTCGTGGCCAGCTCCTCGGGAGTGAGCCCCGTCGGCACCGTGACGCCCTTCCCGACGAGGATCGGCGTCACGATCGATTGCACCTGCGCGATGCGGGCCTCGTCGAACGACCCGAAGGTGCCGTCCACGCCGTTGGCGGCAAGACCGAGCGCGCGCTGCTGAGCCGTGGAGTTCGCGGCCTCGGCCGCCGGGTACACCCAGCCGTTGTCGTACTGCTCCACGGCCGACACGATCACGTCGTTGGCCGACGTGGGGTCGGCGAAGTAGTCCACGCTGGCCTGCTGGATCACCGGCACGAGCTTCGCGAGGCAGTCCGCCTTCGCGTCGACGTCAGCGCTGCGTACGGCCAGAGCCACGGCGTAGATCGGGTAGCCGGTGTCGGCGACGAGCTGGTAGTCCAGCGGGCGCCCCCATTCCGGGATCGCGTTCTCGTAGACCCACGGCTCGACCGTCGCGAAGCCCTGCTGCGCGGCCTTCCCCTCCGCGGCGACGAACGCGGCCGGCGTGCCGTCGTACGAGCCGTCGAGCTGGTCCTGGCGCACGAGCCCCGAGCCGGTCAGATAGTCCATGTACGTCGTTCCGTCGAAGTAGCGGACGGTGGCATCCGTCTTCCCGAGGTCAGCGATGGAGTGCACGTCGGGGTAGGTCTCCGGATCCCACATGATCGCCCAGGGAGCCTTCTCGAAGGTCGACATCACGGCGGTCGTGGGGAGCGTGTCGGATGCCGCGATCGCGTCGTCGGTGTTCACCCACCCGAGCAGGATGTCGGGGTCGGTGTACATCTGCGCCGGCACACCGGAGAAGCCGATCGCCGGGCCGCCGGCGCGGATCTCGACGTCCACCCCGGTCCACTCCCCCTTCGCCACGAGGGGCCCGGAGACGCTCTTCTTGCCGGCGTCGATGGTCGCGTCGGGACCCAGCAGGGTGAACAGGCCACCCTGTTCCGCCTGGGGGTTCCAGTCGGTCTGGATGACGACGGTCGCCGGGCACGCCCCCGAGAGGTCGATGGCGCCGATGGACAGGCCGGCACCGGATGACGGGGCTTCCGCGCTGCCGGTCGAGGCGCACCCGGAGAGGACGGCGACGACGATCGCGGCGGCGGCGAGAGTGGACAGGGGACGAGTTGATCTGGGCATGGGATTCTCCTGAGGCGTCGGGCGTGGCAGGTCAGAGGGCGTCGATGTCGGTCGAACGGGCATCGGTCACGGTGAAACGGTCGTGCGTCGAGGTGTAGAAGCTCGCTCCGAATCGGGCGACGGGTGCGTAGTCGGTGAGTCGCACGCGCATCCGCGAGCGGTCGACGAGACCGGGTCGCGTGCGCAGGCGCTGCACTCGGCCGAAGAAGATCTCCCGACTGGGGATGTCCATGCGCGACCACAGCTCGCACTCCAGCGCGACCGGGGCCTCGGCGATGACCGGCGGGCGGACGGATGCCGCGGGCACGGTCGCGATCCCCCGTTCGGCGAGCTCGTCGACCTCGGGCGGATGCCGCACGCTCGTGGCATCCATCGACTCCACCAGGGGGCGGTCGACGAGGTGGACGACGAACTCGCCGGTGGCATCGATGTTGACCGCGGTGTCCTTGCGTGCACCGTCGGGAAGGCGATCGATGCTCACCATCACCAGAGGCGGGTCCTCGCCGACCATCGCGAACATCGAGAAGGGGGCGGCATTCGGGACGCCCGTGGGGCCGAGCGTCGTCACCCACGCGATCGGCCGCGGCACGATGAGCGACGCCATGAGCTTGTACCGCTCGTACGCGGTCAGCGCATCGAAGTCCTCGATGTCATGCATGACTGTGCACCCACCAGCTCAGGACGATGTCGCGCAGCGCGGCCTCGTCGTCATCGCCGTAGAGGTCGCGGCGCGCGTGCACGCCCAGCAGGGCGAGGTCGCCGTCCGTCAGCTCGACCCCCACGTCATGGACCGTGACCGGGGTGCGTGGGAAGCGCGGGACGTAGCCGGGGTCGCGCGCGAGCGTCCGCTCGGAGCGGATCTCGGGCTGCGCGAAGTCGGCGGGGGTCCGCTGGGCGCGGTGCACCAGGAGCGACGGCACGCGCGCGAGGTCGGACTCGGCCGCGTCGAACACCGTGACGTCCAACGGGCGGAGGGCGTAGTTGCTCGTGCGGAAGATGTCGTTCCCGCACACGTTCGGCACCGCAAGGACGTCCATGACGGCGAGCAGCTCGACATAGGCGTCCGCCGGGGTGCTTTGGTGCACCACCTCGATCGAGCCGTCGGCGTTGACCCGGGTGTCCATGAAGAGGTTGAACGAGTCGTGGACGTCGTCGGGAGTGAGACCGTACTCACGCTGCGCCTCGGCTTGCATGTCCGCGCAGTTCGTGTGCTCGTCGAACCCGAACATCGACTCGTACATCGCCGCACTGCAGCGGGGGAACAGCGTGTCGTTCAGGCCGACGGAGTCCGAGAGGACGAACATCATGGCGCGTTCGCGCGGCGGCGCCGACCAGAGGAAGCTGCCCTCTCCCGGGTGGATGCCGTGCAGGGTTCGTGTGCGCCCGACGTGCATCGCCTCGCGGTAGTCGTGCAGCGAGAAGACGTTGAGGTCGGCGCACTGATCCCCGTCGACCTGTGCGACGCGCAGGATCTGCCCCGCACGGACCTCGAAGGCCTTGCCGGTGCCGGGGAGCAGCCGGTGCTCCTGACGACGGACGCGATCAGCCCGGGGGTCGAACGCGAGGTCCTCCCTCCAGGCGCGCTCGACCGGCGCCACGCCGGGAATCGGTCGAGGCACGACGCCTCGTGCGGTTTCGCGCAGGGCGAGAGCGACGAGCTCCGCCACGTTGCTTGCCTCACCGGCGAGAATGGATCGGTCGAGCAGCTCCCGCTGCTGAGAGGTGAGGGAGAGTCGCATCCCGTCCGCCTTTCTGTATACAGATACCGTTGTACTTCGTATACGAGTCAGCGAGGTTGCCCGCCCGAGTCCGTCGCGTTACGTCCAGGCCCCGCCGTTCCTGACCACGAGATTGCGCATCTCGTATACATTCGAGGCATGAGTGCGGAGACAGAACCGGGCAGTTCGCCCGCCGAACGAGCCGACCGCGCATATGCGTCTCTCCGCGCCGCGGTCATCGAGGGCGCGCTCGCGCCGGGCACGAAGCTCGGCGAGGAGACGCTGGCCGCCCACTACGGCGTGAGCCGGACTCTCGTCCGCACGGTGCTCGCGCGCCTGGTGGCGGACGGCATCGTCGATTCACCCCACGGGCGCTCGGCCGAAGTCGCTCATCCCACCGTCGAGGAAGCGCGCGACGCCTTCGCCGTCCGACGCGTCCTCGAGAGGGAAGCCGTCCTCCGCGTCGCGGAGCGCTGGGATGCCGCGACCGCGGCGCGTCTGCGCGCGCACGTGGACGCCGAACGCGAGGCCTGGACGCATCGCCGCAGCACCGCTTCGGCGCGGCTCGGCGGCGAGTTCCACATCCTGTTGGCCCGGGAGACGGGCAACGACCTCCTCGAGCGCTACATGTCGGAGGTGGTGTCCCGCACCGCGCTCATCCTCGCCGTCTACGGTCGCGACATCGACCAGCAAGCATCGATCGAGGAGCACGAGGAGCTCCTCGCCCTCCTGGCCGCGGGGGACGCCGAACGCGCGGCCGACCTCGTCACCCACCACCTCGACGAGGTCCAGCGCAAGACCCTCCGCCCGGCAGATGCCGAGGCCGATCCGCTCCTATCGGTGCTCTCGCGCTACTGATCGGTCGCCGGCGCAGAGGACTCCCGCGAGCCGATCACCCCCGGCCGTACCCGCATGTCCCGCACCTGCGTGCGACGCAGTTCGGCGTCCGCGCCGAGGTCGCGCGCGAGGGCGGGGCGAAGGCGGGACAGCCGGTCGACGAACGCGATCGGCAGCGTCAGGACCGTCACGACGGTCGCAGCCGTAGCCGTGGTGAGCGAACGCTCGCGCGTCAGCGCCGAGGTTCCGAGCCAATCGCCGCGTTCCACCGTCCCCGGGAGAGGCTCGCCGTCGGGCCCGGTCAGGATCACCCGCCCCTCGAGCACCCGGCGGACGGATGAACCCATCTCGCCCGCCCGGTCGATCGTCTCCCCCATCCCGAACTGCTCGACGCGGCATTCCCGGAGCGCGTCGTCGCGGAGGGCATCGTCGAGGTGCAGCGCCCGCGCGGTGCTCTCGAGGGCGTGACCGAGCGCGGCCTCGCGCACCGCGGCATCCACGGGGATCTTGTCGAGAGAGAGCCCGCGGCGGCGAGCGGCGTACCAAAGCCAGGAACGGAAGGTGCTCAGCGTGCTGTCGGCGTAGACCGGCGAGTCGAGCGGGATCGCGACGCTCCAGGAACCGCCTCCGGCGTTGGTGACCTCGATCTCGCCGCCTGGAGTCAGCGTCGGGAGGTCACCCGCCACCTCCCGCAGCGTCGCGATCAGGACGTGCGGAGGATCGGCGGGGGCGAATGTCGCGGTGGCGACCGCGGTGAACGGTCCCGGCGGACGGCTGAGGTTCAGGAACGACGCGTCGGCCAGGCCCGAGTTCGGGATGATCTGGAGACCCGAGCCGGTGTCGATGTGCAGGGCGCGCCAGTTCACCTCGACGACGCGTCCGGTCGTGCCCCCGGTCGTGATCCAATCCCCCTGACGGAAGGGCTGCTCGAACAGCACCAGCAGACCCGACACGATGCCGCCGGCCGCGTTCTGCAACGCGAGGCCGATCACGATGGAGGTCACGCCGAGCGCGGCGATGACCCCCTCGACGTCGGCTTCCCACACCCACTGGAACAGGAAGGCGACGCCGACGACGACGAGCAGGAGCCGCACGATCTCGATGAAGATCTGCGGAACGCGCTGCCGCCACGATCCGCGGTCGGCCGTGGCGAAGAGCGCGTAGTTCAGGACGCTCAGAGACAACAGGATGACGAGGAAGCCGAAGATCGTCGCCACGACGCGCGGCCACACGAGATCCTGGTCGGAGCGCGTGGCGAACACGAGCAGCCCGACGAGACCGCCGAACGGGACCACCCAGTTGCGCAGCAGGAGCAACGGCTTGACCGCCGGGCTCCGCCGCCGACGCAGGATGCCGATGACCTCCGTGAGGATCACCATCAGCACCGGCACCGCGACGACCGACGCGATCGCCCACCCGATCGCCGTCCCGTCGAACACGGGGGTCATCACGCCACCCGCCAGACTGCTGTCGCCTGGCCGTCGACCTCGACGGCATCCGCCTCGACGAGGTCGAACAGGCCCTCGACGCGCGTGCGCACGGCATCCGTCACGAACACCCCCGGCTCCTCCCCCGCGCGGCGCAGGCGCGAGGCCAGATGCACCGCGTCACCCCACAGGTCGTAGGCGAGACTCGCCCGCGCGACGATACCGCTGGTGACGCTGCCGGTGTCCACCCCGGCGCGCAGGTCGAGGGTCGCGCCCGTACGGTCGTTGAAGCGCTGCACGCTCTCGCGCATCCCGACGGCGAACTCGACCGCGCGGCGCGCGTTGTCCACCCGCGGGACGGTCAGGCCGCTACTGGCGAGGTAGCCGCCACGGAGCGTGCGCACCGACTCGACCCCGCAGCGCGCGGCCACCTCGTCGAAACCGCGCATGAGGTCGTTCAACGCCGACGTCTCCTGCGCTCCGTCGAGGTCGCGTGAGAAGTCGTCGAACCCGAGGAGCTCGGCGAAGACGACGGCGACGTCGTCGTGCCGCTCGGCCAGCGTCTCGGCTCCCTCGCGATACTTCTCGGCGAGACTCTCGGGCATGATGCTGCGCAGCAGCCGCTCGTTCTCGTCACGCTGGTGGTCGATGAGCTCCTGCTTGAGGCGCAGCCCCGACGCCATCTCGTTGAACGACGACGCCAGGTCGGCCAGTTCGTCGGTACCTCGGGTCTCCACGCGCGTGTCGTAGTCGCCGTCCGACACCCGGCGCACGGCGGTCGCCAGGCGCCGGATGGGTCGGGTGAAGCTCTGCGACAGGATCAGCGACAGCAGGCTCACCAGCAGCATCAGGCCGAGGGTCGAGAGCAGCAGCGTGCGGGTGAAGTCGGTGACGGGCGCGAACGCCTCCTGCGACTCCATGCGCGCCACGATCACCCAGTCGACACCGTCGATGTCGAGCGGCGCGTACGCCGTGATGCTCTCGCCGCCGATGTAGTCCTGCGTGACTTCCGCCCCGGTCTGGCCCGCGACTGCCGCGTCCACCGCGGCGCCTCGCGTGGGTTGCAGCAGCACGGTGCCCCCCGCACGGACGATCTTGTCCGCGGTGTCGGCGGTCGTCCCGTCGGCGATCACGGCCGCGGCGTAACCGTCAGGATTCTGGATCAGGCTGCGCGAGTTCGACCGCATGAGGTGGTCGGCTCCGGCCAGGTACGTCTCCCCCGTCTCGCCGAATCCCTGCTTCTCCCACTCCCCGTAGCCCGTCATGACGTCGTTGATCCACTGGATCGGCACCTGCAAGGCCAGTACGCCCGTGATCCCCTCGTCATCGCCGATCGGCGAGACGACCCACATGACTGGGAAGCCCAGCGCGGGCGTCCACTCCTCGATGTCGGTGGTCACGACGTCGTTCACGGAGTTCGCCGCGACGACCTCGCTGAACCCCTTCGCCAGCTGGCTCTCGCGGAACGGCCCATCGGTGAGGTTCGAGCCGAGATCGACACCGCCCGCGGCGGTGTAGACCACGTCGCCGTCGAGATTGGCCACGACGACGTCGGTGTAGCCCACCGTCTTCACGAGCTCGGAGAAATAGGAGTCGGCCTCGAGGTAGGCCTGCGAGTACGGGCTCCCGTCGCCGGGGTCGGACACCGGACGGTCGGCGGCCCCGTCCTGACGGGTGAAGAGGTACTGCGCCACGCGGCCCGCGGGAGAGGGGGGCACGAAAGCCCGATCCGCGAAGTCCTCGCCGGTCGCCCCCTCCAGTCGCGGCAGGAAGGTGTCGGCGTAGAACGACGACAGCGCGGCATCCTCCGTGGAGGTGAGCGTGCGACCAGCGAGCTCGTCCCAGCCGGCGTTGAGGGCGACGGAAGCCCCGCGGGCGCTGGCGTTGTTACTCGCCAGCGCGGACTCGCGCTGCACCTCGCCGAGCAGCGACGTGATCTCGCCCGTACGGAGTTCGCGCATCGCGGTGAGCTTGTCGACCACCTCGGCACGCAGGGATTCCCGCCCGTTGACGTACCCGACCGCCCCGACCACCGCAGCACTGACCAGGCTCACCGCCAGCAGCATGATCAGGAGCCGGGACTGGATACTCAGGCCCCCGCGTCGTCTCTCGTCCGTGCGCGCGCCTGCGGAATCGTCATGCCCCATGTCGCTCACAGTACGGAGGGAAGGGTCGTTTCACCCCGCTTTTCGCCCCGTGGCGGAAATCAAGGGGCGACGACGTCGACAGTGAAGCGGATCTCTCGACCGTCCGGAGCGGTGAGTGTCGCCGTCGTCGATCCGATTCCCCTCGCGACGAAGCCGGGGCGGAACGTCGCCCCCTCGTCGGAGCCGCCCGCCGAGAACTCGGCGATCGCGACGTCGGCGGTCGTCCCGTGCCACTGGTCCTCGGTGCCGTCCTCGACGGCGATGACGAGCGCGGTTCCGATGACGACGGCGATGTCGGTGCCGTCGAGCTGGCCGGGCGACACGATCGTCGGAGGAAGAGCCTGCAGACCCGGGGTCGCGGTCGTGCTCGACGCCGGTGCGGGAGCGGCGGGAACCGCAGGCTCGGTGGTCGCCGTGCAGCCGCTCGTGATCAGCGCGACAGCGATCACGGCAGCGACGGCGAAGGAGGAGCGGATCACGCCGACCCCCTTTCCGAATCACACCTGGATCGGATGCTATCGCGACGCGCGGTCGGCGACGTCCTCTCCGGGCGAGGCGTCTGCGGCCACACATTGACGCCGTGTTGCGCGTGCGGCCGCGCCGCGGCGCGCGGTGGACCACCATGTACGAGTGACGCGAACGCAGGAGAGCACCGCCCACTGGGGGACGTTCCAGGTCGAGATCTCGGACGACGGCCGCGCGGTCGTCGAGACGCGACCGTATCCGGACGACCCGGATGCCGCCCCGGCGATCGCCGCGGTCGCCGAAGGGCTCCGTCACCCGTCGCGCGTCACGCGTCCCGCGGTCCGCCGTCGCTGGCTGGAACGGGGCCCGGGCCCCGACCCCCTCCGCGGCTCCCCCGACGACCCGTACGTCGAGGTCGACTGGGACGAAGCCCTCGACCTCCTCGCGGACGAGCTCCGTCGTGTGCGCGCCGCCCACGGAAACCGGGCGATCTTCGGCGGATCGTACGGCTGGGGAAGCGCCGGGAGATTCCATCACGCGCAGAGCCAGTTGCACCGGTTCCTCAACTCCATCGGCGGTTACACCCGCTCGATCAACGACTACAGTCGCGGCGCGAGCCTCGTCCTGCTCCCCCATCTCATCGGGCCGATCGGTATGCGCGAGCTGCGCAACCGCCCGCCGTCCTGGGGACACATCGCCGAGCACACCGACCTGCTGATCGCCTTCGGAGGACTCCGCCGATCCAACACCTGGGTCGTGCCGGGCGGGCACGACCGCCACGTGGGGACGCGTTTGGCGCGGGACGCCGCCGCTTCGACCCGCATCGTGTCCGTCTCGGCCCAGCGCGACGACACCCTGACCGAACTGGATGCCGAGTGGGTCGGCATCCGCCCCGGAACCGACACCGCGGTGCTGCTCGCCCTCACCCACACGCTGGTGGCGGAGGGGCTCGCCGACGATGCCTTCCTCGCAACGCACACGGTCGGCGCCGACCGCGTCCGGGCCTACCTCCGTGGCGAGACCGACGGCGTCGAGAAGACGCCGGAATGGGCGGAAGCGCTCAGCGGGGTTCCGGCCCGGACGATCCGCGACCTCGCCCGGCGCGCGGCCTCAGGACGCACCCTCGTGAACGTGACCTATTCCCTGCAGCGCGCGGAGCACGGAGAGCAGGCGGTGTTCGCGGCGGTGACGTTCGCCGGGTTCCTCGGCCAGATCGGACTGCCCGGCGGCGGGTTCACCCACGGGTACGGGTCGATGGGCGACTACGGCGTGGGCGTCGCGCCCGTCCCCCTGCCGACCTTCCCGCAGGGCCGGAACCCGGTCACGGACTTCATCCCGTGCGCGCGCATCACCGACCTCCTGCTCCACGGCGGTGAAACGATCCCCTACGACGGCGGGACGCTCGATCTCCCCGACATCCGGCTCGTGTACTGGGCGGGCGGCAACCCCTTCCACCATCACCAGGATCTCCGTCGCCTCAGCGAGGCCCTCACCGGGGTCGACACGCTCGTGGTCAACGAGTTCCACTGGACCCCGACGGCCCGCCACGCCGACATCGTGCTGCCCGCGGCGACCGGCCTCGAACGAGACGACCTCGCGGCCGGCGCCGGCGACACCCGCCTGCGCACCATGCCGCGGGCCGTCGAGCCCGTCGGCGACGCGCGCGAGGAGTTCTGGATCTACGACCAGCTCGCCCGGCGACTGGATGCCGACTACGCCGAGGGCCGCGACAGTCGCGAGTGGCTGGAGAAGATCTACGAGGACTGGCGCGAGCGTCCGGACACCCCGGACGCCCCTCCGTTCGCCGACTTCTGGCGGGACGGCGGCACGCCTCTCCCCCAGCATCACTACCGGGACGGCGCGTTCACCGACTTCCGCGCGGATCCCGTCGCGCACCCGCTCGACACCCCGAGCGGCCGCATCGAGCTGTTCTCCGCCACCCTCGACGGATTCGGACTCGACGACACCGCCGGGCACGCCGTGTGGATCGACACCGCGGAGGCGGCGGGTTCGCCCTACGACCTGCAGCTGCTGTGCACGCAGCCGTCGCACCGGCTGCACAGCCAGCTCGACATGGCCGCCCCCAGCCGCTCGACCAAGGTCGCCGGGCGCGAACCCGTCCGGCTGCATCCCGAAGATGCGGCGGCACGGGGACTGACCGACGGCGACCTCGCGATCGTGCGCAGCGCTCAGGGCAGCCTGCTCGCCGGCGTCGTGACCACCGACACGCTGCTACCGGGCGTCGCGCGGATGCACACGGGAGCCTGGTACGACCCCAGCGCGCCGCGGATCGCCGACTGCATCAACGGCAACGTCAACGTCCTCACGAAGGACATCGGCACCTCGCACCTCACGCAGGCCTCGAGCGGCGCGCGGGTGGCCGTGTCGATCGCGCGGTACGACGGGGAGGTGCCGCCGATCCGGGCGTACGAACCGCCGCCCCTGGCGACGCGCTGAGACAGGCGTCAGCGTGTCAGCGTGTAGACGAGCTGAAGCGATCCCCCGGCGGTGACGTTCACGTCGGCGGTGATGCCCAGACCCTCGGATGCCACCTCGGGAAGACTCACGGTGGATGCCACGCCCTCATCGCGCGCCGCGTCGCCGACCTGGTCGCCCAACGTCGCGAGGTCGGCATCCGTCCAGCCCCACGCGGTCGCACGGGAGCGGAGATCCGCGGAGATCGTCGACCACGACCCGCTGGACGGGGGCTCGACGGAGATGCGGGTCACGCTGTCCTGTCCGGTCGTGATCTCGAAGTGCGACACTCCCCCGAAGGTGATGTCCTCGCCGCCCGTCCGGATATCGAGCGACAGCGGGACGAGCGTGTCGACGGCGGTGGTGCCGGCGAGGGGAAGACCGAGATCGGATGCCGAGGTAGTCGACGACAGATCGACGGTCACTCGTCCCTGCCGGTTGAAGAAGTCCTGACCCGCCTGATCGAAGCGCGACTGGCCGTCGGGCAGCTGCTGATCGGACGCGGCGACCGGAGATTCCTCGGTCCACCACGAGGTGTTCATGGCGTAGGCACCCACCCCGATCACCGCGCAGATGACCGCCGCGATGGCCAGGGTGATCCACGTCAGCAGCCGGTTCTTCCGCGCGGCGCGCGCGCTCGGCGATTCTTTTCGCGGGCGAGTGGCGGTGGAAGTCATGCTTCGTGCCTATCAAAGCTCGCGCAAAGCCTCTAGGGGCTCCAGAATCCTCGGAGGAAAAGCAAGAGCCCCGGCTCTTCGCAGAAATGCGATGTGACCGGGGCTTTCGTCTTGCTGGGGTACCTGGACTCGAACCAAGAACAACGGAACCAGAAACCGCCGTGTTGCCAATTACACCATACCCCAAGGCGCTGAACCGAAGTTCGTGCCGAGGATCAAGCTTACGTGACGCGGGGCTGAGCGCCAAACCGGCGCCCACCCGCGCGCGTCGCGCGGCACGGTGACCCCCGCTTCGGTGTCCAGAACACGCGGATGCCGGGGCGTGGCATCCGCGTGTCTTGGACACTCGACGAAGAACGCGGGGGCCGCGGCGGAACGCACGCGCGACCCGGGCTCAGCCCAGGTGCTGCACCAGGGCGTCGAGGCGGCGGAGGGTCGCGGCCTTGCCGAGCAGCTCCATCGACTCGAACAGCGGCGGCGACACGCGGCGTCCCGTCAGTGCGACGCGGGGCGGGCCGTAGGCGACGCGCGGCTTCAGGCCGAGTTCGTCGACGAGCGCGGCGGACAGCGCCTCTTGCACGGCCGCGGCGGTGAACTCCCCCTCGGGGACGAGCTCGAGCGCCCCGACGGAGGCCACGAGCACCTCGCCCGCGTTCGCGGGGAGACCCTTGAGCGCATCCTCCGCGTACGACACCTCGTCGACGAAGAGGAACCCGAGCATCCCCGGGACCTCGCCGAGCAGCTGCACACGCTCCTGCACCAGAGGCGCGGCCGCGGCGATGATCGCGCGGTGCTCCTCGGACGGCTCCTCGGACACGTACCCGGCTGCAGCGAGGTACGGCACGATGCGAGCGGCGAAGTCGTCGGCATCCAGCATCCGGATGTGGTCGCCGTTGATCGCCTCGGCCTTCTTCTGGTCGAAGCGGGCCGGGTTGGGGTTCACGTCCGCGATGTCGAAGGCCGCGACCATCTCGTCGAGCGAGAACACGTCGCGGTCGCTCGAGAGCGACCAGCCGAGCAGCGACAGGTAGTTGAGCAGACCCTCGTGGATGAAGCCCTTCTCGCGCTGCAGGAACAGATCGGCCTGCGGGTCGCGCTTCGACAGCTTCTTGTTACCGGTCTCCCCCAGCACCAGCGGCATGTGGCCGAAGCGCGGGATGAACGTTGTGACGCCGGCATCCACGAGCGCCGAATACAGCGCGAGCTGCCGCGCGGTCGACGGCATGAGGTCTTCGCCGCGGATGACGTGGGTGATGCCCATGAGCGCGTCGTCGACGGGGTTCACGAACGGGTAGAGCGGGACTCCGCCGGCCCGCACGAGCACGAAGTCGGGGAACGAGCCCGCGGGGAACGTGACCTCGCCGCGGATCAGGTCGACGTAGCTGAGGTCGTGATCGGGCACGCGCAGTCGCCACGCGGGCTGACGCCCCTCGGCGCGGAAGGCGGCCTTCTGCTCGTCGGTGAGGTCGCGATCGTAGTTGTCGTAGCCGAGCTGCTTCGCGCGGCCGTTGGCCTCGTTGCGCGCGTCGATCTCCTCCGCCGTGGAGTAGCTCTCGTAGACGGCACCGGCGGCGATCAGCTTGTCGAGGACCTCGCGGTAGATCTCGTGGCGCTGCGACTGCCGGTACGGGGCGTGGGGTCCGCCGACTTCGACACCCTCGTCCCAGTCGATGTTCATCCAGCGCAGGGCTTCGAGGAGCTGCTGGTAGCTCTCCTCGCTGTCGCGGGCGGCATCCGTGTCTTCGATGCGGAAGACGAGCGTGCCGCCGTTGTGGCGCGCGTAGGCCCAGTTGAACAGGACGGTGCGGATGAGACCGACGTGCGGCAGCCCCGTCGGGGAGGGGCAGAACCGGACGCGGACGTCGGCGCCGGTGGCGGTCGTGGTGCGGGGATCGGGTGTGGCAGACACCCCCCGATCCTACTCGGCGGCGCCCGCGCGGCCCGGGCGCCCCGGCGTCGGACGCGGGTGATCCACGAGCACCTCGTCGACGATGCCCAGCGCCGCGCCGACCGCGGGCACCCGCTCGGCGCCCCGCGCGGTGACGACGTGGAGCGTGCGGGCCTCGGCCACGGGGAGGCGCGGCACCGCGATCCCCGCGACGAGCGGGAGGGATGCCACGGCCATCCCCGGCAGGATGGCGACCCCGACCCCCTGGGCGACGAGGTTCTCGACGGCGACGTAGTTGTCGGTCTCGAACGCGATGTCGGGGGTGAACCCCGCCCGACCACACGCCTCGAGGAGGTGCCCCCGACACTGCGGGCAGCCGGCGATCCACCGCTCCCCCGCGAGACGCGACAGATCCACCGGGTCATCGCCGGCGACCGGGTGATCGGCGGGCACGACGACCACCGTGTCGTCGCCCCCGACCGTGCGGACGCTCAGACCCGTCGCCGCCGACTCGAGCTGCTCGCGGCGGTCGCCCGGGAAGCTGTAGGTGAGGGCGATGTCGGCGCGATCCTCGCGGACGGCGGCGATCGCTTCGGGCGGCTCGGCCTCGACGAAGCTCAGCGACACCCCCGGCCGACGCGCCGACAGCGCGGCGATCACCCGCGGGACGACCGTCGAGGATGCCGACGGGAACGCGGCGATCCGCACGCGCCCCGCCCGCATGCCGCGCAGTTCGGCCAGGTCGCCCGCGGCGGCGTCCAGCGCGGTCGTCACCGTCGCCGCGTGCCGGGCGAGGACCCACCCGGCCTCGGTCAGCCGGACCCCGCGCCCCACGCGCTCGACGATCGGCAGGCCCGATCGGCGCTCCAGCCGCCTCAGTTGCTGGCTCACGGCCGGCTGGCTGTAGCCGAGCGCTCTGGCCGCGGCCGTGATCGACCCCGTGTCGGCGATCGCCTTCACCACGCGCAGCGCGTGCGCGTCGAGTCCGTCGTCGTGGGGAGCGTCGCTCATG
Source organism: Microbacterium proteolyticum (assembly GCF_029639405.1). Taxonomy (NCBI): domain Bacteria; kingdom Bacillati; phylum Actinomycetota; class Actinomycetes; order Micrococcales; family Microbacteriaceae; genus Microbacterium; species Microbacterium proteolyticum. The sequence goes on from NZ_CP121274.1 coordinate 3,187,038, forward strand.
CTCATACATAAGCAGCCTGGATGCGTTTCATGCAAAACCTCCCGTAGTGCAATGCGCCGACCGGAAGGCACGCTGGACGCATGACCCTCGCCCCGCACTTCGCCGGCGGCCGCGACTACCTCGCCGCGTGCACGCTCGGACTCCCCCCGCGCGCGACAGTCGCGGCGGTGACCGCCGACATCGAGGCCGCCGCATCCGGTCGCCCCGACGTCGCCGCGGCCACGCGAGCGGTCGAGGACGCCCGGCGGTCCTACGCCCGGCTCGTCCACGCACCGGTGTCGCAGGTCGCGATCGCCGCGCAGACCTCGGTCGCCGTCTCGCTCATCGCCGCGGCCGTCCCCGACGGGGCGGAGGTGCTCTGCGCGGACGGTGACTTCGCGTCGCTCGTGGCACCGTTCGCGCACGCGGGTCGGGGCGTGCGTCTCCGGTCGGTTCCGCTGGCGAGCCTCGCCGCCGAGATCTCCGCCGACACGTGGCTCGTTGCGTTCTCGCTCGTGCAGTCCGCCACCGGCGAGGTCGCCGACGCCGCCGCGATCGCCGCCGCCGCGGCGCGCACCGGTACCCGGACGCTGTGCGACCTCACGCAGGCGGCCGGCTGGCTGCCGGTGGATGCCACCCTCTTCGACGCGACCGTCTGCCACGCCTACAAGTGGCTGTGCGCTCCGCGGGGGGTCGCGTTCCTCACGCTCTCCCCCGGCCTCGCCGGGGAGCTCCGTCCCGTGCACGCCGGCTGGTACTCGGGGGACGATCCCTGGGCGTCCTGCTACGGCACCTCGGCGCCGCTCGCGCCCGACGCGCGTCGCTTCGACGTCTCGCCCGCGTGGCAGGCCTTCGTCGGGGCCGCGCCCGCTCTCGCCCTCTTCGCCTCGGCCGATCCGGCCGCCGTCCACGCGCACGCCACGGGGCTCGCCGAGCGTTTCCGTGCGGCGATGGAGCTCGACGAACCCGGCCGCCCGTCGGCCATCGTCACCTGGCCGGATGCCGAGGGCTGCGCGCTCGCCCGGCTCACGGCATCCGGGATCATCGCCTCCGGACGCGCCGGACGCGCACGCGTCGCGTTCCACGTCTTCAATGACGAGGACGACGTCGACCGGGCGCTGTCGGCCCTGCAGGGGCAGCACACCGCCACGCTCAGCGTCGTGATCTGACCGCGACCGCGCCGACGCACACCGCCGCGACGGGAAGGAGCGCCCAGAGCGCCAGCCCGCCGTACCCCGCGATGTTCAGGATGACGCCCGCGAGGACCGACCCGACCGCGGCGCACGCCGTCATGAGAGTGTCGCTGCGCCCCTGACGGCGGGGACGGGCGGCGACCGGTGTCACCTCGGTCAGCAGCGCCGACCCCGCGACCGTCGCCGCGCTCCACCCGAGTCCCAGCAGCACGAGAGCGACGAGGACCCCGGCCTGCGACCACGGCAGCATCGCCGCCACCGCCAGAGCCGCAGCCAGCAGAACCTGCCCGAGGAGGACGACGGGGATCCGCCCCACGCGGTCGGCGAGGATCCCGAACACCGGCGAGAGTCCGTACATCCCGAACACGTGGAGCGCGATCGTCACGCCGACCGCGAGGGTGACGGCATCCGGAGCGACGATGTGCGAGAGGTGCACGGGCGTCATCGCCATCACGGATGCCATCGTCACGTGCGACGCGGCCACGGCGAACATCGCGTAGCGGGCCACGGCGGGCCGATCGGCCACCGCGTCGACGACCGTCGCAGCGTGCGCACGGTCGCGCCTCTGCGCGAGGAGCAGCGGGTCGGGCCGCAGCACGAGGACGTACAGCGCGAGCGCGCACGCCTGGGCGGCGAAGGAGAACAGGTATGCGCCGGTGAGGCGCGGCATCCCGATGCCTGCTCCGAGCACCTCGCCGGGCGCCAGCAGCAGGGGTCCGACGACGCCGCCGACCGTGGTCGCCCAGACGACCGTCGCGAGGTCTCTGCCCCGACGGGTGGTGCTCGCGAGGTCGGTCGCGGCGAACCGCGCCTGCAGCGTGCCGGCGTTCCCCGCGCCGATCAGGGCGATCCCGACGAGGAGCAGGGGGAACAGCCGCAGGGCGGCGGCGACGATCACGACGGCGATGCCGATGAGCGCGGCGACGTTTCCCGTGCTCAAGGCGAAGCGACGCCCGCGCGCCGCGGCGAGGCGCGCGAGCGGGATGGCGGTCAGCGCCGCGCCGAGCGTCACCGCGGCGGTGGCGAAGCCCGAAAGCGCCTCCTGGCCCGAGAGGTCAGCGGCCAGCAGGGCTCCGAGCGACAGGGTCGACCCGAATGCAACGCCGGTGAGCACCTGCCCCGCCGCCAGAACCCGAACGGTGCGGCGCTGCACGAGCGCGACGTCGACCGCCGCGCTCGTCGTGGGGTCAGGCATCGCGCGCGGTGTTGCGCAGCACTCCGATCCCGCTCACCTCGACCTCGACGGTGTCGCCGGCCTCGAACGGGCCGATGCCGGCGGGCGTGCCGGTGAGGATCAGGTCGCCGGGCAGCAGCGTGAACACCGACGAGGCGTACGCGATGAGGTCGGGCACCGAGTGGATCATGTCGGACATCGGTCCGTTCTGCCGCACCTCGCCGTTGACGCGGGTCGTGATGATCGCGGCATCCACATCGAGGTCGGTCTCGATGACCGGCCCGACGGGGCAGAAGGTGTCGAAGCCCTTCGCGCGCGTCCACTGCCCGTCGGTCTTCTGCAGGTCGCGCGCGGTGACGTCGTTCGCGACGGTGTACCCGAAGATATAGTCGGCCGCGCGTTCGGCGGGGACGTTCTTGGCGATACGTCCGATCACGACGGCGACCTCGCCCTCGTAGTCGGTACGGGAGCTGAGCGCCGTCGGCCGCACGATGACGTCGTCGGGACCGATCACGGACGTGTTCGGCTTGAGGAACATCAGCGGCTCGGCCGGCGCCTCGCCGCCCATCTCGGCGGCGTGGTCGTGGTAGTTCTTCCCGATGCAGACGACCTTGGAGCGCGGGATCACCGGCGCGAGGAGCGTCACCTCGGACAGCGGGATGCGCTCCCCCGTCGTCTCGAACCCGGCGAAGAGGGGGTCACCGCTGAGGACCACCAGTTCGGTGTCGTCGACGATGCCGTAGCGGAGGGTTTCCTGGTAGCTGAACCGAGCGATCTTCACCCGTTCAGCCTAACCGGGGCCTCCGACGTGGCATCCGCGGTTCTGCTCCATCGCGGGTGGTCCTCGCGCCGCCGCAGAGTCGGACGTGCGCGCGCACCTCCGGCACCCCTGGCGCCCCGACCCCCGGCGCCGCCGGCCCCGGCATCTCGCACCCCCGGCGCCCCCACACTTCCGGCGATAAACGGCATCCGCGGTGAGAAACGAGACGAGAGCCCGTTTCTCATCGCAGATGGCGTTTATCGGCGCGTCAGAAGCGCGCGGGCGGCAGCCCGGAACCCCGCGCGGAAACGGCGGAGGGGCCCCGATGTCGGGACCCCTCCGTGTTCGACGTGCGCTCAGGCGTCGAGGCGGTACAGCCAGTCGTGCTTGTCCTCGACCCGGCCGTACTGGATGTCGGTGAGCTCCTGGCGCAGCTCCAGCGCGAGGGTGCCGGTCGGCTGCTCGTCGATGAAGTCCTTGCCCTTGAGGATGCCGATCGGGGTGACGACGGCGGCGGTGCCGCACGCGAAGACCTCGACGATGTCCCCGGATGCCACACCCTCACGCCACTCGGTGAGCGAGACGTTGCGTCCGACCACGTGATGCCCGCGGTCACGGGCCAGCTGCAGGAGCGAGTCGCGCGTGATGCCCTCGAGGATCGAGTCGGACTGCGGGGTGACGATGGTGCCGTCCTTGTAGACGAACACGACGTTCATGCCGCCGAGCTCCTCGATGTTGCGGTCCTGGTCGAGGAAGACGACCTGGTCGCACTCGTTCTCGTACGCCTCGGACTGGGGCAGGAGGCTCGCGGCGTAGTTCCCGCCCGTCTTCGCCGCACCCGTGCCGCCCTTGCCGGCGCGCGAGTAGTCCTCGCTGAGCCAGATCGAGACCGGCTGCACGCCGCCCTTGAAATACGCACCCGCGGGGCTGGCGATCAGGTAGTAGGCGACCTTGTGCGCCGGGCGCACACCGAGGAACGCCTCTTTCGCGAACATGAACGGCCGCAGGTACAGGCTCTGATCGGCACCCGACGGCACCCACGCACCGTCCACGGCGATGAGTTCGCGCAGCGACTGCAGGAAGTACGGGACGGGCAGTTCGGGGAGCGCCAGGCGACGGGCCGAGCGCTGCAGGCGTCGTCCGTTCTGGTCGGGACGGAAGGTGTGGATCGAACCGTCCGCATGGCGGTACGCCTTGATCCCCTCGAAGATCTCCTGCCCGTAGTGCAGCACGGCCGCGGCGGGGTCGAGCGAGATGGGGCCGTACGGCGAGACGCGGGGCCGGTGCCACCCACCGCGGACCGACCAGCAGACGTCGACCATGTGGTCGGTGAAGTGCTGCCCGAATCCCGGGCTGGCGAGGATCTCGTCGCGCTGCGCGGGGCTCTTCGCGGCGAGGTTGCGGGTGACGGCAAACTCGAGCGGGTCGAGTCCGGTGTCGGGGTCGGTGTCGATGGTCGTCATGGTCTCTTTCACACGGTGTCGGGGGGCGCAGGGGCGGCGGCGCGTGCCGATCGGTCCAGGTTACGCCTGGACGCGGTCGACGATGGCGTCGCCGATCTGCGCGGTGCTGCGCGGGGTGGCATCCCGGCCGGCGATGTCGTCTTCCACCGCGCGGGTGACGCGGGCGGCTTCGTCGGTGAGCCCGAGGTGATCGAGCAGGAGGGCGACGGAGAGGATCGCAGCCGTGGGGTCTGCCTTCTGGGTTCCTGCGATGTCGGGCGCCGATCCGTGGACGGGCTCGAACATCGAGGGGAACGCGCCGTCGGGGTTGATGTTGCCCGATGCGGCGAGGCCGATGCCACCGGTGACGGCGCCGGCCAGGTCGGTCAGGATGTCTCCGAAGAGGTTGTCGGTGACGATCACGTCGAAGCGGCTCGGGTTCGTGACCAGGAAGATGGTGGCCGCGTCGACGTGCAGGTAGTCTACGTCGACCTCGGGGTGCTCCGACGCCACGGCGTCGACGATGCGTTTCCACATGCCCCCGGCGTGCACGAGCACGTTGGTCTTGTGCACCAGCGTCAGCTTCTTCCGGCGCCGCCCGGCGAGGGAGAACGCGTAGCGCACGACGCGCTCGATCCCGTAAGCGGTGTTCACGGACGTCTCGTTGGCGACCTCGTGCGGGGTGCCGCGGCGGATCGACCCGCCGTTGCCCACGTACGGTCCCTCCGTGCCTTCGCGGACGACGACGAAGTCGATGTCGCCCGGGTCGGCGAGCGGACCGGCGGCACCGGGGTAGAGCTTCGAGGGACGCAGGTTGACGTAGTGGTCGAGCTCGAAGCGGAGCTTCAGCAGCAGACCGCGCTCGATGTTCGCGTCCTTGAGTCGCGGGTCGCCGGGCACTCCCCCGACGGCACCGAGGAGGATCGCGTCGTGCTCGCCGATCGCGGCGAGGTCGGCGTCGGTGAGGGTGTCGCCGGTCTCGAGATACCGAGCGGCGCCGAGGGAGAACGGCGTCTTCTCGAACTCCACTCCCGATCCGGCGGTGACCGCGTCGAGGACCTTCACGGCCTCGGCGACGACCTCGGGACCGATGCCGTCACCGGGGATGACGGCCAGTTTGACGACGCGCGACATCGCACTCCTCAGCGCTCAGGGCGCATCACTTCGTCGACGCGCCGCGGGTTCCTCCCAGGGTAGTGGCAGCGATGAGGGCGGCCACGACGATCAGCCCGGCGCCGATCAACGCGGTGACGACGACGCCGGAATCGAACGCGTGCGCTGCGGCCAGGCGCAGCGACTCCGCCAGGGCGGCGTCGTCCAACGTGTGCGACACCGCAACGGCTCCGGCGAGCGTCTCCCGGGCGGCGTCGGCCGCGGCATCCGGGAGTCCGGCCGGAAGAACGAGCTGAGCCCGGTAGAACGCGGCCAGGATGCCACCCAGCACGGCCGTGCCGAGCACGGCGCCGACTTCGTACGCCGTCTCTGAGACGGCGCTGGCGGCTCCGGCCTTCGCCGGCGGGGCGCTGGAGAGGATGAGTTCGTTCGACACCGTCTCGGCTGCGCCGATGCCGATGCCGAGAAGTCCGAAGGCGATGATCAACAGGGTGAGGTCGGCGGTGGACAGCGCGACCATGATGTACGCCACGACCGAGAAGCTCAGCGCAACGGGCACGACCACACGCGGCGGGAACCTCTTGGCGACGGGCACGACAGCCAACCCCGACACGATCATGAGAGCGAGACCGGGAACGAGGGCGAAGCCCGCGACCATCGGCGTGAGCCCGACGACGAGCTGCAGATGCTGTGCGACGAAGTAAAGGAACCCGACGAGTCCGACGACACTGAGCAGATTGACCAGGATCGCGCCCGAGAACGTTCCGCGACGGAAGAGCGTCATGTCGAGCATCGGCGTGGGCAGCGTGCGCTGGCGGCGCACGAACAGCCAGCCGAAGACCACGCCCGCCACGAAGAGCCCGCCGACCGTGAGAGTCGGCCCGTCGACAGCGAGTTTCTTGATGCCGTAGACCACCGGCACCATCGTCGCGAGCGAGAGGACGACGCTCACGGGGTCGAACCGGCCGGGCGCGGGGTCGCGGCTTTCGGGCACGAAGAACGGGGCGAGGACGAGCAGCGGCACGAGCACCGGCACGGCCATGAGGAACACCGAGCCCCACGTGAAGCGCTCGAGGAGGAACCCGCCGACGATGGGGCCGAGCGCGGCGCCCGCGGAGAAGCCCGACGCCCACACCGCGATGGCGAGGCGCCGCTCATCGCGGTCGCGGAAGATGCTGCGCAGCAGCGAGAGGGTCGAGGGCATCAGCATCGCGCCGAAGACACCCATCAGCGCACGTCCGGCGATGAGGAGCGCCGCGGTGGGCGCGAAGGCCGACAGCGCGGAGACGACGGCGAATCCCGTCGCGCCAATCAGCAGCATGCGACGACGACCGAAACGATCGCCGAGCGTTCCCATGGTGACCAGCAGCCCCGCGAGGACCAGCGGATACACGTCGATGATCCAGAGCTGCTCGATGCTGGAGGGCTGCAGCGACAGGGCGATCTCGGGCAGCGCGAAGCTCAGCACCGTGTTGTCAACCGACACCAGCAGCACCGGCAGCATCAGCACCGCCAGTGCGAACCACCCGCGCCAGCCGGCGCGAGGGGCGTTGATCTCTTGAGTGGGCAACGACGAGGTGAGCATTCTTCCGAGTTCCGTTTCTAAACCGTCCAGCCGGTATAGTAACAGAACCCTCACACCACCCGCCACTACGATCGAGAGGCCATGAGCAGACCCCCACTCGCCCGCGAAGCCGTCCTCGACGCCTTCACACGCATCCTCGTCGACGACGGCGAACGTGCCGCGACGATGGATGCCACGGCGCGTGCCGCCGGGGTGAGCAAGGGCGGCCTGCTCTACCACTTCAACTCCAAGAGCGCGCTCGAAGAGGCTCTGGTGAAGCGCCTCGAAGTGCTCGCTCAGCAGGACGTCGACGAGATCGAGAACTCCCCCGAGGGGGTCGTGGCCGCGCATCTGCGCTCGTCGCAGAACACCGGATCACCGCTGGACGTCACGATCCTCGCGGTCTCGCGGCTGGCGCAGAACGGCAGCGACGCCGCGTCCGCGAGCCTGCGCCGGGTGCGCGAACTGTGGGAGGACAGCCTGCGAGCCCACACCCGCGACGAGACGGCTCCGCAGATGGTGCTGCTCGTCAGCGACGGCCTCTACTTCAACGCCGTGCTCGACCTCAACGCGCTGCCCGGCCCCACGCTCGAAGGCACCGACCTCGACGCGTTGATCTCCGCCGTCGTCGCGGCCACCACCTGACGTCGGCGCACGGCCGCCCGCGGGACGCGGATGATCCCGGATGCCTCCAGCGTGACGCACAGCAGGATGCCGACCGCACCGACCAGCGCGAGGAACCCCCACCCCCGGCCGTGGGCGGTCTCAGCGAGCCCGACGATGAGGAGCGCCGAACCGACCGCCACCATCGCGAGGCGAGCGGCGAGGAGTGAGGTCATGCCTCGAGCGTGACGGCGAGTCCGCTCGGAGCCCGCGAATCCGGTCGGATTCCGTCCTCTGCGGGTCGTATCTCACCCCGTACC